>NZ_JBVHUL010000002.1:874660-1032697 GCF_055565395.1 Amycolatopsis sp. NPDC028719
ACCTCGTCCGACACATGGACGGTTACGCAGTGCGTAGACGTTCTTCACCGCCGAAGTACCCGACTCCGGCATGCACGCACCCACCTCCGCCACAGGACAGCGCGAAGGCCGCCACGAGGACCCTGCCCCCTGGCGGCCTTCGGCGCGACTCCCGGCCTCGACGTCAGCCGACTTCGGCGAGCACCTCGTCGGACACATCGAAGTTCGCGTAGACGTTCTGGACGTCGTCGCAGTCTTCGAGGGCGTCGATCAGCTTGAACACCTTCTTCGCGCCGTCCGCGTCCAGGGGGACGCTGACCGACGGGAGGAACGTCAGCTCGGCCGACTCGTACTCGAAGCCGGCCTCCTGCAGTGCCTTGCGCACCGGGACCAGGTCGCCGCCCTCCGAGACGATCTCGAAGCTCTCGTCGAGGTCGTTGACCTCTTCGGCGCCCGCGTCGAGGACCGCCATGAGGACGTCGTCCTCCGACGCGTCGCCCTTCGGCATGATCACGACGCCCTTGCGGGTGAACATGTAGGCGACCGAGCCCGGGTCGGCGAGGGAGCCGTTGTTGCGCGTGAGCGCGGTGCGGACCTCCATCGCGGCGCGGTTCTTGTTGTCGGTGAGGCACTCGATCAGCACCGCCACGCCGTTGGGGCCGTAGCCCTCGTACGTGATGTTCTGCCAGTCGGCGCCCCCGGCCTCTTCACCGGCGCCGCGCTTGCGGGCGCGCTCGATGTTGCCCTGCGGGACCGAGTTCTTCTTCGCCTTCTGGATGGCGTCGTAGAGCGTGGGGTTGCCATCCGGGTCGCCACCCCCGGTGCCGGTCCGCGCGGCCACCTCGATGTTCTTGATCAACCGCGCGAAGAGCTTGCCGCGCTTCGCGTCGAGGTTGGCCTTCTTGTGCTTCGTGGTGGCCCACTTGGAGTGGCCGCTCATCTCTCCTCCATCTGTTCCGTACCCCGGCCGGGCACCGCGTCTCAGGAAGCCTTCCGCACGAGGTCGACGAACAGCCGGTGCACCCGCACGTCGGGCGTCAGCTCCGGGTGGAACGCGGTCGCCAGCACCGCCCCCTGCCGGACCGCGACGATCCTAGCGGTCTCGTCTCCCACGCCGGGCACGCCGCTGACCGTGGCCAGCACCTCGACGCCGTCACCGGCCTTCTCGACCCACGGGGCCCGGATGAACACCGCGTGCACCGGCCCCTCGTCCACCTCGGCGAAGTCGAGGTCGGCTTCGAAGGAGTCGACCTGCCTGCCGAAGGCGTTGCGCCGGACGACGACGTCGAGCCCGCCGAGCTGCTGCTGGTCCGGCCGCCCGTCGAGGGTCTGCCGCGCGAGCAGGATCATCCCGGCGCACGACCCGAAGGCGGGCAGTCCGTCGGCGATCCGCGCCCGCAGTGGTTCCAGCAGCTCGAAAGTTTCGAGCAGCCGCGACATGGTGGTCGACTCGCCACCGGGCAGCACCAGACCATCCACTTCGGACAGTTCAGCGGCCCGGCGCACCGGCTTGGCCCGCGCGCCGGCGTCTTCCAGCATGGCGACGTGCTCGCGCACAGCACCCTGCATGGCAAGCACACCGATGACCGGCTCCGACGACACCCGACCTCCCGAAAGACCTTCCCACCAGCCTAGACGCCCTCCTTACCCGCCTACCCGGCAGGTCAGCTCGGTCGCCGGACCTCAGCGCTCCAAGCGCCCCAAGCGCCCCAATGTGGCGTTCGGTGCGTCTCACGCACCGAACGCCACATTGGGTGCGTCCGACGCAACCAACGCCACATTGGGGCGCCGGGCAACCGCGGGAGCCTCAGGGGACTCCGGCGAGCCTGAGCAGCGCCGCCGTCGCCGCGGCGGCCACCACCACCAGCACGAACGGGGCCTTCCGCCACGCCAGCACCCCCGCGACCAGCACCCCCGCCGGCCGGGCGAAGCCCGCGAACCCGTGGCCCTCCGTCAACGCGCTCACTGCCACCAGCGCCGCCAGCAGGACCACCGCCGCCAGGGCCATCAGCCTCTCCGCGCGCGGAGACAGCTTCACCCGGCTGCGCAGCACCGGCCCGGCGAACCGGAACGCGAACGTCCCCAGCGCCAGCACCACCGTGCCGACCAGCAGCTCCACCCCGTCCATCAGCCGGCCTCCTGCAGTTGCGGCTCCTTCGCCGCGACCCCGGTCACGACACCGGCCAGGGCCAGCAGCACCGGCAGCCCGGCCGGCAGGAACGGCGTCGCGGCCAGCGCGACCACCACTCCCACCAGCACCGGCAGCCGTGACGCGCGGTCGCGCAAGGACGGCAGGACCAGCGCCAGCAGCACCGCCGGGAAGGCCGCATCCAGGCCGAACACGTCGGTGTCGCTGATGACGGACCCGGCGAACGCACCGGCGACCACGCCGAGGTTCCAGCAGGCGAACAGCCCGATCCCGCACGCCCAGTACGCCGCGCGGCGGCGGTCGGCCTCGCGCTGGGCCAGGGCGAACGCGACCGACTCGTCGATCATCAGGTGGCTGCCGGCCAGCCGGGCGGACCACCGCTTGCCCAGCACGTCGCCGATCGCGAAACCGAACGGCAGGTGCCGCGCGTTGGCCAGCAGCCCGGCCAGCACCGCCGCGAACGGGTTGCCGCCCGCGGCCACGATCCCGACGAACATGAACTGGGACGCGCCGGCGAAGACCAGCACCGACATCAGCATCGGCAGCCAGAACGGGAAACCGGAACTCACCGCGATGGCCCCGTAGGACACGCCCACGAGACAATCGGCCAGGCAGACCAGGCCGATGTCGCGGGCGAGGCCCCGATCGAGTGTTCGCCAGATCGAACGCATGTGTTCTATGGTGAACGCAAGGCCCCGTGTTCGTCAAGGCGAACGGAACGACCGATGGAGCGAACAGCAATGTCGCAGGAAACGACGGGCGCGCCCCTCGAGATCATCGCGGCGTCCCTGCGCCGGGAACGCACCCGCGCGGGCTTGTCCCTGACCGAGGTCGCGCGCCGCGCCGGCCTGGCCAAGTCGACGCTCTCCCAGCTCGAGTCCGGCACCGGCAACCCCAGCGTCGAGACGCTGTGGGCGCTCGGCGTCGCCCTCGACGTGCCGTTCTCCCGGCTCGTCGAGCCGGAGCGGCCGAAGGTCCGCGTCATCCGCGCAGGGAAGGGCCCGACGGTCTTCGCCGAGCACGCCGACTACGCGTGCACGCTGCTGTCGGCCTGCCCCCCGTCCGCGCGGCGGGACATGTACCTCATCCGCGCGGAACCCGGTACGCCGCGGCGGTCCGACCCGCACATGACCGGCGTGATGGAGCACATCGTGCTGTGCGCGGGACGCGCCCGGGTGGGCTTGGTGGAGGCGCCGGAGGAGCTGAACCCCGGCGACTACATCTCCTACCCGGGCGACGTCCCGCACATCTTCGAAGCCCTCGAGCCGGGAACCTACGGCGTCGAGATCTCCGAATACATCTAGGAAGTCACCAGCCGCGCTCGGCCAGGCGGTGCGGCTCCGGCACGTCCTCGACGTTGATGCCGACCATGGCCTCGCCCAGGCCGCGCGAGACCTTCGCGAGGACGTCCGGGTCGTCGTGGAAGGTCGTCGCCTTGACGATCGCCGCGGCGCGCTGGGCCGGGTTGCCGGACTTGAAGATGCCGGAGCCGACGAACACGCCCTCGGCGCCGAGCTGCATCATCATCGCCGCGTCGGCCGGGGTGGCGATGCCGCCCGCGGTGAACAGCACCACCGGCAGCTTCCCGGCCCGCGCCACCTCGCGGACCAGCTCGTACGGCGCCTGCAGCTCCTTGGCCGCGACGAACAGCTCGTCCTCGGGCAGCGAAGTCAGCTTGCGGATCTCGCCGCGGATCTGCCGCATGTGCGTGGTGGCGTTGGAGACGTCACCGGTACCGGCCTCGCCCTTGGAGCGGATCATCGCCGCGCCCTCGGTGATCCGGCGCAGCGCCTCGCCCAGATTGGTCGCGCCGCAGACGAAGGGGACGGTGAACGCCCACTTGTCGATGTGGTTGGCGTAGTCGGCCGGGGTGAGCACCTCGGACTCGTCGACGTAGTCCACGCCGAGGGACTGCAGCACCTGCGCCTCGACGAAGTGGCCGATGCGGGCCTTGGCCATCACCGGGATCGAGACGGCTTCGATGATGCCGTCGATCAGGTCGGGGTCGCTCATCCGCGCGACGCCGCCCTGCGCGCGGATGTCGGCGGGCACTCGCTCGAGCGCCATCACCGCGACCGCGCCGGCGTCTTCGGCGATCTTGGCCTGCTCGGCGGTGACCACGTCCATGATCACGCCGCCCTTGAGCATCTCGGCCATGCCGCGCTTCACCTTGGCGGTTCCGGTGACGGACTGGACGGTGCCACTGGCGGTGGTCTGCTGCTCGGACACGACGGGGCCTTTCCACAGGGAGAACGGGGGTGACGAATCCGAGCGTAGGTCGGCGGTGGACCCTTCAAGCAGGCCAGTACACGGCTATCTCAGCAGTCCACTTCCGGTACGCCCTCGACCAGGACTTCCGCGGCCCGCGTGCGCGCGTAGAGGACGTGACGTCCGGCACGGTGCCCGCTGACCAGGCCCGCGGCCTTGAGGACGCCGAGGTGCTGCGACACCGCCCCGGCGCTGAGCCGGGTCCGGCGGGCGAGCTCGGAAGTGGACGCCGGTGCGGTCAGCTCGGCCAGCAGCATGGCCCGGCCGCGGCCCACCACGGCGGCCAGCGCCCCGGGCGCGACGGCGGTGCCGGTCTCCCACAGCGTCGCGATCCCGCGCGGCGGGTAGCGCAGCACCGGCTGCCACCGCGGGTCGGTCTTGGAGAACACCCGCGGCCAGACGAACGCCGAGGGCACCAGCACCAGGCCCCGCCCGTCGAGCGGCACGGCCGCGTGCAGGTGGCGGTGCGCGACCGTGAGCGTGCCGGCCTGCCAGCGGACCAGCGGGGTGAGGTCGTTGAACAGCTCGGCCGCCCCGCCCTGGGCCAGCAGCCGCGACCGGTGCAGCACGTCGGCCTCGAGCAGCGCGCGGATCCGCGGCCAGTCCGGGGCGAGCACCAGGGCCCAGTACTCCTCCATCAGCGCCGCGAGCCGCTCGAGACCGGCCTCCGGGTCCCGGTGAAAACGGTTGAGGGCCGGCGTGCGCGGCCCGGCCATCCCGTCCAGCTCGCGCCGGACGACGCGGGCGGGCACGTCACGCAGGTCGGCGAGCTCGTCGGCGAGGTCGGGCACCGGTGTCGACGGCGTGCCGGCCAGGAAGCCGGGCAGGTGCCGCAGCGGGACGAGGTCGCGCAGCAGCCCGATGTCGAGGCCGGCCTCCTCGAGCGCCGCGGTGGCGCGCTTGACCCACGGCAGGTGCAGGGCGTGCTCCCCCGGCCGGTTCAGGACGCGGACGCTCGCCACGATCTCCCACGCCGGGGAGAACGCGAACCGGGTGTGCGCCAGGTCCTCCGTGGAGAATGCCAGGTCGAGCACGCGCTGCCCCTCTGCCCTCGGTTCGGCGCAGTCTAGGTCTCTCCGATGTGGACAGTCGAGCGGGGCGCCGAAAGCCCTTGCGGGAAAGCGAAAATTCCTCGCGGGTCATACTTTCGGGCGACAGTGCGCAGCCGGGGCAGGTTCACTCCGTAATATGCCTCGGCCCAGTCCGGCATCTCCGGGTCGAGGTAGTTGACGTAGCCGGTCGTGCCGAACTCCGGCCCGAGGCCGTCGCGCACGGCGGCGAGCGAGCGCCGTGCGCCCGCCTCGCCGCCGTCCGCGGGCGCCGCGCCGTGCAGGAACTGGAAGCTGGCGAGCGCCGTCCGGTACGGGAACGCGGTCTCGCGGGCGCCGACCCGCGCGATGGCGCCGCCGCCCGAGTCCACGATCGTGCGGACGCCCGGGTCCCGGGTGAGCACTTCGACCACCGCGCCCGGGTCGGCGAGCGGCCGGGTCAGCATCCGCGACGTGCCGATGTACGTGCCCCGGTCCGCGGCCGCCGACGCCCGCGACTCCTGGTCGTCGAACGACCGCATGGCCTTCAGGTGGTCCTGGACGTCCTCGGTCCACTTCGTCGGCGCGGTGCCGACCCGGCGGACGAGGTCCTCGAGCAGGGCGTGCATCCGGGCCCGGGGCCCGAGGAACGTGCCGCCGAGCGTGGCCTCGTTCCAGGCCAGCCCCATGCCCGACCACAGCTCGTCCGGCGCCGCCGGCTGCCACTCCTGCCACGCGGCCAGCAGTGCGGCCCCGGCGGCCGGCGGGAACTCGAGGGCGAAGGTGGCGACGTCCGCGATCGGCACCGTCCGGAAGGTGAAGCCGGTGACGATCCCGAAGTTGCCGCCGCCCCCGCCGCGCAGCGCCCAGAAGAGGTCGGGCTCCGCGGTCGCCGACACCGTGCGGACCCGGCCGTCGGCCGTGACGATCCGCGCCGCCTCGAGGTGGTCACACGTCAGCCCGTACTTCCGGTCGAGTACGCCGACCCCGCCGCCGAGGGCGAGCCCGGCGATGCCGACCGTGCCGCAGCTGCCCGCCGGCAGCACCCGGCCCGCCGCCGCGAGCGTCGTCGCGATCGGGCCCAGCCGGGCGCCGGCGCCGATCACCGCCCGGCCGGCGGAACCCGCTTCGATCCCCGAAAACCGGCTCAGGTCCACGACGATCCCACCATCCACTGTGGAGTAGCCGGGGTAGCTGTGCCCGCCGCCGCGCGCGGCGACCGGCAGCCGGTGCCGGGCCGCGAAGCCCACGGCCGCCTGGACGTCCTCGACGCGCGCCGCGCCGACCACGGCCGCCGGCGCCCGGTCGTCGTACATGGTGAAGAAGCCCTGCTTGGCCTCGGAGTAGCCCGGGTCGCCCGGCCGGAACAGCGGCCCGGTAAGCCGCCGTCGCAGCCGCTCCCAGTCGTCCGGCGGCGGCCACCCCGCCAGGCCCGCCGCCGGCACCGCTCCGGAGATCCGCAAGAAAGTACGCCTGTCCATGCCGCTCCCCCGCCTACGCTCCCCCGGGCATTCGGCTGGTCCCGGAAGCCCCGCCTTGCCGTGACCAGGGTAGCGGGTGTGTGATCGAGGACACATCCCGTACCCGAGCCGTTCGCCGAGGAGTCGTCATGGTAGACAAACAGGCCAAGAACGCCGGCACCGGGGCCGCCGTCGCTGTGGACGACCCCGCGAAGGTCCGCAACGTGGTGCTCGTCGGCCCTTCCGGCTCCGGGAAGACGACCCTCACGGAGGCCCTCCTCGCGGCGTCCGGCACCGTCCCGCGCGCGGGTTCGGTGGTCGACGGGACGACGGTGTGCGACCACGACCCCGCGGCCGTCCGCCAGCAGCGTTCGGTCGGCCTCTCGGTGGCGCCGGTGCTGCACCAGGGCCACAAGATCAACCTGATCGACACGCCCGGGTACGCCGATTTCGTCGGGGAGCTGCGGGCGGGGCTGCGCGCGGCCGACGCCGCGCTGTTCGTCGTCTGCGCCGCCGAAGGCGTCGACGCGGCGACGGTCGCGGTGTGGGAGGAGTGCGCCGCCGTCGGCATGCCGCGCGCGGTCGTCGTCTCGCGGCTGGATCACCACCGGGCCGACGCGATGGCCGAGATCGCCGCCTGCCGGGCCGCGTTCGGCGACGGCGTGCTGCCGCTGTACCTGCCCGCGGGCGACGGCCTGGTCGGGCTGATCACCCAGCGGTACTTCGACTATTCGGGCGGGCACCCGCCCCGGATCGGCGAACCCGACCCGGCCGACCTCGAGCGGATGGCCGAGGCCCGCAACGAGCTGATCGAAGGGATCATCGCCGAGAGCGAGGACGAGTCCCTGATGGACCGCTACCTCGCCGGCGAGGACATCGCCGAGGACACCCTCATCTCCGACCTCGAGACCGCCGTCGCGCGCGGGTCGTTCCACCCGGTCATCCCGGTCTGCGCGACCAGCGGGATCGGCCTGGCCGAGGTGCTCGACGGGATCGTCCGGGCGTTCCCCTCCCCCCTCGAGCACGAGCCACCCGACGTCACCACGCCGGACGGCGCGGCGCACACCGCCCTCACCGCCGACCCCGCGGGCCCCCTCGCCGCGGAGGTCGTCCGGACGGCCGTCGACTCCTACGTCGGCCGGGTGTCCCTCGTCCGGGTCTTTTCCGGGACGCTGCGGCCGGAGCGGCCGGTGCACGTGTCCGGGCACGGCCTCGCCGAACGCGGGCACGAGGACCACGACGCCGACGAGCGCGTCGCGCACCTCTACTCCCCGCTCGGCGCGAACCTGCGGGAAGTGCCCTACTGCGTCGCGGGCGACCTCTGCGCGCTGACGAAGGTCGGCTCGGCGGAGACCGGCGACACCGTCTCTTCGCCGGAAGAGCCGCTGCTGATGGAGCCGTGGGCGATGCCGGAGCCGCTGCTGCCGGTCGCCGTGGTCGCGAAGACCCGCAGCGACGAGGACACGTTGGCCCGCAACCTTTCCCGCCTGGTCGCCGGCGACCCGACGCTGCGGCTCGACCGCAACGCCGAGACGAACCAGCTGGTGCTGTGGTGCATGGGCGAGGCCCACGCGGACGTCGTCCTCTCGCGGCTGCGGGCGGGCGGCGCGGACGTCGACACCGAACCGGTGAAGGTCAGCCTGCGCGCGACCTTCGCCAAACCGGCCAAGGGCCACGGACGGCACGTGAAGCAGTCCGGCGGGCACGGCCAGTTCGCCGTCTGCGACATCGAGATCGAGCCGCTGCCTCGCGGCGGCGGGTTCCAGTTCGTCGACAAGGTCGTGGGCGGGTCGGTGCCGCACCAGTTCATCCCGAGCGTGGAGAAGGGCGTGCGAGCCCAGCTGCAGCGGGGACTCGCCGACGGGCACCCGGTGGTCGACGTGAAGGTGACGCTGGTCGACGGCAAGGCGCACAGCGTCGACTCGTCGGACGCGGCGTTCCAGACCGCGGGCGCGCTCGCGGTGCGGGAGGCCGCGGCGAGCGGGCACATCACGATGCTGGAGCCCCTGGAGGAGGTGGCGATCCGGCTGCCGGACGAGCACCTCGGCACGGTGCTCGGCGACCTGTCGTCCCGGCGCGGCCGGGTGCTGGGCACCGAAGCCGGCGACGGCGGGCGGACGGTGATCCGGGCCGAGGTCCCGGCGACGGAGCTGCTCCGGTACCTGATCGACCTGCGTTCGATGACCTCGGGCACGGCGACCTTCACCCGCCGGCACGCGAGGTTCGAGCCGATGCCGGAAGGGATGGCGGTCCACTAGCTCGCGCGGGGCAGGAAACGAAGCACCACGGGACATCGGCGGTCATGAGCCGAAGTCGAAGCCGCCCGGGCGGTCGTTGCGGTCGGCCAGCAGGCCGGCGAGCGTGGCCAGCGCGATCTCCGGCGGCGTCCGCGAGCCGATGTTGAGCCCGACCGGCCGGTGCACCCGGGCGATGTCGGCCTCCGCCACGCCGAGTCCCTGCAGCGCGGACACGTGCGGGCCCGGGTGCCGTGGGTTGCCGAGCACGCCGATCCACCGGGGCTCCTGGCCGAGCGCGGCCTTCAGCACCTCGCCGAGCTCGGGCCGGTGGTGGTCGGTGACGACGACGTCCGCCGAAGCGTCCAGAGGCGGCAGCGTGGTCGCGGCCTCGAAGCCGTCGGGCACGTCGGTGACCCGCGCGGCGTCCGGCTCGAACAGCGCCACGTGGTAGCCGAGGTCCCGCGCGAACTTCAGCAGGAACCGCGAAACCGGCGACGCGAACACCGCCACCAGGGTCCGCACGTCCGGGTCGGCCGCCGCCGTGCCGTGGGCGACGTCGCAGGTCTCACTCATGCGCCCAGTCTGTCAGCCGCCGGCTTGCTCGCCCACCGTCACGCGGAACTGCCAGAGGTCGGTCTTGCCCTTCACGAGCACCAGGTACCCGTCGGTGACCTCCAGGACGACGCGCTTCTGCGGCGAGAAGGGCCGCACCGGCCGGTGCTGCTTGGCCAGCATGAACGCTTCCGTCGCGGCGGTCTCGCGGTCGGCGTACCCCACCGCGTCCGCGACCGACCAGCCCCGGGTGTCGCCGGTGCCGCCCTGCTCTTCGATGACCACCCACCACGTCGAACCCATGCCTCTCCGACGCGGCCGGGCGGCCGGAGGTTTCAGATTTCCTCGAGCACGCTCAACCGGAAGTGGAACGTCGACGTCCGGCCCTCGACGACCACCAGGTACCCGCCGGGGCCGCGCAGCACCTTCCGCGACCTCGGCGACCACGGGTAGGCCGGCTGGTACTCCCGCGCGAGCCGCAGCGCCTCGGCCTCGGCGGTCGCCTGGTCGCCGTAGGGGAACGTCTCCGACAGCGACCAGCTCCGGCCGTCCCCAGTGCCCCGTTGCTCCTCGACGACCACCCACCAGCCCATGCCTCAGCCCGCCGGTTCGGTGATGGTCTCGCCGAGCGTCACGCGGAAGTGGTACGCCGCGGTGCGGCCGGTCGCGATCACGAGGTAGCCGTCGCCGACCCGCAGCACCTTCCGTTCCTTGACCGACGACGGGTGCACCGGCCGGTGCTCGAACGCGAGCTGCCGGGCCACTTCGTCGGCGCGGGCCCGATCGCCGCCCGCCGGCTTCGTCTTGGTGACGTTCCAGGCGCGCGCATCACCCGCGCCCCGTTGCTCCTCGACGACCACCCACCACACGTCAGACCTCCGGTTCGGCGAACTCGAAGTACTCCGGCAGCGGCGCGGTGCCCGCGAGCCGGAAGTACCGCACCTTCCGCCGCCGGCGCAGCCGCAGCGTGTCGCGGACGGCGTCGTTGTGAACGCGGCGGGCGATCACCACCCGGTGCTCCGCGTCGGTCAGCTCCTCGGCCAGTTCGGCCGGCAGGCGCGTCCGGTCGACGCGGCTCAGCCGCAGCGTCAGCTCGTTCTCTTCGCCCTCGCGATCGGCCCGCGGGGCCGCCTCGGCGCGCTCGGCCAGCGTCCGCAGGTCCGTGTCGCCCAGTACCACCGCGACCGCGCGGGCCACCACCGCGCGGCGCGCCAACGCCGCGTCGAGCGCGGCCCAGCCCGCGTCCATCCGGACGTGCAGCCGGTCGAGCCGGTTCGCCGTCGCCACCAGGAAGAGCCCGCCCAGCACGACGACCAGCGCCAGGACCGGCAGCAGCCAGCCGAGCACGCTCACCGGGCCGGCTCCCGCTCCGGCGCCGCGACGCGCCGCGGGTCGGCGGCGACGGCCGTCTCGTAGACGCGCAGCACCTGCGTGGCCACCACCGACCAGTCGAACATCGTCACCCGCTCCCCCGCCGCCGCGGCCAGCGACGCCCGCCGCGCCGGGTCGCCGAGCAGCTCGCGCAGCCCGTCCGCGAGCGCCGCCGGGTCACCGGTCTCGACGAGCATCCCGGCGTGGCCGTCGTCGAGCACCCGCCGGAACGAGTCGAGGTCGCTGGCCAGCACCGGGGTCCCGGCCGCCATCGCTTCGGTGAGGATCATCCCGAAGCTCTCGCCGCCGGTGTTGGGCGCGCAGTAGACGTCGACGCTGCGCAGCGCCTGGGCCTTGACGTCGTCGCCGGCCTGCCCGAGCAGCTCCAGGTGCGGTGCCAGTGCGGGGCCGGCGTCCCGGCGCAGCTGGTCTTCGTCGCCGCGGCCGACCACCACGAGCCGCAGGTCCTCGAACTCCGGCAGGATCCGCCGCAGCGCCTCCAGGAGCACCCCCATGCCCTTGCGCGGCTCGCCGAACCGGCCGACGAACCCGACCGTGCCGCCGGCCCGCGGGTAGCCGGGCAGCGGTGTCGCCGAGGAGAAGAAGCCGACGTCGACGCCGTTGGGGATCTCCACGGCGTCGCCGCCCGCGTGCTCCACCTGCACCCGGCGGGCCAGCGCGGACACCGCGATCCGCGCGGTGATCTTCTCCAGCAGCGGCCGGAGCACCGGCTGGAACGCCGACAGCGTGCGCGAACGCGTGGTCGCGGTGTGGAACGTCGCGACGATCGGGCCGTCCGCGATGAGCAGGGCAAGCAGCGAAAGGCTCGGCGCCGCGGGCTCGTGCAGGTGCAGGACGTCGAAGTCGCCGTCACGGATCCAGCGGCGCACGCGGGCATAGGACACCGGGCCGAACTGCAGCCGTGCGACCGAGCCGTTGTAGCGGATGCCGAGTGCCTTGCCGGCCGGGTGCACGAACTCCGGCAGGTCGGCGTCGTCGTCGGCGGGCGCGAGCACGGACACCTGGTGCCCGCGCGCGAGCAGCGCCTTCGTCAGGTCGATCACGTGCCCCTGGACCCCGCCGGGGACGTCGAAGGAGTAGGGGCAGACGATCCCGACCCGCATCGGACGCGTGGCCACGCCTCAGCTCGCCTCTTCCAGGCTGACCTGCTCGCCGGCGTCCAGGTCGGCCGGCCAGAACTTCTGCACCATGTGCCAGTCGGCCGGGTGCGCGGCGATGTCGCCGGCGAAGATGTCCGCCAATGCCTGGGTCGCCGCCGCGACCTCGGCGCGCGCGGTGACGCGGATGCGCGGGTGCAGGCGGATCTGCCAGCCGTCCTCGGTGAACCAGCAGCCGGCCGGGATCAGCGCGGCGCCGGTCGTGGCGGCCAGCCGCGCCGGGCCACCGGGGAAGCGGGCCTGCTCGCCGAAGAACTTCACCGGGATGCCGCTGGTGGTGAGGTCGCGGTCGCCGACCAGGCAGACCGCCTTGTTCTCCCGCAGCCGCTTCAGCAGCACGCGCATCGCCGAGCTGTCGCCGGTCAACGGCACGATCTCGAAGCCGAGCGACTCGCGGTACTCGACGAACCGGCGGTAGAGCGACTCGGGCTTCAGGCGCTCGGCGACGGTGGTGAACCCGCCGAGGTAGTCGGCCAGCCAGACGCCGGCGATGTCCCAGTTCCCGCTGTGCGGCAGCGCCATCACCGCGCCGTTGCCCTCGGCGAGGGCCGCGTCGAGGTTCTCGACGCCGGTGATGGAGGCCGCGACCTTGCCGCTGACCTCCTTCTGGTCCATCGACGGCAGCCGGAACGTCTCGTGCCAGTACCGGGCGTACGAACGCATCGCACGCCGGGTCAGCTCGTCCAGCTCGACGGGGTCGGCCTGGGGCACGACCCGGGCGAGGTTGGTGCGCAGCTGCCGCACACCGCCCCCGTCACGCCGGACGGCGAGGTCCGCGCCGAGCGAGAACACCGTGCGGCCGAACCCGGCGGGCAGCCAGCCGGCCAGCCGCCACCCGGCGGAGTAGCCGAAGGCGCTCAACCGCTCGGTCAGCTTGCTCATGCGCACGCCTCGCTGACGCTCGGCGCGGCCTGAGCCGAAGGCGCAGTGTTGGATGATTCGCTCGCAGGCTCGCTCATGCCGGTTGCTCCCCGGCGGCGGCTTCGCGGGCCGCCTTCGCCACGGCGGCGAAGCGCTGCAGCAGGGTGATGACCGACAGCACGGCCAGCAGCCAGAGCGTCACGTCCACGGTGTACGGGATGCCGAAGCCGTGCAGGCCGGTGCCGACCAGGGCGATGATCAGCCGCTCGGCGCGTTCGACGAGCCCGCCGTCGACCGGCAGGCCGGACGCGTCGGCGCGCGCCTTGACGTACGAGATGACCTGGGCGAGCACCAGGCACAGCAGCGCCGCGGCGGCGGCCGGGTGGTTGTCGTCGACGACGAAGCACCACCAGGCGATCGCGGCGAACAGCGCGCCGTCGACCAGCCTGTCGCAGGTGGCGTCGAGCACCGCGCCGAACGGGGTGCCGTAGCCGCGGGCGCGGGCCATGGCGCCGTCGAGGAGGTCGAGCATGGCGAAGCCCCACACCGTGAAGGTGCCCCAGAGCAGGTAGCCGTTCGGGAAGAAGGCCAGGGCGCAGACGACGGCGCCGGCGGTGCCGAGCACGGTCATCGCGTTCGGGGTCAGCCCGGCGCGGACCAGCGCCTGACCGATCGGATCGGTGACGCGGGAAACGGAGGCACGCGCGAAGATATTGAGCATCGGTTCGTCTGAGGCACCTGGCTACGAGGATCGGGTGGGCGAGGGCAGCCTATCGACCCGGCCGGGCGAACCCGACGCGCCGCCCCGGCTCAGCGCGATTTCGTGAGCTCGCCCTCGTGTTCCCGCGCCTCTTCGGCGGCCTGCGCGGCGGCGCACTTCGGCGAGAGCCGCTGCCGGATCGCGGCGCTGATCTCCCCGAGCGCGGCGACCTGCTCCGGGGTCAGCGGGTCGAAGAGGCTCTCGCGGACGGCCTCGACGTGCCCGGGCGCGGCCGCCTCGAGCGCGGCGAAGCCCGCGTCCGTCAGCACGGCCCAGGCACCGCGCTTGTCGGTCGGGCAGGCTTCGCGGCGCACCCAGCCGTTGGCTTCCAGCCGCGCGACGGCGTGCGAGAGCCGGCTTCGCGACGCCTGGCGCGCGTCGGCGAGCTCGCTCATCCGCAGCCGGCGGCCGGGGGCTTCCGAGAGCGCCACGAGGACTTCGTAATAGGTGTGCGGCATGCCCGAGTCGTGCTGCAGCTGACCCTCGAGGTGTGCGCTGAGCATGCGGGTGGCCGCGTTGAACTCACGCCAGACGCGTTGCTCGTCGTCGCTGAGCCATCGGGTTTCGGACATACCCCCATCATACTCTCGGTTGAACACTCAATTAGGGTTTGCCGATTACGGCATTCGAGCGTTTCACCAAGCGTCGGCCAGCAGGTCCCGCGTTTCGCCCAGCAATTGCGGCAGCACCTTCGTCTGGCCGATGATCGGCATGAAGTTCGCGTCCCCGCCCCACCGTGGCACCAGGTGCTGGTGCAGGTGCGCCGCGATTCCCGCGCCCGCGATCACGCCCTGGTTCAGGCCGATGTTGAACCCGTGCGCGCCGGACACCGCGCGGATCACCTTCATCGCGTGCTGGGTGAACTCCGCGACCTCGCGCGTCTCTTCCACCGTCAGCTCGGTGTAGTCCGCGACGTGCCGGTACGGCACCACCATCAGGTGCCCGGGGTTGTACGGGTACAGGTTCAGCACCGCGTACACCGCTTCGCCGCGCGCGACGATCAGGCCCGTCTTGTCGTCCAGGGACGGGATGCGGCAGAACGGGCAGCCGGTGTCCTCGTCGTTCTCCGGCTTGTCCTGGCCCTTGATGTAGGCCATCCGGTGCGGGGTCCAGAGGCGCTGGAACGCGTCCTGGACCCCGACGCCCTGCTGCTCGACGAGTTCGGGACCCTCACTCACCGAACGACCGTCTCCAGCGCCTCGGCCGACGGCGACGCGTTCTCGCGGCGCTCGACCCAGTCCGCGATCGCGTTCACCGCCGCGTCGACCGGCACGCCGTTGATCTGGCCGCCGTCGCGGAAGCGGAACGACACCGCGCCCGCCTCGACGTCCTTCGCGCCGGCCAGCAGCATGAAGGGCACCTTCTGCGTGGTGTGCGTGCGGATCTTCTTCTGCATGCGGTCGTCGCTCGCGTCGACCTCCGCACGGATGCCCTTGGCGCGCAACGCCTTCTCGATGTCCTGCAGGTGCCCGACCTGGTCGGCGGTGATCGGGATGCCGACCACCTGCACCGGCGCGAGCCACGCCGGGAACGCGCCCGCGTAGTGCTCGGTCAGCACACCGAAGAAGCGCTCGATCGAGCCGAACAGCGCGCGGTGGATCATCACCGGCCGCTGGCGCGAGCCGTCCGGCGCGGTGTACTCGAGCTCGAACCGCTTGTTCTGGTTGAAGTCCAGCTGGATGGTCGACATCTGCCAGGTGCGGCCGATGGCGTCCTTGGCCTGCACCGAGATCTTCGGCCCGTAGAAGGCCGCGCCGCCCGGGTCCGGGACCAGCTCGAGGCCGGAGTCGACGGCGGCCTGCCGCAGCGTCTCGGTGGCCTCCTCCCACTCCCAGTCCTCGCCGATGAACTTGTCGGAGTCCCCGCGGGTGGACAGCTCGAGGTAGAAGTCGGAAAGGCCGTAGTCGGCCAGCAGGTCGAGCACGAACTTCAGCAGCGACCGGAGCTCGCCCGGCATCTGCTCCTTGGTGCAGTAGATGTGCGAGTCGTCCATTGTCAGGCCGCGCACGCGGGTGAGGCCGTGCACCACGCCCGACTTCTCGTAGCGGTACACCGTGCCGAACTCGAACAGCCGCAGCGGCAGCTCGCGGTAGGACCGCCCGCGCGAGCGGAAGATCAGGTTGTGCATCGGGCAGTTCATGGCCTTGAGGTAGTAGTTCTCCTCGTCGAACTGCACCGGCGGGAACATCGTGTCCGCGTAGTAGGGCAGGTGGCCGGAGGTGTGGAACAGCTCGCCCTTGCTGATGTGCGGGGTGTTCACGAACTCGTAGCCGGCCTCCTCGTGGCGGCGGCGCGAGTAGTTCTCCAGCTCCCGGCGGATGATGCCGCCCTTGGGGTGGAACACGGGCAGGCCGGAGCCGATCTCCTCGGGGAAGGAGAACAGGTCCAGCTCGGCGCCCAGCTTGCGGTGGTCGCGGCGCTCGGCCTCGGCGACGCGCTCGAGGTAGGCGTCCTGCGCCTCGGCCGACTCCCAGGCGGTGCCGTAGATCCGCTGCAGCTGCGGGTTCTTCTCGCTCCCCCGCCAGTACGCGGCGGCGACGCGGGTCAGCTTGAAGGCGGGGATGAACTTCGTGGTCGGCACGTGCGGACCGCGGCAGAGGTCACTCCAGACACGTTCCTTGGTGCGCGGGTCGAGATTGTCGTAGATGGTGAGCTCGCCCTCACCGACCTCCATGACCTCGGAGGTGTCCACTGTGTCCTTTTCGGACTTGAGGTCGACGAGCTCGAGCTTGAACGGCTCGTCCGCCAATTCCTTCTTGGCCTCGTCGACGGAGTCGAAAACGCGCCGCGAGAACTGCTGAGCACCCTTCACGATCTGCTTCATGCGCTTTTCGAGCGCCTGCAGGTCCTCGGGGGTGAACGGGGTGTCGACGGCGAAGTCGTAGTAGAAGCCGTCCTTCACCGGCGGGCCGATGCCCAGCTTGGCGGCCGGGAACTGCTGCTGCACGGCCTGCGCCAGCACGTGGGCCGCCGAATGGCGGATGACGCTGCGCCCGTCCTCGGTGTTCGCGGCGACCGGCTCGACCTCGGCGTCGGACTCCGGCGCCCAGGCCAGGTCGCGCAGCTTGCCCTCGGCGTCGCGCACGACGACGACCGTGTCCGGGCCCTTGGTCGGCAGGCCGGCCTCGCGGACCGCCGCGCCCGCCGTAGTGCCCGCCGGTACCACCACGCGGGAGGTGGCCACGGGGGAAACGGGGGGCGACTGCGACACGATGGCTCCTCGGACTGGAGTGACGGAGATGACCCCGACGATGCTAGTCGCCGGTCCGCGCGCGCCTCACGCGCGTCCGCGAACGCCGAACAGGCCGCCTCCGGGTCCGGAAGCGGCCTGCCCGATCGGGCGGAGGGGGTCAGAGGGTTTCGACGACCTGGTCGAAGTCCAGCCGCGGCAGGCGGTCGAACCAGGGGTTCTCGCCAGGCTTGCCGACGTTCACGACGACCAGCGAGCGCCACTTCTTGTCCGCGAAGAACTCGTCGTCGACGCCCTGGGCGTCGAAGCCGGTCATCGGGCCGGCGGCCAGGCCGGCGGCGCGGACGCCGATGATGAAGTAGCCGACCTGCAGCAGCGAGTTCAGCTTGGCGAACTCGACGCGGCCCTGCTCGTCGGAGAAGTTGTCCTTCACCTGCGGGGCGTGCGGGAAGACCTGCGGGATGTTCTCGTGGAAGTCGACGTCCGCGGCGAGCACGACGGTCAGCGGCGCGGCTTCGGTCTTGTCCCGGTTGCCCGGGGCCAGGTGCGGCAGCAGGCGGGCCTTCGCCTCGGCGGTCCGGAGCACCAGCGCCCGCAGCGGCTGGGTGTTCATCGAGGTCGGGGCCCACTTGACGAGGTCGTAGATCGCGCGGACCTGCTCCTCGGTCACCGGCTCGGAGCTGAAACTGTTGGCCGTGCGGGCCTCGCGGAAGAGGAGGTTCTGGACGTCCGCGGGGACCTGGAGGCCTTCGGTCTGCTCGGCAAAGGTGGTCATGGGGCTGGCTTCCTTCCGTTGGTCAGTACCCCGTCCAACCAGGTTGAGCGTTGAACTATTTCGCGCTCAACCAGTTGTGTGGATCACACCGGGAAGCGCCCTCACCCGACCGGGTACCCACCCCGAACCGACCGTCCAGGTACGTGAGCCGACCCTCCAGGCGGGCTCCCCCGGCGTGAAACCGGCGCGGCCGCCGATCCCCTCGGCGGGGATCGGCGGCCGTTGGTGCGCGCGCGGGTCGTCGGAAGGAGTCAGTAGGCGCCGTGACCGCCCATCACCGCGCGAAAGGTCTTCCAGAGGATCACCAGGTCGAGTGCCAGCGACCAGTCCTCGACGTAGCGCAGGTCGAGTCGGATGCTCTCCGCCCACGTGAGGTCGCTGCGGCCGCTCACCTGCCAGAGCCCGGTCAGGCCCGGCTTCACCAGCAGCCGGCGGCGGGCGTCCGGCGCGTACTGCGCGGTTTCTTCCGGCAACGGCGGCCGCGGGCCGACGAGCGACATCTTCCCGGACACGACGTTGAGCAGCTGGGGCACCTCGTCGAGCGAATACCGGCGCAGAAAACCACCCACGCGGGTGATCCGCGGATCGCGCTTCATCTTGAACAGCGGCCCCGCCCCCTCGTTGTCCGCGGCGAGGGCCTGCTTGATCTCGTCGGCGTTGGTGACCATCGTGCGGAACTTCAGCATGGTGAACGTCGCGCCGTCGCGGCCGACGCGGCGCTGGCGGTAGATCACCGGGCCGCGGTCGCTCAGCTTGATCGCCAGCGCGATCACCAGCAGCAGCGGGGAGAGCAGCGTCAGCAGGAGCGCCGAGCCCGCCCGGTCCACGATCTCCTTCACCACGCGTCGGCCGCCGGTGAACATCGGCGCCGTGACGCGCAGCAGCGGCATCCCCAGCACGCCGGTGACGTTGAGCCGCGGGCCGGCGACCTCCATCAGCACGGGCGCCACGACCATCTCGGCGCCGGTGCCTTCCATGTCCCAGGCCAGCCGCTGCAGCCGCTTCGGCGTCCAGTACTGGTCCGCGGTGATCGCCACGACCCGGTACCCGCCGCGCCGCACGTACCGCGACAGTTCTTCCAGCCTGCCGACCACCGGGACGCCGTCGATCTCGCCGCTGTCGCGGTCGGCGCCGTGCCCGGTGAACGTGCACGCCGCCTCGACGCGCCAGCCGACGTGCACCTCGGACCGGGTGCGCGCGATCAGGTCGGCGACGGTCTCCGGACTGCCCGCGGCCATCACCGGCAGCAGGCAGAGTCCCTTGGCGCGCTTGCGGTGCAGCACCTGGCGCAGCAGGTACCGCTGCGGGAAGGCGACGAGCGCGATCGCCGGGACGACGACGAACACCCACACCTGGACCTCGAGCGCGCCGAACAGCAGGCCGCCCAGGGCGACCAGGACGGCCGCGGTGATGAAGCCGCGGCCCAGGGTGCGGTACTCCTCCGCGCCTTCGCCGAGCACCCGGGAGCTCCACGCCCGGCTGACCGGCAGCGAGACGAAGACGGCGAGGATCGTGCCGAAGGCGTGCATGTCGTGCGGGGCAACGCGATCGATGACGAACGCGCTGATCGCGATCACCAGCAGCGTGATGAAGACGTCGCTGCCGATGACCCAGGCTCTGTATCTCGCCTCCCAGTCCGCGGGCAGCGCCTTGGGGGACGGGGTCCCGGTCACCACGTCGGCCGACTTGCCGTCCTGCCGCGTGGGGCGGGGTATGGCCTGGAGGTCGATGTGCGGCGGCGGCTGGCTCACCGTGTACGACGGCCGCACCGACTCTTCCATCTGATGACCTCCCGGGACCAGGGATCGAACGGGGTCCGCGAGCACGCTGCGTCACCGGTAGTGATTTCTTACAGTCACCACGGCTCGAACCTCGCGCTGTGCCCGCGGAGGGCTTCACACGGCAAGGTATCGGCGACTCTCTCAGCATCGTTACAAGGATTTCCAGCCACATGCAGCGCGTCTTTCCCGCCAGAAAATGGCCGCAAGATAACGGGAGCATGACGATGCGTGAGAGGGTGTATCCCCGCAAAAACTACGGAATGTAGCCAATGGAGCAATGCCCGCACCCGGGTGGACCCACGCTCTTCCGAACGGCCGAACGGGACCCACGGCTCTACTGTGGACACTGCAGCCACCACGGGTCCACAGTGGACCACGACGGCTCCCGTACACGACGACCCGCCGGCCCGGCGATCAGATCGTGACGTTCGTCGCCGAATCGTCACAAAAGCAGGTTTCCGTCACAAGTTCTCCCACCGCGTCCACAGGCACGCCTCCGGCAAGGCTCATCCGACAAAAGGCTGCCGCAAAGCCAAGCTTCAGAGGCGCGACCCGAAGGTGTCGACAGCACAACCCAAGAAGGCGCCTGACAGCAGATACGGACGGTCCGAGCGGATCGTTCACTCCGCTTAAGGGTGGCCAACATCACAACGCGACCACTCGCGGGGGTCCGGGGGCGTGCCCCCGGCGGGGGCGTGGGGGTTCGACCCCCACAGGACACAAAAGCGAGAGCCCCGTCTGCGCATTCCGCAGACAGGGCTCATCCAGCTCTCGCGTGGGCGATACTGGGATCGAACCAGTGACCTCTTCGGTGTGAACGAAGCGCTCTCCCGCTGAGCTAATCGCCCGCTCGCGGTGTTGTCCTGAACACTAGCGTACGACTTCCGGGGGCCTGCAAACGGGTGGTCTCGGGCGACCACACTCCGCTTACCGGCGAGTACGGAACGAACAACCCCGAGCTAGCCGGGGTTGTGGCAGGTGGGGGCCGCGCGACGCCACGTTCGACATCCGTGCGACGGTGCTATCGCCCGGCGACCAAACCGCGCAGTATGAAGGTGTGGGCCCACACGGGGCGCGCCGGTCATCCGCGCGTCGTGGGGTGATCCACGGGCGCGAACGGGGTCCATGGGCCTGTCCGGGTGATATGCGGCGCACCTGCGACGGAATCGGCCTCCCGATGCGTCCCAGTGGTGACGCCCTCGGCCGACCGGGCCGGGAAGGGAGACGAAGGGTAGGACGATGCGCAACGATCACGTGACGCTCCGCTCGACGGCGGTCTTCGACCTGCTGGCGCCGCGGACGCCCGCGGTTCCGGTGAAGGTGGAACTGCGCTACGACACACGCGACCCGTATGCGGTCGTCGCCGCCTTCCGCACGGGCCGGGCCGGCTGGGTCGAATGGGTGTACGCGCGTGACCTCCTCGCGGACGGCCTGCTGGCCGACGCGGGTGACGGTGACGTCCGCATCCGCCCGTCGGTGGAGGACCCCGAGTCCGTGCTGATCGAGCTGAACTCGCCGTCCGGGCACGCCATGTTCGAGGCGTCCGCCCAGGAGCTGGCCGACTTCCTCGACCGCACCTACGACGTGGTGCTGCCGGGCAACGAGCACCTGTGGGTCGACGTCGACGACGCCCTCACTCACCTCATCCCCCACGATCTGGCCTGATGACAGGCTTGCAACGGCGGAGTGACACCCCGGTGTCGCCGCCGTTTTCGGGGTCCGATATGGTTTTCTCACACCACGGCGACGGGTTCCCGGCCTTCCGGAGCGGCCCGCCGGATGGTGGAATGCGGATGTAGCGCAGCTGGTAGCGCATCACCTTGCCAAGGTGAGGGTCGCGGGTTCGAATCCCGTCATCCGCTCGGTAGGCTCTCGAGCCTGTCACGGTGGAGTGGCCGAGAGGCGAGGCAACGGCCTGCAAAGCCGTGTACACGGGTTCGAATCCCGTCTCCACCTCGCGCGATTAGCTCAGCGGGAGAGCGCTTCCCTGACACGGAAGAGGTCACTGGTTCAATCCCAGTATCGCGCACCATGTGTTTTAGCAGGTCAGAAGCCCTGTCCCTCCCCGGAGGGGCAGGGCTTCAGTCGTCAGATGGCGATGAAATGGCGATGGCCCCCCGACCGGGTTCCAGGCCCCGCCTGGACCGCAGGTGCGGGAACCAGGACACCAGCTTTGCCCGCTCCCCCGGATACAACGCGGCCAGCGACCGCTGCCACCGTTCTTCCAGGACGTCCAGGATCTGATTCACCATCGCCGGCGTCACGTGGTCATAGACCCGCGCGATGCCCTTCATCTTCTGCCCCAGCCGCGCACGACGCGCGACCTCCGGGACGCCGTCCTCGGTCAGCCAGGTGGCGTGCGTGTGCCGTCCTTCGTGGAACGTGAACGTAGGCAGGATCGGCGGAGGCCGCTCCCCCGCCCCCGACTGGTCCAGATCGATGCCGTCCCATGCCGGCCGCCAGAACCGGATCCGGAAGTTCGACCGCCGCCACGGATGCCCCTCCGGCGTGCACAGCACGAACGGCGCCCGATGACTGTCCATCAGCTCTTCGTACAGGACCGCGATACCCGGCGGCAGTGTCACGAACCGAGTGCCCGCAGGGGTTTTGGTCCTGCCCTTCTTCGGCCGAGAGTTTCCCCGCGTCGTCGGCGGACGCTGGCGGCCATCCGAGTGATGATCATCACTCTTCCTGCCTCCTTTGTAGACCCTTCCGCCAACCTCCTTCAACGGCGTCCGGATCTCGATGCCGCGCTTCTCGGAGTCGTACTCGTGCCGCTGCTGCTCGACGAGTTCACCCCATCGGGCGCCGGTGTAGACGTCCAGCACAGTATTCGGATCCCGGCTCGAGGCGGACCGGCCGGCGGAACGGCACGGTGATCGCGTGGCTCGACCGCGGTGGCACGTCGAGTTGCGCGCGCGTGAGCCGCCCGTGCTGCACGACCTCGCCGTCCGGGATTGTCGAGAACAGCGCGAAGTACGACGATACCGACGACTCGGCACAGTCCTCGTGCAGTTCGGAGAGCCAGCGTTCGATCTCGACGTAGCCATTGAAGATCGCGACCAGCGGCCACGCCTTCCACTGCGGCAGCAGCTGGTTGTCGAGGAACGATCGGTACTTCGCGATCGTGTTCAGCTCCAGCCGCGGCTCCAGGGCCGCTGGCCACTCCTCGGCAAAGTCTTCGACCGGGTCTCGCCATCGCGCGGATCCAGCCACAGGTTCCGTCGGATCAGCGCCTCCTGCTCGACCCCCAGTTCTCGGCTGCCTTCTCCGTCGGGAATCCCGACTTGCTTCCCCACGTCCCTTCAGGACGTTTGTAACGGGCTCGCCATTCGCCGGTCCCGGCACCCGCCGCCGCCGAGGCTTCACCGTCTCGGCGCTGAGCTGCACGATTTCGGCGACATCCCCGCGGGTGCACCGGTAGTGCTTGCCGAACCGGTGATGCGGCAACGCACCGGCAGCGGCCTGGTCTTTCAAGGTCCTCGGCGACAGTTGCAGCAACTCACCCACCTGCTCTGCGGTCAGCAGCGCATCCGGGTCAGCTAGCGGCTCCGGCGCCGCCTCCCGCACCGCCTTGGCCACCGCACACAGCCATCCATGCCGACACCGGCAAGAGCTGTCAACCGCGATCTAGCGACCGTGCCAACGACTCAAAGGAATCTCCATCGAGATATCCGACGACACGGACGGCAGCCGCGCCGACCAGACCGTCGGCGTGTCCTACGAGATCGACCTATCCGACGCGAACTCTGGCACATTGCGCGCAACCATCAAGCCTTACGTAGCAGCAGCCCGCCGCACAGGAGGTCGCCGCATCAAGGTCGCCGCAGGCCAGTCGAGTGACAGGACGAAGCAATCGGCAGAGGCGGGCACGAACTACACGGCGGCTCACGACATCCGCGAATGGGCTCAGCGAAATGGATATGTGGTAGCCGACCACGGACGAATTTCGAGGTCGGTCATCCAGGCTTACCACTCATCTCGCCGAGGCGGTAACACGAATACGACCTCAAACTCGCGAGCCGGAACGAGGTTTGGCCCTCCTGGAGACAAAGGGGTGGCCGGCGCCGCCGGGACGGTCAGTCGATCAGCGCAGAGGCCGCGGACGGCCGGTCGTGGGTGTTCGCCTCACCGAGGTCGCCAAGCTAGCAGCCGGCCTGCCGCAGGACCGGATCGACGATCGGACCCTGCACATCGCCGTCACCCGCGTGGCCAGAGGAGCGCTCAGATGCTGACGCACCGGTTCAGAACGGGGCGCCAGCAAGTTCGCGGATCGACGCGACTGCGGTGGGCACGAGGGCCGGGGGTCGTCGACGAACTGGCGAAGTAACTCGATCGTCTTCTCGTTCCCGACGTATCACAGGACCGGCACCAGCAAGGTCGTGCCACCGGCAGACCACTTCAGGCTGGCTGGTCGAAGTCCGACTCAACACCACCCAACAGGACTCTCGGCCGACATAAGGAGCTGCGTTGAATACCTGGAAGAAGGTAGCCATCTGCACAGCCGGGCTACTGACGGCCGGGAGCGTCACCGCGACCGCGTGGGCGGAGCGGCAATGGATACGGGGCGACCGGTGAACTGCCGCGAACGACGTCGGAAACCAGTGATTGTCGTCGCCACGCTGCTGACGCCCGGCGCGGCGGGCCGGAAACACGGAGGAGGGTCGCTGAACGCGGCCGAGCGAAGGCAACGACCACGTGCTCCGGATCGTCAACCGGACGTCTGCAGGGAACGGGCGGGCCAGCCGAGCAGACGGGCGCCCAGTACCGCGGCTTCGAGGGTGAACCGGTGAGCCGGGTCCCGTGGGTCGTAGCCGGTGAGTCGCTTGACGCGGTCGAGCCGGTAGGTGACGGCCCGGACGCTGAGGAACAGCTTCCGGGCGGTCTCGGTGGTGTTCTCACCGGTGGAGAAGTAGGCGACCAGCGTGTCGAGGACCGGTTGGGCACCGCCTCGAGAGATGAGGAGCGGGCTGAGCACGGAGCCGACCAGTTCGATGATCGCGGCGCGATCACGGAACAGCACCTGGTAGACGAGCAGCTCCTCCGCCCTCAGCACGGGCGTGGTCAGGCCGAGTGACGCGGCCAGCTCGAGGGCGCCACGGGCTTCCTCATAGGAGCGGAGGATGCCGGCCGGCCCGGGGTGCGTCCGACCGATGCCGACCTGCCCGCCGCCGGCCGGCACCACCAGTCCGAGCTCGCGAGCGAACTCGCCCGGCACGTCTGCGATGGCCCCGGGCGCGACGCAGACGAGCAGTCCATCTTTGGTCGTGACGAGAACGTCGCGGGAGTCGAAGCGGGACAACAGGTTCGTCTCGACGTGCCGCATCCGGGCATCGCCGTCGGTGAACGGCTGGGCGGCGCGGGCCACGGCCACGAGGTAGCTGGCGGCCAGGCGGAGACCGAACCGGTCGGCGCGTTCGGCCAGCCGCCCGAGGTCGCTGCGGCCGTGGAGCAGGTCGTCGATGAACTCCCGGCGCTCGGCACCCTCCTGCCACAGCACCAGCCGCTGGGCCCGGTCGTACCCGTCGGCGAGCGCGACGATCGCGTCGTCGGCGGCACGCATGACCGCTTCGGCGATCGCGCAGACCTCGTCCTTGCTCGTCGCCGACGCGACCGCCGGGAGTTCGCGCCAGGAGAGCCACTGCGCACTGAGGTAGAGATCGGCCAGGGCCCGCAGCGGGACGCTCTGTTCGGCAGCCTCGGCTCCCAGCGCGCGGCGGGAGTCGAGTTCCTCCTTCGTCAGCCGGCGGCCGGTTCGGCTCACCCCGTCGAGCATCTCGGGGTACCCGGCCAGGAAGGCTACCGAGACGCCACCGGCGTCCCGGGCAGCGCGCTGCGTGACGGCGGCGGTGTCCCACCCCGGACGAGCACGATCGGTCACCACAGCACGGTCCCCCCGTTCTCAGGTTGCCGGGAGCTTGCACCCCAGACCACCCGAAGGTACGCGTAAGCCTGTGGACAGCCCAACGACCGTCGAGCGCTGATCCGAACGGCTGCCGACGTCCGGCAACGAAGAGTTGCCGAACACGGCCGACGACCGGCCTTGTTCACGTCCTGTCCCACCGTCACGATTGGTGCGCAACGTTTCACTCACTGGGGGATCAAGAGGCACGCGGACCACGCCGGGCGAACCAGAGCGACCGCTGAGGGATGACGGTCGTCCGGCCCACCGGGGGAAGGATGGCTCGCCGGACGGCTGCGTCAGCAGCCGAGGGGACCGACGAGCCATCCACCCGCCGCGTGGAGAGCGGGCGTGCTCAGCTGCCGCACGGTCGATCGCCCGAATCTTGGCGCAAACAACTGTTGCGCACAGCGCAGGTGAACCGACCCCAGCACTTCACTCGACGTAGTCCGGACCCGGCAGCCGAACTCGCCGCGGTGGCAAGGCGAGGGCCGTGTAAGGCTGCAGCAGCTCGGCCAGACCGGACACGGCGCCACGTGCCGGTTCCCCGCCTCCGCGCCGTCCGGCCAAGACCTCGTCGACGAAGCGCGCCACCTCGCCGGGTTCGGGGACGAGCGGGTCTCCGAACCGGCCCAGCACCTCTCCCGGCCGCAAATCCGGGTCTTCGAGCACCAGTTCCCAGCCAGAGTTCCCCGACCAGACGAGCAAGAGGTCACGTTCGGGGACCCGAGCGCAATGCCGGCTCAACGCCAAGTAGGCGGCCGGCGGGTCGAAGTCCCGGCCGACACCTCCCGGGAGCACGCCGACAGCCGTGGAAACCGCCCGCAGGTAACCGGCCAAGCCGACCTCCCAGGACCGAGGTCCGTGCTGCAGCACCTGCTCCCTCTCTCTCGAACGAACCGGGACGAACGACGACGATCACGGCACTGTGCACCGCCGCCGCCCGGCCCCATGCCCCCGACCGCCGGGTGCGGGCCGCTGCTTCCCCGCTCGCTCCCGGTCGTCGCAGACCGCGTTCGCCGACCAGTCGGGTCGCCGCCCCAGCATGCCGGACCACCAGGGAGCCGAACCTGACGAATACCTTGCGATTTCGGCCGGCGCCGGGAGGACGCACGTCGCCCGTCGCAGCGGGGGTCAGTCGTTGCGCTGGTGCACGTCCGGAATGCCGTCCTGGTCGGAGTCGACCGCTTCTTCGGCGCAGATCCGCCGGTGGACCCGGTTGCGGGCGCCGAGGATGACGGTGGCGATCAGGCCGGCGATCAGGGAACCGACCAGGATCGCGATCTTGGCGTGCTTGTCGCTTTCGGTGCCCGCGCCGAATGCGAGGTCACCGATCAGCAACGAGACGGTGAACCCGATGCCCCCCAGCACGGCCAGTCCGATCACGTCGGTCCAGGTGAGGTCGCCGTGGAGCTCGCCGTGGGTGAACCGGGCGACGAGGTAGGTCGCGCCCGCGATGCCGACGGTCTTGCCGAGCACGAGGGCCAGCACGATCCCCAGGGCGACGGGATCGGCGAGCGAGGTGGCCAGATCACTCGGCCCGCCGATCGTGACACCGGCGGCGAAGAACGCGAAGACCGGCACCGCCACCGCTGCGGAAATCGGCCGAACCCGATGCTCGAAGTGCTCCGCCAGCCCGGGGCCGTTGCCCTGCTTGCGGATTACCGGCACCGCGAATCCCAAGAGGACTCCCGCCACGGTGGCATGGATCCCGGATGCGTGCACCAGCGCCCACGTTGCTGCGGCCAAGGGCAGCAGCAGCCACCACGACCGCACCCGGCGCTGCACCAAGAGCGTGAATGCGCTCAAGGGCAGCAGCGCGAGCAACAGCGGCCCCACCGACAGTTCATGGGTGTAGAAGACCGCGATGATCACAATGGCGAGGAGATCGTCCACCACCGCCAGGGTGAGCAGGAAGGTCCGCAGCGCGGCGGGCAGGTGATGACCGATCACGGCCAGTACGGCCAGCGCGAACGCGATGTCGGTGGCGGTCGGGATCGCCCAGCCCCCGAGCGCGGCGGAGTTTCCGAGGTTGACCACCGTGTAGACCAGAGCAGGGACGACGACCCCGCCGACAGCGGCGGCGACCGGAACGGCCGCGCGACGCGGGTCGCGCAGATCTCCCGCGACGAACTCGCGCTTGACCTCCAGGCCGGCGACGAAGAAGAAGATCGCGAGCAATCCGTCCTCGGCCCAGGACGACAGGGTGAGATCCAGGTGCCACGCAGCGGGCCCGATCCGGACCTCGCGCAGCGCCTCGTACGAGCCGGACCAGGGCAGGTTGGCCCACACCAGCGCCAGGACGGCGCCGGCGAGGAGCAGGACTCCGCCGACGGTCTCCTTGCGGAGGATTTCCGCGACGCGCTGGGTCTCGGGCCAGGACCCTCGAGCCAGGAGCCG
Source organism: Amycolatopsis sp. NPDC028719 (assembly GCF_055565395.1). Taxonomy (NCBI): domain Bacteria; kingdom Bacillati; phylum Actinomycetota; class Actinomycetes; order Pseudonocardiales; family Pseudonocardiaceae; genus Amycolatopsis; species Amycolatopsis sp. NPDC028719. The sequence goes on from NZ_JBVHUL010000002.1 coordinate 902,552, forward strand.
GACGGGACGCGCATTGCCGTTTTTCACGGTGACGCCAAGGGATGTGCCGTCACGGCGATGAAGATGATCATGGGGTCCTCCGGATGTGGTTCGGCTCGATTCGCCGACCAGGCTTCCCGGCACCCCACGAGGCAACGCCCCGACGGGGACACCCTACCGATCGCCGCTCTGCTCGGCGACCGCAGTCACGTCCAGCCTCCTGCGATCACTCTCCGTTATCACAGATTCGTTCAGCCGCTGCCCCGCGATTGCCAGCGGTCGGCAGCCGTGGCTCCGCGCTGCAACCGCCTGGCTCTCGGAGCACGCCAGTCGAGCAGCTCGTACTACTTGCCGGGACCCGGCAGGTATTCGAAGCCGAACATGGCCGGGTGCGGGCCTTGTTGACGGCTCCGCGGCCGAACACGATGAGTAGACGATGTCGTGGCCGTCATCCGGAAGGGCCGGGGAGGGTATCTCATGATCGACTGGCAGATCTGGCTGATCCTCGCCGCCGCACTCGGCGTCGCCGAGATCTTCACCCTCACCGCGGCGCTCGGGCTGCTCGGCGGTGCCGCGCTGATCACCGCGGGCGCTGCCAGCGTCGGCCTGCCCCCGCCCCTGCAGCTGCTGGTTTTCGCCGCGACCGCCACCCTCGGCCTGGTACTGCTCCGTCCGGTCGTCCACCGGCACATGCACCGGCCACAGCTCGAGCGCTTCGGCGTGGACGCCCTCATCGGCAAACCGGCCTACGTCCTGCGCGAAGTGACCGCCCTGGACGGCCTGGTCCGCCTCGGCGGTGAGGAATGGAGCGCCCGCGCCTACGACGAAACTCAGGTGATCCCGAAGGGCACCGTCGTCGACGTCATGGAAGTCCGCGGCAGCACCGCACTCGTCTACCCCCGGGAGTAGCCATGGAAATCTCCGCCCTCCTGATCGTCGGCATCATCATCGCCCTGCTCGCCGTCATCACCGTGCTCAAGGCCGTTCGCATCGTGCCGCAGGCACGGGCGCGCAACGTCGAGCGGCTCGGCCGCTACAACCGCACCCTGAAACCGGGCCTCAGCTTCGTCATCCCCTACGTCGACCGCGTCTACCCCGCCATCGACCTGCGCGAACAAGTCGTCTCGTTCCGCCCCCAACCGGTCATCACCGAAGACAACCTGGTCGTCGAGATCGACACCGTGCTCTACTTCCAGGTCACCGACCCCCGCGCCGCCGCCTACGAGATCGCCAGCTTCCTGCAGGCGGTCGAACAGCTCACCGTCACCACGCTGCGCAACGTCGTCGGGTCCATGGATCTCGAGCGGACGCTCACGTCCCGCGACACGATCAACAGCCAGCTGCGTGGTGTGCTGGACGACGCCACCGGGAAGTGGGGGCTGCGGGTCAACCGCGTCGAGATCAAGGCCATCGACCCGCCGAACACCATCAAGGAAGCGATGGAAAAGCAGATGCGCGCCGAGCGGGACAAGCGCGCCGCCATCCTGAGTGCCGAAGGGCAACGCCAGTCCCAGATCCTCACCGCGGAAGGCGACAAGCAGGCCGCCGTCCTGCGCGCCGAAGGCAACCGCGCCGCGGAGATCCTCAAGGCCGAAGGCCAGTCACGCGCCATCGACCAGGTCTTCCAGGCCGTCCACCGCAACGACCCCGACCCCAAGCTGCTCGCTTACCAGTACTTGCAGATGCTGCCGGAACTCGCGAAGGGCCCAGGCAACACGTTCTGGGTAATTCCGAGCGAAGTCACCTCCGCCCTGCAAAGCGTGTCAACCGCCTTCACCGAAGCGCTGCCCAAATCACCCGTCACCCGCGACTCGGCACAAGCCGACGACCTCGCCGAACACGCGACCGACGACGCCGCACGCGCCGCGGAAGCCGCCGCGCAGGCCGTCGCCGAGGCGACAGATGCCGGCGCCGGCCTGCAACCGGCCACCACTGCCAACCACACCGGACAGGCCCCTGGCCACACCGGCACCTGATCCGGATGAGCGGAACCGTCGCCTCAACCGGTCCTGCTTCACTGACGTCGGTACGGCTTTTGTCGCTGCCGAGCCAGGCGCAGCGCCAGCACGGCGGCCAGGAACCCCGCGATCAGGGTTGCTGCGGTGACGAGCTCGTCCATTTCACTGTTATACCGCGTTCAGGCCAGAACGAAGTAACGCAGCCACAGGTAGGGCGCAGCAACCAGCACGGTGATCACGGTGACGACCGCACCCTTCTTGGTGAACTCCCAGAACGAAATGGGTGAGCCCGACCGCGCCGCGATACCGAGCATCACGACGTTGGCGCTGGCGCCGACCGCGGTCATGTTGCCGCCGAAGTCGGCGCCGATCGCCAGCGACCACCACAACGCCTCGGAGTGCGCCGGGTCCGGGATGTCGTTGGTGAGCGCCAAAACCAGCGGACTCATCGTGGCCACGTACGGAATATTGTCGATCACTCCGGACAACAGCGCCGAGACGACCAGGATCAGCATGACCGCGAGCAGTGCGTTGCCGCCCGTGGCGTCGGCGGCCAGCCGGGCGAGCGTCCCGATCACGCCGGTCTTCACGAGGGCGCCGATCATGATGAACAACCCGGCGAAGAACAGCAGCGTCTCCCACTCGACGCCGGCGAGGTACTGCTTCGGCTCGGTTCCCGAAATCAGCACCAGCACGCCGGCGCCCAGCAGGGCGACGACCGAGGGCTCGATGTGGATCACCGAGTGCAGCACGAACCCGGCGAACACCGCCAGCAGCACGATCCCGCATTTGAGCAGCAGCCTCGGCTTCTGGATCGCCTCGCGCTCGTTCAGCGCCATGACGTCCGCGACCCGGGCCGGGTCGACGGTGAAGGAGCCCCGGAACAGCCGGGGCAGCACGAGGGTGAACACGACCAGCTCGATCGCCACGATCGGGGCCAGGTTGACCAGAAAATCATTGAACGCCAGGCCCGCACGGCTGCCGATGATGATGTTCGGCGGGTCGCCGATCAACGTCGCCGTGCCACCGATGTTGGACGCGAGCACCTCGGCGATCAGGAACGGGACCGGTTTGATGTCGAGACGGTCGCACACCAGCAGCGTGACCGGCGCGATCAGCAACACCGTGGTCACGTTGTCCAGGAACGCCGATGCCACCGCGGTGATCAGCGCCAGCAGGATCATCACCCGCAGCGGCGACCCCTTGGCGCGTTTGGCCGCCCAGATCGCCACGTATTCGAAGACGCCGGTCCGCCGCAGGATCCCGACGATGATCATCATGCCGAGCAGCAGGAAGATGACGTTCCAGTCGATCCCGGTGTCTTCGGAGAAGAACGCGTCGTCCGCCCCGCTGATCCCGAGGACCAGCACCACCCCGGCACCGGCCAATGCGGCGACCATCTTCGGGATCTTCTCGGTCGCGATGAAGACGTAGGCGATCACGAACACCGTGACCGCGATCGCGGTTCCCATCACCGCTCCCCCCTCTCGGAGAGCGCAGTGATCAGCGTGGGGTCAGCGCCAGCTCCAGCAGGCGGGACGCGGAAATGACACCGATCAAGGTCCGGTCCTCCATGACCGCGACCAGCGGGCACCGCAACCGCGCCATCATCGCCGCGACCTCGATGATCGTGTCGTCGGCGTTCACCCGGGGCAGCTCCGTGGCCTCCTCGGGCAGTAGTGACCGCACCGTCTTCCCACCCAGTTTGTCGCACACCCGGTCGGCCATCGACTCGTTGAGCACCCCGGCCAGCGACGGATCGTCGCGGACATAGCCGGGTACCAGGAACTGAACCACCTGCGACGCGGGCAGCACCGACTGCGGGCAGCCCGTCTTGTCGGTCACCACCAGGCCGGGCAGCCGCTGCTCGGCCAACATCCGCGCGGCCGCCAGGGCGTCGGAATCCAGCTCCACGACCGGGTATTCCTCGGCCATCTCCGCAGCGTGCATACGCCCAGCCTACGACGATCCAGCCCGGGTCGCCGGGATTCATGGACTCCTCCTGTCGGTTTCTTGACGGTCCTCGTCGCGGGTGGCGTGGCCGGTGGGCAGGTTGTCCGGTGGCTCGACCCGCAGCGCCTTCGCGATGGGGACATCGGTCGAGGAGTGCAGCACGATCGACAGGGCGATCGTCACGGCGACCAGGTCGAACACCAGCTCGCTGTCCGGGATGCCGGACTGCAGCGCCAGCAGCCCGTACACCACCGACGCGAACCCCTTCGGTCCGAACCACGCCGCGGTCGAGCGTTCCCGCCCGGACATCGGGGTGCGCAGCAGCGACAGCAGCACCGCGGCCGGGCGGACCAGCACGATCGCCAGCACGGCGACGATCCACGCGCCGACGCTCAGATGTGACAGGCGGTCCGGCGTGATCAGGGCGCCGAACACCAGCAGCGCGGCGAACTTCGTGATCTCCGAGAGCAGGTCGCCCAGAGGTTCGAAGTGCTCGGCGGCGACCTTGTCCATCGTGGCAAGGGTCGAGCCGGCGGCGAACGCGGCCAGATAGGGGTTCGCGTGCGTCAGATGGCAGCCCGCGTAGAGCATCACGGCGATCGCGAGCGGGCCTAGCGCCTGCAGCCGCGGCTCGGCGGTGAGGATCTTCAGCCGCCACGCCAGGCACACCAGCGCGGGCACGGCGACGCCGAGCACCAGGCCGAGGACCAGTTCGATGGCGACGGTGCCCAGGTCGGATTCGGTGTGGGCGGCGGTGGCCAGGAAGATCAGCACGAACGGCAGCGCCAGGCCGTCGTTGAGGCCGGACTCGACGTTGAGCAGCCGCCGCAGCCGCAGCGGGACGTCGTCGCGGCCGACGATCGCCGCGGCGAACACCGGGTCGGTCGGCGACAGGATCGCCCCGACCAGCAGCGCGGTCGGCCAGTCGAGCCCGACCAGGAAGTGCGCGGGCACGGCGACGCCGATCATGGTCAGCGGCATCCCCAGCCCGAGCGCCCGGCCCGAGAGCCGCCAGCCCTCCCGCAGCGCGGGCAGGCTCGCACGCTGGCCGTCGGTGAACAACACGGTGAACAGCGCGATGTCCGCCAGCGCGGTCACCAGCGGATCACGGGGATGGATCTCGACCAGCCCGAACCCGCCCTGCCCGATCAGCGCGCCGGCCAGCAGGAACAACAGCGCGGTCGAGAGGATCGTGCGGGCGGCGACCCCGGACAGCGACACGCTGATCAGCAGCACGACACCGAACGCCAAGATGAGCGCCATCGGACTCCCACGGGTCGGTCCTACCGCCCGCCGCCCAGGCCGGGCGCGGGCAGGCCGACCAGACTTCCCGGCTCTCCTCGCGTAAAGATGCCGCAAAGACAGCCCCGGGGCAAACCGGAACCCACCGATCTCGCTGTGGCGGCGGTCACGGCTGCCTGACCGTCTCCGGTGCCGGCAGCCGCAGTCCGGCGAAGATCAGCAGCAGCGCGCCAGGGAACGGCGGGAGCAGCCGCGCGATCCGCCCTCACCAACGAACCGCCGGACACCGGCTCCGGTGGACATACACGCTCATGAACGTCGCGTGATAGAGCATCGCCAACGTCACGCAGCCGGCCCGACCAGATCCCAGCTGATCTTCCGGGTTCCCCGGCGCGGCGGCGATCCCGGCGTCCTCGAGCACCGGCATACCGTCGCTACATAACGGCGTGCCCGCAGGACGGCCTGCGTTCGCTGCGCTGATCAAGCACGTTCGCGCGCTCAACCGGCGGCCGAGCCGGAAGACCGTCCTTTCGCGATGCGACGGGCGATGCCCAGCGCGATGACGCCCACGAGCCCCAGACCGTTGCTATAGTCGGGCCCGGTGTGCCGGGAAGACTGGTCGGCGACGTTTCCGACGACCGAGGAGCACGCCATGCCAGCCGGAGCGGACCGGACCGCCGTGGGTCCGATGGTGATCGTCGCCGTGGAGCAGTTCGAACCTTCGCCTTTGATCCACGACCCGTGGGCGGCGAAACTGCTGCCGTTGAGCGGCCGCCTGGCCGTCAAGCTCGCGAAATGGCCCCCGGCGCGGCGGTCGACGGTCCAGGCGACCGAGAAGAAGCTGCCCGGGCTGTGGGCGAGCATGCTGTGCCGCAAACGCTACATCGACGACAAGCTGCGCGACGCGGTCCAGGACGGCATCGACGCGGTGGTGATCCTCGGGGCCGGCTTCGACACCCGTGCGTACCGGGTGCCCGGCCTGGACGGGATTCCGGTCTGGGAGCTGGACCTCCCGGCGAACATCGGACGCAAAGCGGCAGCACTGCGGCGGTGTTTCGGCCGGGTGCCGGACGGCGTGACGCTGGTGCCGATCGACTTCGAAACCCAGGACCTGCAGCAGGAGCTGGCCCGGCACGGGTACCGACCGGGATCTCGCACGTTCGTCGCGTGGGAAGCGGTGACGCAGTACCTCACCGAGGCCGGCGTCCGCCGGACACTGGAGCATCTGGCAGACACCGGACCCGGCAGCCGCCTCGCGTTCACTTACCTCCGCAAGGATTTCCTGGACGGCATGACGACTTTCGGCGCGGACGTCGCCTATCAGGATTTTGTGGTGAAGCGGCGGCTATGGCGATTCGGGTTGGATTCCGAGCGGGTCGCGGACCTGCTGGCCGAGTACGGCTGGACCGAGCACGAGCAGCTCGGACCGTCCGAGTTCACCGCCCGGTATCTCGAACCGGCCGGTCGCCGGCTGCCGGTGTCGGAGATCGAACGCTCCGTCCACGCCGTCCGGCACGGCAGCTGACCCCGGCTTACCGCGTCGACTGCCGCACCGCTTCGTGCACGCCCCGCTCGGCCGCTTCCGGGGCAAAGCCGTTCGCCCCTCGATGGTCCTTCTCATTCCACACTCGCTCAGCCATGGGCCTCCCCTGATGAGGAGCCCGGACTGTCTTGCGCGCTGCTCTCGCCTCGGACCGCTAAGCCTCGACCCCGGCAAGCGGGCGCACCTCGATCGGCACCTTCCGCGAACGGTCCGTCGGTGTTCTGCACGTCGCCGCCGGACTCCCGCACCACTCGCGCGGCGCCCGGTTCGCTCAACCGGGCGCTGAAGAGCCACGCCCCGGTCGCTTTCAGCTCCTTCTCCGCTTCGCCGAGCCACCTCAAACATAAATCAACATACTTCCGTTGGTTTCTGATCAACGGTGTTGACTTCATCGGGGTGAAAACGCAACGCTATAGGTCGTCGAGGAACGGGGTGGTTCACGATGTCTCAGGTCTCGCCAGACCCGGCCGCACGCCGCGCGGGGCTCAGCCGTCGCAGATTCCTGGAGGGAAGCGCCGCACTCCTGGGGACGCTCGCCCTGCCCGCCACGATGGCGCCGCTGGCCTGCCCGGCCGCGGCGGCGGCCGCGCTCGACCGCCTGGCCGCTCCGCCCAACGGCTTCCCCGAGTGGAACAACAACATCGGGATCTTCGAGATCGGCACCGAGCCACCGCACGCCACGCTCATGCCCTACGCCGACTTGGGCGAGGCGCTGGCCGGCGACCGTACCCGGTCGCCCTACCGGTTCGACCTCGACGGCGACTGGAAGTTCCAGCACGCCGACCGCCCCGACGCGCGTGATCCCGAGTTCCACCGCGAGGACGTCGACGACAGCTCGTGGGCCACGATGCCCGTGCCGGCGAACTGGCAGCTGCACGGCTACGACTTCCCGATCTACGTCAACATCACCTACCCCTGGTGGGGCGCCAACGGGCAGAACGAAAACGCCCAGCCGCCCTTCGCCCCGACGCGGTTCAACCCGGTCGGCCAGTACCGGCGGACCTTCCAGGTCCCGGCCGGGTGGTCGGGGCGGCGGACGTTCCTGCACTTCGAGGGCGTCAAGTCGGCGTTCTACGTGTGGATCAACGGCAAGCTGATCGGCTACCGCGAAGACTCGTACACGCCCAGCGAGTTCGACATCACCGAACACCTCCGGCCGGGAACCAACCGGATCGCCGTCGAGGTCTACCGCTTCCCCGACGGCGACTGGATGGAAGACCAGGACATGATCCGGCTCGCCGGCATCTTCCGGTCCGTATACCTGTTCTCGACGCCGGTGGTGCACCTGCGCGACTTCCGCCTCGAGACGCGGCTGCGCGACGGTTACACGAACGCCGACCTCGCCGTCACCGCTCACGTCCGGGACTACGGCGGAACGGACAAGCGCACCTACTCGGTGGAGACCCAGCTCTTCGACGCGGACCGGCGGCCGGTCTGGCCGCGTCCGCTGCGGCAGCAGGTGAACCTCGGCTCGGCGGCCGCCGGGCAGGACGTCACGGTCAGCATGGCCCAGGGCGTGCGCGCGCCGAAACTCTGGTCGGCGGAGCGGCCCGACCTCTACACGGCCGTGCTCGTGCTGCGCGACCCGGCCGGGAAGGTCGTCGAGACCCTCTCCGCACGGGTCGGCTTCCGCGAATTCCGGCTCGTCGACGGGCTGATGCGCATCAACGGGCAGCCGGTGACGCTGCGCGGCACCAACCGCCACGAGATGCACCCCGGCCACGGCGCCGCCCTCACCCGCGCCGACCTCGTCGAGGACATCGGCCTGATGAAGCGCCTCAACATCAACGCCACCCGCACCTCCCACTACCCCAACAACCCCACCTGGTACGAGCTGGCCGACGAGTACGGCCTGTACGTCCTGGACGAAACCAACCTCGAGACGCACGGCGTCCGGGACCGCTACCCCGGCTCGAACCCGGACTGGACCACCGCGGTCGTCGCCCGCGCCCAGCGGATGGTGCACCGCGACAAGAACCATCCGTCCGTGGTCATCTGGTCGCTGGGCAACGAAGCCGGCGCGGGCAGCAACTTCGTCGCCATGCGCGACTGGATCCGCTCCTACGACACGACACGCGTGGTCCAGTACGAAGGCGACAACCGGCCCGAGGTCAGCGACATCCGCTCCCAGATGTACGAAACCCCCTCCCGGATCGAGGAACGCGCCCTCGACACGTCCGACCCCAGGCCGTACATCATGATCGAGTACGCCCACGCGATGGGGAACTCGAACGGGAACCTCAAGGAGTACTGGGACATCATCCGCACGTACCCGATCCTGCAGGGCGGGTTCATCTGGGACTTCGTGGACCAGGGGCTGCACTGGCCGACCCCGCCGCGCAAGCTGCTCGCCGAGACCGGGCCCGAAGCCCTGACCGCCGAGCTCGCGCCCGCCGCGAAGTTCGACCGCGCGCACGGCGTCTCGGGCGGCGCGGTGTTCGCCTCCGCGGCAAGCCTGGAGCTGACCGGCTCACTGACGCTGGAGGCCTGGGTCACCCCCGCCGCGGTCGGCGGGCACCAGCCGATCGTCACCAAGGGCGACCACCAGTACTCGCTCAAGCTCTCCGAAAACAGTCTCGAGTTCTTCATATACGCCGGCGGGTGGATCGCGGCCACCACTGCCCTGCCCGCGGACTGGACGGGGAAGGAACACCACGTGGCCGGCGTCTTCGACGACGCGGCGAACACCCTCACCCTCTACCTCGACGGCACGGCCGTGGCCACCACCGCCACCGACCGCACGCCGGACAGCACCGCGGTCCAGCTCGCGCTCGGCACGGATGCCGAGAACCCCGAGCGCGTGTTCGGTGGCTTCATCCGCGCCGCCCGGGTCTACGCGCGAGGGCTCAGCGCCGCAGAACTCGCAGCCGCGGCCCGCGACCCGCACGACCCGGCCGTCCGGTTCTGGTTCGACGCGGCCTCCGCGACCTACACCGAGCGGCAACCCGCCGAGCGGACCTTCCTCGCCTACGGCGGCGACTGGGGTGACAACCCCAACGACGGGAACTTCTGCGCCAACGGCATCGTCACCGCCGAACGCCGGGCAGGCGGGAAAGCCGCCGAGGTCAAGCACGTCTACCAGTCGATCACCGTCTCCGCGGGCGCCGACGTCGCCACGGGCCGGGTGACGATCACGAACGAGAACCTCTTCACCAACGTCAACTCCTACGACGGTGGCTGGGAGCTCGTGGCGGACGGCGAGGTCGTGCAGCACGGGCGGCTCACGCGCGCGCAACTCGACGTGCCACCGCGGTCGAGCCACGCGATCATCGTGCCGTTCCGCCGGCCGGTCCGCCTCGAGCCGGGATCCGAATACTTCCTCCGCTTGTCCTTCACCACCCGGACGCGCACGGCCTGGGCCGGCCCCGGTCACGAAGTGGCCGCAGACCAGCTGCCGGTCGACTTCGGCAGCCCCGCGGTCCAGCCGGTACCGCTCACGCGGGTACCGGCCGTCGTCGTCGAGGACACCGACAAGACCGTCACGGTCAGCGGCGACGGGTTCACCGTGGTCATCGCCAAGGACACCGGCCTCATCACCTCCTACGAGGTGCACGGCGTGCGGCTCCTGGCGGCGGGGCCCACCCCGAACTTCTGGCGTGCGCCCACCGACAACGACATCGGGAACGGGCAGCCGAGCCGCAACGCGACCTGGCGCCACGCGGGCACCAACCGCCACGTCACCGGCGTCACCGTCCGGACCCTCGCCGGCAAAGCCGCCGTCGTGACCGTCAGCGGCACCCTGCCGACGTCGGTCACCTCGGCGTACACCACCACCTACACGATCTTCGGCAACGCCGAGATCAAAGTGGACAACACGCTGCACCCCGGCTCGCCGAACCTGCCGTACATCCCCGAAATCGGCACGATCCTCCTGCTGCCCGGGGAGTTCGACACCCTCGACTACTACGGCCGGGGGCCTGAGGAGAACCACTGGGACCGCAACACGGGCTCCGACGTGGGCCGGTACTCCTCGACGGTGGCCGGGCAGTGGACCGGGTACATCCGTCCCCAGGAAAACGGCAACAAGACCGACGTGCGGTGGGTCGCGCTGACCGACAAGCGCGGCGTCGGGCTCCTCGCGAGCGGCGAACCGCTGCTCGAGGTCAACGCCTCGCACTTCACGCCCGAGGACCTGTCGGCCGGCGCGCGGCACGACTACCAGCTCACCCCTCGCCGAGAGGTGGTGCTGCGCCTGAACCACAAGCAGATGGGCGTCGGCGGCGACAACAGCTGGGGCGCGCACACGCACGACCAGTACAAGCTGTTCGCCGACCGGGACTACAGCTACGCCTACCGGCTGCGCCCGCTCCCCCGGCGGGATCAGGCACTGGCGCTCAGCCGGCGGCCCACCGCGACCTCCCCGTAAAGCGAGGCGAGCTCGGTCCGCTGCCGGTGGAGATGCCGTAGGCCGGCCAACGGAGCGCCGGGAAGCCTGGTCGGCGTCGTGACGGAACGCGCGCGAAACGAGGCTTCCCATGGCTGTCGATGCAGTCGGTCTGACCAAGGCGTACCGCGACGTGGTCGCGGTGGACGAGCTCGACCTGCACGTGGCACCCGGCGAAATCCACGCGCTGCTCGGCCTCAACGGCGCCGGCAAGACGACCACCATCCAGATGCTGCTCGGCATGGTGCGCCCCACCCGAGGCCGGGTTTCGCTGCTGGGCTCGCCCGTCCACCCCCGGCGCGCGCACCGTCTGGTCCAGGGTCGGGTATCTCGTCGAGACACCGTCGGCGTACCCGGACCTCACCGTCGAAGAGAACGTCCGGATGGCGGCCCGGCTCCACGGCCTGCGCAGCGGGAAAGCCGTCAGCGAGGTGATCTCGCGGCTGGGCCTCGACCACCGCGCCCGGCACCGCGTCCGGACGCTGTCGCTCGGCAACAAGCAGCGCCTCGGCCTCGCGAAAGCCCTCGTCCACCGACCCGGCTTGCTGGTCCTCGACGAACCGGCCAACGGCCTCGACCCCGTCGGCGTCGCCGAGATCCGCCGGCTGCTGCACGACCTCGCTCACCGCGACGGCGTGACCGTGCTCTTGTCCAGCCACATCCTGACCGAGGTCGCCCGCCTCGCGAGAGCCACCGCTCGATCTCGACGTACCCGTTGAACATCGCGATCAGCGTCCACGCCTTCCACCGGGGAAGCAGTTGGCAGTCGAGGAACGACCGATACTTCGCGCCCGTGTTCAGCTCCAGCCGCGGAGCCACCGCACCGAGCCACTCCTCGGCGAAGTCGTCGAACTGGGTCTCGCCATCACGCGGATCAAGCCACAGGTTCCGCCGGACCAGCGCCTCCTGCTCCAACCCCCAATCCTGAGCCGCCTTCTCGGTGGGGAACCCTGACTTGCTCCCCACGTCCCATCCGGACGCCTGTACCGGGCACGCCACTCACCCGTACCGGGGCTTTCCTGGCCATAAGCCCATCCTTCGCTCCTCTTCTCCTCTGTTACCCCGCCCGCATCACGCGGCACGGAAATCCTGGGCGACATCTGCGATGGACACCCGCCACCTCGGTGGCTTCACCGGCGCAGCGTTGAGCCGCACGATCTCGACGACATCGGCGTGCGTGAACCGGTAGTGCTCGCCGGACCGGTGATGCGGCAGCACCCCGGCGGCGGCTTGGTCCTTCAACGTCAGAACCACCACATAGTGATCCCCGGCTCCTCAAAGCAAGGCAAGACGTGCTTGCGGAAGTGGAACATCGAAGATCGTGCCCACGCAGTCGTCGCATGCATTGAGATCCGGACTCCTGCCGAGCTGAAAGCGGCGATCCTCGAAGCCGTGGGCTACGAAGTGGAAAAGTCCCAGTCCATCAGCGTCTCCGGCAAGCAACGAGTGACCGCTCCGTTGGACGCCAAGATTTCGATCTCCGGCAGGAAGCCGGCGCGCCAATCGCGACGGATTCCCTGCTGCCGCGGGGATACTTCACCGCTCCATCGCTCGGCGCGGCGTCGGTGGCCCGGATGACGAAGGGTGCCCGCGATTCACCTGCGACGTTGGTCTTATTACTCCAATCCGACACAGATCAACAAACATGAATAACTTTCCGTAGTGAAACCCGGCGACGGTATTGCTACCGCCACGACGTGCTTCGCTACCGTGACCCCGCTTCCGATTTCCCGGGCGAGCCATTACGCTCGGTTTCCGTTCGTTCGGCCTAGGCGTGGGGAGCGTCAGTGGCGATCCAGTTCAGCTTTGCCCTCGACCGTCCGCAGACGGCGCTGCTCGGATACGCGCTGCAGGCGCCGGTCAACCGATGTCCGCTGGTGCTGCCGCGGGTCGACCCGGACCAGAATCGGCGCCACCACGCGCTCACCGTGGCCCTAGACCTGCTGCGCGAGCAGCGCCTGTTCCGCAGGGGCGCCATCAACCCGCACGTGCAGACCGCGTTCTCCTTGTTCGGCAGCTGCCGGGTCGAAGCCGCGCTGACCGGAGTCGACGAAGACGGGGCGCAGTTTCGCGCCCTCGGCCTCAGTGACGGCAGGCAGGCTCTCGTCGTCAGCCAGGTCGACACCGACGACGAGGTCGGCTTCCGCCTCCTGTCCGACGACGACTGGATAGACGAGCTGGCGGCCACCGCGCCGAAGATGGCGGCCGGTCCCGGTCGCGAACTGGTCGTCGAGGATGACGTCGCCATGGCGACCCCGCGCTCGGCGTTCGCGGCGCGGCGAGCCGACGACGCGGCCGCCGACGAGCGCGAGACCCGTAGCTACGAACAGGAACCGGTCATGTCGATGGTCCGGGCGCCGAGCAGGCCGTTCCACGGCCGGACCCGCACCGACCACGACGCCGCGACCGCGGTGCTCTCCCGCGAGCGGCTGGGCTCCGGGCGCGTGACCGTGAGCGGGCACGGACGGCGGCGCGCCCGCCCCGCCACCACCGGGCCGATCGCGTGGTTCGACACGACCTTCGGCCGTTACCTGCTGTGCTCGGCCACGGACGACGCGAGGATCACCATTCGAGTGCGTCCCGGCGGAACCAGCGCTCTCGCGGCCGCGATCCGCGACGCCGTCGGCGCCGTCTACTGACGGCACCCACTCCTTCCACCCTCGATTCCCGGGAGCCCCAAACCCGATGCCCGACGATGCCCCCCAGCAGTACGCCAGCACGCTGGACGCCTTCTTCGCCGACGCCAGCGGCGGGGGATTCACCGTCAGCGACGACTTCGCGAAGCCACTGATCGAGCAGCTGAGGCGGTTGCAGGACGCGTTGGGGCGGATCGCGATGTCCGATGCCCTCGGCGCTCGCGCCCAGCTGAGTGATTCACCGGCCGCGCAGTGGATCTCCGAGCGGATCCAGCAGAGCGCCGTCGGCGAGCAGGGCATGCTCCCCACGGTGGACCGCGCGCGAACCGAAATGCTGGAGAAGGTCATCAAGGCTCTGGACCTCGCCCGGCGCCGCTACGCCGATTCCGAGGACTCTTACGCGCAGGTGCTCAACAAGCAGAACGGGCACTTCGCATGACCGACGACGTCACGGCGCGGGTATCGGATCCCGGCCACGCGGACTACGACCCCGCCCACCGAGCGTACCTGCCGACCGCGGACCCGACCTCGCCGTACTTCACCCAGGAAGGCTCGTCCGCCGTCCCGCCGACCGCACCGTGGTGCCACGTCCGGTTCAAGGACACGATCAGGTCGATCGGCCGGGCGTCCGACACGGAAAGCCGCGCCACGGCCGAACGCTTCGGAAACGCCGCAGACGCGGACGGGCAGGCACCGGGCGGCTGGACGCTCGGCTTCGGCGACGGCCCGCCGAGCACCTGGTGGCACGCGATCGACCACCCCACGATGATGAGGGCGATCACCACCAACGCCGACGCCACCGCCGTCACCCACCAAGCCGTCGCCTGGGCGGCCGGGGTCGATCCCCTCCCCGACCTCGCCAACGAGCTGGTGATGAGCCTGATTTCCGGAACAGCACACTGGCAGGGCCCGGCCAGCATGAGCGCGGCCGCCCAGTTCGCCCGCATCAGCCAATGGGTCACCCAGATCGCCGACCTCGCCAGTACGGTCTCGCGGCAACAAGGTGAGCGCGCCACGGTGCTCGAGGAGACGCAGCGGCAGATGGCCGCGGTGCCCCCGGTCGAGTTCGACGCCCGCGCCGCGAACGAACAGCTGAACCGGATCACCGACCCCGTCGCCATCCACCACCAGCTCGCCGCCGACCAGATCCAGCAGAGCCGCCAGGCCGAGGCCCAGGCCCGGGCCGCCGACTTGATGACGCACTTCGACCGGACGCTCGCGTCGATCGGCCAGGCTCCCGCCTTCCCGCCACCGCCGCTGACCAACCCGCCGGCTCCCCCGCCTGCCCCTTCGCAGGACATCGCGGCGTCTGCACGTCGTCGCAGCGTCCCACCGGCGGCGTCCGGGCCGGCCTCCACCGGCAATCACCCGACCGGGTCGGCCAGCGATCACCCGGTTGGGTCCACCCCGCCCAGCGCGCCGTCGGAGGCCCCGCTGCCCGCCTTGCCTGCGCCCGCTCCCGTCGAGCCGATCCCCGCAGTGCACGACGACACGGTCGTCGCCGCGTCCGCCGTTACGCCGCCGGGATCGCCCGGTAGGACCGGACTCGACGTCGGTTCCGGATTTCCCGCCTCGCCCGCAGCCCCACCGGCAGGCGACGGCGACCGGCTCAGGCAAGGACCGTTCCCAGGCCCGTTCGGACCGGGAGCGGGTCCCGGGACAGCGCCGCCGACAACCGGAGTTCCCGGCGGCCGCCAGACCGGCGCGGCACCTCCGGGAGGCACGACCCGCCCCGGCGCCGCCGCCAAGCCCGGCGTGACCGGGCGGGAGCAGACCGGTCCACGTCCAGGCGCCACGCCCCAACCTGGAGCGACCCGCCGCAAGCCGGACGAAGAGCGACGCGGAAGGCATTTCAAGGACCTCGACACGCCGGGGGTTTTCCAGACGGAAGAAAAGACCGCACCACCGACGATCGGAGTACGGGAGGACGAAAGACATCCTGGTCGCTGACCCGCCGGTTCGACATCCTCGCGTGCGCGAGGCTGATCCGGCGGTTGAACGAGCTGACATGACCGGGACCGGAGGTGATCGATCCCCAGCGTCGGGGCGAACGCCGTCGTCATCGCGGGCCAGCGCCTGCGGGCACCGGAGCGCGGGCGGGGTGGCCGGCGGCGGCTCGGGCGTCGGCTTGACCCCGTACTCGCCGGCCGGGTCGTCCACGGCCCGGGTGACGTCCTCCTTGTCCTCCGTTCCATGTCGAGGATCCGAACCTGGGTGAAGTTCAGCGTCCGGCGTGCCATCCGAGGCTGGCTGCTCGCCGGCTGCGACACGAACATCGACTACACCACGGGCGACTACGGCCTCGTGCTCCCGACCGACCGGTACCGCTCCCCCGCCATCCCCGCCGGCGCACAACGGAGCAAGATCTCCGTGCACTGAACAGCCCCTGGGACTTCGCCGGGGACGAAAGCGGCACCATCACGGGATGCGGCCGGGCGGCGACCCGTCCGGCGAAGAAGTCGACCTGGGTCAGAAAGACTTCTGGACGAGCAGCCAAGTACGACCGGCGATCCAACGCGGTGACCCACCAGAACATCATCGACGCCATCATGAGCGACCTCAACGGCGGAGGAGATCCGCGTCCGGGCTCGCTCCGGGCGCGGGCCCGCGCCGAAACACAGGGAGAAAGCGCTTACCATTCCTGCCATGACCACCGACCTGCGAGACCGGATCGGCCTGTGTTCCGTCACGTTCCGGGCGTTGGCCGCCCGCCGGGTGGCCCACGAGGCCGCCGCGGCCGGCCTGCGTGTCGTGGAGTGGGGCGCGGACGTCCACGCTCCCCCGCACTCGCCCGGCGTCCTGCACCAAGTGCGTGAGCAGACCGCCGCGAGCAGGTTGACGACGTGTTCCTACGGCTCGTACTGGCGTGCGGGCGTCGACGACGCCGAGTCGTTCGAGGTCCTGACCGAGGCGGCGGCCGCGCTCGGGACCACGCGGATCCGGGTGTGGGCCGGCGCCGAAGGGTCCGCGGACGCTTCCGGCGCACTGCGCTCCCGCGTCACCGGCGCACTGCGCGACGCGGCCGCCATCGCCGCTGGTCGCGGGCTGTCGGTTGCGCTGGAGTTCCATTCGGGAACGCTCGCCGACACCGCGCCGGAAGCGGTGCGGCTGCTGGACGACGTCGGCGACACGCTCTCCACCTACTGGCAGCCCCCGGTCGGCGAACCTGACGACCGCGCCCTCGACGGCCTCCGCCTGATGCTCGACCGTGTCAGCGCGATCCACGTCTTCTCGTGGTGGCCGGGACAGACCCGGCTACCCCTGCACGAGCGCGAGCGGCTCTGGCGCCCGGCCCTCGAACTCGCGGCCCGGGCCGCGCCGGTGGACCTCCTCCTCGAATTCGTCCCGGGCGACGACCCGGCCGTGCTGCCGCGGGAGTCCGCGACCCTGCTCCGCTGGCTGGCCTGAGGCCCGCGGGCCGGCTCGAGCCGCCGTGGATCAGCCCGCCGCGACGATCCGCCAGCGCTGGTTCGGGCTGGTGCTGCCGCTGTACTGGCCGAGGTCGGCGCCGTCGGCGGTGCGGCCCATGCTGTCGAGGTACTCGCCGGTGCCGATGTTCCTGATGCGGACGTTGTCGGCGTCGGTCACCACCGTCCACTTCTGGTTGGCGCTGCCGCTGTCCGCGTACTGGGCGACCGCCGCGCCATCGGTGGCACGGCCGGCGCCGTCGAGGTAGAGGCCGGTGGCGCGGTTCTTGATGCGCACCGCGTTCCCCGAGTTCTCGACCACCCACTGCTGCCCGTCACCGCCGTTGCCGCTCGACTGGCCTGCCGACGACCCGCCGGCCGTGCGCCCGAGGCCGTCGATGGACAAACCGGTGGCGGCGTTGACGATCTTCACGTAGGTGCCGCCGCCGTTCCCGATGCCCCACGCGTACCGCAGCCGCGTCAGCCCGGACGGGTTCACCAGCGACAGCTTGGTCCCGGCGCCGGTTCCGGTCCTGGTCGTCATGCTGTACCAGTCGCCGTCGCGCAGGCCCGGCCAATAGACGCTGCCCATGCCGAGGCTGCGCAGCTTTTCGCTGACCCCGCGGACGTAGTCGGCGAAGAACGACCCGCTCGGGATGCTGTAGTCGATCGCGTTGTAGTGGACGCCGTTCTTGGTGCCGGGGCCCATCGGGGCGCCCCATTCGGTCGCGACCGTGCGGTCGGCGTACGCACCGATGGAGCTCGCGATGTGGTTGGCCCACTCGGTTTCGCTCTCGTAGCCGGCGAAGAACGAGTAGTCGTGCACCGCGAGGAGCGTGCCGCCGAGCCGGCTGTCGCCGCCGACCGCGGGGACGTTCTGGGCGTAGCCGGTGCCGTCGAGGATCACGCGGGCGCGCGGCACGCCCGGGTACCGGGCCAGCCAGTCGCGGTAGAAATCGGTCAGATCGCCGGCGCTGTAGGCGTACGGCTCGTTGATGACCTCGAAGTAGGCGTTCGGATTGGTGCCGTACTTCGCGACCACCTTGTCCCACATCTGCTGGAATCCGGCCACGCTCGCGGGCTTGCCGCCGCTGTAGGCCCAGTAGGCCAGGATCACCCGGCCCTTCTCCAGTGCCTTGTCGATGGCGCCGGTGTAGGTGCCCCAGTAGCCCGAGACGGTCGGTTCGTTGATCGGCAACCGGACGGTGTTGGCCCCGGTGACCGCGTACATCTGGCCGATCACCTGCTCGGCGGTCGCGGCGGCCGAGGAGTACGTGTCCCCGGCTCCGAGCCCGGACACGTAGAGCACGCCGTTGACGAAGTTGTCCCGCTGGTCGGCCCAGTTGACGCCCCGGAACCCGGCGGTGGACGCCCGGGCCGGCTCCGGGCCGGCCGTCAGCATCCCGCCGGCGAGCACCAGCAGCACCAGCAGCCGCACAGTCACGGAAAGCGTTCTCCGCGCCGCGGCGTGATTCGACGATTTCATCGGCTCGTCCCTTTCCCGGCCACCATTTGCACCCCCTGCTTGGTACTCGTAACAGAGGCACCGGCGGTGAGCCAGAACAGCGAAGCGAAACGTTCAGAATCGGTCAGGGAAGAACATCCGCCGGTCGGTCACCGCCCAGCTTGACGGCGTCAGTGCGGCGGGCGACACTCGCCCTCATGCGCCGTCGCCTGTCCGCCCTCGCGCTCGCCGTGGCCACACTGGCCGGGATGTCCTTCGCACCAGCGGCTTCCGCGGCGCCCCGGCCGCCGGAGCGGCCCCGTCACGAGATCACCTTCGACCAGTATTCGCTGCTGCTGGACGGGCGGCGGCAGTTCGTCTGGTCCGGGGAGTTCCACCCGTTCCGGCTGCCGAGCCCGGACCTGTGGCGGGACGTGCTGCAGAAGCTGAAGGCGAGCGGGTACACCGCGGTGTCGATCTACTTCGACTGGGACTACCACTCCCCCGCTCCCGGCGTCTACGACTTCACCGGCGTGCGCGACATGGACCGGCTGCTCGACCTCGCGCAGGAATCGGGCTTGTACGTGATCGCGCGGCCCGGCCCCTACATCAACGCGGAGGTCTCCGGCGGCGGCTTCCCGGGCTGGCTGTCCACCCAGGCCGGCAAGGCGCGCAGCGACGCCCCGGACTACCTGGCCGCGGCCGACGAGTGGCTGACCGCCGTCGACCGGATCATCGCGCGGCACCAGCACGTCGACGGCCGCGGGCCGGTGGTCCTGTACCAGATCGAGAACGAGCTGGCCGTCACCGGCGTGTCCCAGCGGAACTACGTCGCCCACCTCTACGACAAGGTGCGCGCGGACGGCATCGGCGTGCCGATCTTCCACAACGACAAGGGGCGCAACGGGATCTGGGTGCCACCGGGTTCGGGTGTGCCGGGCACCGTGCCCGGCAAGGTCGACCTGTACGCCTGGGACACCTATCCCGGCGGCACCTGCCACACCGACGGCACCCCGGGCAGCCCGAGCGCCGCACCCGACTGGGGACTCTACGGACCCGGCGGGGCGAAGGGTGGCGCCAGCGCTTCACCGAACACGCCCGGGTTCACCGCCGAGTTCGGCGGCGGCTGGTTCGACTACTGGGGCAGCAACGGCACCTACCCCTGCACCGCGGTGCGCGAGGGCCCGAGCTACGAACGCGTCTTCTACGGCACCAACATCGCGAACGGCCTGAGCATCCAAAACTTCTACATGACCTTCGGCGGCACTTCGTGGGGCTGGCTGCCCGCGCCGGTGGTCTACACCTCATACGACTACGGCGCGGCCGTCGACGAGGCACGGCAGCTGCGTCCCAAAGCGGCGACGATGAAGGAGCTGGGCTACTTCCTCCAGGCCGTCCCGCCGATCACCAAGCAGGACAAGGCGGACCCCGTCACGCCGACGTCGGCGGCCGTGAAGGTCTACCACAACGTCAACCCCGACACGAAGACCCACTTCTACGTGCCGATGCACACCCCTTCGAACGCCACGACGAACGACACCTTCACCTTCCCGGTGTCCACACCGGACGGTTCGTACACCGTGCCGCAGGCCGGGACCCTGCGGTTGAACGGCCAGGACGCCAAGCAGCTGGTGGCGAACCACGACCTCGCGGGCCAGCACCTGGTGTACTCGACGTCGGAACTCATGACCGCGGTCGGCGGGACCGTGCTGCTGCACGGGCGTCCGGGCGAAGACGGCGAGACGACGCTGCGCTACACCCGGGAACCGAAGGTCGAAGTGCTGGCCGGGACCGTCACCGCCACCTGGAACGCCGGCGATCTCCGCTTGAACTACGTCCACAATGGACTGGCCAGGGTGCGGATCTCGGGTGGCGGCCGGCCGCCGGTCACGCTGCTGCTCGCCGACGACGCCACCGCCGACACGTTCTGGCGCCAGGACACCGCGGCCGGGCCGGTGCTCGTGCGCGGGCCCGCGCTGCTGCGCACCGCGCGGTCGGCCGGCGGTCTCCTCGAGCTCACCGGCGACACCGCGCAGGCCAGTGACCTCGAGGTGTGGGGTCCCGGTGCGGTGCTCAGCTGGAACGGACGGCTCGTCCCGGCTCGCCGCACGACGTCGTCGAGCCTGCTCGCGACGGCGCAGCTGCCCGGCCCGGACGCGGTGCGGCTGCCGGCGCTGACCGGCTGGAAGCAGGCCGGTGGCTCCCCCGAAGCCGCGGTCGGCCACGACGACACCGCGTGGCGCGCCGCGGACCTCACCAGTACCGCGAGCACCACCAAACCGCCGGCCGGGCAGCCGGTGCTCACCGCGGACGACTACGGCTTCCACACCGGCGACGTCTGGTACCGCGGCCACTACCGCGGCGCGATACCGGACCGGATCAGCCTCGCCTACGGCGGTGGCGGCGCCGGGATGCTCCAGGCGTGGCTCGACGGCCGGTACCTCGGCCAGCACGTGCTGCCGAGCGCGCTCGCCGCCCCGCCGACGACCGGCACGGCGACCTTCACCGTGCCGGAAGACCTGCGCGAGGACGGCGACCACGTTCTGTCGGTCATGGTGCGGGGCGACGGGCGCAACGAGGACGGCGGGGTCAACGACGCCCACAAGGAGGGCCGCGGGCTCATCTCCGCGTCCCTCACCGGCGTCGCCTGGAAGATCCAGGGCGGTGTCGCCGATCCGGTGCGCGGCCCGCTGAACAACGGCGGCCTCGACGGCGAACGCGCCGGCTGGTCCCTGCCCGGCTACCCCGACCGCCGCTGGGCCCCGGCCGTCGTGCCCGCCACGACCGCGGCGCCGGGCACGACGTGGTACCGGACCGGCTTCACCCTCGACGTCCCCCGCGGGCACGACGCGTCGCTGGGCCTGACCATCGGCGACCCGGCCGTGCCGAGGTCCGGCGGGCACTACCGGGCGCTGGTGTTCCTCAACGGCTGGAACCTGGGCCAATACGTCGCCGACGTCGGGCCACAGCACACGTTCGTCCTGCCGACGGGCATCCTGAACCCCCACGGGCCCAACACCCTCGCGCTCGCCGTGACGAGCGACGGCGGCCCCGGCAACGGCCTGGAAACCGTGGCCTTGACCAATCTCGCCACAGTCCGCGGCGGTGTCCCGGTCCACCTGGTCGATTCACCAGGCTACCGGCGCTGAATCGGCGGCGGCGCCGCAGGATTCGCGCACCACGAGCGTCGGCCAGAGCTGGACGCGGTGCACCGGGCGGTCGGCGCCCTCGGCGAGGCGGGCCAGGGCGAGTTCCGCGGCCAGCGCCCCGAGCCGGTGCTTCTGCGGGCGGACCGCGGTGAGCGGCGGATCGGACACCGCCGCGACCTCGTCGTCGTAGGACACCACCGCCAGTTCGCCGGGTACCGCGATACCACCGTCGCGAGCCCGCTCGATCAGGCCGATGGCCTCGCGGTCGGAATGCACCAGCAGGGCGCGGACGTCTTCGCGGCGGCAACGGTCCAGCACGCCGTCGTAGACCCCGGCCCAGTCCGGCGAGCCGTACGCCGGGACGTCGAAGTCCGCGCCGGGTTCCTGGCCGAGCGACTCGATCGTCTCGCGCCAGCCGGTGCGCAGCGCGCGGCTGGTCGGGCTGGACCGGGACGTCACCAGCCCGACCCGGTGGTGGCCCAGCGACACCAGGTGCCGGACGGCCAGCCCCGCGCCGAGGGCGTGCGCAGTCGTGACGGCGTCCAGCGCGAGGGTCGGCAGCTCGGGTGGGGGCAGGCGTTCCACGAGGATCACGGGCACGGGCAGGGAACCCAGCCACCGCAGCAGTTCCCGGGCGCCGCGCCCGCCGGTGTCCGGGGCGGCCAGCACCGTCTGCACGCCCCGCTCGAGCAGCTTGCCGATCTGGCGGCGGTCCTCCGCGGCGTCGTACCGCGACGCCCGCAGCACCA
The DNA here is from genome assembly GCF_055565395.1 of Amycolatopsis sp. NPDC028719. Taxonomy (NCBI): domain Bacteria; kingdom Bacillati; phylum Actinomycetota; class Actinomycetes; order Pseudonocardiales; family Pseudonocardiaceae; genus Amycolatopsis; species Amycolatopsis sp. NPDC028719. The sequence goes on from NZ_JBVHUL010000002.1 coordinate 924,996, forward strand.
GCCGGCCGCCCGCACCGGCCGCCGTGGACTGTGCGCCCTGGATCACCTGCGGCCAGTAGTACTCCACCGACGGCGCGACCATGCCGATCAAGGCCCCGGGTGTACCGCGTTCGGGCTGCGCGGCTCGCGGCCGCACCAGGGTGACGCCGCCGTGGACGCGCGTCAGCAGGCCGCGGTCGGCCAGGTCGGTGACGTCCCGCCGGACCGTCACGGAACTGACGCCGAGCCGGCCCACGAGGTCGGCCAGCCGGACCGTGCCGTGCTGGCGCAGCAGCGACAGGATGATTTCGTGCCGTTCGGAGGCCAGCATCACGGGACGCGCTCCAGCCGGACGCGGACCGGGCCGGCCCGTACCACCAGCGTCAGCCGGCCCAGGCGCTCGCCCCAGGACGCGCGCAGCAGCGGGTCGTCCAGCGCCCGGTACGCGAACTCCGGCGTGGCGACCAGGGGATCCCAGGTCAGCCGCAGCACCGGGGATTCGCCGTGCGACACGACCGCGTACCCGGCGCCGACCTCGACGTCCCCGGCGAGCACGTAGCGGAGCAGACCGGTGACGCCCTCGTCGTCCACCAGGACGCAGGCTTCGTCGCGGACCAGCCGGACGGTCCGGATCCACCGGCGCACCGAGCCCTCCGGGTACGCACCGGCGAGGTCGGCGGACAGCCCCGTCGCGGCCGCGGTGAACTCGACGCGAACGTCCCGCGCGCCGTGTTCCCGGCCCGGCTTCTGCGGGGCGCCCGGCTCCGGCACGTTGTGCCACTCGCTGCGCAGCGGCCACGCGCGGTAGCGGTCCGGGCCGAAGCTGGCCGCGGTGTAGGTCGGCTGGCCGACGTCGGCCACCACGGGCACGCCGTCGACGGCCACCCAGAACGTGCCGACGTCGAGGTGGTTGTGCCGTTCGCCGTTGTGGCCCGCCTTGACGGCCACCGTCAGCCCGGCCGGCGTCCCGGCCGTCTCGCGCGCGACGAGCACCTGCACCCGCGGCAGCCATTCCTCGCGGGCCAGCCAGGTTCCGGCCGGCTCCGCCGCGACGGCCCGGCGCCAGCGCGGATCCGCCAGTCCGGCGAGCGCGCGGCCGAGCCCGGCCTGCGGCCACACCAGGCGGCCGCTTTCTCGCGCGCGCGAGATCGCGTGGGCGCGGACGCCCGCGTCGCCGAGCCGCTCGCCCCACCGGTGGAGCACGTGCCACGGCTGCGCGGCCGGCAGGCGGGCGGGGCCGTCCCCGGCGTTGACGTAGGCGGCTCCGCCGAGGTGCATCCGGTGCGGGAAGCGGATCAACGGCGCCAGCACCGGGAAATCCCGGGCGTCGAGATCGCTCGCTTCGGCGAGGAGGTCGAGTGCTTCCAGCAGCCGGCAGGCACCGTGCCACCAGTAGGCGACTCCTTCGTCGATCCCGCCGTCGTCGGGCAGCACGGCGACGTAGTGGTCGAGCCCCTCGACGACCAGCCGGACCAGCCGCAGCCGCCGCTCAGGATCCGGTTCGAGCAGGAGCGCGGCGGCGAGGACGGCGTGGTGGATCCACGGGTTCCAGTTGTGCGCGTCGCCGTCCAGGCCGAGCCAGTGCCAGTCGCGGACGCGCTCGAACGGCGTCAGGACCCGGCGGTCGGCCTCGCGCTGTAAGCGCTTTCTCAACCCCGATGCGCGGACGTCGAAAGCCGGGCCGAGGACGTGGTCCGCCCAGGCGAACAGCGCCACGACCTCGGCGGCGCCCAGGTCGAGGAACGGCTCGTCCGGATCGCCCAGTACCTCGCCGCGCCCGGCGGCGAACCGCTCGTGCGGCGCCCAGCACCACGTCGTCGTCTCGGCCAGCGCGACCAGGCCGTCGATGGCGCCGTCGAGGAACGGCAGCCCCTGGTCCAGCACCGCGGCGAGCACCAGCAGCGTCACGCGTTCCCGCACCTGGCCGGCCGCGTCTTCGTACTCGGTGCGGACGCCGTCGCGGAACGTCCGCGCCCACGCCGAGGCCGTCAGGACCGGCATCGGGCGGGCCAGCACGGCCGTGGCTTCGGCGAGCAGGACGTCGCCGTCCACCGCGTCCCAGACGGCCCGGTTCCGCACGTCCGGCACCGATTCCGGCGCCCGCAGCGGCACTGCGGAACCGTCGAAGAGCGCACTCAGCCGCCGCCGGAGCGACATGGGCCTCCCTTGCGGTTCTGATCGCTTCTGATCGATCTTGTCGTTAATTGTTGACTCGAACTATGCCACACGATGGAGTGGCCGACATCACTCTCACGGAGGAGCAATGACGCTTCGGGGTCCGGCGGCCTTGTCCCGCCGAAGTTTCCTGGCCGGGTCGGCCGGGGTCGCGGCCGCGGGCCTGCTCGGCGGCTGCACGTCGCCGGCGACGGCGTCCGGCGCCACGCGCGTGCGCGTCTGGTCCTGGCTGACCGGGATGGACAAGTACGCCGCCGCGTTCAACGCGGCGCAGCACGAGGTGGCGGTCGAGCTGAACGTGATCGCGTCCGGCCTGAAGGGCGGGTACGCCCAGCAGACCAACGCGCTGCGCGCCCACAACGCCCCGGACATCCTGCACGCCGAGTACCAGGGCCTGCCGCAGCTGCTCACCACCGGCGGGCTCCGCGACCTCACCGCGGACCTCGCCGACCTCGAGCCCGGCTACTCCCCCGCGGCCTGGCAGGGCGTCCGCCCCGGCGGACGCACCTGGGCCGTCCCGATGGACCTCGCGCCGATGGTGCTCTACTACCGCAAGGACCTCTTCGACCGGCACGGCATCGCGGTGCCGCGCACCTGGGCCGAGTTCCGCACCGCGGCCCAGGCCGTCCGCGCGGCCGACGCGGCGGCGCGCATCACGACGTTCCCCCTCAACGACGGCTCGTTCTTCGCCGGGATGTGCTGGCAGGCGGGCGATCCCTGGTGGCGCGTCGACGGCGGGGCGTGGCGCGTGAACGTCGACGGTGAAGGCACCCTGCGCACCGCGGACTACTGGCAGCGGATGATCGCCGACGACCTGGTCGCCGCCGTGCCCACCGGGGACCAGGGCTGGATCGGCGCGATGCACCAGGGCCGGCTGTGGGGGCTGCTCGGCGCCACCTGGAGCGTCGGCACCCTCGGCAAGTCCGTGCCGCAGGACAAGAACCGCTGGGCCGTCACCACCATGCCCACCTGGAACGGCAAGCCCGCGACCGGCGTCCAGGGCGGCAGCGCCTTCGCCGTCTCGGCCGGGAGCGAGGTGCCGGACGCGGCGGTGAAGTTCCTGCGCTGGCTGAGCACCGATCCCGCCGTGGCGAAGATCGGCACCACCTTCACCACTCCGTTCCCCGGCTACCTGCCGAGCCGGGCCGTGGCCGAGAAGGCGTACCAGGGCGGCTACTTCCTCGGCGACCCCGTCTACGGCGTGCTCGACGAGGCCGCCCGCCGCGTCCCGGACTGGACGTGGGGGCCGAACGCGCTGGGCCTCTTCTCCACCGTCGCCGACCACCTGGGCGGCGTGAAGACCGGGAGCACCACCCTGACGGCCGCGGTCCGGCAGACGCAGGCGGACGCCGTCGCGAACCTCCGGTCACGCGGGTTGACCGTGCTGGAAGGGAAAGCGTGATGACCGTTCTCACCCCCGAACGGGCCGTGCGCGCCCCTGCGACCCCCGCGGACGCCGGACGGCCGCGGCGCCGCCGTGGCCACGCCGGGCTCGCGCTGGCGGCACCGTTCGCACTGCTGCTGGCCGGCACCGTGCTCGTGCCGATCCTCTACGCGCTGTACCTGAGCCTCTACACCGACCGCTTGTCGGGCCTGGGGTTCTCCGGGCCGCACCAGGTGTTCGTCGCGCTCGGCAACTACCTCGACGTCCTCACCGACCGCGCGTTCCACACCGGCCTCGGCAACGTGGCACTGTTCGTGCTGGTCCACATCCCGATCATGCTCGGCCTGGCGCTGGTCCTGGCCCTGCTGCTCGATTCCGCCGTCGTGCGGCTGCGGGGGGTGTGGTCGCTGGCGATCTTCCTGCCCTACGCCGTTCCGGTGGTGATCACCGGCCTCGTCTGGGCCTACCTCTACAGCCCGGGCTCCGGCCTGTCCGCGCTGCTGCCGTTCGACCCGCTGGGCAGGAACGGGATCCTGCCCGCGATCGTCAACATCGCGACCTGGCAGTGGGTCGGCTACAACATGATCATCTTCTACACCGCGCTGCAGGCGGTGCCGCGGGACGTGCTCGAGGCGGCCCGCGCCGACGGCGCCGGGCAGCTGCGGACCGCGTGGTCGGTCAAGGTCCCGATGGTGCGGCCGACGATCTTCGTCGCGCTGGTGTTCACCGTCATCGGCTCGCTGCAGCTGTTCACCGAACCGCTGGTGCTGCGCGGTTTCACGAGTTCGGTCACGAGCTCGTGGTCACCCAGCCTGTACGTGTACGAAGCCGCGTTCGTCGCCGGCGACTACGGGCGGGCCGCCGCCGCGTCCGTGCTGCTCGCCCTCGTCTCGGCCCTGCTCTCGGCGCTGGTGATGCGCCTGTCCGCCCGGAGGTCGCGTTGACCCACTCCCCCGCCGCTGCGACATCCGAGGCTCCGCCTCGGGCCGGGGGCTCCGCCACCGGGAACCCCCGGAAAGCAGGCTCGCGGTGGACGTCGCGCACGGTCGTGCACGTCCTGCTGGTGCTGGCGTCGCTGTACGCGGTCCTGCCGCTCGTCTGGCTCGTCACCTCGGCCACCAAGTCCGTCGGCGACTTCTCCACCACCAGCGCGTTCGAGTTCGGCCGGTGGAACCTCGGCGCCAACCTCGGCGCGCTGTTCACCCAGGACGGCGGCGTCTTCCTCGCCTGGATCCGCAACTCGCTGCTCTACGCCGGGCTCGGCGCGGTGCTCGGCACGCTGATCTGCGCGGCGTGCGGGTACGCGATCGCGAAGCTGGACTTCCCCGGCCGGCGCGCGCTGTTCGCGGTGACGCTGGCCGGCGTCCTCGTGCCCACCACGGCGCTGGCCCTGCCGCTGTACCTGCTGGCCTCCCAGCTGCACGTGGTGGGGACGTTCTGGGCGGTGTTCGTCCCCCTGCTCACCAACCCGTTCGGCGTCTACCTCGCGCGGGTCTACGCCGACGCCGCGGTGCCCGGCGAGGTGCTCGAGGCCGCCCGGACCGACGGCGCCGGCGAACTGCGGACGTTCTTCACCATCGCGCTGCCGATGCTACGACCGGGGCTCGTGACGATCTTCCTGTTCCAGTTCGTGGGGATCTGGAACAACTTCTTCCTGCCGCTCGTGATGCTCACCGACCCACAGCTGTTCCCGATGAGCCTCGGCCTGTACCAGTGGAGCACGCGCGTGCCCCAGTTCCCGCAGTACAGCCCGCTCGTCGTCACCGGCTCGCTGCTGGCCGTGGTGCCGCTGGTCGTCGCGTTCGTCCTGCTGCACCGGCAATGGCGGTCCGGGCTGGCGGCGGGCAGTGTCAAATGACCCGTCGCCCGGAAACCCTGCTGGTGATGGCCCCCGGCACGATGCGCCTGCAGTTCGGCGAAGCGGAACTGGCGCGGCTGCGCGCCACGGCCCGGCTCGGCGAGCCGGTGTGCGCGGGCGAACTGGCCTCGGCGCCGGTGCGGGCGCGGCTGGCCGAGGTCGAGGTGCTGATCACGTCGTGGGGCTGCCCCCCGCTCGACGACACGATCCTGCGAGCCGCCCCGAACCTGCGGGCCGTACTCCACGCCGCCGGCAGCGTCCGCGACCACGTCGGCGCCGCGGTCTTCGACCGGGGGCTGCTGGTCACCACCGCCGCCGGGGCCAACGCCGAACCGGTCGCCCAGTACACCCTGGGCGCGATCCTGTGGGCGTTCAAGAAGGTGCCCTTCCTGGCCGCCGACGCCCGGACGTTCCGGGAGGACTGGCGCTACCGGGACGGCAGGGGTGAGCTGTCCGGCCGGGATCGCACGGTCGTGCTGGTCGGCTTCTCCCGGGTCGGCCGGCGGGTCGCCGCGCTGCTGCGGCTGCTGGAGCTGGCCCGGGTCCTCGTCGTCGACCCGGTGGCCGACCCGGCCGAGATCCGGGCGGCCGGTGCCGAGCCCGCCGCCCTGCCCGAGGCGCTTCCGCAGGCGGACGTGCTGAGTCTGCACGCGCCGTCGCTGCCGGAGACCCGACACATGATCGGTGCCGCGGAGCTGGCCGCCCTGCGGCCCGGCGCGGTGCTCGTCAACACCGCGCGGGGCGCGCTCGTCGACACCGCCGCCCTCGAACAAGCCTGCGCCGCCGACGGGCTGCACGCCGTCCTCGACGTCACCGAGCCGGAGCCGCTGCCGGCCGGCTCCCCCCTCTACGACCTGCCCAACGTGGTGCTGACGCCGCACGTGGCGGGATCGCTGGGGTCGGAGACGCGCACCATGAGCGCCGAGACGATCGGGGAACTCGAGCGCTACGCCGCGGGACTCCCGCCCCGGGCCCCGGTGACCCGGCAGACCCTGGCCGTGCAGGCGTGACCCCCGCCGAGGACCGGCTGCTCTCGCCGTACACCGGCTGGACCCGCGGGCACTGGACGGCGCTGGCGGACCGGCTGCTCGCGGCGGCCGGCCGGTACCGCTCCCCGGCCGGGGCCCGGATCGACCTGCCGGGCCCCGGCCAGCCGCAACGGCCGCGTTTCCGACGGGCTGGAAGGGTTCGCCCGGACGTTCCTGCTCGCCGGCTTCCGCGTCGCCGGGGAGGGCGGCGCGGACCCGGACGGCCTCCTCGAGCACTACGCGCGCGGGCTCGCCGCCGGCACCGATCCGAGGTCCGCCGAGGCGTGGCCACGACCGGACCGGCTAGGACAGTCCAAAGTAGAGGCCGCGTCGATCGCGCTGGCGCTCCAGCTGACCCGTCCGTGGCTGTGGGACCGGCTCGACGACGCCGTCCGCGACCGGATCGTCGGCTGGCTGGCGACCGTGGTCGGGCAGCCCTACCCGCCGATCAACTGGGTGTGGTTCCGGATCGTCGTCGAATCGTTCCTGCGCGAGGCCGGCGGTCCGTGGTCGGCCGCCGACATCGAGGAGGACCTCGCCGTGCACGCGTCGCTGCGGCGCCCCGGCGGCTGGCTCAGCGACGGTGCCGAACGCGCGTACGACCACTACACCGGCTGGGCCCTGCACCTGTACCCGGCGCTGTGGACGCACCTGTTCGACGTCACCGGCACCTTGTGCCCGGCCGGACTGCGGGAAACGTGGGCGCAGGACCTCCGGGGTTACCTCGACGACGCCGTCCGGCTGGTCGGCACCGACGGGTCGCCGCTGCTGCAGGGCCGCAGCCTCGTCTACCGGTTCGCCGCCGCCGCGCCGTTCTGGGCCGGGGCGCTCACCGGCGCGAGTGGGCTGCCTCCCGGGCTCACCCGCCGCGTGGCCGGCGGCGTGGTGCGCCACTTCGCCGACCACCACGCGTTCGAACCGGACGGACTGCTGCGGCTCGGCTGGCACCACGCCTGGCCCGCGATGCGCCAGTCCTACTCCGGACCGGGTTCTCCGTACTGGGCCGCCAAAGGCCTGCTCGGCCTGCTCCTGCCCGCCGGCCATCCGGTGTGGACGGACGTCGAACAGCCGTTGCCGGTCGAAACCGCGGACGTCGTCCGCGTGCTCGCCGCGCCGGGCTGGCTGGTCTCCGCCCGCCGGCGCGACGGGATCACCGTGGTGCTCAACCACGGTACCGACCACGCGAAACCCGGTGACCAGCGCACCGACTCGCCGCTCTACGCGCGGCTCGGCTATTCGACCGCCACCGTCCCGCCATTGACCGGCGCCTCGGTGCCGGATCCGCTCGACAACTCCGTGGTCGTACTCGACGAGTCCGGCCGCGCGAGCCACCGCGCGGGCTTCGAGACCTGCTACGCGATCGAACTCCCCGGAGGCGTCGCCGCCGCCGCGTCCCAGGGGCCGGTCCGCTGGGTCGACGCCGTCGGCGACCACTCGCCGGACCACGGGTCGGGCCGCAGCGGCCCGGTCGTACCGGGCCCGGTCGTCACGGTCGCTTCCGTGGTGCGCGACGGGTTCGAAGTCCGGCTGGCCCGGGTCGACGCCACGCCGGCCACGTCCGGCCGGAGTGTCCGGCTCGGCGGCTGGCCGGTCGCGGCCGGCTCCCGCCCGGCCGCGGACACCGGCCCGGACGTCAGCGCGTCCGCCTCCACGCCGGCACTGCGTTCGGCGCTGTGGGGGCTGTGCGGCTGCACCACCGCGGGCGTCGCCGTCGAGCAAGGCACGTCGCCGCTCGGCGCCTGGACCGCGACGCCCTGGCTGTCCACAGGGGACGGGGTACCGGCCGGCGAGGTGCTCGCCGCGCTGGTCGTCCTCGACCGCGGCGGACCGGCCGCGCCCGCCGTGCGGGTCGCGGTCACCCCGGACGAGGGCGGCCACCGGATCACGGTGACCTGGCCGGACGCTCTCGACACCACCGTCACCCTGCCTGCACCGGCCGGCCGGTGACCTGATGCCCGCCGCGAACGACCGGACCGGGCGGTGCCCGGTCAGCTACCTGACCGGGCACCAGCTCACGAGGAAACGAGACGACACCTACCCAACGGTCGGCGGTGACCCGATGTTGCCGCCGCCACGCCTCGCCGCCCTGCTCCAAGACCTCGCTTCCCGGCCGACGACCCCGCTGATGACCCTCCACGGACCGAACACGCCGCGCCGGCTGTTCCCCGGCAGAGTTCCCGACCCGCCGCTGCCGGCACCACGACCCTCGCCGGCGTCACCCCTGCCCGGTCGACCCGGTGGCCAGCGCGTCGAACTCGCGGTCGGGCAGTGACCGGTTGAGCTGCAGGAGCTTGTCCGCGAGCCAGCCGACCGCGTAACGGGTGTCCGGACTCGACCGCCTCCCGGATCGTCTCGGCGACCACACGGGGGTCCGAGCCCTCGCTCAGCCCGGTCTCGCCGCGCTTCGCACCCGGCCGGCCTGAGCCGCCCTCAGGCTCACCCGGGCCGGCCGTCGCCCCGTCAGCGTCGACCGGCTCGCCGCCAGTGTCGGGATCGCCGCCGGCGAGGCCCGTCGGCTCGCGGCCAGGCTCGCGGCCAGTTCGGGAAGGGGAACTGAACGTTTCGCTCCCCGCAGTCGCCGGGAACGACGAGGAGTCCTTCGAGTTCCGGTACGACGAAGGCCTGCGGGCGCGCGGGCTGTTCCCCGGCAGCGTCGACCTGGCGATCCGCGGGCCGGAGCGGATCGCGCTCACCGGCCCCAACGGCGCCGGGAAGTCCACACTGCTGCGGCTGATCAACGGCGACCTCGCCCCGGACGCCGGTTCGGTGTCGCGGGCCGACTGCCGGATCGCGGTTCCTCTCCCAGCGGCTCGACCTCCTCGACGACGAGCGCACGGTGGCCGAGAACCTGGCCGCGGCCGCCCCCGCGGTGCCGCCGGCGCTGCACCTGCCGGTCGGTGTCCTCTCGGGCGGGGAACGGCTGCGCGCCACGCTGGCCTGCGTCCTGTTCGCCGAACCGGCACCGCAGCTGCTGCTGCTCGACGAGCCGACGAACAACCTCGGCCTCGCGTTCGTCGTCGTGAGCCACGACGAACGCTTCCTCGACGCGATCGGGATCGGCCGGTGGCTGCGGCCGGAGAACGGTGACGTACACGGGTGACGTCGGGCGACGGTCGCCGCGGGCCGTGCCGGATTCCTAGCGTGGTGAAGTCACCCGCTGAAAGGAAGAACATGTCCGAAGTGACCTACACCGCCGTCGCCACCTCCACCGCGGAGGGCCGCAACGGCGGCCGCGCGACCTCCGACGACGGCGCGCTCGACGTCACGCTCGCCGTGCCCAAGGCCTTCGGCGGCGCGGGCGACGGGACGAATCCGGAGCAGCTGTTCGCGGCGGGCTGGGCGTCGTGCTTCGTCGGCGCGGTGCGCCGGGTCGCCGGTGCGAAGAAGGTGCCGCTGAACGACCTCGCCGTCGTCGCCGAAGTCACCCTGCACCACGACACGGAGGCGAGTGAGTTCAAGCTGAGCGCGGTCCTGCACCTGGAGGCGACGGGCATCGACCAGGCCACAGCGGACGAGCTCGTCCAGGGCGCCCACCAGGTGTGCCCGTACTCGAAGGCGACGCGCGGCAACATCGAGGTCACCCTCGACGCGACGGTCGCCTGATGAAGCGCCCGCTGGACGTCGGGGCGGGCGTGCTCACCGCCGTCACCGCCGGCGCCGGCGTCCGGCGCGTCCCGAGCCGATGATCGGTGGAGCGCGGCACGCCGGCCCTGGAGAGCCAGCTGCAGGCTACCCCGCCCATCCCCCGGCCCGGCGATCACGCGAGAGGCACCCCGCGACTTCGCCAAGGCGGTGGTCGACGCGGATCAGCTCCGAGCACTCTGCAGTCGCACAGCAGTCCACCAAGACACCCAGGAGAATGAAATGTCCACATTGCACTTCGTCGAGACGACCACCGCGACACCCGGGCAGGTCCTCGCCGCGCTCACCGATTTCGGGCCCGGTCGTGCGCTGCTGTTCGGCAACAGTGTCGACGAGTACCTGAAGGTCCACGGCCAAGGTCCCGGCTGGGCCGACGTCACCGAAGGCTCGGGCGGGATCTGGGAGCGGCTGCGGTACGACTGGTCGGATCCCCGCCGGATCGTCATGGAAACGACCGACTCGAACCTCTGGGGTGGCCGGTCGGGACACACTTACACGCTGACGCGGCAACCGGACGGCACGACGGCGCTGGACGTCGTGGTGGTGCGGGAGGGTAAGAACCTCAAGGGGCGCCTGACCGGCACGCTGCTCGGGTCGGTCGGCAAAGGTGTGCTTCGCAAGGCCTTGAAGAACACGGTCAAGGCCATCGAGGCCCGGGGGGACGACGTAGTGGCTGGGTGATCAGGACGATCGGGCGAGCGTCGGCGAGGTCGTGGAAACCGGGGAACGCAGTGCCCGAAGTCCGTCGCCGGGAACGCTTCGGTGGGTTCGTAGAAGTCCCTGGCCGGATGCCCGCCCTCGCCACCGGGATAGGTCTCGGTGCGCGGCCGCACCGAGCAGCTGCTGATCGCGTCGGCCGGCTCAGCCGTCACCGCGACGACGCTCAGCACCGCCGCCGCGACCAGGCCGCCGTGCGCGGCCTTGTGCGTCCGCGACTACGTCACCACACGGGCGGCGAGCTTGCCGAGGACGATCATGACCGCGATGGCCAGCAGCCCGAGCACGAACACCGAGATCGGTTTCGCCGCGCGGCGGAGCTCACCGGCGAGCAGGACGATGCCCGCGATGAACAGCAGGCCGAACTGCTGGGACGGCGAGAACATCGACAGCGCGAACCACCGGACGCACATCGTGTTCTCCGACCAGCAGGGCCGCTGCCCCCAGGGCTTCGAGAACGTCCCGCAGCTGCGGATCACGGTGACCTGCAACATCCCTCGCGACGTGCAGGTCAACGGGCAGTACATTGGACGCCTTCGCGCAGGAAAAGCACAACCCGCGCTCGGATCACGACGACTTCGCCAACGTCATGGGCCAGCGCCTGATGAACCAGGTGGTCCGCTGCATCAACGGCGGCAAACGCTGCTCGCAGTGATGTGCCGGGTGGGCTGCGGTCGTCACGACCGCAGGCCACCCGTGGTCATGCCGGTTCGAGACGGTCGCGGACCGCGCGTTCGACCAGGACCGGCAGGAAGCTGCGGACCCCGGCGTCGTCGAACCGCCGGCGTTCCGCCGCGATGGCCGCCTGGACGTCGTCACGCCGTCCGGTTCCGTACTCGTCGATGAGGCGCGAGGCGAGCGCTTCGAAGCTGTCGTCTTCGCCCTTGGTGGTCAGTTCGTCCATGGCGGGGTGGTGCGACATGCCACATCCTCCGTGCGTTGACGAATGTCGTTCACGAACTGCCCGGAGATCATCCTGCTCAAACCATCGGCGCCCCGGTGATCGCGCACACCAGGCGGTTGCCGCCGCGCTGCCAAAGGGTTCCCACTTCGGCAAACCCGACGGCTCGCAACGTGCGCTCGTGGGCGGACAGCCGCGCCGACTCGGCGCCGCGGTGTCCTGCCGCCGGGCCGGCGCCACGTCGGGCGACGAGTTCGGCAAGGGCAGGATCCTCGGTGACGCCGTCCCACCATCCTCGCCAGTCGTCGAGGCTTTCCCCACGTGGTCCGGCGGCGCGGCGCTGCAACTGCCGCTCGAGTTCCGCGAGCCCGGGTGCGGAGTCCGCCACGCTGAGGTCGTCACCGTTCAGGAGTATCCCGCCGGGCCGCAGCAATCCGGCCAGCTCGCGGTAGGCGACGTGCAGCTGCGGCTCGGGTAGCCAGTGCAGGGCCGTCGTGCTGACCGCGGCGTCAACGTGCTCGCCCAACGCCAGGTCAGCGCCCCATCCAGGGCGGCCGAGGTCCGCCTCGACGAAGCGGAGGCCCGGCCGGTCGCGGTGAGCAGCCCGCGCTAGGCCGAGCAGCAGCGGATCGGCGTCGACCGCGACGACCGTCGCCGCCGGGATCCGGTCGAGCACCCGAACTGCCAGGGAGCCCGGGCCACAGCCGAGATCGAGCACCACGGGATCCGGACGGGCACATGCTGCTTCGAGCGCGTCGAGCAGGACGCTGAAGCGTTCCTCGCGGTGCGGGACGTAGGTCTCCTGCTGGCACCGGCACCCGCAGCCTGCTGACCGCCGACGAACTGGCCGCCGTCCTGACTCACGAACACGCCCACCTGCGCGAACGTCACGCCCTCGCGCTCGCCCCGTTTGCCGCACTGGCCCGGCTGTTCCCCCGCTGCCGCCGGCTCAGCGCGGACATCCACCTCCTGCTGGAGATGCGGGCCGACGACCGGGCCGCCCGCCGGCACGGCCGCGACACTGTCGCCACCGCGCTGGAGAAGTTCCGCGCGCACGGTGCGGCCGCCACACCGCCCGGCACCCTCGGCGCGGCAGCGGCCACGACGTACCGGATCGACCGGCTCCGCCGTCCGCAGACGACCGGTCCGCGTGTACTGCCGGCGCTCGTCACCGTCACCGTGCTGACCCTGCTGGCGACCCCGCTCAGCCTGCTCCTCACCCCGTTCTGAGTCTCATTTCGTGGCGGACACGTAGGCCAGGAACCCCAGCCGGCCCCGATCGGCCACGGTGAATCCGGCACCTTCGGCGAGTCCGGCGAGCCGTGCGTGCGGGTCGTCGAGCATCCGGGGTCCGCTCACCGTCCCGACCGGGTCCGGAGCACCCGGTGCATCTCGGTCAGCGCGGCGGGCTGATCGGCGTCCGGCAGATGGTGCAGCACCGGACTGGTCAGGGCGACGTCGAACTCGCCGTCGCCGGCCGCAGTAGCCGAACGCACCGTTCGGCGCCCGTCTCGTTCTCACGCCCGGCGTCGTCGCACCGCCAGGAACGCGAACGATCCGCCGATGAGCCAGAAGATGCCCGCACCGGCCCAGCCCGTGGCGTCCGGCGGGTCCATCGCCATCCCCGCGGTGGCCAGCAGCGCGATCGCGCCGAACAACGCCGCCGTGACGAAGAGGATTCTCGACGCGCGCTTCTGCGTCGCCGTGGGCGGTCCTGACGCCGGGGACGGGATCTCCTGCGGGGTACGCCGCGGCTGCGGCAGTGTCCGGTGTGGACCCACCGCCGCGTCGATCGCCGCGACCACCTCCGGGGTGAGCCCGGCGACCAGTGTCGGCTCGATCCGGACCGCCCGGCCGTCCGGGCCGATGAGGTTGCGGCCGCCATCGGGCCAAGCGAGCATCGCCGCGCACTCGGCGAAGCGGACCGTCACCACCCCGCCGGGCGTCTGCAGGCTGCAGCCGTCGGCGCCGACGACCAGGTGCGTGCCCGCCTGGCCGTGGGTGGGGAACCGGTTGCCCGCCACCGCGGCCGGCGAGAACTTCGGGACTTCCGCGTATCCCGCCCAGCCCGCGGAACGGCCGTGCGGGACCCGCAGCAGCACCGAGGCGCACGCCTCGACGGCGACCGCGTGGACCTCCGCGACGCCGACCGCGCGCAGCTCGGTGATCCTGTCCTCCGGACCGCGGACGGGCCGGCCGGCCAGCAGCTCGGCTGCGTGGTGAGGAAGCCGCGCCACGTCCGCGTCGGCGCCGTAGAGCGCGGACTCGGCCTGCGTGCGCACCGTCTCGACGTCGCGGGGCTCGATCCGGCCGACCTTGAACTGGGCCAGGACGTCGATGACGGCACCGAGCACCGCGGCCTGCTTGTCCGGTAGGGCGTCGGCCAAGCCGAGCACCTCGGCCGAGCCGTCGCCCAACGGCTGGTAGGACGTCGTGACCTGGTACGAGTAGCCGCCCTCCTGGCGCAGGCTGCGGAACAGCTCCCGTTCGAGAACCTTCGAGAACAGTTCGGCGGCGGTGCCTTGGCGCACCACCGCGCTGAACCGGACCGCGCCGTCGCCGTGGGCGAAGTACGCCGGTGCCGTCACCGACGTGGACGGCCGGGCGGGCACCGGACGTCGAACGCCCGCGGGGAGGGGCAGCCGCAGGCCGGCCGGCACACCCTCGCCGGCCACCCACAACGCCGCGTTCTCACGCGTGAACCAGGTACGCGCCCAGTGCGCGACCTCGGCGGGTCCCAGCCGGGGGACGCCGAGCTCGAGGTAATCCATCAGGCCGTACCCCTGGGCACCGTGCCGGTGACGGAACAGCAGGCCGGCCCCGCCTCTCCCGGCCTCCTCGGTACGGAGGATCGACTTCTCGGTCTCCAGCCTGTCCAACGGCAGGTCGCCCAACGACGCGCAGACGCCGGCCAGGAACGAGACGACTTCGGACTCCGTGCCCTGCATTTCGAAGTACGTGTGGTCGGGCCCCGTGGCACCGTTGAAGTGGTGCTCTCCGAGGCCGAACCGGTGCAGTGCGAGGTGTTCGACCAGGTGCGTGATGCCGGCGGTCGCGAGGGTCTCGTCCGCGCGGCCGACCCGGAAGACGAGCCCGGCGGCCAGCGGACCGGATCTCTTCGCCACCACGGCGGGGATTCCGTCGATCTCGAAGGTGGACAGCATGGTTTCAGCCTTTCGCGAGGGCGCGGTCGCGGTGCTGCGCGAGCGCGGCGGCCGGGTCGGGGAAGAAGTGCCAGGGGGCTTCGCTGGCTCGCCCGCCGAGCGCACGGAAGTGCACGGCGGCGCGCGGCAGATCGCCGATCAGGCTGAACGCCATGGCGAACGTGCTGTGCGCGCCGACCCAACCGAACCGCGCGCGGTACGCCGGGTGCAGCACGGAAGCCGCCGCCGCGGCGGTGATCTCTTCCCGGACTCGTGGCTGTCGAAGGTAATCACCGCCGGCTGTGGCGCCGAGTTCCAGCCACTGCTCCAGATGCAGCTCGGCGACCAGCACGCCCTGGGGGCCGCCGGGCCCGGCGGCCCCCAGGCACTCGCCGAGGAAAGTGTGCGCCGCTTCCCAGGAACCGCCCCATTTCGGGCACAGCTGCTGGAGCAGGTTGCGCTGCGCGGCCAGGAAACCCGGGTGCCGCGCAGCTACCCGGTCGTAACGGCGCCGGGCTTCGCTCTGGCCGAGTCCCAGCCCCCGGCACGTGGTCAGCCGCAGCCACCAAGCCAGTGCGTTCCCCGGCTCGCGGGCGGTGACGTCGATCAGCAGCTGCTCGGCCTGCCGCAGGTGCTCGTGGAACGCGGCGAACTGCTCACGGCTGACCCGGGCAGCCGAGGCCGAGGTTCGGATCGCCCACCCCTGCTGGACGAGCTGGGCGGCCAGCAGCACCCGAGCCAGCTCCGCCGCCGGTTCCCGGTCGATCACCGCGCGCAGCATCGGATCGGCCGACGGCACCGCCATCGTGGTGCTCACGCCGAAACTGCGCTCGTCCGCGTCGGTGAAACGGGTGAAAAAGCCCGAAACGGTCGGCCAGTCGCCCGCTTCTGCCGCGGACCGCAGCACACCGGCTTCCGGATAGGTGGCGGCCGGATCGAAAACCGGCGCCGGCGCAGAGCCGGTGGAGGTCATGGGAATTCCTTTACCAAAAGGGAAAAAGAGTCCTCAGCCTACTTCGCCCCGCCGTCCGGACTGAGGGACCCGCCCGATCTGCTCGGCTACGCCCTCGTGGTCGGTTCCGGCCGGACGCTGTCGCGCCGGGCGGCGCGTTCGCGGACGCCGATGGTGCGGTGGCCGGCGGCGTAATGCAGCGCGAGCCTCGCGCGGTCTTCGGTGAAGATCGACGTCTGCAAGGTCCACAAACTGCCCTCTTCGGCAGGGCATGAGCTCTACGCGGAATGTGGGACTGTCTACAACTGCCCTGCGGCCACCTCGTAAATGATCCCCAGGCCGTCCTCGTCGTCCCAGTGCTTGCCGATCTCGAGAAAGCCGTACTGCGATGCCAGCCGGTGGGAAGCCAGGTTGCCGGGGCTGATGGTGACCCGGACGGTGCGCACCCGTGGCTCCTCGGCGGCTCGGCGCAGCAGGGCTTCCAGCGCCGCGCGAGCGTAGCCGCGGCGCCGGTGTACCGGTTCGACGGCGTAGCCGATTTCCACCGTTCCCGAGGGATCGGGAGGCCCGTGGTAGCCGGCCCGGCCCACGGCCAGCTGCCGCGGTTCGTCCCAGATGACGCCGGTGACCCAGGCCGCGCCGGCCGGGTCTTCTTCCACTTGCCTGCTGCGCATCTGCCACACGCTGCGCCAGTCCGGGCCGGCGAAGTAAGCGGAGAGAGGGACCGGGCTGACCGCGTTCGCCGCCGCCAGGTCGCCACGGGCGAGAGCGTCGAATACCGGACCGGTCAGGTGCACGATCCGTACCGCCGGTCTCAGGCGATCGGTCATGACGCAGCCTCAGCTTCTGAAGTCGTCGGTCCGCCCGGGTGGAGCGCTGCCAGCCGCTGGAACTCCTCCTCGGAGATCGGGAGCGTGGTGTACCCGAGCAGCGTTTCGCCATCGCCGGGCGCCCACCCGCCGTGGCCGACGTACTTCTGCTCGTCGCGAACGCCGAGGCTGCGGTAGAGGCCCATGGCGTTGCCGACATCGGACATGCCGCGGCCGTCTTCGAACAACGCGAAGCAACGGTAGTCGGCCAGATAGCGCTCGAACACGTGATCACCCCCCGATGATCACCTCATACTAGCGAGCAGACCGGCGACCCGACCAGCGCATGTGCCCGCTGCGAGCAGGTCTTCGGCCAGGCCGTGACCCCTGTTGCGGAGGTAACTTCGCGATGTGACGAGAGGAGCAGCAATGACCGGCTCGTTCTGGTGGGATCTGCTGATCGGCGTCGCCGCCGCGCTGCTGCTGGCCTGGCTGGCGCTCGTCGTCGCGCTGGTGATCGTCCGGCCGCGGGGCGGCCTGCTGCGCGAGGCGCTCCGGCTCCTGCCCGACGTACTCCGGCTGATCCGGCGCCTCGCCGCCGACAAGACGCTTCCCCGTGGCGTCCGGATCCGGCTGGGCCTGCTTCTCGCTTACCTCGCGCTCCCGATCGACGTGATCCCCGACTTCATCCCCATCCTCGGCTACGCCGACGACGCCATCATCGTCACCGCCGTCCTGCGCGGCGTCGTCCGCCACGCCGGGCTCGACGCCGTCCGCGCCCACTGGCCGGGCAGCGACGACGGCTTCGCCGCCCTCACCCGCCTGACCGGGATTCGCTAGCCGAGCCGGATCACGATGCCCGTCAGTCCGTTGAGGACACTCGCGACGCCGGCCCGGACCGCCGCCGACGCGCGGGCGGGAGTGAACGACGCCGGGTCGTAGCCCGTCGACGTGCCGAGACCCTCGCCGCGGAAGGACGCGCCCGGCCAGTTGGCCGCCGTCACGTTCGCCGTCGGCTCGGCCAGCTCGGCTCCGAGCACCAGGAACTGGCGATCGAGGTGGTTGGCCGTGACCAGTGCCAGCGGGTCGACGAGGTGCCGGCCCGCGCTGATGATCAGGTCCGGCGCCAGCTTCACGGCCTCGCCGATGCTCTCGGTGTACCGGCCGGGGTCCGCGGCGGTGATGGTCTTGAGGCTGACCTGTTCCTGCTCCGCCCAGCCCGTCACCGCGGCCACGAGCGTCCGGGTCGGCGCGTCGTCCCCGGCGCTCAGCAGCACCACCCGGTAGCCCGGTGACGGACGGACGCCGTCCCAGGAGCCGGGGCTCGGTGTGATCGTCGCTTCGGGCGTCGGCGACGTCGTGACGAACCCGGGACCGAGCACGCCGACGGCGCTGGGCGCCGGGTGCGGCGCGGACCAGTCGCCCGGTGATCCGCAGCCGGCCGTCAGGACAGCGACGACGGCCAGCGCGACAGCGAACCGGAAACGCAAGCTGATCGTCCTCTCACGAAAACACTCGACGCCCTTCCTACCCGATCGCCGGCGTCGCGCGCCGTCCGTCGGCTTCCGGTCGCCGAGTGTTCGCCTGGGATCCGCCGTCCGTTCGCCCGCGGCCAGCAGGCTGCGGGGCGCAGCAGCAGAAAGAGGATCCATGCGCCGTCTCGTCCCCGTCTTCGCCGTCGCCGCGTTCGCGATCACGGCCGCCGTGCTGGGCGCCGCGCCCGCGTCCGCCCACGGCTTTTCGTCCACTGTGTACGCCGACCTCACCGCACCCGAGCGGGGACACGTCCGCGCCGCGCTGGGGCTCGAGTACGACCTGCTCGTCGTCTCGGCCGCCGACGCCGAGCGCGACGATCCGCTGTTCCGGCAAGGCACCGCGGCCTTCGACGCCCGGGACGCGGCCGCGCAGGCCGCCGCGCTCCAGGCCCACACCGCTTCGGTCGTGAAGTACGTGACCGAGCGCTTCCGCGTCACCACCGAGGGCGGAGCGTGCACTCCCGGGCAAGACGGCGGCTTCGCGATCGAGCAGCGCGACGGCGCGCCCTACACACGGCTGGTCCTCGACTACCGCTGCCCGGACGCCGAGGCGCACGAGGTGTCCAGCGGGCTGTTCCCGGACTCCGAGCAGTACGTCCGCGACACCAAGACGATCCTCACCTACGCCCTCGACCTGACCTCCGGCAGCGCCGCGCTCGACGCGCAGCAGCCGTCGTTCTCCACGCGGCAGGCCTGGACCGAACGGTTCCGGGACTTCTTCCGGCTCGGCGCGGAGCACCTGCTCACCGGGCTCGACCACATCCTGTTCCTGCTGGCGCTCATCGCGGGATCGCGGCGGCTGCGGGAGATCGTGCTCGCGGCCACGACGTTCACCCTCGCCCACTCGGTGACCTTCGTGCTGGCCGCGCTCGGCCTCGTGCGGGTGCCCGCCGCGATCATCGAGCCCCTCATCGCCCTCTCGATCGCGGTCGTCGCGGCTTGGCCGCTGTGGCGGCTCCTGCGCGGCCTGCCGGATCTCGACGCGCGCGACGGGCACTTCAGCCTCGACCGGGCCGGCTGGATCCGGCTCGGGGTGGTGTTCTGCTTCGGGCTGGCCCACGGCCTCGGGTTCGCCTCCGCGCTGGGCATCGACACCGCGTGGTCGTGGACGCTGCTGTGGTCGCTGCTGGTGTTCAACCTCGGCATCGAGGCCGTGCAGCTGGCGCTCATCGCGCTGGTCTTCCCGCTGCTCGCCGTGCTGCGCCGCCGGTCCCCCGCCGCGCCGCGCTGGACGACCGGGGCGATCGCCGCCGCGGTTTCGGTGCTCGGCCTGACCTGGTTCGTGCAGCGCGTTTCCGGGCTGTGACCGCCAGTTCTTCCGGCCCGCGCAACCGGGCCGACGAGCCTTGTTCACCTGGCTCACATGAGCGGCGTAAACGCTTCGAGCGGCTCAACCTCTCCGACCGAAATGGACCCACCCCGATGAAGTTCCTCAGATCGATCGCGGGCGCACGGCCCGCCGCCCGCGGCCTCACCGCGGCGGCGCTGGGCCTGGCCGTGGCGTTCGGCACCGGCCCGGTCACCGCGGCCGCCGCCGACGAGCCGGTGAAGCTGTCCGGCATCGTCCTCGGCGTCGGCGCCCAGGAGAACCAGCGCGTCGTGAGCTGGTACTCCGCCACCGGCGCCGCCCAGGTCGTGCAGGTCGCCCCGAGCGACCGGATCAAGCACGGCCAGTTCCCGAAGAACGCCCAGACCTTCCCGGCCACCGTCACCGCGAACAGCGTCAACGGCGGCTTCAACGCGCACGCCACGCTCGACGGCCTGCGCCAGCGCACCGGCTACTCCTACCGCGTCGGCTCCGGCGGCAGCTGGTCGCCGGTCCACACCTTCAAGACGCAGGACTTCCGCGGCGACTTCGACTTCCTGTTCTTCGGCGACCCGCAGATCGGGTCGTCGGGCAACACGGCCGAGGACGGCGCCGGCTGGGCCGACACCCTGAACGTCGCCCTCGGCGCCAACCCGAACGCCGAGCTGCTCGTCTCGGGCGGCGACCAGGTCGAGAGCGCCAACACCGAAACGCAGTGGGACGCCTTCCTCGCGTCCGACAAGCTGCGGCAGTACCCGTGGGCCGCCACCATCGGCAACCACGACGTCGGCGGCAAGGCCTACGAGCAGCACTTCTGGACCCCGAACACCGACCGCTCGTCGGCGTACTACAACGGCGACCCGGCCACCCGGTCCGGCGGCGACTACTGGTTCCGCTACAAGGACGTGCTGTTCATCGACCTGAACAGCAACGCCTACGCCGCCGGCGCGGACGAGGCGCACATCGGGTACGTCACCGACGTCGTGAAGAAGGAAGGCCGCAAGGCGAAGTACACCGTGCTGGTCTACCACCACTCGATCTACTCGCCGGCCGACCACGCCAACGACGCCGACAACCAGAAGCGCCGTCAGGACTTCCCGACCGCGTTCTCGAACCTCGGCGTCGACCTGGTCCTGCAGGGCCACGACCACAGCTACTCCCGCAGCTACGTGATCAAGAACGGGCAGAAGGCCGACCCGGGCGAGCAGCCCGGCGCCACCCAGGTGACCCAGGGTCCCGGCGGCGTCGTCTACGTGACGGCGAACTCCGCGTCGGGCTCGAAGTACTACGACCTGACCGACCCGGACACCACCCAGGACCCGAACTACGGTCCCGACCCGCTGAACCCGGACCACCACTGGGCCAACTCGGTCGAGAACCAGGAGCACGTCCGCACCTACGTCAAGGTCGGGGTGCGGGACGACAAGCTCGTCGTGCAGAACCTCCGCAGCGGCACCTGCGCCGCCCCGAACGCGGCGGTCGAGCTCGGCAAGGTCTCGTGGTGCGGCCCGGACAGCGGCGCCACCCCGGCCCAGCCGGTCGGCTCCGTCGTCGACAAGGTCACCATCCACCCCTACCGCGGCCACAACCACACGCCCCCGGGCAAGCCGTGCTGGCTCGAGCAGCCGGCCACCGGCCCCGGGCGCACCGTCACCGCGCTGAACTGACCCGCTGACCGCGTGGTGGGGCGGAGACCCCGCCCCACCACACTTTTCCCGACTTGGATCCCCATGCACATCACCCGCGTTGTCGTGGCCCTGCTGGCCGCGGCCGGCTTCGCCGCGGTCACCCCCGGCGTCGCCAGTGCCCAGGACGACGTGCCATGGACGGTGGCGACGGCGGTCAACGACCTCGGCACCGACCGGGACAACTACAGCTACACCGCCGACGCGGGCGAACGCATCGACGACGGCCTGGTGATCGCCAACCACGGCCCGGCCCCGCTCGACCTGGCCGTGTACAGCGCGGACGCGTTCACCACCGACAGCGGCCGGCTCGACCTCCTCGCCAAGGGCAAGCCGTCGACCGGGGTCGGCGCGTGGGTCCGGCCGAGCCAGGACCACCTCACTGTCCAACCGGGACAGACCGCCGAAATGCCTTTCACGGTCACGGTTCCGCCCGATGCGTCCTCCGGTGATCACCTGGGTGGCATCCTCACGTCGACGACCCAGGGCGGCGTCGAGCGGCGGGTCGGCATCCGGATCCGGCTGCGCGTCGGCGGCGACCTGCGTCCGGGCCTGTCGGTCGAGGACGCGGAAGTGGGCTACGCGGGCACCGCGAACCCGTTCGGCACCGGCGACGCCACCCTGACCTACACGCTGCGCAACACCGGCAACGCCGTCGTCGCGGCGCGGCAGTCGGCATCGGTCTCCGGCCCCTTCGGCAGCCTGCGCGTCCAGGCCGGCGCCATTCCCGACTCGCCGCAGCTGCTGCCCGGCGAGACCCGGAAGGTATCGGTGCCGGTGCACGCGGTCACCCCGGCGCTGTCCCTGACCGGGACCGTCACCGTCGTCCCGCTGCTCACCGACGCGGCTGGCTCGACCGCTCCCCTGCCCGCCACCGGGACGACGACACACGCGTGGGCCGTCCCGTGGACGCTGGTGGCCTGCGTCGTCGCGCTGATCGCCGTGCTGGTCGTGCTCCGACGCCGGCGGCGAGCCACGCCCGGCGAAGACGAGCGCCTGCCGGAGCGCGACGAGGTCGCGGTCTGATCCACCCGCGGGCAACCGGCACTACACCTCGATGTGCGAGCCCATGATGACCGTCCGGTCGCGAGGGAGCGGGCGTCGGCGGCGAGGTACGACGTCGCGATGAACAGGCGCTTGCGCCGGCCCGCCATGGTCGGCTCGTCGCCGCGGCGGAGCTCGATCTCGGACAGGAAGTAGGACGCCTCGCCGTGACGATCCGGCGGCCGCGTTGCCCCGTCGTCATGACGGTGAACGCGGTGAGCGCGATCAGCAGCGGCAGCCACGCGCCGTGGACGAGCTTGGTGAGGTTCGCCGCGGCGAACAGCAGGTCCACCGAGAGCAGCACGGCTATCGAGTGGCTCGCCTCGCGCGCGGCCGGTGCGGTTGGGCGTGGTCGCCGCCTTGGCCCTCCGTGATGCCGCGGTCGACGTGGTCGGCGTGGTGCAGTGCCTGCGCGAGCAGGCCGCGGACGTGGTCGTCCGCGGCCGAGTAGTAGACGAACGTGCCCTCGCGGCGGCCCTTGACCAACCCGGCCAGCCGCAGCTTCGCCAGGTGCTGGCTGACCGCGGTCGGGGCCGCGCCGGCCAGCTCCGCCAGGCAAGCCACCGACGACTCGCCCTGCAGCAGCGCCCACAGCACCTTGATCCGCGTCGGGTCCGCCAGCAGCCGGAGGGACTCGGCGGCGAGGTGAACCTGCTCCTCGGTGGGCATGTCGAAGTCCGGCAGCGATTCGTGCATCCGGCCAGCCTACCTGCTCATCCAGCTGCCTACGTACCTGCATGTGTACGCATATACGCTGCTAACGTGGGCAGCGAAGATCCGACGACCGCGGAACCGGAGACAGCCATGGCGAAGCAGGGCCACGACCACCGTGGACACGGGCATGCCCACGGCCACGGCCAGGGGCGGCGCCGCGGATTGAGCGCGCTGCGGCACCTGATCACGCCCCACAGCCACGACAGCGCCGACCGCGTCGACACCGCGCTCGAGACGAGCAAGCGCGGCATCAGGGCGCTCATCTGGTCGTTCACCGCGTTGTTCGTCACGGCGGTGGCGCAGCTGGCGCTGGTGCTCATCACCGGCTCGGTCGCGCTGCTGGGCGACACGATCCACAACTTCGCCGACGCGCTCACCGCGCTCCCGCTCGGGATCGCGTTCCTGCTCGGCCGCCGCGCCGCCACCCGCCGCTACACCTACGGCCTCGGCCGGGCCGAGGACCTCGCCGGAGTGGTCGTCGTGCTGCTCATCGCCGCTTCCGCGGCGCTCGCCGGCTACGAAGCGGTGCTGCGGCTGATCACCCCGCAGCCGGTCCAGCACCTGTGGGTCGTCGCGGCGGCCGGCGTGGTCGGCTTCATCGGCAACGAGCTGGTCGCGCGGTACCGGATCACGGTGGGCCGCCAGATCGGGTCGGCCGCGCTCGTGGCGGACGGCCTGCACGCCCGGACCGACGGGTTCACCTCGCTGGCCGTCGTGCTCGGCGCCGCCGGAGTCGGGCTCGGCTTCCCCGCCGCCGACCCGGTCATCGGCCTGCTCATCACCGTCGCGATCCTGTTCGTCCTGCGCGACGCGGCGAAGGAAGTCTTCCGGCGCCTGATGGACGCCGTCGACCCGGCGACCGTCGACCTCGCCGAGCGGACCGCCCGCGCGATTCCCGGGGTCCGGGACGTGACCGATCTGCGGATGCGCTGGATCGGCCACGCGCTGAGGGCGGAACTCGCGGTCCGGGTGGACGCCGACCTCACGGTCAAGCAGGCCCACCAGCTCACCCACGACGTCGAAGCCCGCCTGCGGCACGCCGTACCACGGCTCACCGCCGCGGCCATCCTCACCGAGCCCGCCGCCGGGTGGGAGAGGAGACGGGCCGAACCCGGCACGGCCGGCACGCGCACCACGTGAGTTCCCTGCGGCAGTCTCCGGTCCGGCACGACCCGGGCGTCGGCGGCCAGGCGGCGATGTCGCGCCGCTTGAGCTGCCGAACGCGGTCGGACGATTCGGTCCCGTTTCCGCCCCGCGGAGGTCTGAGGGGGGTCGACCTGCGAGCGGAAACGGGAGACTGAGGCCGGTACGGGGGTCGCCTCTCGGCGGGTGGCACGACACGGCTCCGACCGGATCGGTATTCCGTGAAGGCAAGGGGTGAGGCCCGGGGACACCGCCGTACCGACACCCTCTACAACGTCCCCGCCGCGCGATTGTTTCCGGGCCACGGCCGCCCGGCAGGTGACGTCCGTCGCTTCCGGGGCGCGGCCTGCGCACCAGCCGGTTTACCGGGGATCGGTACGGGAATGTCGCCGGTGGCCCCCGTGCTGCCACGACGCTCCGGTCACCCGCCGAGGCGGCACGCTCCGAGCGCGGCCCCGATTTCTCCCGAGGAGATCGGGGCCGTTGCGCGCACTGGCCCGGACCGCACGGCGTATCCGCAGGAGAATTCGCCCGCGGATACGCCATGGGGTTCGCGACGCGCCAAGTGATCGAAGGGTTGTTGGCAAAAAGCCCGGGTAAGCGCCGCTGACGGTCACCGATCCCGCGGAGGAACCATGAGTCCCAGCCACGTTCCCGCCCCCACCCGCGGACCGGGCCGAGCCACCCGCGCGGCGGCGTCCGCGGCCGGCGGTGCCGACCAGCGGCTGCACGCGGCCGGGGGCCTGCGGCGGCAGTTCAATAAGGTCTTCCCGACGCACTGGTCGTTCCTGCTGGGCGAGGTGGCCCTCTACAGCTTCATCGTCCTGCTGCTCAGCGGCGTGTACCTGACGCTCTTCTTCGACCCGTCGATGCAGGAAGTCACCTATCAAGGCGCCTACGCGGACCTGCGCGGCGTGCCGATGTCCCGGGCGTTCGCGACCACCCTCGACCTCTCGTTCGAAGTCCGCGGCGGGCTCTTCATGCGCCAGCTGCACCACTGGGCCGCGCTGATCTTCGTCGCCGCCATGATGATCCACATGTTCCGGATCTTCTTCACCGGAGCGTTCCGCCGTCCCCGCGAAGCCAACTGGGTGATCGGTGCGCTGCTGCTGATCCTGGGTATGTTCGAGGGCTTCTTCGGCTACTCGCTGCCCGACGACCTGCTGTCGGGCACCGGCATCCGCGCCACGCTGTCCGGCATCGTGCTGTCGCTGCCCGTGGTGGGCACCTGGATCCACTGGGCCCTCTTCGGCGGCGAATTCCCCGGCGACGTCATCATCCCCCGGCTCTACACGATCCACATCCTGCTGCTGCCCGGGATCATGCTCGCGCTCGTCGGCGTCCACCTGGCGCTGGTCTGGTACCAGAAGCACACCCAGTTCCCCGGCGTCCGCCGGAAAGAGACCAACGTCGTCGGCGTCCGGATCCTGCCCGTGTTCGCGCTCAAGGGCGGCGCCTTCTTCGCGCTCGTCACCGGCATCCTCGCGCTGATGTCCGGGCTCTTCCAGATCAACCCGGTGTGGAAGTTCGGCCCCTACGACCCGTCGAAGGTCTCCGCCGGCTCCCAGCCGGACTGGTACATGGGCTGGGCGGACGGCCTGCTGCGCGTCTACCCGCCCTGGGAGCTGTTCCTCGGCAGCCACACGGTGCCGCAGCCGTTCTTCGCCGGGGTCGTCGGCATGACCCTGCTCCTCGGCGCCCTGATCAGCTACCCCTGGCTCGAACGCCGTTTGTCCGGCGACACCGCCCACCACAACCTGGTCCAGCGTCCGCGGGACGTCCCGGTCCGCACCGGCATCGGGATGATGGCGCTGGCGTTCTACGGCGTGCTGACGCTCTCGTCGTTCAACGACATCATCGCCCTGCAGTTCGACATCTCCCTCAACGCCACCACCTGGGCCGGGCGCATCGGCCTGCTGCTCGCCCCACCCGTCGCCTACCTGATCACCTACCGCGTCTGCCTCGCCCTGCAACGCTCCGACCGCGAAGTCCTCGACCACGGCATCGAAACCGGCATCATCACCCGCACCCCGGACGGCACCTACCTGGAGATCCACCAGCCGCTCGACGGCAAGGCCCTGACCTATCAAGGCGCGTCGGTCCCGAAGAAGCCGAACAAGCTCGGCGCGGCCGGGCACGCGGTGCCGGGCAGCCTGCTGCGCCCCGACCCACCGGAGGAGACCGCGGCTCTGGAAGCGGCGGCCCGCCGCGGACAGCTGCGCCACGGCCTCGGCGGCGAACCGCAAGACGGGCAGGCCCGGCCATGACCCCGCCGGGCTCCGGCGGCACGGCGATGCCCTCCCGCTGGCAGATCGACGTTCTCGTCTACGAGGACGAGAACCTGTACCCCGTGCTGCTCCTGCAGCCGGGCCGCCCCGACGACCACCGGGAGCTGGTCCGCCTGCTGAGCAAGGCCGGCTTCGCCACCCCGGCCGGGTGGGAGTGGGAACGCGGCCTCTGGCCCTGGGCCGCCGGCTGCCACGTCGAGATCACCGACCGGCCCGCGGTGACCGTGCACGTCGGCGGCCGGAGCCTCACCGTCGGTTTCGAACCGGCGAACCCGCCACTGGAGTGGACCTGTGCCGCACACCGCCAGCGACAGGTGCTGTTCATCCTGCTCCCGCCCCGGCCCGGCACCGGCGAAGACGACCTGATCGTCGACGACCTCGCCGCGCTGGGCCGGGCCAGGGGACGGCGGGCCTGCCTGGCGGCCAGCATCCCGTTCGGCTGAGCCTTCGGCCTGACCCGGCCGTGGAACCGCTCCCCTGGCGATCCGCCGGGCGACGTGGGAAGTTGGATCCACGAGGCGCGGATCAAGGGGGTCCGCGGAGGAATCGAGGAGGGCGTGAAGATGGACCACCGGACGCACGACGTCTCCGCGGCCCTGCTCGAGCTGACGGAATCACTGCGGGCCGGCGAGTCCCGCGACGAGACCCTGGCGCGGATGGCCACCCGGGTGGTGGCGTTGCTGCCCGGCGCCGACGCCGCGAGCGTGACCTTGTTCGACGGCGGCGTGCCCCGCACCATCGCGGCCACCGAGGAGAGCGTGCTCGTCCTCGACAAGGCCCAGTACTCCCTCGACGACGGCCCCTGCCTCGAGGCGACGCGCACCGAGACGGTCGTCCGCACCGACACGGCCACGGCCCGCCGGAGGTGGCCCGTGTTCGGCGAGGCCGCGGCCGGGGCCGGCGTCGAAACGATGCTGTCCTGCCCCTTGTTCGTCGGCGTCGACGACGCGGTGACCGGGGAAGCGGCCCGCCACCACGACCTGTCGGGCGCGCTGAACGTGTGGAGCCGGAAGCAGGACGCCTTCGACCCGATGGACGCCGCCCTGGTCGCCTTGTTCACCAGCGCCATGTCCGGGATCATCCTGACCGCGGCCCGGTGGGCCCACGCCCAGGTCCAAGCCCGGCAGCTGGTCACCGCACTGGAGACCCGCGACACGATCGCCACCGCCAAGGGCATCGTGATGGCTCGCCGCGAGCTCACCGCCGACGAGGCGTTCGCCTGGCTCACCCGGCTCTCCCAGCGGACGAACCGCAAGGTCCGCGACATCGCCGCGTTCATCGTGGCCCAGCCGGCGATCGTCGAACCGGCTCAGCGCGGCGGCGCGGCGGGCTCGGCCTGACCCGCCTGCTCACCGACGAGGCCCCCGGTCTCGTTCCCGCGGGCCGGCCAGGGGCGCTCTCGTCACGGCTGCGGGTCGGCGACCTCGGCCGGGTCGAGCTGCCTGGTCACGATCTCGGCGGCGACGTCGAGCAGGGGCCGCCCGCAGCGTGAGCACGGCCATCACCATGCCGGTGGCCTGGGAGACCTGCCGGTACCGCATTCCCGCGCCCGACATCCTGGACCCGTCTCCGTCGAGCCGGCGACCGGCGTTCGGCGACAGGCCCGACAACGCGAGCGCGGCGATGCCGGTCAGCTGCCCGGCGACGACCGGCCAGGTCGGCGGCGGAGTCCGGCACGAGCACCGGGTCGCCGCCGGCGTACGCCTCGAAACCCGGACCTTCGCCCAGCGCGAACTGCACGTCCGCCAGGGCGGTGCTGACCGCGTCGGTGGCATGCACCAGCTCACTTTGCCCGGCAGGAGATGGTCGTGCGACGAACAGTCCGATGTGTGGCGATCGGCAGGTCCCTTCGAGAGTGATCGGTCGCCGCCTTCCGGCCGGCACGCCACGGACCGACCGACCTCGCGGCCGGGCGTTCGGTGATGGGGACTGCGCCAAAGAGTTCCGGCGGCTGCAGGAGTCACGGTGGTCGTGTGCGGGCCCGACGTCATGTCGGCGCTCCCGTCCTCGACCTCTGACACCGGCCGAACTGGACAGTCCGGGAACGACGCGGGTGTGACCACCCGCGTGCGAGGTGCCCACGGACTGCGCTCACCGTATCCCGGCCGACGCGGCGGGGCGGGCGCCACGGCGGCCGCCGATGCCCGGGCCGACGGAACGGCCGACCGGAACTGCGGGGGCTGGAGCCGACCCCGGTCAGGCGGTCAGGTCGGCCGGCGCGAGGGTGCCGTCGGTGACCGCACGGGTCACCTCCCGCAGGACGAGGCCGTGATGGGTGGCATGGCCGAGCACGAGAGCGCGGGCCGCCGCCGGGGTGATCCCGAGGGTGCCGGCGACCAGGCCGACGGCGTGGTCGAGCTGGACCCGGTCGTTCAGCGCCGTGACCGTGGCTTCGAGCAGCCGGTCCGCGCGGCGGTCGCCGCGTTCCTGGACCAGGGCGAGCACCGCGAGGTCCGACACCACCTGCGCCAGGTCGAGCTGCCACCGCGGCACGGTCGTCGCGGTGGCGTAGAGCAGGTTGAACCCGCCGACGGCGGTTCCGTCCAGCCGCAGCGGAACCGCGACCACCGACCGGTAGCCGGCCTCCAGGGCCGCCGGCACGAACTCGGGCCACCGCTCCCGCTCGGCCGCCAGATCCGATGCGGTGATCACCGCGGCGGCCGCGATGCAGTCCACGCACGGCCCCTGCTCGATGTGGGTCTGCAGCAGTTCGACGAACCGGGCCGTCTCGTCCGAGGCCGCCACCACCTCCAGGTGCCCGCCGGCACCGGTCAGCATCACGCCGGTCGCGGTCGCGCGCAGCAGTCCGGTGCCGACCTCGGTGACCAGGCGCAGCACGGTGGCGTTGTCCGGACTGCCCACCAGGCGCGAAGTGATCGTGACCAGCGCACTGGCCAGGTCGGGTGGAGCCGTGCCGGACTCCCCGTCAAGGCGGTTGCTCATGTTGCCTCCTGCTGAGGGGATCATTCGGCCAGCTCGTCCAGGGAGATGCGCCGCTCCAGCACGTCCCGGGCGACGTCCCGGACCGACCGGTCCAGGCCGAACGCGTGGGCGCGCAGCCGGGCGAACGCGTCGTCGAGGGTGATCTGCAGCTGCGCGGCGAGCATGCCGGTGGCGATGTTGACGTCCTGGAACGAAGCGACGGGACGGGGCGCGAAGTCGTGGCCCGCCCGCTCCGCCTCGCGGGTGTGCCGGAGCAGGGCCGCCGTGGCCAGGTCCGCCGCCAGCGCGGCATCCCGCCGCTGCGCGCTGGGCAGCCCCCCGGGACGGCGGCGGACCAGCTCGAGAGTGCCGAACTTGATCGCCCCGAACCGGAGCGGGAACGCGAACACCGCCGCCGCGCCCACCGCGAGCGCCGCGTCGGCGAACCCGGGCCAGCGCACCTGCTCGACGCTCAGGTCGGAAACCAGTACCGGGCTGCCGGTGCCGAACGCTTCCACGCCGGGGCCTTCGCCGACGGTGTACTGCAGTTCCGCCAGTCTCGCCGCCCACGGGTCACTGGCACCCAGCACCTCCTCGGAGCGGGAGCCCCCTCGCAACGCCAAGATGGCGGCGTCGGCGTGCTCCAGGGTTTCCACGCAGGCCAGGCAGACCGCCTGCGCCCAGCTGTCGCGGCGACCCGGTACCTCGGCGGCCGCGGCGATCGCCCGCCACAACCGCTCCCGAGGCTGTCCATCCACCGTTGCGCCCTCTCCACGCCGCGCGCCACCGGGCCGGCACCCGGAACCGCCAGCCTACGAGACACCGCCGCGGCGGGCATGCGGGGCGCCACCGGTGGCACGTCACCTTCGCGGCACCGGCCACCCTTGAGGGCTACCGGCGGTGGCTTCGGTCCGCCAGCGGGAAGTCGCTTGGCCCACGGTTCCGGTCGGCGACTCGGCTTCGCGGCGGTTCAAGACCTCGGCCCGGCCCGGCTGGGCCGGCGCGTCACCAACCCGTACCACCGGGTGTATCGCCGGCCGGCTCGGGTAAGCGCGGTCGACGCCGACGTTCCGGAGGACCGCATGACCGACCTGCCCTCGCCCGTCCACCACCGGACCCCGCGGCGCGGGTGGCGCTGAGTGGCCGGACGTCGCGAACCCGCCGTGGCCGCGTCGAACCAGTGGCTCGACGACGAAGGCGTGCGCGCACCTCGCGGGTCGGTGCACGCCTGGCGGATCGGAACCAACCAGACGCTGTGCGGCATCCCGTTGCGCAAAGCCGGGTTGCGGCGCTTCCCGCACGTGCTGTGGCCGGACGCCCGGTGGCTCGCCGACACCACGGACGAACGGCTGGCACTGTGCCACCGGTGCGCCGCCGCGGCCGGCGAGCACCGCGACCGCCGGCCGTGGACGCGCCGGCGACCACGGCCGTGAGAGCCTGGGCCGCGAGCCGGCTCAGCGTGCGGAGCTGCTGCGCGGCCGGTAGTCGCGCTCGCTTTCGACGCCGCCGTCGGGCGTGTGGACCACGTGGGCCACCCGTCGCTTCTTGGCCGTCTGCCGGCCCGCGACCACCGCATCGACGCGGCGCGGCGACGTGTTCGACGCCCGAGAGCCACCCTCGATCCGGTTCTTCCACACGCCGTCTTCGAGCACGGTGTGGACGTCGCCCTCGGCCATGGTGTTCCTTCCCCGCACTGACCAGGCGGACCGCTTCCGGTGACCGCCGCGACACGCGCGGCGTGACCGCGCGCCTTCGAAAACGGCCGCGGTTTCGACCGGGAGCGCGCTGCCAGAACAAGCAGCGGGCGCCGACGGCATACCACGCAGGGTGGTCGCTAAACTCCCCTGGGCGAAATCACGTCTTCGCGGCGAACGCCCGAGCCCCGGCCTCGCGCCGGAAGGGCTCCAAGGTCTGCCGCTGGCGGGCGGCGCGGACGAGCAGCTCGTCGAAGTCCGTACCCGGCAACCGGTCCCGCAACCCGGCCAGCTCGCCGAGCGTGTGCCACAGGATCTTCTTGCCCTCGATGCCCATCGCGAGCATCTCCAGCTCCAGGAAACGGCTCAGCGGCGAGTACGACACCCACCGGCCGTTGCGCTTGAGCCGCCCGAACCGCTCCCCGGCCGCCGCCAAGGCGACCTTCGCGCGGTTGGGCCGGACTCCGAGGGTCTTCATGATCGCCTCGAACGTCCGCACGTCCTCCGCGATCCCGTCCGCCACCTGCGCCAGTGCCGCACCGAGCTCGGTGCCTTGGTTGTGGTCGCGGGCGCGGCGGGCGAGGGCCCGCCAGGTGACCCCGAGCGCGAGCTGGTCACGCAGGTAGATCGCCAGGTAGCCGGTCATCGCGGAGCACCCGCGCTCCCGGACTGCCACCGGAAGACCCCGGCGCCCTGGGCGTAGGCCAGGTGGCCGCCGAGCGCGCCGCCGGCGCTGAGCACGAGCAGGCCGAAGAGGTTCAGCGTCTTTCCCGCCGCCTTCGCGCCCCGGCCCCGAGCGAAGTAGGACTGGGCGAACACCGCGGCGGCGAGCGCGTTGGCCGCGGCGTGGGCCAAGCCGACGCGGCGCTGGCGGACGTCCAGCTCGCTGTAGTCCGCGGCGCCCAGCACCATCGCCACCGGCGTGGCCAGCAAGCCCACCGCCACGAGCCGGCGGGCGGCGGAGTCGTTGCCCGGCAGGAAGTCCAGCAGTGACGAGCACAGCCACGCCCCGATCGGCAGCGTGACCGCCAGTGGGTGCAGCGGGTGCCCGAGCTCCTCTCCGCGCAGCGACCGGCCCGCTCGGCCGCCGAAGAGCCGCCGCAGCGGCTTGACGACGGCCTCGGCGGGCCCGTCCAGGCTCCGTGCCCGCTCCACCGCCGCGAGCAGGCGGTGGGGTGCGGCCACCGCGCCGCCGTTCGCCGGTCCGCCGTCGTCCACGTTGCTGTCCGGGTTGTCCGTCATGGCTCCCGGCTACCCGCGCGGTCCGCGGTCAATCCCAGCGGGCTTTGTTCGCCGACCGCGCCGCCGGGCAGGCGTAAAAGACCGCGGCCTGGGTAGCCCGTCGCCACGAACCCTTCGAGCCTCGGAGAGGAGGGGCGAGGAGTGCCTGCCGACCTGCCACTGGCCGACGAACTGGCCGTCGTCGTGGCGCGGATGTCCGGCCTGCTGCTGACGTGGGACAGCGTCGAGCCGGCCATGGAGATCATCGCCACTTCGGCCCGGGAAGCGATCGCGGCGTCGGTGGGCGCCGGGGTGAGCCTGTTCGAGGGAGGCCGGCGGACCACCGCGGTGGCCTCGGACCAGGTGGTGCGCAGGGCCGACGACCTGCAGTACACGCTCGGCGAAGGCCCCTGTTTGTCCGCGTTCTCCGAGCGCGCTACGCACCGCGTCGACGACGTTCGGACCGATTCCCGCTGGCCGCGGTGGGGCCCGGCGGCCGCGGAAATGGGAATGCTCGCGGCCCTCAGCGCGCCTCTGCTGGTCCAGGACACCGCTGTGGGCGCGGTGAAGGTCTACGCCCGCGAGGCCGGCGCCTTCTCCGCCCGGGACGAACGGCTGCTCACCTTGTTCGCCGCCCAGGCGGGCGTGCTGCTCGGGTTCGTGCGACAGGCCGAGGGCACCCGCCGGGCGAGTGACGCCTTCAAGGAAACCTTGCGCAGCCGGGACGTGCTCAACATGGCGAAGGGGGCGTTGATGGAACGGGAAAGCGTCGGCGAGGACGCGGCGTTCGGCATGTTGCTGAGCTTGGCCCGGGCGCGGCACCAGGACGTCGCCCAGGCAGCCGCCTCCCTCGTCGGGCACCACCCGGGCAGCTGACGCCATGACCGCCACCGAAGACGAACAGCGACAGCGGCTTGTCCGGTGTTTCGCGCGCGCTGACCTCACCCTGGAACAGCTCTGGATGCGCTACTTCGCGCTGGGCGGCTCAGTCGACCTTTTGGAGGTCGACGCCTACCTCAACGGAGCCATGCCGCTGCCCGGGGTGCAGCGCGACATGCTGGCCCACGCGGTCAACGAACGGCTGGACGAACTCCTCGGCCGCGACCGGGTCCCCTACAGCCGGCCCGTCCGCCAGTCCCACCCCGTCAGCGGGCCCTTGGCCGCGCTGGTCGAGCTGCTCGAAGGAGCCCACCGCGCGGCCCCGGAGCGGCTGCCGTTCCTGATGGACGCCGCCGGGCGGGCCGTCGGCCTGCGGGTCGGGGTCTACCTCGCCGACTACGCCCAGCGCACCCTCGTGCCCGTGCCCGGCGCCGGCGCGCCCCTCGAAATCGAATCCACCCCGGCCGGCGAAGCGTTCCAGCGCGGCGACGTGGTGGTCACCGCCGAGCCGGGCGGCCCCCGGCTGTGGGCGCCGTTGCTGGACGGGGTGGAACGGCTCGGCGTGCTCGAGGCGCACCCCACCGACGGCACGGATCCGCACGACCCCGTGCTGCGCGACCAGTGC
Organism: Amycolatopsis sp. NPDC028719; assembly: GCF_055565395.1. Classification (NCBI taxonomy): domain Bacteria; kingdom Bacillati; phylum Actinomycetota; class Actinomycetes; order Pseudonocardiales; family Pseudonocardiaceae; genus Amycolatopsis; species Amycolatopsis sp. NPDC028719. The sequence continues at coordinate 958,640 of NZ_JBVHUL010000002.1, forward strand.
CGGTGGCTGGCCTACCTGTTCGGCCACCTGGTCACCATCACCACGCAGTACGGCGACGGTCTCGACCGCGTCCGGCGCCGCGAACACCGCGGTCCGGTCACCGAGCTGCTCTGGACGGCGCTGCCGCCGCTGACCGCCGCGACGAAGACGATGACCGTGGCCGCGGCGACCGAACCGGCCTACGGCACCACCAGCGACGTGTTCGACTACGCCCTGTCGGAGACCTCGGTGTCGTTCGCGATCTTCGACGCCGGCACCCGCGATCGCACGGGTGCGCTGGCCGCGGCCGTCGCGCTGTCGGCCTACCGCGCCGCCCGCCGCGACGGGCGCGATCTGCCGGAGCAGGCACACGCCCTCGACGAAGCGATCGGGTCCTCGGGCGGTCACGGTGGCGTCTCCGGGGTGATCGGCCGGTTCGACGCCGCCACCGGGCGGCTCGTCCACGTGACCGCCGGCCGGCCCGGCCCGGTGCTGCTGCGGGACGGCACGCTGACCGAGCTCCGAACCGGCGATCCGGCGCCGCCGTTCGGCCGCCGGGCGGACCGGGTCCCCGCCGAAGAGCAGCTGCGACGCGGCGACGACGTGGTGCTCTACACCGACGGCGTCACCGGCGCTCGCGACGACGACGGCCGCGCCTTCGGGTTCTCCGGGCTGGCGCGGGTGCTCGAACACGACGTGCCCACCCGGCTGCTGCCCGAAGCAGCCCGGCGGATCACCCGGGCGGTGCTGGACCACGCGAACGGCCGGCTGGCCGACGACGCCAGCGTTCTGCTGCTGCGCCCCTTCGGCGACCGGAGGTCATCCGGGTGGTTTTGACCGGCCGGCGGTCCCGGGGCGGGCATCGAGTCCACAAGGGGACTTCCGTGGTCCTTCGGCTCGACGCCGCCGACGGTTCTCCGCCGGCTTGGATACGGGCGCTTACCTCACTCGCGTCCCAGGACGATGGTGGGTTCGAGGTCCTCGGCCTCGGCGACGGTCTCCGTCGTGCCCACCGGTTGCGGTGTGCCCTCCGGCACGGACTCGATCTGCATGACGTCCATGGCTGGCCTCCGTTCGTCGCCCACGCGAACACCCGGTGACTGCCCGGCCGGGCAGTCCATCACGAACGGCGGCTACCCGGCTGACCAGCGCACAAACACATTTCGGAGTGCTTCGTCCCCATGCCCCCGATCGTGGGATCACCGCAGTTTCGTCGGCGGGGTGGTACCGGTCCGTTCGTCGCCGTAGCTCAGCCAGGGCCCGATCGGGGCGTGCTGCCCGACGCCCGGACGGCTGTAGTCGCACACTCCGCCGGGGAACGCCGCTCGCAGGCGCTTTTGGTCCGCGGCGGTGAAGGCGACCGGGTAGTCGCGGAAGTCGAGCGGCTTCAGCCGGCACTTCAGCACGTCGAGGGCCAGGCTCTCGCCCGCCGCCATCCGGGTGTTGGCCGCCACCGGGTACTGCGCGCCGCACCGGCCGCTCGCCGGGTACGTCAGCTTCTCCGTGATCCGCGACGCGGCGGAGAGGTAACAGCCGTCGCCGAGATCGGCCGGCCGGTTCGCCAGCACCTTCTGCTGACGGCTCCGGTGGGAACGGTCGGCGTCGATCGCGGTCAACCAGCGGTCCATCGCGGTGAGCTCGTAGACGCCGGCGGCCGCCGCTTCGGCCGCGGTGGCGTGGTTTTCGATGATGACCTGGTTCGCCGCGGTGCCGTTGGCGCGCAGAAGCCGTTGCCGCATCACGTAAGACCACTCTGTGGTGTGAATGTCGTTGCCGAACCCGGCGAGGTCGAGATCGGTCCGCTGGTCGATGGTCGGCGTTTCGCGCAGGCCCTGCGACGCCGAGTTCACGATGTCGTCGGCGTACGCCGCGTTCAGTGCCTTCGGGTCGGCGGCGATCCGCTGCGGCACCGGCTTTCCGGTGTAGTCGAGGCCACCGATCGCGGCGTTGAGGTCGGCGAACTGTGCCGCGGTGATCGTCCCGGCCTTCAGCGCGTTCAGGCCGTACTGCACGCCGGTGGTGTCCAGCGGGCTGCGCACGAAACCGGTCCTCGGGTCCCGCCCGATCTGGTTGGCCAGCTGCTCGGTGGAGTTGCACTTCACCCCGCGCGGGTTGGTGACCGGGTCCCACCGCGCCGCGACCGGGATGGCCGCGTTGCAGCTGCCGGTCGCGGTGGCGCGGCTGGCGAACGTCTGCTCCCAGGAGACGCAGGTGTCGTAGCTGGCGAAGCCCGCGACGGCCTGCTTCTGCGCCGCGGTGAACGATCCGCCCGGCCCGGCGAAGTACCGGTTCAGCAGGCGGCAGTCCGACACCGGGCCGCCCACGCTCAGCGGGTCCGGGAACGAGACGCCGGGGATGATGCCGTCGACGATGCCGGGGTAGTTCTCGGCGATGTCGTACTGCTGGATCGCCCCGCCCGAGCCACCCCAGCCGATGGTGTGGGCGACCGGGCCGTAGGTCTCGACGAAGTGCTCCTTGACCATCATCGCCGCTTCCGCCGAGATGATCGGGCTGCAGTTGTTGTCGAGCACGTTCAGGGTCGACGACGCGACCGCGTAGCCCTGCGCCAGGAACAGGTCGTTGACGACCCCGCCGGTCGCGTTGCCCTGGTGGTAGCCCGCGTTGCAGCCGCCGCCGAAGGTGTAGACCAGCTTCCCGTTCCAGCCGGCGTCCGGCGCGACGGGCGACGGCGTGCCGTCGTAGAGCGCCGCCATCTCGTAGACGGCGCGGTCGATCGTGCCGCGCTCGACGCGGACCACGTACGGCACCGCGCGCCCGCCGACCGTGGCCGTCGCGAGGTCCGCGGGCCGGGCCGCCGGGTCCGCCAGCGGCGCGAAAGCCCCGGCGGTGGTCTTGTACTGGTAGGTCACCTGGGTCGGCGCGCTGCAGAACGGCTGCGACGCCGCGGGCAGGCCGAACGCCTGGGTCTCGCAGTAGAACGGGCGCTGCTGCGCGCCGGAGAAGACGGGCCCGGTGATCGGGTGGTTGGTGACGCGCAGGTTCGCCCGCTGGTCCGGGCCGTGGCCGTTCGCCCGGGCGCTCAGGTCGTTGACACCGTCGCGCAGGCCGCTCACCAGGCCGAGCAGGCTGCCGTCCGGCTGGGCGCGGAAGCTCGAGGTGACGTCGTGGCCGTTGGTGGCGACGGTGACCCGGGTTCGCTCCGGCGGAACCACCTTGACCAGCACCTGTCCCCCGCTGACCAGCGCGGGCCGCGGGTTCGACACCGTCTCGATCGTCAGCTGCCGCCCGGGTGGAGCGGCGGCCACCGCGGTCGCCGTCCCCAGCAGCAGGAAGGGCGCGGTCAGGGTCGCCACCACGAGGGATGAGCGCACAGTACAGTTCGCCACCAGCAACTCCGCTCGCTTGTGGCATCGCGTCGTCGCGACACCGCGCAGGTGCCGGTATAGCACCTGCGGCCCGGCCGGAACAACATCCGGTGCCGGGCCGCATCCGTTGCGGACGAACCGAAACGCGGGCGAAAGGTCCGGTTCGGATCGCCGGCCCGCCCGTCAGCCGCCGATGGTGGCGAAGGTATCGGCCACCCAGTCGGCGATGTACGTGCTCACGTGCGGGAGGTGGTCGAGCCCGATGTGCTCGGTCGCGCCCTCTTCCGGGGTGAACACGCGCAGTTCGCGGCGGGGCGAGTGGACGGCCTGCTCGTAGGAACGGTGTGCGTACTCGAGCGGGATCTGCCGGTCCCGCTCGCCGTGGGCGATGAGGAACGGCACGGTGATCTTCTCGACGACCCCGTCGAGGTGGACGTCGTCGGCGAAGGCGATGAACGTGTCGAGGTCGTCGTGGCCCCACACCCACAGGACGTGCTCCCAGTAGTGCGGCACCGGCCGCTCGCCCTCGCGTTCGAGGCGGCGGCGCTGCACCGCGCCCCAGTTGTGGTTGGCACCCCAGGCGACGCACAGCGCGAACCGCTTCTCGAAGGCCGCGGCGCGCGGGGCGTAGTAGCCGCCGAGCGACCAGCCCACGATCCCGATCCGCGCCGGGTCGACGTCGTCGCGCTGCTCCAGCCAGTCCACGGCGGCGCCGGCCCACACCTCGCTGTCGATCCGGGCCGTGATCCCTTGCAACCGCAACGCTTCACCGGTGCCGGGCTGGTCGAGCATGAGGCACGAGATGCCGCGGGCGGCCAGTTCCTCCCAGTGCGCCGACCCGTACATGTGCTCCTTGGTCGAGTCCAGGCCGTTGACCAGCACCACCACCGGCGCCGGGCCGTCGCTCGTGGCCGGCGCCGCGCTGAAGTAGGCGGGCAGGGTCGTGCCCTCGTACGGGATCGCCACGCGGGAGATGCGCGGGTCACGCAGGTCGAACGCCTTCTGCGCCAGGGCGAGGACGCGGCGATAGGCCGGCAGCCGGTCGGGGTTCGAGTGCGCGAGCATGCGCTCGGCCTGGCAGAGGTAGTTGGTGGCGCGGAAGTACAGCTGCCCGGCGGTGCGTTCGTGCCCGGCTTTCTCCGCGGCTTCGGCCTGGGTGACGAGCTGGTCGGTCAAGGCCGTCCACGCGCGCAGGAAGTCCGGGGTGCCGGCGTCGGAGCCCCGCGCGGCGGCCTCGCGGATCGGGCGGCAGGCGCGGTCGATCTCGTCGATCAGGCCACCGGAGTTGAGCGCGGCGACCACGCCCAGGTTCCAGACGTAGTTTCCGGGGAAGTACTCGAACAAGGTCAGGTCCTTTCAGGGTGGAGCCGATTCCGGGGCCGCCGCCGCGCCGGACGCACCGGCGGCAGCACGACGCCGGGAACGACGGTGTTGCGGATCGTCCCGATGCCTTCGACGGTCATTTCGACGACGTCGCCGGGCTTCAGCGGCGGCGGCTGCTGTTCGCCGCGCCGGCCCCACAGCTCGGCCAGGCAGCCGCCGTTGCCGCACGTTCCCGAACCCAGGACGTCCCCGGCCCGCACCCGGGTGCCGCGACCGGCGTAGGCGGCCAGTTCCTCGAACGGCCAGCCCATGTTGGACAACAGGTCCTGACCCACCTCGACGCCGTTGACCGCGACCCGCATGTCCAGCGCGAGGAAGCCGTCCGCGTCCCGGTACGGCGCCAGCTCGTCGGCGGTGACGAGCCACGGCCCCAGGGTGGTCGCGGAGTCCTTGCCCTTGGCCGGGCCGAGGTTGACCCGCATCTCGCGGCGTTGCAGATCGCGCGCCGACCAGTCGTTCAGGATCGTGTAGCCGAAGATCGCGTCCGGCCCCAGCACGGCGGCGACCTCCAGCTCGAAGTCGAACGACCGCGAGCCCGGCGGGACCGGCACGTCGTCGTGCGCGCCGACCAGCGCGGCGGGGTTGGTGAAGTAGAACGTCGGCGCCTCGTACCATTCCGGCGGCACGGACCCCGGCGCGACCATGCCTTCGACGTGCTCCTCGAAGGCGACGAAGTCACGGACACTCGGTGGCTCGAGCGGCGGCAGCAGCCGCACCTCCGTCAAGGCCACGGCCGGCCCGCGGAGAGCGGCCGCCCCGGCTTCGAGGGCGGCGGGGAGGCCGCCGCGGACCAGGTCGAGCACGGTGACCCCGGCCCGGAAGGCGTGGACGGCGTCGCCGGAGACCACGCCCGCGTGCACGGTTCGGCCGTGCTCGTAGGTGGCGAGGCGCATCAGACAGGCGGGGCGACGAACAGACCCTTGTCAGGGTCGTTGAACGAGCGGGCGGCGACGAACTCGTTCATCGCGTTGGCCGTGCCCCACTGGTCGGACACCCCGGGCCGGGTGAAGTCGTAGAGGTGCGGGTGCCAGGTGTCCTCGTCGACCAGGTCGAGCTCGGTGGTGTACTCGACGGTGTTGCCGTGCGGGTCGAGGAAGTAGCTGAAGGTGTTGTTGCCGGCCAGGTGCCGCCCGGGGCCCCAGATCTTCTCCACGCCGGCCTGCAGCAGCCGTCCGGTGCCACGCATGTACTCGTCGATCCCGCGCATCTCGAACGACGCGTGGTGCAGCGACGGGTGCGGCCCCCGGGCGATGGCCAGGCTGTGGTGCCAGGCGTTGATGCGCAGGAACCACATCATCCCGCCCATGCGCGGGTGCGTCAGGGTGTCGGACAGCTTGAACCCGAGGTGGCGTTCGTAGAACCGCCGCGTGCCTTCGGGGTCGGCGGAGTTGATCACCGCGTGGGACAGGCGGACCGGGATCGCCTCGCCCGCTTCGATCTTGCGGTGGGCGCGGACCGCGACGCCGGCGCTGACCTCGATGGTGCGGCCTTCGTTGTCGAAGAACCGGAACCCGTACCCCCCACCGGGAGTCTGCAGGGCGCGGGGCTCGTGGACCAGCGTGACGCCGGCGGTCGCCAGGCGTGCGGCCAGGGTGTCGACGTCGGCCGCGGTGGCCGCGCCGAAGGCGATCAGGTCGATGCGCTTGTCCGTCGCCTGGCGCAGCCGCACGATGTAGTGCTCGGGCGAGCCTTCCGCGGCGAGGAAGGCGATCCCGGTGTCGGTGTGTTCGGTGGTCAGTCCCCACGCGCCGGTGTAGAAGTCCTGCTGGCGGGCGAGGTCGGGCACGGCGAGGTCGACGTGCCGCAGGTGGGTGATGAGGCCATCGGTCATGGCGTTGCTCCGGAAGGTTCAGGCGGGTTGGGCGACGAGGGCGGCGACCCGGCCCATCAGGGCGGGGACGTCGCCTTGTTCGTGGTCGAGGAGCCATTGGCCGAGCTGGTTCGACGCTTCGACGACGGCGGTCGCCCGGGCGACACGCCGTTCGCTGAAGGCTCTCCACAGCGCGTCGTCGAGGGTTTCGGCGCCGAGGAGGAGTTCACTGAGGACGGTGGCGTCCTCGAACGCCTGGGCGCCGCCCTGGGCGAGGGTCGGCGGGCAGGCGTGGGCGGCGTCGCCGATCAGCACGACGCGGCCGCGGTGCCACGGCGCGGGGAGCACGTGGGTCTCGAACCAGGTGTAGTTGACGCGGGAGGGATCGTCGAGCGTGGCGAGGATGTCGTCCCACGGTCCGTGGTAGGCCGAGGCGAGCCCGCGCATGACGGCGAGCCGTTCCGAAGGGTTCAGGGAACTGCGGTCCTGCGCGTCTTCGACGACGTAGGCGTAGAGCGAGTTCTCGCCGGTCGGGCAGTAGCCCGCGATGTAGCAGGGGCCTCCGTAGAAGAGGTCGGTGCGCGTGACCGACGCCGGGCGGGGGCCGAAGGCGCGCCAGATGCCCATGCCGGTGGCGCGGGTCTTCAGGTCGATGCCCAGGAGCCGCCGGATCGTCGAACGGATTCCGTCGGCGCCGACGACCAGGTCGTAGCGGCCGGTCGAGCCGTCGGTGAAGGTGACGTCGACGTGGCTGCCGTCCTGCCGCAGCTCGGTGACGGTGGCGCCGAACCGGACCTTCGCGCCGGTCGCGGCCGCGCGATCGTGCAGGATCCGGGCGAGGTCAGGGCGCGGCATGCCCAGCGCGGCGGGCAGGTCCGGGCCGCCGGTGCGGGCGTCCGGCAGTTCGGCCAGCAGCGTTCCGGCGGCATCGGGCGCGCGCAGGCCCAGGCCGTCGAACCCGTACCCCTTCGCCCGGACTTCCTCCCAGACGCCGAGGGTGCGCAGTTCCCGCAAGGCGTTGCCCTGCAAGGTGATTCCCGAGCCGATGGCGGTGACGCCGGGTTCGGTTTCGACGAGGTCGACGGTAACTCCCGCCTTCGCGAGGTGGATCGCGGTGGCCGTGCCGGCGAGACCGCTGCCGACGACGAGGACGGTGGTGACGGCGGGCATGGCGGTCCTCACTTGACGGCGATCGGGGCGACCGGGGCGCCGACGGCACCGGTCACGGGCAGGGGGTCGGCGGTCAGCCAGAACTCGTGGACTCCGTCGGCGGCGCAGTCGGCCGCGAGGGCGTCCAGGTCCCACATCTCGCCGAGGAACAGGCCGATGTGGGGAATGGCGACCTGGTGCAGCGGCTGGAAGGCGTCGTCGAACTCGTTGGGCCGGACCTCGAAGCCCCAGGTGTCGGTGGCGATGGCGGCGATTTCCCTGCCGTGCAGCCAGTCCGCCGTGGTGAACGACAGGCCCGGGGCCGGGCCGCCCGCGTAGTCGCCCCAGCCTTCGCGCCGGGCGCGGGTGAGCCGGCCGGTCCGCACCAGGAGCAGGTCACCGCGGCCGACTCGCGCGGTCTCGCCGTGGGCGGCGATGGTGGCCTCGAGGTGGCCGGTGGTGATCGCGAACCCGTCCGGCAGTTCGCCGTCTTCGCCGAGCACCCGGCCGACGTCGAGGAGCACGCCGCGGCCGGCGATCCGGCCTGCCACGGTCTCGATCCCGGTGACCCGGTCGCCTTCGCTGGTCACGACGTCGCCGGCGCGCCGGCCGTTCCACGCGACGCCGTGGTCGAAGATGTGACCGAGGCCGTCCCACTGCGTCGAGGCCTGCAAGGGCATGAAGACGACGTCGTCGGCGCCGCCGAGCCCGTGCGGGAAGCCTTGGCCGCGCTCGGCGTCCAGGCCGGTGTCGAGCATCGTGTGCACCGGGTTGGTGCGCCGTCGCCAGCCCTTCTGCGGGCCGTCCGCGTCGAAGCGCTGCGCCAGCGAGAAGCTGACCCCGCGCCGGACGAGCGCGGCGCCCTCCCGGCGTTGGGTGTCGTCCAGGAAATTCAGCGTGCCCAGCACGTCGTCGGTGCCCCAGCGGCCCCAGTTGGAGCAGCGCTGGGCGGCTTCGGCGATCGCGGCCTCGGGATCGGTTCGGTCCACCCCCTCACTGTCGGGCCGGACGGGATATCAGGGAAGAAAAGATCGATGATGTGGAGTATCGACAGCGTTGATACCGTGGCTCGCTGTGAACCTCGCTCGCCTGGACCTCAACCTGCTCGTGGCGCTCGACGCGCTGCTGCAGGAGCGCAGCGTGACGCGTGCGGCGGCGCGGATGGGGCTCGGCCAGCCGGCGGTGTCGGCCCAGCTCGCCCGGCTGCGCCGGCACTTCCACGACGAACTGCTCACGCGCTCCGGGAACCAGTACCGGCTCACCCCGCTGGCCGTGCAGCTCAAGGAACGCGTGCGCGTGGCCCTGTCCGGAGCCGAGCGGGTGTTCGCCGCCGAGCCCGACTTCGACCCGGCGTCGTCGGCGCGCGAGTTCTCGATGCTCATGAGCGACTACGGGGTGGCCATGCTCGGCCCCGGGATCGCGGCCCGCCTCGCCGAGGAGGCGCCGGGCACCCGGCTGCGGTTCCCCGCGAACACGCCGAGGATGGTCGACGCGGCGGCGCAGGAGCTGGTCCACGCCGACCTGCTGGTGATCCCGCACGGGTTCGTCGGCGACCTGCCGCACGAGGACCTCTACCGCGACGAATGGGTGTGCCTGGTGGCCGCGGACAACGCCGCCGTCGAAGGCGCACTGACCGTCCGGCAGCTGGAGACCATGCCGTGGGTCGTGACCTACCACGGGCCGACGGCGTCCACCCCCGCCGCGCGGCAGATGCGCATGCTCGGGATCGAACCGCGCATCCAGGTGGTCACCGAGACGTTCCTGACCGTGCCCGGGCTCGTCGCCGGGTCCGGCCGCGTGGCGCTGGTGCAACGCCGGCTCGCCGACGGGATCCCGGCCGAGCTCGGCGTGCGGGCGCTCCCGTGCCCCTTCGACGCGACCCCGCTCGTGGAGGCGATGTGGTGGCACCCGATGTACGACGACGATCCCGAGCACCGGTACCTGCGCGACGTCGTCCGGCGGGCGGTCGCGGCGATGATCGGCATCACCCCGGCTGATACCGGCCTTCGGGAGAAGTGATTTCCGCTCCGGCGCCGCTTTCCCGACACTTTTGCGCAAGCGCTGCCGATCACCGGAGACCGGCCGCACGTGGGCCGGAGGCGCCATGTCCGAACACCTCGCGAGTTCCCGTCCGAACGCCGCCCCTTCGGCGGGCGGCCGCCGGCCGGGAACGGCTCAGCTGCTGATCCTGCTGTCCGCCAGCTGCCTTTCCGTGCTCGGCGCCGTGCTCATCGCGCCGGTGCTGCCCCAGCTGCAGAACGCTTTCGCCGGAGTGCCCGGCGCCGACGTCCTCGCGCCCGTGGTGCTGACGGTTCCCGCCCTGCTGATCGGGCTGACCGCGCCGTTCGCGGGCCTGATCGTCGACAAGGCCGACCGCAAGCGGCTGCTGCTGGTCGCCTTGGTGTGCTACGCGATCACCGGCACCGCCCCGCTGTATCTGCCGTCCCTGCCGGCGATCCTGGTCAGCCGCGTCCTGGTCGGCGTGTGCGAGGCGGCCATCATGACCTGCGCGACGACGCTGATCGGCGACTACTGGTCCGGGGCGCGGCGCAGCCGCTACCTGAGCCTGCAGACGCTCGTCGCGTCGTTGTCCGCGACGGTGTTCCTGGCCCTCGGCGGGGTGCTCGGGGCGCACAGCTGGCGGACGCCGTTCTGGGTGTACGCGGTCGCGCTCGTGCTGGTCCCACCGGCCGCGAAGCTCATCTGGCAGCCGGCCGGCCAGGCGACCCCGGGCCGCCGTCCGGCACCGCTGCCGTGGCGAACGTTGCTCACGCCGTGCCTCGTCACGTTCATCGGCGGCATCGTGTTCTACACGCTGATCGTGGAACTGTCCTTTGTGCTCACCGAAGCCGGACTCGCGGCGACAGCGGCGATCGGCGGCATCAGCGCGCTGATGTCCGTGGCCACGGCCGCCGGGTGCGTCGTGTTCGCCCGGCTGTCCCACCGGACCCCGCGCACGCTGCTGCCGGCGGAGTTCGGGCTGTCCGCGCTCGGTTTTCTGCTGGTGTTCGCGACCGGTTCGATCCCGGTGATCTCCGCGGGTGCGGCGATCGCCGGTTTCGGCACCGGCATGCTCCTGCCCACGCTGCTGACTTGGGCGGTGAACGGCCTGGACTTCGAGCAGCGCGGCCGCGGTACCGGCGGGTGGACCGCGGCGCTGTTCATCGGCGAGTTCCTGTGCCCGCTGCTGATCGCCGCGATCGGCACCGGTGCCGGCGGCTTGCGGCCGGCGATCGGCGTGCTGGGGCTGGCTGCGGCGGTGATGGCGGGGATCTGCGTTTTGGCCACTCGGCGGCACAACCCGCGGCTCGACCTCACGACTGACTGACCGGGAAGCCCCACCGCCGGACCTAAGTGCCGTGCTCTCCGGTGATCGCCCGGTACACCGGCCGGAACAGCTCGGTGACGTCTTCGCCGCCCGCCGGGATCGGGAACGGCGGGGCCTGGTCCAAGACCGCGTCGAACCGCGTTCGCGGCCCTGGTAACGGCGCCGTGCCACCCAAGCCCGGGGCTTGACCGGAGTCGAAGAACGTTTCCATGACTTCGGTCAGGGCCGGGGACCGGTCGTCGGGGTCGAGCGGCTCGGCGGAGATCAGCCGGTTCTTCAGCTCCTCGAGCAACGCTTCACGGTCACGGCCGCGCAGCGCGAGAACGGTGAACGGATCGTCGGCGACCCGCGCCACGAGCGCGGAGAACACCGCGTTCAGGTGGCCGCACGGCACCTCGGCGGCCGGGCAGGTGCAGTCCAGGGACACCTCCCGCGCCGACGACGGGAACAACGGCAGCCGGACCGCTGTGAAGATCTGTTCGACGTCGCGGGGCAGCTCGCCGCGGAGCAGCTGGACCGTGGACGACGCTTTCGCGGCGAGCGCCTGCGTGATCGTCGCCCAGTCCGTCTTCCCGAACGCCGTCAACCCGATCCGCACCTGGTGCGAACGACCGTCCCGCACCTCGGCGTCGACGCGCCCGGCGCCGACCGCCAAGGACACCACGTGCCCCTGGCCGTGAGCGGGCAGGAGGACGCCGATCGCCGTCAACGCCCGGACGAACCGGGTCGGCCACCACCCGAGCGGCTCAGTCATCGATCGCCTCCTCCCCCAGAGCCAGCACTCCGCGCAGCGCGTCCGTGGACAGCTCGGTCAGCCAGTTTTCGCCTTCACCGACGACCATTCCCGCGAGCGCGCGTTTCCTGGTGATCAGCGTGTCGATGCGTTCCTCGATCGTGCCCGGGCAGACGAACTTCCGGACCTGGACGGTCCGCCCCTGCCCGATCCGGAACGCCCGGTCGGTCGCCTGGTTCTCCACGGCCGGGTTCCACCAGCGGTCCAGGTGCAGGACCTGGCTGGCGGCGGTCAGCGTGAGCCCGGAGCCGCCCGCCTTGAGCGACAGCAGGAGGATCCGCGGCCCGTCGGCGGCCTGGAAGCGTTCGACGATCGCGTCTCGCGCCCCCTTCGCCAGGCCACCGTGCAAGAACGCGACTTCGGCGCCGAGCCGATCCGACAGGTGCGGCACGAGCATGTGGCCGAATTCGGTGTACTGCGTGAAGCACAGCACCCGATCGCCCGACGCCAGGATTTCCGCCAGGATCTCTTCGAGCCGGATGACCTTGCCGGAGCGCTGCCCGATCGGGGAGCCGTCGTGCAGCAGGTGCGCGGGGTGGTTGCAGACCTGCTTGAGCTTCGTGATCGCGGCGAGGATGTTCCCACGGCGCTTGATGCCCTGGCTGTTCTCGATCTTCTTCATCATCTCGTCGACGATCGCGCGGTACAGCGTGCCCTGTTCCCGGGTGAGCCGGTATTCCTGCGTGATCTCGATCTTCTCCGGCAGCTCGGGGACGATCGCCGGGTCCGTCTTCACCCGGCGCAGCAGGTACGGCTGCGTGAGCCGGCGCAGCGCGGCGGCCGTGGCGGTGTCGCCCCGGCGCTCGATCGGGGCCGCGAACCGTTGGCGGAACTCGAACTTGCTGCCGAGCAGCCCGGGATTGAGCAGATCCAGCACCGACCACAGGTCCGCCAGCCGGTTTTCCACCGGGGTGCCGGTCAGCGCGAGCCGGTGCCCGGCCGTGAACCGCCGCACCGCCTTGGCCGTCGCGGTGTCGGCGTTCTTGATGGCGTGCGCTTCGTCGAGCACCAGGCGCCGCCAGGCGAACTTCTCGAGCTCGCCGGCGTCACGAGCGGCAGTGGCGTAGGTCGTGACGACGAGGTCGGCCGCGGCGACCTGCTCGGCGAGCGCGTCCCCGTGCGCGCGGGCGCTGCCGTGGTGGGCGAGGACCCGCAGGCCGGGGGCGAAGTTCGCCGCTTCCCGCTGCCACATGCCGACCAGCGACATCGGGCACAGCACCAGCGTCGGCTCGCGATCGTGGCCGGCCCGCTCGACGGCCTCGAGCGCCAGCGTCTGGACGGTCTTGCCGAGGCCCATGTCGTCGGCCAGGCACGCCCCGAGCCCCAGCGCCGACATGAAAGCCAGCCAGGCGACCCCCCGCTGCTGGTAAGGGCGCAGGGTCGCGCGGAACGACGGCGGCAGCTCGACCGGCCGCAGCACCTCGTGGACCCGCCCGGCCAGGACGTCCCCGACCCAGCCGCCGGCGCGGACGTCGGTGACCGGGAGCGGCGCCTCCCGCTCGAGGTGGACCAGTTCGAGGAGCTCGGCCGCGGTGGGTCCCTGGGTCGTCCGGTGCGGGTCGCGGCGCAGGAACTCGAGACCGGCGCGGAGCCGGTCGGCGTCGACGCTGATCCACCGGCCCCGCAGCCGCACCAGCGGGGTCTTCGCCGCGACGAGCCGGGCCAGTTCTTCTTCGCCGATTTCGTCGTCGCCCACCGCGAGCGACCAGCGGAAGCCGGCCAGCTCGTCGCGGCCCACCCGGCTGCGGGTGACGACCTGCTCCGACGGCGTGCTGCGGACCGACAGCCGGAGCCCGAGCCGGCGCCGGCCGTCCCAGGCTGCCGGGAGCTGCACTTCGAACCCGGCTTCGATCAGGCTGGTCGCGCCCGAGGTGAGGAACTGTTCGGCTTCCTCGACGGTCAGGTCGTACTCGGCCGGCTGGGTCCGGCGCAACGCCGGCGCCAGCATCGGCTCCACCAGCGCGGCCCGGCCCAGTTCGGCGACGAACAGCCCCTTCGGGTCCCGGACCAGCCCGTTCGCCTCGCCCGACCAGATCTGGCCCGCGGACAGCAGCAAGCTCGGATCGGCCGTCGCCCGCAGGAGGAACTGCAGCTGCCACTTGGTGCCGTCGCCGGTCTGGTCGTCGGGATCGTCCACGGCCGCCTGCCGCAGGGTGCCGACTTCGGCCAGCCGGAAACACGCCCGGCCGTCGATGACGTCGGTGTCGGCGACTGCGTCCCACTTCGCGACGGCGTCGGCCAGGACCCCGAGCTCCTCCAGCGGCAGTTCGACGCGGGAAACGCCGCCCTGCAAAGCGGACAGCCACACCTCGGCCGCGCCCGGGCCCCCGGGCAGGTCGACGGGCGGATCCGCCCGCGCCAGCCGGTCCCGGACCGTCGCGTCGACCAGGGTGTGGAGGGCATCGGTGGCGAGCGCGCGCGGCGAGGCCCCGGTGAGCGGCGCGACCTGCTCGGCCCGCCCGACCGGCGGCATGGCCGCGACCAGCGCGTCGAACGCGACGAAGTCCACGCCCTGGAGCACCGGGCGCCACCGGGCTTCCGCCGCGTCGCCCCGGCGGACCAGCGTCGGCAGCACCCGCCCACGCCGCACCAGATCCGCGGCCAGGCGGGCCACCGCCCGCAGGTAGGTGACCGAAGCGCCGTAGGTGGCCGAGTCGTCGAGGTCGTCCAGCTCGGCCGCGTCCACGATCAGCGCCGGCACCGACCACGGCCGCAACGACGGCGCCGGGCCACGCCGGCCGCCCGCCGCCTCGGAGGAGGCGAGCGGCCGGTTCGCCCGCGACGGCAGCAGCACCGTCACCGACGTGGGTTTGCCGGGATGCAGCGCGGCCAGCTGCGCGCTGGAGACCGCGAACGGATGCGGAAGCGCGATGTGCGCCGACCGGCTCGACGTGCCGGCCGGGCGCCGGGCGTGCTCCGCCCAGAGCAGCAGACCGCGGCCCGGAGACCACAGAGCGTGTACGAAGGGCAAGGTCTGACGCTCCTTCGTCCGATCGGGGTCCCCCAGATCGTCGCACGCCAGGGGCGAAGGCCGCCGCGATACCCCCGACGGCGGCGATCCGTCCACAGAGGACACCGCCGGCTTGTCCCCCGAGCGAGCTACCCGGTCTGCTCGCTCCGGGGTGACGTTTTCGCCGTCCCGCTCTCGATAACTTCGTCGCCGTCACAGCGGACGGGGGCCACCAAGGCCTGCCGCCGCCGAAATCGGAGGGCTGGCACCATGAGGAAGACACGCGGGTTACGGTTCGCCGCCGCCTTGGCGGTCACCACACTGACCGTTCTCGGCGTGGCCGCCTGCGACAGCGCGGACGACGAAGACGCCCCAGCCGCGGCGCTCGCGTGGGGACCGTGCCCGGCGGCGGCGCCCGGCGCCACCCGGGATCCGCGGCTCACCTGCGCGAAGGTGAAGGTCCCCCTCGACTACGGTCGTCCGGACGGCACGACGATCGACGTCGAGATCTCCCGGCTGGGCGCCACCGATCCGGCGAAGCGCCACGGCGTCCTGCTGCTGAACCCCGGTGGTCCGGCGCTGCCCGGGCTCGACACGCCCGGCGCGATGGCACCGACGCTGCCGAAGTCCGTGCTGGACGGCTACGACCTGATCGGCTTCGACCCGCGCGGCGTCGGGACCAGCACCCCGCAGACCTGCGGCCTCGAGAACGCCGGCGTCGCCACGCTCTTCCCCTACCCCGCAGCCGACGGCTCCATCGAAGCCAATGTCCAGGCGGCGCGCGCCACGGCCGCGAAGTGTGCCGCCAAGGCCGGGGAGAACCTGCGCTACTTCACCACCGCCAACACCGCTCGCGACCTCGACCGCGTCCGCGAAGCCCTCGGCGAAGCCAAGATCTCGTACTGGGGCCAGTCGTACGGCACCTACCTCGGGAGCGTCTACAACGCGCTCTACCCGGACCGCGCCGACCGCGTGATCCTGGAGGGCAACGTCGATCCCGCCCACGTCTGGGCCGGTGAAGCGGAGAGCTGGGGCAAGGGCATGGCCGAGCGGTTCCCCGACGCCGCCGCCGTCGCCGCCGCGCAGAACGGCGCTCTCGGGCTCGGCGCCACCCCCGCCGAAGTCACCCGGACCTACCTCGCGCTCGCCGACCGGCTCGACCGGCAGCCGGCGCCGGTGCCGGGCACGCCGCAGTCGGTGAACGGGGCGCTGCTGCGCAGTGTCACCTACGCGCTGCTGATCCACAACGACACCGTGCCGGTGCTCGCCCAGGTCTGGAAGGCCGCAGCGGACCTGGCCGACGGCCACCTCACCGAGGCCGACGGCAAGGTGCTCACGCAGGTGTTCGCCGAGACCCCGGCCGCCCCGGGCGTTCCCGCGGACAACCAGGTGACCATGTTCCTGGCCCTCACCTGCGGTGACGCCGAGTGGTCCCACGACGTCGGCAGCTACGCCGCGCGCACCGCCGCCGACCGCAAGGCCTGGCCCCTCACCGCGGGCATGCCGGCGAACATCTGGCCGTGCGCGTTCTGGCCGCACCCGGTCGAGAAGCCGGTGGCCGTGACCGGGCAAGGCGCGCGCAACACGCTGATCCTGCAGAACCGCCGCGACCACGCCACGCCGTGGGACTCCGGCATCGGCCTGCGCCGCACCCTGGGCGACCGCGCCGCCTTCGTCGGGGTGGACAACGGCGGGCACTACGTCTACCACGAAGGCTCGGCCTGCGCCGACGACGCCACCGTCGCCTTCCTCGACACCGGCCGGCTGCCGGACAAGGACCTCGACTGCACCGACGTCGCACGGCACTGACCACCCGCGAGCGGGCGGCCTTCCCCCGGGGACGGCCGCCCGCTCGCGTCGGAGGACACGGCGCACACAGCGGATTCGCACCGGGATGCCCGGCCGGACCAGGATTCCTGCCCTGGTGGACGATCGAGCCACGCCGTGTCTTCCGCTCCTCCCGCCGGGCCGACCGGGGCGCGGCCGGCCTCGCTAGGCTCCCGCCCATGCCGACGCTGGGACGTCTCCGGAACCGATGGGCGGGCGTGCCCCCCGACGTCCGGGACCGGGCGCTCGCCGCGGCCGTCACGGCCGCCGCGTTCGTGCCGGGACTCGACATGATCGGGGCCCAGTTCGGCGACCTGCCGAGGCACGACGGCGGTGTCCTCGCGGTCGTGCTGGTGCTGGGTCAGACGCTCCCGCTCGCGGTGCGCAGCCGGTGGCCCGCGCTGACCCTCGCCATCGTCGCGCCCTGTTTCGCGGCGCACGAAGTGCTCGCGTATCCACCCACGATCGGCAGTCTCGCGCTGTACTTCGCGCTTTATTCGGCCGGAGCGCGCGAGGAGCGGTTCCGCCGGGCGCTGCCCGCCGCGGTGTCGGCCGGGTACGTCGTCTTCGCGGTCCTGGTCACCTTGCGCGGCTCACCGACGGAATTGCCGACCTATGTCGTCTACTACGCGGTGCTCATCCTCTTCTGGTCGCTGGGCGCCCTGGTGCGGCAACGGCGGCGGCAGGAGGCCGACCGGCGGCGGCTCACCGCCGCGGCCGCGGCGGCGGACGAACGGGCGCGCCTCGCCCGGGAGCTGCACGACGTCGTCACCCACCACGTGACGGCCATGGTGGTCCAGGCCGACGCCGCCCAGTACCTGCCGCCCGGCCACTTTCCCGAAGTGCTCGCCGCCATCACCGGCTCGGGCCGCGACGCTCTCACCGAACTGCGGTTCCTGCTCGGCGTCCTCGAAGCGACCGGCGCGCGCACCCCGGGCCTGGGCGCGCTGCGCGGCCTCGTCGAGCAGCCGGGCCGGGAGGCCGAGCTGGTCGAGTCGGGCGAACGCCGGGCACTGCCGGCGGAAACCGAGCTCACCGCGTACCGGATCGTGCAGGAAGCGCTGACCAACGCGGCCAAGTACGCCGCCGGCCGGCCGGCGACGGTGCGCGTCGGCTACGGCGCGGACCTCCTCGAGATCGACGTGATCACCCGGGGCCCGGCGACCGACGCCGGCGTTCTCGGCTCCGGCGGGCGCGGGCTGACCGGGCTGCGCGACCGCGTCGACGCGCTCGGCGGCCGGTTCACCGCCGGACCGTCGGCGGACGGGTTCCGCGTCAGCGCCGCGTTCCCGACGGCCGGGGTCCCCGTACGGAGCGACCGATGACCGACGGCCCGATCCGGGTGCTGATCTGCGAGGACCAGGAGCTCATCCGCGCGGGGTACGTGGCCGTGCTCGGCGCCCAGCCGGACCTCGAGGTGGCGGGGCAGGCCGCGAACGGCCGCGAAGCCCTCGCCGAGGTCGGGCGGCTGCGCCCGGACGTCGTCGTGATGGACATCCAGATGCCGTTCCTGGACGGGATCGAGGTGACCCGCCGCGTGGCCGGCCCCGGCGCGGCGATGCCGGCGAAGGTGCT
Organism: Amycolatopsis sp. NPDC028719; assembly: GCF_055565395.1. NCBI lineage: Bacteria > Bacillati > Actinomycetota > Actinomycetes > Pseudonocardiales > Pseudonocardiaceae > Amycolatopsis > Amycolatopsis sp. NPDC028719. Next base: position 976,760 of record NZ_JBVHUL010000002.1, read on the forward strand.
GATCGTGACGACGTTCAACGTCGGCCAGTACGTCTACGACGCGCTGCGGGCCGGGGCGAGCGGGTTCCTGCTCAAGGACGCGCCCCTGAACGAGCTCGCGGAAGGCGTGCGCACGGTCGCGCGCGGTGAGTCGCTGCTTTCCCCGGCGGTGACCCGGACGCTGATCGGCCGCTACGCCGACCGCATCCAGCCGGCGGCTCCCACCGGCGGGCCGCTGGACCGGCTGGCCCCGCGGGAGCTGGAGGTGCTGGAACTGATCGCCGGCGGCCTGTCGAACGCCGAGATCGCGGCCGAGATGGTGCTGAGCGTGGAGACGGTGAAGACGTACGTCTCGCGGATCCTCACCAAGCTCGACCTGCGGGACCGGGTCCAGGCCGTGGTACTGGCCTACCGGACGGGGCTCGTCAGCGCCGCGGGCTGACCGGCCACCCGGGAGTCGCGCGCTCCCGGGTGGACGGTGGGCTCAGCTCACCTGCAGATCGATGCAGCTGTAGAACGCGTTCGTCGTGTCAGCGATGTTCCACACCGCCAGCACCGTCTGGCGGCCCGTGTGGTTGCCCAGGTTCACCTGGTGCGACACGGTTTGCGGCGGCTGCTGGTTGTTGCCGCTGATGTCGGCGACCTTGTCGTTGCCGATCCAGTACTCGTAGTTCGCCGTGCGGTGGCGGGCGGTGAAGGTCCACGTGAACGTCGCCGTGCGGCCGACCGACGAGGCCTTCCAGCCCTTGCTGTTGTCGTTCAGCTCGGCGAACTGGGAATTGCCGCCGTTGCAGGACTTCAGGCCTTTCGGGCCTTCCACGCTCTGGGGCTCGTACTTGATGTTGCCGCAGGACACCGTGCCCTGTGCGCACTGCGCCTGGCGGCTGGCCGGGGAGTTGACGTAGCCGTGCGCGCTCGCGATCCCGGCGGGACTCACCACCACCAGGACGGGGGCCAGGAGAGCACCCGCCGCGGCCGCGACCAGTTTGCGGTTCATACCAGCTCCTTCGAGGACAGGCTCGCTTCCCGGATACGACGAACTCGCGGCAGGGGGTGCCCACCGCGCCGGGAAGGGGGTTCGAGCGAAGGAAAATTGTGGTCTAGACCATACGGCGATTCGGACACGAGGTCAACAGATGGCAAAGTCGAGGTTCATGTTGGTAAGACGCCAACCTTCACCCGGTGTTCCGGTCAGCGGGACCCGCCGGGGCGCCCAGGGCGCGCCGCGCGCGGCGCCTGCCTCTAGGATTCCGCCGGTGACCACCTACGACGACACGTTCGAGCACCTCGACGCCGCGGCCCTGCCGGAACGGCAGCAGAAGATCCTGGTCGCCATCCGGGACTGGGTGGTCCGCCACGGGTACTCGCCCAGCACGCGCGAGATCGGCGAGGCGGTCGGCCTGCAGTCGACGTCGTCGGTGTCGAAGCACCTGGCGAGCCTGGAGGACAAGGGTTTCCTGCGCCGCGGCGCCGGCGTGTCGCGCCCGATGGACGTGCGCGCGTTCCTGCAGGGCGGCGAGACGCGGGAAGACGGCGACTCCGTCCCGGTGCCGGTCGTCGGCGACATCGCCGCCGGTACGCCGATCTCGGCCGTGGAGCACGTCGACGACGTCCTGAAGCTGCCGCGTGACCTCACCGGGCGGGGCACCGTCTTCGGCCTGCGCGTGCGCGGCGACTCGATGATCGACGCCGCGATCTGCGACGGCGACATCGTCGTGGTCAAGCAGCAGAGCGAGGCGCACTCGGGCCAGATCGTCGCGGCGATGATCGACGAGGAGGCGACGGTCAAGGTGTACCGCCGCCGCAACGGCCACGTGTTCCTCGAGCCCCGCAACCCGGCCTACGACGTCATCGACGGTGACCGGGCGGCGATCCTGGGCGTGGTCGTCTCCGTGCTGCGGAGCGTCTGACCCGCTTCACCAGGTGACCGGCAGCTCGTACACGCCGTACACGGACCCGTCGTGCTTGAACGGGATCCGCCCGACGTCGGCGGCCAGTGCCAGCGTCGGGATCCGCCGGTACAGCGTGCGGTAGACGACCTGCAGCTCGAGCCGGGCCAGCGGCTGGCCGAGGCACTGGTGGACGCCGAAGCCGAAGGCGACGTGCCGGTGGGCGTCGCGGGTGAGGTCGAGCCGGTCGCCACCGGGGAACACCGCCGGGTCGCGGTTGGCGAGGTCGTTGGCCATGATCAGGCCCTCGCCCGCCCGGATGGTCTCGCCGGCGATCTCGATGTCCTCCAGCGCGAGGCGGCGGCGGCCGTTGTGCGTGATGTTCAGGTACCGCAACAACTCTTCGACCGCCGACGCCACCAGGGCCGGGTCGTCGGACTCCCGCAGCAGCGCCAGCTGGTCCGGGTGCTCCAGGAGGGCCAGGGTGCCGAGGGCGATCATGTTCGCCGTCGTCTCGTGGCCGGCGATGAGCAGCAGCACGCCCATCTGCGCCGCCTCCGTGCGCGACAGCTCCCCGGCGTCGACGCGGCGGGCGAGCCCGGAGAGCAGGTCACCGGCGGGCGCCGCGAGCTTCTCCCCCATCAGCCGGTCGAGGTACCCGACGAGCGCCTGGTGCCCCGCCGCACGCTCCTCGGGCTTGGCGTCGCGCCGGATGATGAGCTTGCTGTTCTCCTGGAAGAAGTCGTGGTCGGCGTACGGGACGCCGAGCAGCTCGCAGATCACCAGGGACGGCACCGGCAGCGCGAACGCCTCGACGAGGTCGACCGGCTTCGGGCCGGCCAGCAGCTCGTCGAGGAGGTCGTCGACGATCTTCTGCACCGCCGGGCGCATCGCGGCGACGCGCCGGATCGTGAAGGGCGCGGTCACCATCTTCCGCAGCCGCGCGTGTTCCGGGTTGTCCATCAGGATGAAGCTGATGCCGGTGCCGCCCTTCGGCAGCGGCGCCGGGCTCGGGTAGCCGGGACGGGTGATGTCGGCACTGACGCGGGGATCGGCGAGCAGCGCCCGCTGTTCGGCGTAGCGGGTGACCAGCCACGGCGTGCTGCCGTCCCACAGCCGGACTCGTGTGAGCGGAGCTTCATCCTGCAGTGCCCGGGCCGCGGGCGGCGGGTCGAACGGACACCCCGCGGCGCGCGTCATCGGGAACCCGGGGATCTCGGCGGTGCTCGTCATGTGTCCTCCGCGGTGGCCGTCGGTTCGTGATCAGTCAACCGAAGACTGCTACGCTAAGTCAAGCGACTGATTTAATTCGGACTTCCGGAGGACCACCCCGTGCTCGACCCCGCCCAGCCCGCCGCAGAGGCGTCGCCCCGCGCGAACCTCGTCGTCGCGGTCCTCGCCCTCGCGGGCATCACCGTCTCGCTGATGCAGACGCTGGTCATCCCGCTGATCCCGGCGCTGCCCGGGCTGCTGCACGCCTCCGCCGCCGACGCCACCTGGGCGATCACCGCCACCCTGCTCGCGGGCGCGGTGGCGACGCCGACCATGGGCCGCCTCGGCGACATGTACGGCAAGCGGCGGATGCTGCTGGTCAGCCTCGGCGCACTCGTGGTGGGCTCGGCGATCGGCGCGCTCTCCGACAGGCTCGTGCCGATGGTCGCGGGCCGGACGCTGCAGGGCCTGGCCGCCGGCGTCATCCCGCTCGGGATCAGCATCATGCGCGACGAGCTGCCCGCCGAACGGCTCGGCTCGGCCACGGCGCTGATGAGCGCGTCCCTCGGTGTCGGCGGCGCACTGGGCCTGCCCGCGGCGGCGCTGCTGGCCGAAAACGCCGACTGGCACGTGCTGTTCTGGACCGCGGCCGGGCTCGGCCTGGTGGTCACGGCGCTGGTCGTCGCGCTCGTGCCGGAGTCGCCGGTGCGCACCGGCGGCCGGTTCGACGTCCTCGGCGCGGCCGGGCTCTCGATCGCGCTGGTGTGCCTGCTGCTGGCGATCTCGAAGGGTGCCGACTGGGGCTGGGGCAGCGCGATCACGCTCGGCCTGTTCGCCGCAGCGGTGCTCGTTCTGCTGTGGTGGGGCCGGTGGGAGCTGCGCACCCCGCGGCCGCTGGTCGACCTGAGGACGAGCGCGCGGCGCCAGGTGCTGCTGACGAACATCGCGTCGGCGGTCTTCGGTTTCGCGATGTTCGCGATGTCGCTGGTGCTGCCGCAGCTGCTGCAGCTCCCGGCCGCCACCGGGTACGGCCTGGGCCGGTCGATGCTCGTGGTGGGCCTGGTGATGGCGCCGTCGGGGCTGGTCATGATGGCGCTGGCGCCGGTGTCGGCGCGCATCACGGCCACGCGCGGTCCGAAGACGACGCTGATGCTGGGCGCGGTCGTCGTCGCCGCCGGGTACGCGCTCGGCATCGTCCTGATGAGCGCGACCTGGCACCTGGTGCTGGTCTCGAGCGTTATCGGCGCCGGCATCGGGCTCGCGTACGGCGCGATGCCGTCGCTCGTGATGGGCGCGGTGCCGGTGTCGGAGACGGCGGCCGCGAACAGCCTCAACACGCTGATGCGTTCGATCGGGACATCGGTGTCGAGTGCGACCGCCGGCCTGGTCCTCGCCCGGCTGACCGTCCGGTTCGGACCGGTGGAACTGCCTTCGCAGAACGGTTTCCGGCTCGTACTGGGGATGGGATCGGCCGCGGCGCTCATCGCGCTGGCCGTCGCCGCCTTCTTGCCGAGGCACTCGGTTCCGGCTCTCGCGAGCCCGGAACCCGCCGCGGCGAGTCGCTGACCGGCGGCCCGCCAGGCGGTTCGCGCGCGGCGCCCGAGCCTCTGATGCGGCGCCGACCCGGAGGAGCCGGACATGACGGATAGCGCTGGGATGCCCCGGTGGCCACGACCTCATCGGCGCCGTGGTGCGGCGCACCGTCGGCGGGCGGCCGCCGGGGTCAGGGTTCCGGCGAAGTCGCCCGGCCTGGCTGCCCCGCCGCAGGTCGAGGGGCGCGGTGCCCCTGGGCAGGCGTCTTGAATGAGTCATTGGGGGCTTCTGGCGACCCGGATGAGTCATTCGCGACGTCCGGATCGCGGGCGACCGGGCTGCGATCCGTTGCGCGGCCGCGACGGAAGCCAAGCGACTGAACCATGGCTTTGCCGGGCCCCGGCCGCCCGGGTCAGGCCCGCGCGGCCACGCCGTCGAGGTGCAGGACGCCGTCCGTGTGCTGCGCGGCGACGAACTCGGGCCCCTTGGTGACGAGCCGTGCGATGGCCGTCGCGTGGCCGTGGCCGAGGCCGTGTTCGGTCTTCAGCCACGCGACGATCTCGCCGTGCTTCGTGAGGTTCTTCTCGGCGGCGAGGGCGAGGAAGGCACGCGGGGTGATGCCGGTCTGCTTTTCGGCGTTGTCGAGGTAGGCCTGGAAAGACATGGTGACTCCCGGTTGGGGCCGAAGGTTTTTCGGTCGGTGCGACTTGCCACCAAGGTCTCACCGACAACTTTTCTTGTCAAGCCTTCTTCGCGACCACCGCCAGCGTCGTGTACGCGAGCGTGAAGCCGCCACCGAGCGCGTCGATGGCCGCGCCGACGCCGGCGAGCACGTCGGCCAGCGCGTCCGGCGCGAGCCGGGTCAGTCCGCCGGTCGTGGGCAGGAAATCCAGCCACTCGTCCCGGGTGTACGTCCGTTCCCAGGCGAACGACCACCGTTCGGGTTCACCGAAGCGGCCCGATTCCCGGATCCCGTCGGCGAACTTGGCGAACATGACGTCGTACAGCTCAGCAGGACTTCTCGACTCCCCCGCGAACGGCGAGTCCGGCAGCACCCGGCGAATGCCTGCGGCAAGGGCGTCCGCCACCGGCCCCGGCGGCTGGAACACGTGCGCGAACACGGCAAGCAGGCCATCGGAACGCAGGACATCGGCCGCTTTGGCCGCACCGGCAACGGGATCGACCCAATGCCAGGCCTGCCCGGCAACGACGGCGTCGAAGGTCCGTCCCGCACTGTCCCAGTCCTCGAACGTCGCGACTTCGACGTCAACGCCGGTACCGCGAGCAAAGGCGGCCATCCGAGGATCAGGGTCGACCCCGAGCACGGAGCACCCGGCGCCCCGGAACTGCCGAGCCTCGATCCCGGTACCACACCCGACGTCGAGGAAGTCACGACCAGAACTCGCCGCGACAACACGATCGACGAGCTCAGCGGGATACTCCGGCCGAGCGCGGTCGTAGCGTTCGGCGTCGACCCCGAAGGATTCAGCGAAGGAACGAGCTTCATGAGGCAAAGTGGGCATGCGCCCACCATAGTGGGCACTCGCCCACTAGAACAACCGCGACAGCGTTCGCGCCGGGCGTAACGGAGAATGGAGCCATGCCAACCGGGGTCCACCTACGCGACGTACGCCAGCAGCTGTTCCAAGCAGCCGAGCGAGTCCTCCTCCGCGAAGGCCCCAACGCCCTGACCAGCCGAGCGGTAACAGCGGAAGCCGATGTGGCGAAGGGCGTGTTGCACCGCCACTTCACCGATTTCGACGAGTTCCTGGCGGAGCTGATCAAGGACCGCATCGCCCGCCTGACGGACCAGTCGGCAATCCTGGAGGCATCAGCGGGAACACGCAGTGTGGCCGACAACATCATCGACGCACTGACCGAGCTGTTCGACCCGGTATCGGTGGCCCTGACCAGCTTGCTGTTCTTCCGCGACGAACTCCGAACCCGCCTACGCGACCCCAACGGCGGCCTCCCCTTCCTGGCGGAGGCAAGGGAGATGCTCGCGGCCTACCTGAAAGCAGAGCGCGCCCAGGGCCGCATTGCGGCAGACGCAAACACGGATTCCCTGGCTGTATCCCTGATCGGAGCAGGCCACCTGATCTTCGCGGGCCGCCCCCGCCACACGCTCCCGAACCCGGCCGAGCTGACCCAGATGGTGCACACGATCACAGCGGACGCAGTCCAGCGCAGGCTGTTGTGAAAGTCAGAAGTGGACAAAGCCTGGCCACAAACAGGACGCAACCAGCCTGGGGGTCCGGGGGCGTGCCCCCGGCGGGGGTGTGGGGGTTCGACCCCCACCGGACACAACGAGAAGAGCCCCGCTTGCGTTTTCCGCAAGCAGGGCTCAACCGCGAATCTCGTGGGCGATACTGGGATCGAACCAGTGACCTCTTCGGTGTGAACGAAGCGCTCTCCCCCTGAGCTAATCGCCCGTCGTACGAACTTCCACGAGGTCCCGGGGGTGGGCTCGTGGTGCGCGATACTGGGATTGAACCAGTGACCTCTTCCGTGTCAGGGAAGCGCTCTCCCGCTGAGCTAATCGCGCGCTGCGGAACTCCGTACTCGCTGAAGCATATCGGATGGTTCCGGAGCGTCAGCAGGGGGTCGGGTGTGACCGGGGGCACGGCGGAAACCGCCGTGACACGAAGGTGCCGAAACGGGCAGACTGCAGGAAGACAGCACGCTTGACGTCCCGGCTGTCGCCGGGTCCGTGCGCCGACCAGGAGAGCTCTCACCTCGATGACCGACACCGTGTCCACCCCGCCCGCCGACGTCGACCGCGCTCCGGTGCGCCCGGGCCTCCTCATCGGGGTCTTGGTGCTGTCGGCGTTCGTGATGATCCTCAACGAGACGATCCTGAGTGTCGCGTTGCGCGACCTGACCGTCGACCTGCGGGTGCCGACGACGACCGTGCAGTGGCTGACCAGCGGGTTCCTGCTGACGATGGCCGTGGTCATCCCGACGACCGGGTTCTTGCTCGAGCGGTTCTCGCCGCGGACGGTCTTCCTGTTTTCGCTGTCGGCGTTCAGCCTCGGCACGCTGTTGTGCGCGGTCGCGCCCGGGTTCGGGGTGCTGATGGCCGGGCGGGTGGTGCAGGCGTGCGGCACGGCGGTGATGCTGCCGTTGCTGATGACGACGGTGATGCGGCTGGTGCCGCCGGAGCGGCGTGGCGCGACGATGGGGACGATCACGATCGTCATCGCGGTGGCGCCCGCGATCGGGCCGACGATCGGCGGCGCGGTGCTGTCGTCGCTGGGCTGGCGGTGGATGTTCTGGATCGTGCTGCCGCTGTCGGTCGCGGCGCTGGTGACCGGCGCGCTGCAGCTGCGGCTGACGAGCGAGACGCGGCGGGTGCCGCTGGACGTGCCGTCGGTGCTGCTGTCGGCGATCGGGTTCGGCGGTGTGCTGTACGGGCTGTCGTCGTCCGGTGAGCAGGCCGGCGCGGAGCCGCTGGTGCCGATGTGGGTGCCGATCGTGGTCGGCGTGGTCGCGCTGGTGGTGTTCACGTGGCGGCAGCTGCGGCTGCAGCGTCGTGACCGGGCGTTGCTGGATCTGCGGCCGTTCACGCACCGGAGTTTCGTGGTGGCGGTGGTGCTGATGGCGCTGCTGTTCGTGTGCCTGATCGGCGCGGCGGCGATCCTGCTGCCGCTGTACCTGCAGACGGTGCTGCACACGAGCACCTTCGTGAGCGGTCTGGCGGTGCTGCCCGGCGGCTTGGTGCTGGGTCTGCTGGGTCGTCCGGTGGGGTCGCTGTTCGACAAGGTCGGCGCGCGCCCGCTGGTGATCCCGGGTGCGGCGGCGATGGCGGTGTCGCTGTGGCTGTTCACGATGCTGGGGGCGGGCTCGCCGCTGATCGCGGTGATCGGGATCCACGTGCTGCTGATGACCGGGCTCGGGCTGATGATGACGCCGCTGTTCACCGAGTCGCTGGGTTCGCTGCCGGATCACCTGTACTCGCACGGGAGCGCGATCCTGGCGACGCTGCAGCAGGTGGCGGGCGCGCTGGGGACGGCGGTGTTCGTGAGCGTGGCGACGCTGTGGAGCGCGGACGGCGCGGCGGCGGGGCCGGACGCTGCCGGGCTGCGGGCCGCGTTCGTGGTGGCCGGCGTGATCGGGCTGGTCTCCTTCGCGGGGACCTGGCTGATCCGCTCGAAGTCCGGCGCCAAGGCGACTCCGACGCACTGACGGCGGGCCGCGGCCCGGATGCAGTGAATGACTCATTCCTGGCGTCCGGCGCAAGGAATGAGTCATTCACTGCGTGCGACACGTGCGGAAATCGGTCCACTTCGGACGGAGAAAGTCCCGCTTCCGCTCAGCGAAGGCTGGGGGAGACCTGCGAGCGAAAGCGGGAGTTCGGGGCCGGTACGGGGGTCGCCTCGCGGCGAGTGGCTCGACACGGCTCCAGCCGAACTGGCACTCTTCAAAGACAGAGCCGTGAAGGCAGTGGGTGAGGCCCGGGGACTCCTCCGTACCGACACCCGTTACAACGTCCCGCGCCCGCCGGTGTTCCCCGACGTGACCGGGCTCATGCCAGCATCCGGCCCCAAGAAAACGCCCAGCCGCGCACGGTCCGCCGCGGCCGGTCCGGACGTCAGCGGGGCCATCGCCCGCGAGACCTGCGCACGATCGTCACCGAACGCGCCGACCGGGGCCGTCCGCTGACGTGGGTGGAGATCGGCGCGCCTGCAACTCGTCGGCAGCGGCCGGGGTTCGGTGCCCACCCGGGACACCGTCGCCGAGCTGCGGGCCCTCGTCACCGGGATCGGCCGCTTCCGGACCGACGCGCGTCCGGTGCCCCTCCAGGACGTCGAAACCGCCTGGCGGACACCGGAACGACTCAGCGCGTCGTGATCACCCCTGGAGCTCCTTGACCTTCGGCGTCGCCCGCACGCCCGAGTGCAGGTACCGCTCCCCCGTCGGCAGCGTGTAGAACGTCACCGACACCCAGCCGCGCATGCCCGCCGGGCTGTACGCGAAGTGCGCCGGACCGACCGGCACCAGCTCGTCCTCGGTCGTCGGCTCCGGCACCAGCTCGGCGAGCGGGCCGGTGACGGTCTGCCGGATCCACAGCTTTCCCTCGCGGGTGAGGACTTCGGTGCGGACCGACTCCCGCTCGTAGACGCCGAGGAACTCCGAGGCGTCGACGTCGGGAGCCGGCACGGCCGGTTCCAGCGGCCGCGGCATCGCCACGCCCGCCAGCTCGGCGAAGAGCTCGCGGTAGAGCTCCTCGTAGAGGTCGTGGGTACTGCCGCCGTTGGTGAGCAGCGTGATCGCCAGCCCGTGCCCGGGCAGGATCCGCAGGAAGGCCGCCTGCCCGATCGTGTTGCCGTCGTGGCCGTAGACGCGGTGGCCGTCCCAGCCGAAGCGGATCCAGCCGAGGCCCCACGAATCGCCGAGGGTGTCCTTGTCCGGCATCTCGAACTGCTCTTCGGTCATCGCCTGCGCGGATTCGGCCGAGAGCACGCGCGAGCCGTCCGGGCCGAGGCCGCCGGTCAGGTGCAGGCGGGCGAACGCGAGGACGTCGTCGGTCGATGCCGTGATGAGCCCGGCCGGGCCCGCCGAGCGCTGCAACCCCCACACCGGCGCCGGCTCCGGCTCGGCGTCCCCGGCCGCGACGTGGCCCATCGCCGCGCGCTGCAGGAGCGCTTCCTCCGGCAGGGTGCTCGTCCGCTCGAGACCGAGCGGCGTGAACAGGCGCTCGCGCAGAGCCGCGTCCCAGGTCTTGCCGGTCAGCTTCTCGATCACCCGGCCGACGAGGACGAACCCCGAGTTGCAGTAGGACAGCGTCGCGCCGAGCGGGTGCGTCTGCGCGGCTTGGTCGAGGATCGCGACGTACTTCTCGAGGCAGTCGTCGCCGCGGCCGGTGTCGGTGAAGACGTCGCCGTCGATGCCGCTGGTGTGCGTCAGCAGGTGCCGCAGCGTCACCTTCTTCGTGACGTCGGGGTCGGCGAGCCGCAGCTCGGGCAGGACGTCGGCGATCGGCGCGTCGAGCTGCAGCAGCCCTTCGTCGACCAGCTGCATCGCGACGGTCGCCGTCCACACCTTGGTGATCGAGCCGATCTGGAACACCGAGTCGTCGGTGACCTCGACCCCGGTCGCCTTGTTCAGCACGCCGTGGCTCACCTGCACGACCTCGTCGCCGTCGAGGCGCAGGATGCCCAGCGCCGCACCGGGAACGCGGTGCTTGCGCGCGAGCTCGGCGAGGCGGCGGCGCCAGTGCGCGGCGTCGATCGGCACCCGGACCGGCTGGCCCGGCTCGCCCGCGTGCTGCTCCACCCAGTCGGCGACGCGGCGGTTGAAGTCGGCGCGGTGCGACGGGCGGCCCTCGAGGATGAACAGGTGCGACGCGCCCGGGTAGAGCACCAGCCGAGTGGGCACGCCCTGCTCGCGCAGGCCGGTGAACCACTGTTCGGCCTGCCCGGCGGGGCACCGGTCGTCGGCGGCGCCGTGCACGACCAGCGTCGGCGTGCGCACCTTTTCCACCTGCGCCAGCGGGGAAAGCGCCGCGTAGTGCGCGCGGTTCTCCGCCGGGACGGCCCCGAGCTCGGCGACGCCGAGGTAGTGGCCGCTGTCGGACGTGCCGGCCATGCTGACCACGTCGCTGACGACCCCGCCCGCGACCGCGGCGGCGAACCGGTCGTCGCGGCTGGTGAGGTAGCACGTCATGAAGCCGCCGTAGCTGTAGCCGGTCACCGCCAGCCGTCCCGCGTCCGCCGTCCCTTCCGCGACGAGCTGGTCCAGCGGCTCGAGGAAGTCCTTGGCGTCGGCCACGCCCCAGGCGCCGACCGCGGCGGTGTAGAACGCTTCGCCGTAGCCGTCGCTGGCGCGCGGGTTGAGCAGCAGGACCGCCCACCCGCGCGCGGCGAGCCGCTGGTGGTAGAGGTGCACGGCGTCGGCGGTGCCGTTCCACGCGTTGTGCGGGCCGCCGTGGATGTCCAGCAGCAGCGGGAGCGGGCCGGTGCGGGCGGGGTCGCGCAGCAGCCAGCCGTGCACGACGGTGCCGTCGGAGACGGTGAACTCCCGCTCCTCGCGCGTGAACAACTCTACGTCGCCGGGGCCGTGGGCGGTGTGCACCCGCGCCGCTCCCCCGGTGACGTCGACCGTCGCGATCTCGCCGAACGACGCCGGCGTGCTCAGCACGACCGCCGCGGTGGTCCCGGCGACGCTCAGCCCGTCCACGGCGGTTCCGGCCTCGCCGAGGACGCGCCGCGGCTCGCCACCCGCGACGTCGACGGCGTACAGGTGCGTGCAGCCGCGGTCGCGGACGCAGAACAGCACCGCCGAGCCGTCGCCGAAGAGCCGCGGGACCGCGCCGGGGTAGCCCGGGCCGCCCGCCATCACGTTGCGGTCGAGGGACGCGGCGAGGTCGACGGTCTCGCCGCCGTCCAGGGGAACGCGCAGCAGACCGGCGTGGCCCGGCGCGGTGTCGCGGCGGCCGATGACGAGCAGGGCCGTACCGTCCGCGGTCCAGGTGACGGTCCCGCTCATCCCGTCGGCCGAGCCGGCCAGGCGCGGCTCCGAGGTCCGGTCACCGGGCTCGAGAACGTAGACGCCCGAACGGAAAGTCAGGTCGGGGTCGGCGTCGAGGGCACCCGGGAACGCCAGCTTCGAGCCGTCCGGCGACCAGGCGGGATCGCCCGCGTGCCAGTCCCCCGACGTCACCCGGCGGACCTCGCCCGTGGCGACGTCGAGAACGTGGACGTGCTTGCGCAGGGTCCGCAGCAGCCCGGCGCCGTCGGCCTTGAAGTCCAGCCGGTCGGCGACCACCGGGGCGCTCGCGCGGCGGCCCTGCGCGCCGTCGTCTTCGCCTTCCTCGGCGGCGAGGTCGATCGGGGCGCTGAAGGCGATCTCGGCGCCGTCCGGGCGCCACACGGGGGTGCCCGCGCCCAGCGGCAGCGTGGTGACCTGCTCGGGCTCACCTCCGTCGGCGGGCAGCAGCCACAGCTGCGCCGGGCCGTCGTGGGCGCGCAGGAACGCGATCCGCGTCCCGTCCGGCGACCACACCGGGGCCGCGTCGGCGGTGCCGCGGGTCAGCCGGCGCGGCTCGCCCGGCGCGGCCACGGCGACCTGCCAGAGCGACCGGGTGTCCTCGTCCTTCTCGCGGTCGGCGGTGCGCAGCGCGTAGACGATCCGCGTGCCGTCCGGGGAAATCGCCGGTTGCTCGGGGAACTCCAGGGCGTACAGGTCGTCGATGCCGATACGGCGGGTCATGCGGATCTCCTTGTGGGATGACGGGCTCACGCGGCGAAGTGGCAGGCCGCGTGGTGCGGCCGGTGGGCGGCGTCGTCGGCCGGGTCGGCGCTGACGCAGAGCGTGCGGTCGGTGTGCACGAGCGGGCCGATCGGGCACCGCGGGTGGTAGCGGCAGCCGGGCGGCGGGTGGTGCGGGTCGGCGGGTTCGGTGTCGGCGAGCGGGTCGCCGCCCACGTCGTCGAGCAGGCCGCGGTGCGCCGACGGCGCGGCGGCCAGCAGGTCCCGCGTGTACGGGTGCCGCGGGTCGGTGAGGACCTGCTCGGCGGGCCCGGCCTCGACGATCCGGCCGAGGTACATCACCGCGACGACGTCGCTGACGTACCGCACCACCGCGAGGTTGTGGGAGATGAACAGCATCGACAGCGCCAGCCGCCGCTGCACGTCCCGGACCAGGTTGAGCACCGCGCCCTGCACCGAGACGTCGAGCGCCGAGGTGATCTCGTCGGCGATCAAGACCTGGGGCCGCCCGGCCAGCGCCCGGGCCAGGGCGACGCGCTGGCGTTGCCCGCCGGAGAGCTGCCCGGGCAGCATCGTGGCCCGTTCCGGGTCGAGCTGGACCAGGTCGAGCAGCCTCGCCACCTCGTCCCGCCGGGCTCCGCGGGAAATGTCCCGGGGCATGGCTTCGGTGATCGATTCGCCGATCGCCATCCGCGGGTCCAGCGACGAATACGGATCCTGGAACACCATCTGCAGCGGGCGGCGCCGGGGCAGCTTCCGGACGTCGACGCCGCCGAGCCGCACCCGGCCCCCGCTGACCGGAGCGAGCCCGACGGCGGCCCGGGCGAGCGTCGACTTGCCCGAGCCGGACTCGCCGACGAGGCCGACGACCTGTCCGGACGGGACGGTCAGGCTGACGCCGTCGACCGCGGTCAGCTTGCCGTAGCGGACGCTCACCGCATCGAACTCCAGCGCGCTCATGCGCACGCCTCGCTGACGCTCGGCCCGGCCTGAGCGGACGGCGCGGTGTCGATCGATTCGCTCGCAGGCTCGCTCATGCGGCACCTTCCTCCCGTGACTGTCCGGAAAGGACACTGACCTGCGGGTGCCAGCACGCGACCCGGTGCGTGCCGGCGGCCGGTGCCAGCACCGGGTCCTCGTCCCGGCAGCGGTCGGTCGCCAGCGGGCACCGGGCGGCGTACGCGCAGCCGGCCGGCACCTGGTCCGGCTCCGGCGGGCGGCCGGGGATCACTTCCAGGGGCGCGTCGCGGTCGGTGTCGAGGTCGACGGTCGTGGCCAGCAGCGCCCGCGTGTACGGGTGCTGCGGCGGGCTTCCGGTGGGCAGGTCCTCGACCACGCGCCCGGCGTACATCACCAGCATCCGTTCGCACGTCTGGGAAACGACGGCGATGTCGTGGCTGATGAGCAGGATCGCCGCGCCTTCGGCTTCGCGGGTGCGGGCGAGCAGGCGCAGCACCTGGCGCTGCACGGTGACGTCGAGCGCGGTCGTCGGCTCGTCGGCGATGACGAGCTTCGGCCGCCCCATCAGGCCCATGCCGATCATCGCGCGCTGCCGCATGCCGCCGGAGAACTCGTGCGGGTACTGGCGGGCCCGCCGGGCCGCGGCCGGGACGCGCACCGCGGTCAAGCGGTCGATCGCGCGGGCGAACGCCGCTCGCCGCGACAGGCCGTGGTGCTGTTCGGACACCTCGGCGAGCTGCCGCCCGACCCGGCGAGCCGGGTTGAACGACGTCATCGGGTCCTGGAACACCATGGCGAGCGACGTGCCGAGCTCGCGGTCCGAGGCCTTGTCCACGGGCTTGCCGTCGAACTCCAGCCGGTCCGCGGTGACCACGCCGGGCGCTTCGATCAGGCGCGACACCGCCAGCGCGGTCAGGCTCTTGCCGGAGCCCGACTCGCCGACGACGCCGACCGCTTCCCCGGCGCGGACGCTGAAGCTCACTCCGCGTACCGGCACCGTCCACCCGGCCGGGCCCGGGAACGCCACCTGGAGGTTCTCGACGACCAGCACGGCGTCGTCCGGGACCTCGCCGGCGGCCGCGGGCCGCGGGGCCGGCAGCGGGCCCGCCGCCCGCCGCGACGCGCGCGTCCGGACCCCGACCACGCCGGCCACCGTTTCCCCCACCAGGTTGAACGCGAGCCCGGCCAGCACCACGGCCCCGCAGGGCGCGAGCGCGGCCACCGGGTTGACGTAGATGCCGTCCAGTCCTTCGCGCAGCAGCCGGCCCCAGTCGAAGTCCGGTGCCTGCACGCCGATCCCGAGGAACGACAGGCCCGCGAAGGCCAGCAACGCCGAACCGGCCCCGATGGTCGCGTTCACGACGAGGGGTTCCCCGATGTTGGGCAGGACGTGCCGGGCCAGCAGCCGGATCCGCCCGACGCCGGACACCCGGGCCGCGGCGACGAAGTCGCGTCCGCTCACCGACGCGGACAGCGTCTGCACGAGCCGGGCGAACGCCGGCGCCATCGCGAACGCGATCGCCAGCACCGCGCCCTGCGTGCCGACGCCGAAGATCACCGCGAAGAACAGCGCCAGCAGCAGGCCGGGGAACGCGACCGCGATGTCGACGGCCGCGATGACCAGCCGGCCCGCCCACCGCGGCAGGACCGAGGGCAGCGTGCCGAGCACGACCCCGGTGCCGACGCCGATCGCGGTCGCGAGGACCGCGAGCCCGATCGACAGCCGGGTCGCGACCAGGGTGCGGAGCAGGAGGTCGCGGCCGAGGGAGTCGGTGCCGAACGGGTGCGCGCCCGAGGGGCCCTGGCCGATGGCGTCGGTGTCGATCGCCGCGGCGCCGTCGCCCCACACGAGCGGGGCGAGGACCGCCAGCAGGACCACCACGGCCAGCAGCACCGCCGAGCACGCGCCCACCGGGGTGCGCACGGCCGCCACCCACGCCGAGCCCCGTCGTCGAGCCATCTCAGGCCTCCCGGATCGCCGAGCGGGGGTCGAGCAGCCCGAGCAGGACGTCGACCAGCAGGTTGACCAGCAGCACGCCGACGCCGTAGACCAGCACGATCCCCTGCACCAGCGGGTAGTCCTTCGTCACGATCGACTGCACGATCGTCGAGCCGAGGCCGGGCCAGGCGAACACGTTCTCCACCAGGACCGTGCCCGCGACCATCCCGGTCAGCATCAGCCCGCCCAGGGTGAGGGTCGCGGTGAGCGCGTTCGGCAGCGCGTGCCGGACGTAGACCAGCCGCGCGGGCAGCCGCTTCGCCCGCGCCGTGCGGACGAAGTCGGCGCCCAGCACGGAAAGCAGCTCGACCCGGATGATCCGGGCCAGCACCGCCGCCGGCCCGATCGCCAGGGCCGCGACCGGCAGCACGTACGCGCTCACGTCGTCGGCGCCCGCCACCGGGAACCAGCCGAGGCCGACGGCGAGCAGCGCCACCAGCCCGACTCCGACCAGGAACTCGGGAATGGCGGCGACGAGCACGCTCATCGACGTGAAGCCCAGCTCCGCGCCCCGGCGGCGGCCGCCGCGCGTGAGCACCGCGAAGCAGACGCCGAGCGGGACCGCGACGAGCACCACGACGGCGAAGGCCGGCACGGCCAGCTGCAGCGTGGCGGGCAGCCGGTCGCCGATCACCTGCGCGACCGGCTGCCCGCTCACCATCGACGTCCCGAAGTCGCCGGTGACCAGACCGCGCAGGTAGTGCCCGTACTGCACCCACAGCGGGTCGTCCAGCCCGAGCGCCTGGCGCCGGGCGGCGACCAGGTCGGCGGGCGCGGTCATGCCGAGCGCCGCCCGGACCGGGTCGCCGGGGACCAGGTGGATCATCAGGAACGCCGCGGTGAGCAGCGCCCACAGCGAGACGGCGAACCGGGCCAGCCGCCGTGCGGCGAACGCCGGCCACGGACCGCCGCGCAGGCGGGCGGGCGCCGCCGCGGTGGTCACTTCGCGAGCATCCGGATCGAGGACGGCATCAGGCTGCCCTGGCTGAACGTGAACTTCGCGCCGCTGCCGTAGGTCGGGACGACGGAGTCGAAGTAGGGCACCGCGTCCACCCGCTTGACCAGCGCGGTCTCCGCCGCGTTCCAGTCCGGGCAGCTCGCCTCGCCGGGCTTCGACGCCGCCTGCTGCACCGCCTGGTCGTAGCCGGGGTTGGCGATGTGGGCGAAGTTCGTGCCGTCCGGGGCGGCCGGGCCGGAGACGAACGGCACCAGCTGGCTGGGCAGCGCGAAGCCGACCGGGCCGAGGGACACCTCCCACTCGCCGGTGCCGAAGAGCGCCTGGTTGAGGCCCGGGCTGTCGACGCCCTTCAGCGTGACCTCGGCGCCGAGCGACTTCCACATCTGCTGCAGCAGTTCGGCGGTGGGCGCCATCGTCGGGCCGAGCTGCGTGCCGTAGAGGACGGTGAGCGTGAGCCGCTTGCCGTCCTTGGCGCGGACGCCGTCCGCCCCCTTCTTCCAGCCCGCGGCGTCCAGTGCCGAGGCCGCGGTCGCGGGATCGTGGGCGGGCAGGTTGCCGGTGACGGTGTCCCCGGTGCAGACCTTCGGCTCGGCGGTGATCATGCCCTGCGACGGCTTGCCCGCGCCGGCGGTCAGCACCTTGCCCAGCTGGGCCAGGTCGAGGCCCTGGGTGAGCGCGCGGCGGACGGCCTCGTCCTGGCCGGGCCGGCCGGTGGCCTGGTTGTAGAAGATCTCGCCGAGCGGGGCGAGGTAGTCCGCGTGGAACAGCTTGCGCCCCTCCAGGCGCTGCCGGTCGGGCCCGTTGATCGCCGCCGCGTTCAGCTCGCCCGACAGCAGCAGGTTGGTGGCGGTGGTGGTGTTCGGGATGACCCGGACGACGACCTTGTCCGGCAGGCCGGTCTCGGCCTTCCAGTCGCCGGGACCCCACGTGTAGTCCTTGCGGCGGGTCAGCGTGTAGTGGTCGTTCGGGACGACCTCGCTGATCGCGAACATGCCGGTGCCGCTCTCGCCCTTGGCCAGCAGCTTGCGGTCGGCCAGGCCCTTGGCGCAGGCGATCGGCACGCCACCGATGTTGCGGAGCAGGAACGCGTCCGGCTTCCCGCTGGTGACGGTGATCGTCCGGGTCGCCTCGTCGGCGGTCGCCTTCGTGCCGGGGGCGATGTAAAGACCGGCGATCGGCGACTTGTTGGCCGGGTCGCCGATGAAGTTCACGTTGGCGGCGACGTCGGCGGCGGTCAGCGGGGCGCCGTCGGAACAGGTGACGCCGGGGCGCAGGGTGAAGCTCGCCGTCGTCGTCGTGGTGGCGTCCCACTTTTCCGCCAGCCCGGCGACCGGCTTGCCGTCGGCGGACTGCCCGAGCAGCGAGTCGTAGAGGAACAGGTCGAGCTGGATCGCCACCGAGAACACCGTCATGTGCGGGTCGATGGTGCCCGGGTCCGAGCCGATGCCGAGGCTGAACGTCTTGCCGTCCACCGGGGTGCCGTCGCCGGCGCCCGGGCCGCTGCCCGATCCCCCGCAGGCGGTCGCGGCCAGGGCGAGCACCCCGAGCACGACCCCCGCCGTCCGAGTCCTGGTCATGGTGTTTCCTTCCGCAGGTGGTCCACGGCGAGGCGGGCGGCCTCGCCGATCGCGGCGTCGACGGCGGGTTGCCGCTCGGCGAGGGAGTCCGCGCGGGTGAAGACGGCGACGGCGAACCGGCGGCCGTCCGGGTAGGACACGACGCCCGCTTCGTTGCGCACCGCGGGCAGGGTGCCGGTCTTGGCCGCGACGGCGACGTCGGAGCCGAAGCCGGACGAGATCCGGTGGGGCCAGATCTGCCGCGCCATCATCGACCGCACCCGTTCGCACGCGGCCGGCTCCGCGGCGCGGTCGGTCCAGATCGCGTCGAGCAGCGTGGTGGTCTCCCGGGGCGTGGACGCCGACGTGCGCTCCGGGTCGAGCACCGCCAGCTTCCGGGTCTGCTCCGGCGTCGCGCCGGCGAACACGGCGTCGAGGTCGGCGTCTTCGGCCGCGCCGAGGTCCGCCAGCACGGAGGCGAAGAGGTCCTCGCAACAGCCGATCAGCCGGGTGTGGCGCAGGTCGAGGTCGGCGAGCACGCGGTCGACGGCTTCCTGGCCGACGCGGTGGAAGACGACGTCGGTGGCGGCGTTGTCGCTCATCGTCAGCATGAACAGCGCGAGGTCGCGCCAGCTCAGCTCGACGTCGTCGGCGCACCCCGCCGTGCCGATCCCGCCGATGCGGTACCGCTTTCCGACGCGGGTCCGGGCGGTCTCGTCGAGCCGGCCCGCGACGACCTCACGGGCGTAGGCGACGGCGACCGGGATCTTGAACACCGACGCGAGCACCACCGGGTCGTCCGCGCCGACGGCCACCTCCGGCCCGCCGCCGACCTCGCGCGCGTGCAGGAAACCCCGCGCGCCGGCCCCCACGAAGACGTCGGCGATCGCCGTCTCGACGGGACTCACGCGCTGACCCGCCGGTCGGCCCGGCCGGTGTGCAGGTAGAGCGCCCGGCCGGTGCCGTCGTCCCCGACGAAGGCGTGCGGCAGGTACATCCCCTGCATCGGCTCGGCCAGGATCAGCGTGTCGCCGTTCATCGCGACCAGCTCGGTCTTCTCCGGCTTGGCCAGCTCCGCGAAGATCCCCTTCGGGACGCGCTCGACCCAGACGCGGCCGTCGCCGTCCTGGCTGACCGTGATGTCCGCGACGGACGACGCGTACTCCCCGACGTACCGCGTGGCGTCGACGCGCGGTGCGTCCGGAGCCGGCACCGGCAGCACGGCGAGCTCGATGCCGGTCAACTCCTTCAGGAGGTGGCCGACGACCTCGGTGTACACCGGGATCGGGTGGCCACCGTTGGTCAGCAGCGCGACGGCGACGTCGTGTCCGGGCGCGAGGCGCAGGAACGACGACTGGCCGATCGTGCCGCCGTCGTGGCCGACGACCCCGCCGTCGTCGAAACCGAAGAGCGACCAGCCGAGGCCCCACGCCCGGCCCATCAGGCCGAGGTGGGGCAGCTCCACCACGCGCTCCCGCATGGCGCGGGCGCTGTCCGCGCTCAGCACGCGGGTGCCGTCCGGGCCTTCGCCGTCCCGCAGGTGCATGCCGGCGAACGTCACGAGGTCACGGGCGCGCATGGCGAGCATCGCTCCGGCCGGGGCGTTGGACGGCGCCAGTGCCCAGATGCCGGCGGGTTCGGGTTCGGCGCCGGGTTCCCGTGCCACGTGACCCAGCGCGGCCCGGAAGCGGATCGCCTCGTACGGGCTCGCGGCGGCGTGCGTCAGTCCCAACGGGACGAACAGGTACTCGGCCAGGCAGTCGTTGTAGGGCTTGCCGCGCAGCACTTCCACGACGCGGCCGAGCACGCAGAACGCGGCGTTGTTGTAGGAGAACATCTCGCCGGGGGCGAAGAGCTGGGGCACGTCGCCGAGGGTGGCGACGTACTTTTCGACGCAGTCGGCGCCGCGGCCGGTGTCGGTGAAGATGTCGCCCTCGAAGCCCGCGGTGTGGCACGTCAGCTGCCGGACGGTGATCCGCGCGGCGGCGCCGGAGTCGGCGAGCCGGAAGTCCGGCAGGTACTTCCGCACCGGCTGGTCGAGATCGAGCAGGCCTTCGTCGACGAGCTGCAGTGCCAGTGTCGTCGTCCAGATCTTGGTGATGGACCCGATCTGGAACAGCGAGTCCGTGTCGGCTTCGACGCCGGTGCCCTTGTTGAGCACCCCGGCCGCGTGGTCGATGATCTCGCCGCCGGCGTACACGGCCACGGCCGCGCCGGGCACCTGGTACTCGGCCAGCAGCGCGGGGAGCCGGCTTTCCAGCCAGGCGGAGAGTTCGGTGAGCTTCGACATGGTTGCCTCTCGTCCGACGATGGGGAACCGGCGATGCGGGGATGCTAGGACGGCGACCGGGGCGGCCGATTCGTCGAAACCGACGAGAACCGGCGAAACTTTCATCGCGGCGGACGAATCACCGCGGCCGCAGCCGCCGGGGCAAGGCGGACCGGGCCGCCGCGTACCCCACGGCGACCCGGATCCGGACCTTCGACGTGGTGACCGCCGCCCGGACCGCGTACTGCCGGGCCCGCGCGATCATCGTGTCCACTGTGGTCATGACGCGAGCCAGGACTTCGCGGTGGTGACCTCGGCGAGCCGCGCCGGGATCGGGGTGACGCCGAGGCCGGGCCCGGACGGCACCGGCAGCCGGCCGCCTTCCAGCACGAACGGTTCGGTGATGTCGTCGGTGTAGAACCGGTCCGACGCCGAGGTGTCGCCGGGCAGGGTGAAGCCGGGCAGCGACGCGAGCGCGACGTTGGCCGCCCGGCCCAGCCCCGTCTCGATCATCCCGCCGCACCACACCGGGACGCCGTGCGCGGCGCAGACGTCGTGCACCCGCCGCGCCTCCAGGTACCCGCCGACGCGGCTCGGCTTGATGTTGACGATCCGGCACGCGCCGAGCTTGATCGCGTCGGCGGCCGAGCGGGCGGAGACGACGGACTCGTCCAGGCAGATCGGCGTCCGGATGTGCTTGGCCAGCTCGGCGTGGCCGAGCACGTCCTCCTCTTCGAGGGGCTGCTCGATCAGCAGCAGCTCGAAGGGGTCGAGCCGCTGCAGCTGCGGCACGTCAGAGAGCGTGTACGCCGTGTTCGCGTCGACCTGCAGCAGGATGTCGTCGCCGAAGCGCTCCCGGACCGCGCGCACCGGCTCGACGTCCCAGCCGGGTTCGATCTTCAGCTTGATCCGCAGGTACCCGGTGTCGAGGTAGCCGCCGACGACGTCGAGGAGCTTCGGGATCGTGTCCATGATGCCGACCGACACCCCGCACGGCACGGAGTCCCGGGTGGATCCCAGCGCCGTGCCGAAGGACACGCCGTGGGCGCGCAGTTCGGCGTCCAGCACCGCCATCTCCAGTGCGGCCTTGGCCATCCGGTGGCCCTTGAACTTCGCCAGCAGCGGCGCGACCTTGTTCGCGGTGAGGTCGCCGGCCGCGAGGAGCGTGGGCACGAGGAAGGTCCGCAGCACGTGCTCGACGCCGTCGACGTACTCGGACGAGTAGAGCGGGTCGACCATCGCGCCGCACTCGCCCCAGCCCTCGCCTTCGGACGTCACCGCGCGCAGGAGCAGCAGTTCGCGTTCGGCCTGCGTGCCGAACGACGTCCGGAACGGCGCGACCAGCGGCATCCGGACACGCAGGAGTTCCACCCCGGTGAGTTTCACGATGACTGCTCCTTCGCGACCACGTACCAGCCGGCACGATCGAATCCGACGACCGAGGCGCCGCCGGCCAGCAGGCCGCCGAGCACCTCCCGCAACGCGACTCGCCACGCCCGGCCCCGGCCGGGGTCGGCGCGCCGGAGCGCCTCGATGTCCGGCGGCACGGCCACGAGCACGACCGGCGCGTCGGCGGGCCCGGTGACCGGGTCACCGCCGGGGCCGGCGGCCAGCGCGACGGCGGCGCCCCGGGCTTTCAGCGTGGCCGCGTCGAGCCGGGCCGGCTCGCCCTCGGCGGCCGCCCGCACGGCCGGGCTCGCCAGGTCCCAGACGGCCATGAGCCGGTCGGTGTCGCCCCCGCTGTTGATGCCGTCCTCCATCGGGCCGTAGAAGTCGGGCAGGTACTGCTCCGCGCGGGCGGCGAGCTTGGTGAGGTTGAAGTGGGCGTTGCGCCGCACCAGCGGGTCGAACGTCCACGAGATCACCGGGACGTCCTGGCGCAGGGCCCACGCGCGCTGGTGCAGCTTGAGCGCGAAGCCGATGCCGCGGCCGTACCCGGCGGTCGCGACCCCGGCGATGTGGCTGTGCAGTCCCCCCTTCGCGGGCCCGCCGAAGAACCCGAAGCACGCGCCGAGGAGGTCGGGCCCGTCGAACGCGCCCGCGACGTAGTTACCCGCCGAAACCATGGCGCGCAGCAGTTCGGGCGTCACGAGCTGGTTGCCGGGGGCCGGGCGCCAGATCGACTCGAAGAGCCGGGTCACGGCGATCAGGTCGGCGACCTCGGCCAGGGCCCGGACCTGGACCCCCGAGGCCGTGGCGGCGGCGACCGCGCTGGCGGCCGCCTCGTCCCGCAGCGGCGGGGCTGTGTTCGTCACGACTTCTGTCACGCCTCCGATCCTGTCCGGAGGCCGCCGGCGGGTCACCGTTGTCCCGCACCGGATTCGCCCCGCGCGTTCGTCGGGGCGGACGAACTCCGTTGCGTCAGCACGGTTTCGGTGAGTGCCTTGAGGAGTGCGGTGCGGCGGGCCAGCTCGGCGACGACGACGTGCTCGTCGTCGGCGTGGGCGCCGCCGCCGACCGCGCCGAGGCCGTCGAGCGTCGGAATGCCCAGCCCGGCGGTGATGTTGCCGTCGGACGCGCCGCCGACCGCCGCTTCGGTGAGCGTCCCGCCCGCGAGTTCGTTCGCGAGCACGAACAGCTCCGACGAGGCTCGCGCGTCCAGCGGCGCGCGGTTGACGCCGCCGGCGATGTGGATCCGGGCCTTTCCGTGCACCGGGGTGAGGCTTCTGATGGCACGGTCGACCCGGTCCTGTTCGGCCGCGTCCCACGCGCGGACGTCGACGGCGACGCTCGCCTTGGCGGGCACGGTGTTCGTCGTGGTCCCGGCCGTGAGCGCGGTCGGGACCACGGTGGTGCCGCTCGCCGGGTCGGCGAGCGCGGCGATCGCGAGGATCTGGTGGGCGACCTCGATCCCCGCGTTGACGCCCTTCTCCGGTTCAAGCCCGGCGTGTGCGGCGCGGCCTTCGACCTCGACGCGGTACAGGGAAACGCCTTTGCGGCGCGTCTTCAGCGCGCCACCGTCGGCCGAGGCCTCGAGCACGAAGACCGCGTCGCAGCTCTTGGCTTCCTCCTCGATCAGGGTGCGGGACAGCGGCGAGCCGATCTCCTCGTCGCCGGTGACGAGGATCGAGAGGCCGTCGCGGCCGGGCAGCGCGGCGGCGGCGTGGAGGGCCATCACGACCCCGGCCTTCATGTCGAAGCAGCCGGGTCCGCGCAGGATCCCGTCGCGGACTTCGAAGGGGTGCGTGCGCAGGGATCCCAGCGGCCACACGGTGTCGTGGTGGCCGAGCAGCAGGACCCGAGGCGGGCCGTCGCCGAACCGCCAGCGCAGGTGCGTGCAGCCGTCGGTGATGATGCGTTCGGGCTCGACGCCGAGGAGGCGGCGGCCGACCCCCGCGACGACCTCGGCGCTGCGCGCGACGGCTTCGTGGTCGGCCGAGGGCGACTCGCAGCGGACGAGCGTCTCGATGTCGTCGATCACCGCGGCTCACCCCGCAATGGCTTGCCGGGCAGCGCGTCGGTGTTCAGATTTCCTTCGCTGATCACGGGAACCCCGGCGACGTAGAGGTGCCGGACGCCGACGGACGGCCGGGTCGGGTCGGGGTAGGTCGCGGTGTCGGTGATCCGGGCCGGGTCGAGGACGACGAGGTCGGCGTCCGCGCCCACGCCGAGGTGACCCTTGCAGCGGGCGCCGGGCGCGACGTCGTCGAGGAGCCGCGAAGGCAGGTAGGAGCAGCGGCGGAAGGCTTCGAGCCAGCTCCACGCCCCGGTTTCGCGGACCATCAAGCGCAGGGTCTTCGCGAAGGTCCCCGCGGTCCGCGGGTGCGTCGTGCCGCCCGGGGGCAGCGGCCACTCGGTGCTCTCGGTGCGGCCGTCCGGCCAGTAGACCGGCATGGCGTCGCTGGCCACGACGGCGTCGGGAAAGGCGAGCGCCTGGTGCAGCAGCCCGCGATCGCGGGGGTCCCGTTCGTCGAGGAACTCGAGGAGGCAGGGCGCGCCCGGGTCTTGCCGCCGCAGCTGCCGGAGACGTCCTTCGTCGCGGACCCGCTCCCCGGTTTCGAGGATGACGACATTCGACGGCTTCAAGCCCTTGAGCCGCAGCCGTTCCGGCTCGATGAAGGCGGCGCCGACCGCCGTGCTGCCCGCACCGTACGGATAGGCCTCGACGGTGACGCGCGAGCCTTCGCGGCGGGCGGTGTCCAGGGTGGCGAGGACGCGGTCGATGTGGTGGCCGGAGGTGCTGTTGACGTGGCAGTGGTGCATCGCGGCACCGGTCTCGCCCGCGGCGACGGCGACCTCGACGGAGCCGTCGACCGGGATCGCCGGATCGACCTCGACCAGCTCGCGCACGTGGGTGTAGGTGGGCACGCCGGCCTTCGCGGCGAGGTGCGCGACGGCCATGAACTCGCCGGGATCGGTGGCGGGCGCGTAGCCCATCAGGATGCCGATGCCGAGGGCTCCCCCGGCCAGTTCGGCTTCGAGCAGCGCGAGCCACGCGGCGAGTTCCTTCTTCGAGGAACTCCGTTGCCACTGCGGGTTCCCGAGGATCGCGAGCCCGCTGTCGATGCTCGCGTCGGGGGCGATGTTCGCGAGCACCTGCGCCCGGGCGGCGCCCCAGGACGCCGAAAAGCCGTAGTGCAGCGGACGTCCGGCTTTCGCGGCTTCGGCGTAGGCCCGCTCGATCGGCATGAGCCCGGCTTCGAGGTCGAGGGCGGTGGTGACGCCGTCCATGGCCTGCAGCCGCTGCCCGGCGACGGAGTGCACGTGGCTGTGCAGGTCGACGAACCCGGGCCCGACGACGAGCCCGGTGACGTCGACTTCCCTCGCATCCGGGGCGTCGAGGTCCGGGCCGACGGCTTCGACCGCGCCGTCGTTCAGCAGGACGTCGGCGACGCCGTCGAACCCGCTCCCGGGGTCCACGACCCGGCCGCCCCGCAGAAGTGTGTGCACCCGTCCGCCTCCTCGTCGTCGCCGATCGGGCTGACGTTAGGAGGATTTCCGGCGAGGCCGTTCGTCCGCGGCGACGAATCGGGGCGGCAGGGTTCAGCCGCGCGGACGAACCGGGGTCAGGCCGGGGTGACCGGGGCCAGGAGCAGGCCGGTGATCGCGTCGATCAGGCCCGTCCCCGCGTCGTCCCAGGTCGCCCTCGGCGTGGGGGTGCCCTCCGCCAGGGCCCGCTCGCGCTCCGCCGTCATGTGGATCATCAGCTGCCGGGCCATGTCGCCCCGCTCCGCGCGGACGTCCGCCGGCAGGCCGTCCAGGCAGCGGTTCAGCCCCTCGACCGCGCGGGCGAGCGCCGGGGACGCGAGCGACTCCTCCGCGATGATCTTCCGCAGCGCCGGGTCGGTCATCACCTGGGCGCTGAACCGGGCGAACCACGTCGGCGCGCCGAGTTCCCGCAGGTACGTCGTGCTCGGGCGGACCAGGCAGGCCACCCAGTCGCGCAGCCCGGCGTCCTCGCCGGTGGCCTCCACGAGCTCCGCGCGCAGCCGCTCCATCGGCCCGGTGTGCTTGCGGACGATCGCGCGGACCAGGTCGACTTTGGTGCCGAAGTGGTAGTTGACGGCGGCGTTGTTGCCCTGCCCGGCGGCCTCGCTGATGTGCCGGTTGGACACCACCTGCACCCCGTGCTCGGCGAACAACCGCTCCGCCGTCACGAGGATGCTCTCCCGCGTCGCACTCGCGCGGGCCGCCTTCACGTTCATTCCGAAACCACCTGGTCAGCCTGATCATCCACCGGGCCCCCACCTTACGGAGCCCACCGCGCCGGCGAGAAACCGGCGGAACGTGGCACTACAGCCACTGGCGGCGCGGGCGGTGCGTTCCTAGCGTCGTCGATCATGATCGCAGTGCTCGCGCCGATCCTGATCGGCCTCCTCTACGTCGTGCTCAGCTCCCTGATCGCCGAGCCCCACCGGCGGAAGTTCAACGCCGTCATGGTGGGCGGTGCCGGCGCGGCCTACCTTTCTGGCGGCGCGCTCGGGCCGTGGGAGCTGGTGTTCTGCGCCGTGCTGACGTACGTCGCGTTCCGCGGGCTCGACTCGTGGACGTTCATCGGCATCGGCTGGCTGCTGCACACCGGCTGGGACGTAGTCCACCACCTGAAGGGCCAGCCGATCCTGCCGTTCGCGCACGACTCTTCGTTCGGCTGCGCGTTCTGCGACCCGGTGATCGCGATCTGGTGCTTCACCGGCGGCCGGTCGGTCACCGCCTGGTTCCGGCGGGTTGGCGCGCCGGGAGCGCGGGTATCCGACCGGGCATGAGCACCGACGTCGAACGCGCCGCGCACGCCTTCTGCCCGCGGTGCCACCCCGATCCGCAGCCGGGTGAAGTGCTCGTCGCGCTGTGCGGCGCCCGCCACTCCTACCACGGCCGCCGCGACCGGCCGGTGAACACGTGCCCGGCCTGCGTGCGGCTGGCCTCGGCGAACGTCTACGCCTGCGGCCACCCCGGCGCCTGAAGGGCGGTTGTGTGAGCGCGAACAGCGGGCTAACGTGAGAATTCTTCACAATGGTGCCGTCCTGGAAGGAACGCCGCCTTGCGCCGAGTGTTCACCGCCTTCGCGACGGCTGTGCTGGCCGCGTCCGGGCTCACCCTCACCGCTCCCGCCGCGCACGCCGCCGGCGGCGGCACCTTCAGCGTGCTGTCCTACAACGTCGCTGGGCTGCCCGAGGCCATTTCCAGCGCCCCCACCCCGCGCGCGCCGAGCACGACCGCCATCGGGCAGCGCCTCGGCCCGTACGACCTGGTGCACGTCCAGGAGGACTTCAACTACCACGCCAACCTGTACGCGGCCGACGCCCACCCGTACCGGACGCCGACCAGCGGCGGCGCCGGGATCGGAAGCGGCCTGAACAGCCTGTCCACCCTGCCGAACGACGAGCTGGAGCGCGTCCGCTGGACCTCGTGCCAGTTCGACTCGGGCGACTGCCTGACGCCGAAGGGCTTCACCTTCACCCGGCTCCGGCTCGCCGAGGGCGTCTACGTCGACGCCTACAACCTCCACACGAACGCGGGCACCAACGCCGGCGACCAGGCGTCGCGCGCCGCGAACCTCGAGCAGCTCACGGCGTTCATCACCACGCACTCGGCGGGCAACGCCGTGCTCGTCATGGGCGACACCAACACCCGCTACACCCGGGCGGCCGACACGATTCGGGCGTTCGCCGCCGCCAACGGCCTCACCGACGCGTGGGTCCGGCTCGAACGCGGCGGTGTCCCGCCCGCCGCGGGCAGCGATCCCCTGGTGTGCGACGAAAGCGCGGTCACCAACGCGTGCGAAGTCGTCGACAAGGTGCTCTACCGCGGGAGCAAGCAGATCACTCTCGACGCGACGTACTACAACAACGACCACCGCGCGTTCCTCGACGCGTCCGGCGCGATGCTGTCGGACCACGACCCGGTGACCGTGCGGTTCAGCTGGGCGGACAACCCGGCGTTCCGGCTGAGCGACCGGTTCGGCGGCCCGCACGGCACGCCGTTCACCGACCTGGACCGGATTTCGCCGGCCGCGCGGGTGTCGGCGTTCACCCTGAGCGCGGGCAGCCGCGTCGACCGGATCGGCTCGACGTCGGCGGACGGCACGACGGTCAGCCACGGCGGAACCGGTGGCACCGCACGGACCTACCAGCTGGCCGACGGCGAGTACGCGGTCTCCGCCGAGCTGTGCCGAGGCAGCTACAACGGCCACACCCGGATCTTCTCCGCCCGCATCACGACCGACCGCGGCGGCACGCTCGCCGGCGGAACGACGACCGCGGACTGCACGACCGCGACGGCACCGGACGGCTGGCAGATCGCGGGGTTCCACGGCCGCGCGGGTGACGAGGTGGACCAGCTGGGCTTCGTCTACACGCGGCGCTGATCGGTCCACAATGGACGGACCAGCACCGGCAGCGCGGCCACCAGGGCGAGCCCGCGCACGACGGCCGCGACCAGGTACGGCGCCCGCAGCCCCAGCCCGTGCGCCAGGAGGCCGCCGGTCAGGGTCCCGAGCGGGATCAGGCCCCAGCCGAGCAGCCGGTACGCGCTGGAAACCCGGCCGAGGAGCGCGGCCGGCACGAACCGCTGCCGCAGACCGACGGTGACGATGTTCCACAAGGTCGTCGCGAACCCGTTGACGGCGAGGAACGTGCCGAGCACCACGGCGTCGCGGCTCAGGCCGATGCCCGCGAACGCGCCGATGTTCACCGCCAGCGCCGTCAGCACTGCCGCCCGCGGCCCGATCCGGGCCACCACCCGCGCGTTGACCAGCCCACCGAACACGCTGCCCAGCGCGGCCCCGGCGAGCAGCAGGCCGTAGCCGCGCGCGCCGAGGTGCACGACCTGGGTGGCGAGCAGGACCAGGGTCGCGTAGGCGAGCTGGCCGCAGAAGGCGTTGACGCCCACCAGGATCGCGAGCGTGCGCAGCAGCCGGTGCCGCAGGAGCCACGCCAGGCCGTCCCGGATCGCCGAGCGCGTCCGGGCACCACCGGCCCGCCGGGGCAGCGTCGCCACCAGGACGGCCGACACCGCGAACGAGACGGCGTCGAGCCCGAACGGGAGCGACGCCGCGACGCCGAACAGCAGGCTGCCCAGCGGTGGGCCGGCGAACTGCCCGGTGACCGTGGTGATCGCCTGCTGGCGGCCGTTGGCGCGGGGCAGCAGCGGCGCCGCGACCAGCTCCGGCACGATCGCCTGGGCCGCGGTCCCGAAGACGACGTCGCCCGCGCCGACCCCGAACGCCGTGACGACGAGGGCCGGGATGCCGATCGCCCCGCAGGTGGCCAGGACGGCGGTCACGGCGACCAGCACGGCCTGTGCCGCCTGCGCGCGCCACATCAGGCCGGCCCGGTCGTGGCGGTCGGCCAGCGCGCCGGCGGGGAGCGACAGCAGCAGCCACGGCAGGTAGGCCGCGGCCGAGACCAGCGAAACGAGCCGCGGGTCGTGGGTGACCGTGACGGTCAGCAGGGGCACCGCCGCGGTGAACGCGCCGGTGCCGAGGTTGTCGATGCCGGTCGCCCACAGGAGCCGCCGGAAGTCCGGTCCGATCATGACCCGATCCTTTGGCCCACCGCGGCTTCGCGGACAGCATTTAGCTCCGGGCTACATACTCGGAGCCATGGCCCTGACGATCGAACTCGGCGTCGCGGAGCTCGCGGCGACCCGCTTCGCGATCTCCCCGCTGTCGGAGACGGTCGCGTGCCTGCAGCAGCTGGGCGGGCGCGAGCGGCAGGCGAGCGCCCTGCCGTGGCTGCGCTGGGCGGAGGACGAGCTGGCCCGCGAGCCGCTGGACCTCCCGTGGACGTGGCCGCTCATCGTGAACGACCGGCCCAACTGGCCGGAGTTCCTGGTACCGGCGCCGCGCGGCGCCGGTCCGTCCATCGAGGACGACCTGGCCGCGCTGCGGCGGACGACCGCGCGCCAGGTCCGGACCAGCCTCGGGCGCGTGTTCGGCGCCGGCCTCCGCGGGACCGTCGCCGAGCTCGCCGCGCGGCCGGCGGCCGGGCTGAAGGCGATCGCCGGGGAACTGCTCCGGGCGCACGACCGGCTGCTCGCCCCGCACTGGCCCAGGATCCGGGCCGTCCTCGACGCCGACGTCGCCCATCGCGCGCGGACGCTGGCCGCGGGCGGCGCGGAACGGCTGTTCGCCGGCCTGCACCCGGATCTGCGCTGGCGCGCCGGAAAGCTGTTCCTCACCGGCGATCGCCCGGTGAACCGGGGTCCCGGCGGCCTCGTCCTCATCCCGGTCGTGCTCGGCGGCCCGCACGTCCTGATCAAGCGGAACACGTCCACGCAGACGACGGTCCGCTACCCGGCCCGCGGGCGCGGCGTCCTGTGGACGGCGGGCACCCGGCCCCCGGCGGGCGGCACGGTCCGGCTGCTCGGCCGCGCGCGAGCCGGGCTCCTCGAGGCGCTGCGTTCCCCCGCCGGCACGACCGAGCTGGCCCGCGCCCTCGGCGTGACGCCCAGCGCGGTGTCGCAGCACCTGGCCGTCCTGCGGGAGAACGGGCTGGTCGAACGGGAACGCTCCGGGCGCCAGGTGCTCTACCTGATCACGGCGCTCGGAGCGGCCCTGCTCACCGGTTAGCCCAGCGAAGACAGCGGCACCGCGAACACCGAGCGACCGCAGGTCTGGTTCTGCGCCTGGCAGTCGGCCGTCGACCACTCCGACTGCGACCAGACCAGGCCCGTCGACCAGTCGTACGTCAGCGCCTCCGGGTGGACCGCCCAGCACGCGGACGTCGAACCGCAGGTCGCCGAGGTGCTCGCCGCGGTCGTCTGGGCCCAGAGCTGGCCGTTGATCGTGGCCGAGCTGTGGGCCACGTACCACTTGCCGTCGTGGGACAGGACGCCCTGCATGTTGCCGACGGAGCTGCGGAACGCTTCGGTCGCGGTCCCGGTCAGCAGGTAGTCGGTGCCCATCGGGAAGCGGTAGAGCCGGCCGTGCAGGCTCTGGTCGGAGAAGTACTCGGTCGTCACGATGCTGGCCGGGCTCGTGCTGCGGTCCAGCGAGAGCGACGAGAAGCACGGCACGCCCGTGTCGGACGCCATGCTGCACGTGCCGCCCGCGTAGGTGTAGTAGCCGATCTGCATCATCGCGTACTTGTACGTGTAGGCCGCGTACCCGCCGGACGTCTTGCCGATCGCGTTCGACGTCGTGTCGGTCAGCTGCAGGATGTGCTTGGTGCTGAACACCCGGATCGCGGTCGAGGTGTTCCCGACGGCGGTCACGTAGATCTTGTCGCCCAGCCAGGCCATGCCGCCCAGGTGGGCCTTCGCCGCGGAGAAGCTGCTGCCGGTGCTGTTCGGCACGGCCAGGTACATCATCCGGTGGGCGGCCGCGGCGGGGTCGTTGTAGTTGACGGCCTGGATCCGCGCGTCGTTGTACCGGCCGAGCGCGTCGGTGCCGTGCCAGCCGGAGAGGATGACCTTGTCCGCGCCCCACATGCCGTCGTCGTCGGCGTCCCCGGAGGTCGTGATGCCCTGGGGGACCCAGGTGGTGCTGCCCGCGCGTTCGGAGTCCCAGCACAACGACTTCGTGGCGGCCGGGGCCTTGGGCAGCGCGGCCTTCTCCGCGCTGGTGCAGCCGGTCATCGCGTAGCTGGGGTCGTTGACGACGGTGTTGAGGCTGACGTTCGGCAGCGCGTCGTCCAGCGCCGTCAACGCGGCGGCCGGCGTCGCGTGCCAGACCAGGTTCTGCTTGGTCGTGGTCGTCAGCGGGTCGCTGTAGGCGGCACTGGCCGTCCCGGGCAGCGCCAGCGCGCCGGCCACCACGGCCAGCGCGAGGAGGAGCACTTTCGGAGTTCGCATGGCGCCATTGCGCCAGAGGCGGATCCAAGATCCGTACACCGGTTGTACGGCGCTTGTATCAGTCCACCAGCGAAAGCACCGTCCGCGCCTGCTCGACCATGGCCACGTCGAGGAAGGTGCCATCGGGCAACGCGATCGCGCCGACGCCGGCGGCCGTCGCGCCGGCGACCCGGGAGATGACCTCGCGTGCCCGCGACACCTCCTCACGCGTCGGCAGGAACGCGGTCCGGATCGTCTCGAGCTGCACCGGGTGGATCGCGGTCCGGCCGCGGAAGCCGAGGGCGCGGCCCGCCCGGCACGACGCCGCGAGCCCGTCGAGGTCACGGACGTTCGCGTAGGCGGACATCGCGGGCGGCGCGAGCCGGGCCGCCCGGGCCGCCACGATCACGCGGCTGCGCGCCCACGTGAGCCCGGCGTCGTCGGCGACGCCGAGGTCCGAGCGCAGGTCGGCCTCGCCGAGCCCGATCGACGCGATCCGCGGCGACGCCGTCGCGATGTCCAGGGCCCGTTCCACCCCGAGCGCCGACTCGATCAGCGGGTGCAGCGCCCGGCCCGGCAGTACGGCCTCGGCGGCCTGGATCTCCGCCGGCGCTTCGACCTTCGGCAGCCGCGCGCCCACCGGGAGCGGCAGCCGGGCGAGCGCGGCGAGGTCGGCGTCGTGCCACGGCGTGCTCGGGTGGTTGACGCGCACCTGCACCGGCCTGGCCACCGCGGCGAGCAGCTCCAGCACATTCTCGCGAGCTTCGTCCTTGCGCGCCGGGGCGACCGCGTCCTCGAGGTCGACGAGCACGACGTCCGCCTCGGACGCCAGGGCCTTGCGGACCCGGTCCGGCCGGTCGGCGGGCGTGTAGAGGAACGTCAGCGGCGGGCTCACACCGCACCCCGCTCGCGCAGCTCGGCCACCCGCTCGGGCGAGAACCCGAGTTCCGCCAGCACGGCGTCGGTGTCGGCACCGTGCGGCCGGCCGGTGAAGCCGATGACGCCGTCGTGGCCGGACAGCCGGAACAGCGGGCCCTGCATGAGCATCGGGCCGAGGTCGGCGTCCTCGATCTCGTGGATCGTGCCGAGCGCGCGGAACTGCGGGTCCTCGACGATGTCGGCGGCGTCGTAGATGGGCGCGACGGCGGCTTGCGCTTCTTCGAACGCGGCGACGACCTCGTCGCGCGTGCGCTGCCCGATCCACTTGCCGACGGCTTCGTCGAGCTCGTCGGCGTGGCGGGCCCGGTCGGCGCCGGTGGCGAACCACGGCTCCTCGGCCAGGTCCGGCCGCCCGACCATGCGGACCACGCGCTCGGCGATCGACTGCGCCGAAGTGGACACGGCGACCCACTGGCCGTCGGCCGTGCGATACGTGTTGCGCGGCGCGTTGTTCGTCGACCGGTTGCCGGTGCGCGGCTGGACGGTCCGCAGCTGGTCCCAGCGGGTGATCTGCGGGCCGAGCATGGCCAGCATCGGCTCGATGATCGCGGTGTCGACGACCTGCCCGTGCCCGGTGGTCCCGCGCGACGCGAGCGCGACCATGATCGCGTACGCCGTGGCCAGTGACGCGACCCCGTCGGCGAGCCCGAACGGCGGGAGCGTCGGCGGCCCGTCCGGTTCGCCGGTGGTCGCCGCGAACCCGCTCATCGCCTCGGCGAGCGTGCCGAAGCCCGGCCGGCTCCGGTAGGGGCCGAGCTGCCCGAAGCCGGTGACGCGGGCCAGCACGAGTCCGGGGTTCCGGCTCGCCAGCTCGTCGTACCCGAGGCGCCAGCGTTCGAGCGTGCCGGGGCGGAAGTTCTCGATGACGACGTCCGCCGTGGCGGCCAGGGCGAGGAACACCTCGCGGCCGCCTTCGCTGCCGAGGTCGGCGGTGATCGTGCGCTTGTTGCGCCCCAGCGTCTTCCACCACAGGTTGACGCTGTCCTTCGCGGCTCCGTGGGTGCGCGAGGGGTCGGGTTTGCGCGGGTGCTCGACCTTGATCACCTCGGCGCCCATGTCCCCGAGGTGCATCGCGGCCATCGGACCGGCGAAGAGCGTGGACGCGTCGACGACGCGCAACCCGGCGAGCGCGCCGGTCGACCGGTCGCGGGAGACGGTCACGTCGTCACCTCCCAGGCGCAGCGGAAGCCGACGGTCGCGCTGCGTGCGAGGCCCAGCCCGGGCAGCAGGAGCTTCACGGTGTAGTCCGGGGCTTTCACGCCGCCTTCGACGTACCATTCGGAGCCTTCGGCCGCGTAGTCGCTGCCGCCCTTGAGCATCACGAAGCGCGTCCGTCCGTCGGAGTGTTCGCTCTCGGTCCAGTTCCACACGGCCGGGGTGCCACGCTCGAGGCGCTCGCCGGCCAGCTGCCATTCGTCCTCGGTCGGCAGGCGGCCGCCGCGCCACGCGCAGTACGCGCGGGCGTCGTCCAGGTCGACGTAGGTGACCGGCTCGTCCGGGGCTCCCGGGTGCGCGAGGAACCGGTGCTCGAGCTTCGGCTCGTAGCCCGTGGCGGCGAGGAACTCCGCGAACTGCGCGTTGGTCACCTCGGTGGCGCCGACCGCGACGGCCGTGGCCAGTTCGCCCTCGCGCTGCAGTGTGCGCGCGTCGTGCAGGCGGGGCGGCAGCGGCTTCCATTCGTCCACATAGGGCGCGCCCTGGTACATCCCGGTTTCGCGGGCGCGGTACCGCACGGTCAGCACGTACGGCCCGGCCGGGACGACGACGGCGTCTTCGTCAGGCTCGCCACTGGTCCTTTGTGGACTCACCCGGGTCGCGAGCCGGTGGGGAAAGCGGGAGTCCGGATCGTGCGGCAGCTCCGGAAGATCCGGCAGCCACCCCTCCACCGCGGCGCCGATCCCCCGCGCCGGTACGCCACCCAGGAGGTCGGTACCGGGCAGCGGGCCGTGGTAGTCGTGGTCACCGCGGTTGACGAGAGTCCACAGTGTCCTGCCGTCGAGTTCCCATCGGGACGCGTAGACGCCGGCCGCCTCGGCCTCGGGTGGCAGCTCGGCCAGGGGGGTCCACTCGCCGTCGAGCAGCAGGTCTTCGGCCGCACGCTGGAGGGTGACCATCCGGCGGACGGTCGCGGCGTCGCGGGGCGACCAGCCGACCCACACGCCGAAGACCACCTCCCACACCATGACGCCGACGCCGTTGAGCCACGCCGACTGCAGTTCCTCGCTGTGGTCGCGGTGCCAGCGGCGGACGTGGTGCTGCATGTGCCGGCGCTCGTACCAGTGGGCGCGCAGGACGCCGGGCACGGGCGAGTCGGCGAAGAACTGGGCCCACGACGCCGCGTGGTCCTCGATCCGCTCGACCGGCAGCTTGGACTCGCCTTCGAGGACGATGCCGGGCCGGGCCGCTTCGAGCCGGTCGACGAAGTCCGGCTCGGCCTTCTTGAGCGTGTCGAGGAAGACGCCGTCGGCTTGCAGGTCGGCGACCAGGGAGGCGAGT
Source organism: Amycolatopsis sp. NPDC028719 (assembly GCF_055565395.1). Classification (NCBI taxonomy): domain Bacteria; kingdom Bacillati; phylum Actinomycetota; class Actinomycetes; order Pseudonocardiales; family Pseudonocardiaceae; genus Amycolatopsis; species Amycolatopsis sp. NPDC028719. The sequence continues at coordinate 1,011,971 of NZ_JBVHUL010000002.1, forward strand.
TCGGTGAGGTCGTCCTCGCCGCGGCGGGTGCCGGCGTCCCAGGGGTTGTAGTCGACGAAGACGTGCAGGCCGCGGTCGTGCAGGGTGTCGATCAGCTCGGTGAGCCCGGGGACGTCGCGGTAGAAGTCCCACTGGTTGCGGTCGTCGAGGCCGATCACCGGGTAGGCGTGCCAGAGGACGACGGCGTCGAGGCCGCCGAAGCGTTGGTGGGCGTCGGCGAGGAAGCGCTCCGGGGTGAACCGGTGCTCGTCGAAGGAGTAGAGCAGCTCGTCCCAGAGCCACACCTGGGCGACCGTGCGGCAGGTCTGCGCCCAGGCCGCTCCCGGGCGCTCGTAGCCCTTGCCGGTGTAGGCGTGCCGGCTTCGCGCGTCCTCGCGCCATTCGTGCAGTTTCGCCCGCCACGCGGGGCGATCCCGGGGACGGGCGGGTGCGGCGAAGACCTTCGCGTCGTCCAGTTCGGACAGCGGGCCGCGCACCTCGGTGGGCCGGTCGATCGGCCGCGGGACGAGCGGGTCGAACTGATAGGTCATGACGTCATTCCTGCGACCTCGTCTTGGGTGGGGACGGCGGCCTGGGCGCCGGGCCGGGTGACGGCGAGCGCGCCGGCCGCGGCCGCTCGTCCTACGGCTTCGGGGAGGTCTTCGCCCTGGGCCAGCGCCGCCGCGAGCACGCCGCAGAAGGTGTCGCCGGCGCCGGTGGTGTCGACGACGTCGACCGGGAAGCCGGGAATTCGCAGGGGTTCGTGGCCTCTGCGGAGGATTACACAGCCTTCGCCGCCGAGGGTGACCACGACGGCGGGTACCCGCTCGAGCAGCTTCTCGGGCTCGCCCGCGAGGTCGGCGGCTTCGTGCTCGTTGACGACGAGCAGGTCGAGGACTTCCCACAGCGAATCCGGCAGCTCCCGCGAGGGCGCGGCGTTGAGGATCATCAGGGCGTTCGCGTTCCGGGCCGCGGCGGCGGCCGCCACGACGTCGAGGGGGATTTCCAGCTGGGCCAGCACGACGTCGGCGTCGGCGATCCGTTCGGCCTGGGCGGCGCCGACTTTCACGTGCTCGTTCGCGCCGGGCGCGACGACGATGGTGTTCTCGCCGTCGGGGGCGACGGTGATGAAGGCGGTCCCGGTGGGCGCGTCGGCCCGGTCGACCAGGTCGGTCCGGACCCCGGCGCTCCCGAGGGAAACGAGGAGGAGGTCGGCGGCTTCGTCTTCACCGAGGGCGCCGACGAAGGTGGTGTCGGCACCTCCGGCGAGGGCGGCGGCGACGGCCTGGTTCGCGCCCTTCCCACCGGGACTGCGGCGAAGCCGGCCCCCGAGAACGGTCTCCCCGGCTTTCGGCGGCCGGGGAACGTCCACGGCGAGGTCGACGTTCGCCGAGCCCACCACGACGACTCGCCCGGTCATGCCCGTCCCTCCGCGAGCGCCGCTGTCCGGGCCGCGAGGTCCGCGATCCGTCGTTCCCCGCCGGGCAACGAGGTCGCGATGCGGCCGTCCAGGGGCTTGGCCCAATACTCGTCGACGCCGTGCAGAGCGCCCACCACTCCCCCGACCGTCGCGGCCGCCGAGTCCGTGTCCCAGCCCGCCGTCACCGCGATCGAGACGCTGGGCCCGAACTCTCCCCCGCCCTTCGCCAGCGCATACGCGATCACCGAGGCGTTGTTCAACACGTGCACCCAGTGCAGGTGCCCGTAAGCCGCGTGCAGCCGGTCGAGTCCACTTCGGACGTCTCCTTCCGATGCCGCCGAACGGCCGAGGCGGACCGCCGAAGCCAGCTCGCTCGAAGGCGGGACCACCGCCGACGCGGCGTCCAGGACCTCGTCCACGGTGTCGCACACCATCGCCGCCGAGGCGAGCGCCGCCGCCCACATCGCGCCGTACACGCCGTTGCGCGTGTGGCTGAGCCGGGCGTCCGTCCACGCCAGCCGCGCCGCCGAAACCACGTCGCCCGGCGACACCCAGCCGAACACGTCCGCGCGGATCAACGCGCCGATCCACTCCCGGAACGGGTTCCGGTAGGTCGCGGTGTCCGGGCGGGCGTCGAGAAGGTTCCGGTACGCCGCACGTTCCGCCGTGAACACCCGCCCGGCCGGCAGGTTGTCCAGCCACAGCTGCGCGACGTCCTCGGTGGTGAACTCCCGGCCGTGGGTCTCCAGCAGGGACAACGCGAGCATCGGGTAGTTGAGGTCGTCGTCCTCGGGCATCCCGTCGATGTTCTCTTCCAGCGACGTCGGCGCCGAGCGGCGGTTCCACGGCCACCGCGCGGCCACGTCGGAAGGCAGCCCGACCGCCGTGAACCACCCGGTGAGCGGCCAGCGGCCGGTCGCCCGGAGGATCTCCTCGATGCCCTCCCGCGGGATCTTCTCCACGGGCTTGCCCAGCAGGCACCCGGCGGCCCGGCCGGTCCACGCGGCCAGCTCACGCCCACGGGATCCGCGAGGCAGCGAAGGCGGCGCAGGCAGGTCCAGCGAGTTCCACGACGGCTCCGCGACCGGCGCGTCCAGCTCGTCCAGCAGCTCCCGTGCGAGCGGCCGCAGCGAAGGCATCGCGGGACCCGCGCCGCTCACGGCGGGCGTCGCGGAACCACCCGCCGTGACCCACCGCTCCCGCACCGCGGAGACGTCCTTGCCCTCCGCGAGAGACTGCACCAGCTCGTGCGGGAGCAGGTCCTCGGGCTGCGCCCAGGTCAGTCTCACACCGGCTCCCCGAGGAAGGCGGCGCGGGCCGCGGCCCGCTCGCGGTCGGCCTTGAGGATGTCCGCGGCCGCCGAGGCCAGCAGGTGCCCGGTCTCGCGCAGGTCCATCCGGCTCGCGTCGCCGATCTCGTCGACCCACTCGGCGGGCACGACGGCGGTCCCGCCGAGGCCGGCGCACACCGCGGCCGCCATCACGGCGATCGAGTCGGCGTCCCGGCCGTAGTTCACGGCGGCGAGCACCGCCCCGCGGAAGTCGCCCCGGTGCGCGAGGACGAACGCCAGCGCGGCGGGCAGCTCCTCGATGGACTTCGTCCGCGAAGGCCGCCTCGCGTCCATCGACATCTCCCGGTAGTGCGGTCCCACCGAGTCGAACGGCGCGACCGTCTCCCGGACGAGCGCGGCGAGCGCCCGCTCTTCGTCGTCGCTGGCCGGGGGGTCGGTCCGGCCACCGAACTCCGTGACGACGGCCCGCAGCGCCGCCGCGGTCCCGTCGTGGGCGACGTCGAGGGCCGCCGCGACGACGTCGTCGAGCGACGCGCCCGGGGCGACGGCGGCCGCCACCATCGCGGCCAGCACGCCCGCCGCCTCGCGGCCGTAGCTCGACTGGTGCGCGCCGGTGAGGTCGATCGCCTCGGCGTACGCCGCCCGCGGGTCACCCGCGTTGACGACGCCGACCGGCGCGATGTACATCGCCGCGCCGCAGTTGACCACGTTGCCCACACCCGCTTCACGCGGATCGACGTGTCCGTAGTGGAGTCTCGCGACGATCCACTTCTCGGCCAGGAAGACCCGCTGCAGCAGCAGCGCGGTCGACTCCAGCTCCGGCACCCAGCGCGGCTCTCCGATCATGAGCGGCACCAGGTCCTCGGCCATCGCGTACGCGTCGAGGTGCGCGCGGCGCTTCGCGTACACCTCGACGAGCGCCCGCGTCATGAGCGTGTCGTCGGTGATGTGCCCGTCGCCCTTGTGGTACGGCGCGATGGGGCGTGCCGTCCGCCAGTCCGGGTACCACGGCCCGACGACGCCGGTCACCCGGCCGCCGTGCCGTTCTTCGATCTGTTCGGGCGTCCACCCTTCGGTGGCACCGCCGAGGGCGTCCCCGACGGCCGCGCCGGTGATCACCGCGACGGCCCGGTCTTCCAGCCAGGTCAAGAATCCGCTCCTGTCATTTGCTGACGCTCTTCCAGCCGTCCTCGAGCTGCTTCGCGAGGCCGGCGGCGTCGATCTTCTGTCCGAGGAACTGCTGGTACGCCGGGGTCGCGACGGTGTCCTTCCACTGCGCGTACTTGCCGGCGAACAGGTACGGCGCCGAGGTGAGGTACTGGCCGGAGGCGAGGATCTCGTTCCAGCCGTTCTTCCCCCCGAGCTTGGTCGTGAGCGCCTGCCGCGCCGACGTCGTCGGCGGGATCAGCGCGTCGGCCTCGTTGATGGCGGCGAGGTTGTCGGTGCTGGTGAAGAAGTCGACGAACTCCGCGGCTTCCTTGACGTGGCCGGAGTCCTTGTTCACCGACAGCGTCTGCGGGTTGGCGGCCTGCGCCGGCCCGGCCGAACCGGCCAGCGGCGGGAGGACGACCCAGTCGAACCCCTTCGGCGCGTCCTTCGCGATGTTGGCCGCCTGGTAGGAACCCTGGACCGTCATCGCGACCTGGCCGGCGTAGAACGGCGCGAGCGCCTTGGTGCCCGACTGCGTCAGCGTGACCGGCAGGATCGAGTGGTCCTGGTGCGCCATGGCGTCGACGAGCTGCGGCAGCGCCTGCTCACCCTGGCCGACGCTCAGCTTCGCGTTGTCACCAGTGCCCTCGAAGTACTTGCCGCCGAACCCGGGGGCCAGCGCGACGAACGCCGCCGTCGGGCTCGACAGGCCCCAGCCGAGGCCGAACTTGCCGTCCTTCGTGGTCGCCCTGGCGATGTCGCGCAGCTGGTCCCAGCTCATCGTGGCGCCGGCCGGGATCGTGACGCCCGCCTGCTGCAGCTGGGTCTTGTTCGCGAAGACCACATAGGACTGCAGCTCGGTGGGTGCGGCGATCACCTTGCCGTCGACCGTCACCGAGTCCAGGACGCCCTTCGGGATGTCCGCGCGCTTCTGCTCCGGCAGGTACTGCGTCAGGTCCGCGAGGTAGCCGTCGGTGGCGAAGGGCGCGATGCCGGCCGCCTCGTAGTGCACGATGTCCGGCGCCGTGCCCGCGTTGAACTGGGTGATCAGCTTGTCGTAGACGCCGTCCCAGCCCGCCTGGACGACCTTGACCTGCACGTCCGGATGAGCCTTGTTCCAGTCCCCGACGATCTTCTGCGTCGCGGCGATGGCGGCGGGCTGGTCGGACAGGGACTGGAAGGTGAGGGTGACGGGGCCGTCCCCGCCGTTCCCGCCGCTGCCGCTTCCGCACGCGGTGAGCAGCAGGCCGGCGACCGACAGGAGGGTGGCGGCAAGCATGCGTCGTGTCTTCATCGACCGACCTTTCGAGCGATTTCTGTGTGGGGTTGGCGGGTCATCCCTTCACCGCCCCGGCCATCAGGCCGCTGGTGAGCTTCCTCCGCAGGATGCTGAAGAAGACGATGCTGGGGATGGCGGCGAGCACGGCGCCGGCGGCGAGCGGGCCGAGGGCGACCTTGCCCTCCCCGCCGACGAACATGTTGAGCGTGATGGGCAGCGTGTAGTTCTCCGGCGACTGCAGCAGGACCAGCGCGAAGAAGAACTCGTTCCACGACGAGACGAAGCTGAACATCGCCGTCGCGGCGACGCCCGGGGCCAGCAGCGGGAAGACGATCGTGCGCAGCACGGTCAGCCGGTTCGCGCCGTCCACCGCCCCGGCCTCTTCCAGTTCCACCGGGATCGCGGCGACGTACCCCTGCAGCATCCAGAGCGCGAACGGCAGCATGTACGTCGTGTGCACGAGCGTCAGGCCGGCGAGGTTGTCGGCCAGGCCGAGCGTCCGCAGGATGAGGTACAGCGGCAGGATGATGAGCACGACCGGGAACACCTGGCTGACCAGGATCCAGCCGACGCCGGCCGCGCGCACCTTGCCCTTGAGCCGCGCGAGCACGTAGGACGCGGGCACGGCGATCACGACCGACAGCGCGGTCGAGGCGAGCGCGACGATCAGGCTGTTGGCGGCGGAGCGGACCAGGCCCTGCTTTTCCAGGGCTTCGGTGTAGTTGTCCCAGTGCCATTCGGTCGGCAGCAGGCTGACCGTCAGGGAATTGAGCTCACCGGACGACTTCACCGACGCGGAAATCAGCCACAGCAACGGGAAACCGAGGAACAGGATGTACAGCGCGAGGGCCACGTACTGGGCCGGGCGCACCAGGCTTCGCATCAGCGCCCCTTCACGGCGCGGTCGTCGCGGAACTGCGACCGCAGGTAGACGGCGAGGATCAGGACGACCACGACGACGAGCACGAGGCCCATCGCGGCGGCGTAGCCGATCTCGCGGTTCTTGAAGGCCTCCAGGTAGATGAACAGCACCGGGACCATCGTCTTGCCGCCCGGGCCGCCCGCGGTGAGGACGTAGACCAGCGAGAACGAGTTGAAGTTCCAGATGAAGTTCAGCGACGTGATCGACGTGACGATCGGGCGCAGGCTCGGCCAGGTCACCGCGGTGAACCGCCGCCACGCGCCCGCGCCGTCGACCGCGGCGGCTTCCTGCAGTTCGGCGGGGATCTGCTGCAGCCCGGCCAGCAGCGTCACCGTCGTCTGCGGCATGCCGACCCAGACGCCCACGACGATCACCGCGGGCAGCGCGACCGAGAAGTCGCCGAGCCAGTTGATGTCGCTGGGCAGGCCGACGCTGCCGAGGAAGGCGTTGAGCGGGCCGCCGTTGGCCGAGTAGATCATCTGCCACATGATCGCGACGACGACCGGCGGCATCGCCCACGGCACGAGCGCGAGCACCCGCGTCAGGCCCTGCAGCCGCAGGCCCGAGTTGAGCAGCAGCGCCAGGCCCATCGCGGCGGCCAGCTGGAGCACCGTGACGCCGACGGTCCAGATCATGCCGATCCGCAGCGAGTCCCAGAACAGGTCGTTGCCGGCGAGCTTCGTGAAGTTGTCGACGCCGGCGAACCCGTAGTCCGGGTGGCGCACGAGCCGCGCGTCGGTGAAGGCCAGGAAGATCCCGACGACCAGCGGCGCGACGCTCAGCACGAGGATCGGGATCAGCGACGGCAGCACCAGCGCGATCGCCTCGCGGCGCCGGCTTTGCGCCAGGGCGGGCCTTTTCTTCTTCCCGCTCGGGGGCGCCGGGCGGGTCAGCGTGGCGGTCATCGCGCACCCCCGGTCGATTCGCGCACCCTCAGCTCCGGGCCGACGGCGACCTGCCGCGCCGCGTGGTCCGGGTCGTCGGCGAGCTGGAGCATGATCCGGGCCGCCGCGCGCCCGCGTTCGGTCGAGCCGAGGGAGACGCTGGTGAGGCTGGGCTGGAAGACCCGGCCGAGCTCCGTGTCGTCCATTCCGGTGACGGCGACGTCCTCCGGCACCGAGAGGCCCAGTTCCCGCACGGCCCGGATGGCGCCGATGGCGAGCAGGTCGTTGGCGGCGACGAGCGCGTCGAGCGCGCCGCGGGCGAGCAGCCGGCGGGCGGCCGCCAGCCCGGCGGTGACGGTGAAGTCCCCGGCGACCTCCTGGTCGACGCGCTCCGCGGTGATTTCCGCGGCCACGGCGTCGAACCCCCGCTGGCGCGCGGCGCCGGGCGTGGTGTCGAGGGGGCCGTTGAGGAACCCGATCCGGCGGCGGCCGAGGGCGTGCAGGTGACGGACGGCCGCGCCGATGCCGCCCGCGGAGTCGGTGGAGACCGAGCTGATGCCCCGGTCGTCCAGCGCGCGCCCGATCACCACGACCGGGACGGGGGCCTGCTGGATTTCGCGGATCAGCCGGTCGTCGGTGCGCAGCGGGCTGACGATCATGCCGTCGACGAACCCGCTGTTGAGGCTGCGCACGAGCTCGGTGGTCGACGTCGCGGTGTCCCCGGTGCTCATCACGACGACCCGGTAGCCGTGCGGCGCGAGGACTTCGTGGATGGCCCGCATCATCTCGACGTAGACCGGGTTCCCGATGTCGGCCACGGCAAAGGCGACCTGGAAGGTCTTCTTGAGCCGCAGCGACCGCCCGATGGCATCGGCGCTGTACCCGAGCTCGGCGGCGGCGGCGCGCACCCGCTCGACCATCGCCGGGCTGGCTCCGGAGCCGTGCAGCGCCCGCGAGGTCGAGGCCAGGGAAACCCCGGCGCGCTCGGCGACCTGGAGCAGCGTGGCCCGTGTTGACGTCATCGGCTACCTCGTTGTGCGTTCTTGGAAACGTTTCCAACTACGGAAGGCGAGCTTGGAAACGTTTCCAATCGGATTAATCCCGATACTGACACCCGGGTAGCAAGCGTGTCAACACAGCACGGAGAGCAGCAAGACGGTCACGGAGCGGGTCGAGCGCCGTACCCGGACGGTCGGCTCTCCAGGTACGTGAGCCGACCCTTTGGGTCCGCGTGCCGATGCCCGGCACGGGTCGGCCGTTGCGCCGATCAGGTGACATCCCCCGCCGGGCCCAACCGGTTCCGGGTGTCCGGAGTGGACCGCGCACCACAGACACCTGGAGGTACCGTGCCGAACCGGAAACTGCCCACCGTCGCCGCCGCGGCGTTTCTCGCCCTCGCCGGAACCGTCGGCTTCGCCCCCGCGGCGTCGGCGCACGACGCCGTCGCCGAGGTCTACGGCTGCCAGTACCAGGGCCAGTTCCGCTGCGGCTACGGCGGCGTGACCAACGGCCACACCCGCATCTACGCCTGCGACACCGCCGGTGACGGCTACGGCTTCCGCGCGCAGTTCCTGCTCCGCAGCGGCGGAGGCGGCTACGTGGACGACGCCAACGGCAGCAGTTCCGGGTGCAGCGCCAAGGTTCCGGGCACGTCGGCCAACCCGGTGAGCATCTTCCGCGTCTGCGCGAAGAAGCCGGTGTTCGTCTGCAGCGACTGGCTGAACGCCTGAGCGCCGCTCAGCCGACGACGTCGATCTCGAACGGCTCCGCGGCGCTGTACTCGAGATCGGCCCACACCGCGCCCGGCAGGGCGAAGCGGCGGTGGGACGTCAGCCGGTCGTCGTAGTTCGGGTCGGACTTGGGGTTGTGCCCGACCCCCGTCTTGTCCGAGCCCCACGCGAAGATGTTGCCGACCCACATCGGCTTCGACACGCCTTGGCCGTTGATCCGCGGCCGGACGACCAAGGCGGCGCCGGCACTGCCGGACAGGTTCAGCCGGACCGTGTTCTGCCCGGCGTTGGGCGGGGTGACGGTGATGCGTTCCATGAGTTCCACTTCCGGTTCGACGGTCGGTTTTCCGGATCCCGGCGAGTCCACGCCGGGCCAGAAGTCGGCCACGACGGAGATGTCGATGCCGGGCGCGACGTCCAGCAGGTACTGCGCGGCGATCGCGCCTTCGGGGATTTCGCGTTTGCCGGTGGCCGTGGCGATCCAGTACAACGGCGGCTCGACGCGCTGCGCCTTGAACGCCGCCTTCACCTTCGGCCAGGTCGACCGGTTGCAGTAGATGACCGGGTACGCGAACCCCGACGCCCGCCGCCGCCGGGCCCAGCCCGGCGCCTCCTCCGGCGTGGCGTCGCCGGGCTCGACGTCCAGGACATGCCCGTCGTTGGTCGACGCCTTCTTGACGATCCGCACCTTCAGGGCGTCCGGGAAGAGCGCCCAGTCGGCGGCGGTCCACGGCGCGAGCTTGATCCGGTCGATGTACCCGGCCACGAGCACGGGCCGGCCGTCCTTCTTGAGGATGTTCCGCGCGGTGACGGCGTCATACATGGTGCGCATCGGCTTGCCTCGAAATCGTGGGGCGGCGGATATCGGCGTGTCCACGATCGCGGAAGGAGGATTACGGCACAACGGCGAAAAGGGCGCCTTTTCGGGCGAATCCGGCTCACTGGGCGGGCTTTCCGCGCGGCGGCTCCGGAAACAACCGGAGCCGCCGCCTTACCCGGTCATTCTTCGCGCAGATTCTCCAGGTTCGTCGTCCGCCACAACGCGGGCAGTGTCAAGGCGGTGACGAGCAGGACCGCGGCGATCGCGGTCGCCGTCAGCAGCGCGATCGACGGCAGGTCCGCCGTCATCGGGCGGTGTACCACGAACGTGAGCACCAGCCAGTCGAGGACGAGCCCGGCCGGCACGGCGACGAGCACCGCGACCGCCACCGGGATCGCCAGCTGCCACACCAGTGACCGGGCGAGCACACCGCGTCCGACGCCGTTCGCCGCGAGCGTGGCGAGGCTGCGCCGCCGTTCCCGCAGCTGCTCCCACGCGGCGACCAGCAGGCTGCCCGCGACGAACAGCAGCACCAGCACCGAACCGACCGACAGCACCCGGGTGATCAGCGCCGAGGTGCCGTCCCGCCCGGTGCCGAGCGAGGCCACGGATCCGTTCCAGCCCACCACGTTCCGGACGCGTTCCACCAGGTCCGGATCGGCGCCGGGCAGCGTCGCGGACACCGTCAGCCCGACGCCCGACGCCGTTGCGAGCGCGGCCGGGGTGACGATCAGCTCCTCCCCCTCCACCGGCACCCGGTGCACCGCCGGAATCGTCCACTGTGGAAGGTCGGACCGGTGGGCCCGCCGGATCTCGGAGAACCACACGTGATCCCCTTGCTCGGGCACGTAGCCGCTCCCGGTCGCCGCGGCGTAGACGTCGCCGTCACGGCAGTCCGCGATCGCGCCGCGCAGCCGCGCACAGCTCTCGACGACGGCCGAGGTCCGCTCTCCCGACGCGGTCTCCAGCATGACGCCGGTCCGCACCGGCACGCCCCCCAGCCCGGGCAGAGCGTGGAAGGCGGCGGTGAACGCCTCGCCGTCGGCGACGCTCGTGGCGTAGTAGCTCGCGAGCACCCGGATGTCCTGCGACGCGGGGCGTTCGAGCTCGGTGCGGGCGTAGACGCCTTGCAGCGCAATGGATCCGGCCAGCACCACGGCGACGCCGCTGACCAGGCGCGCCGCCGTCGCGCTGTCCAGCTGGAGGCGGCGGACGGCCAGCAGCCAGGCCGGCGAACCGCCGCCGAGCAGCCCCGCGACCCGCTCGACCACCCACGGCAGCACGAGGGGGACGGCCGCGAGGACCAGGACCACCCCGACGGTCACGGAGGGATTGTCGGCACCGTCGCCGCCGAGCCCGGTCAGCAGCAGCACACCGCCCGTGACCGCCGGGAACAGGCGCCACGCCAGCTTCCGCGGGGTCCGCGTCCCCCGCCGCTCCACGCCCAGCGGCTCGATGACGACCGGCCGCAGCGCGAACACGGCCGCCGCGCACGCCAGCACCGGCAGCGCCAGCAGAGCCGGCACACCGAGCCGCCAGTCGGGGACGACGTCGCCGCCGAAGAGGCCCCCACGGAAAGCGTCCACGGTGATTCCCGGGACCAGTAAGCGGATGAGCTGGAACAAGGCGAGGCCGGCGAGCAGGCCGGCGAGCGAGCCGAGCAGTGTCTCCCCGGCCGCGATCCGGTGCACCTGGCCGCGGTCCGCGCCGACCAGCCGCAGCGCGGCGAGCCGCCGGTCCCGCGCCGCCGCCGCGAGCCGGGTGCTGGTGACGACGAAGACAAACACCGGCACGAGGCACGTCGTCGCGCCGACCACCACCAGCAGCAGTTCGAGCGCGGACAGCGGGCGGTGGGAGGCCGCGAACCCGAAGCGGCTCACCGGTTCGGAGTCCGGCTGCTGCGCGACGGTGTCGGAGCCGACGTAGAAGAAGAGCTCGTTCGGGCCGGTCAACCCGGCGTCGCCGATGGTGCCGATCACCCGCTGGGAGAACCGCGACCGCAGCAGCTCGCTTCCGGGCGACCGCAGCAAGTCCGCCAGCGCCGGGGAAAGCACCGCCTCCCCCGGCCCCGGCAGCCGGCCGACACCCGGCGCGGCGGGCGGACGCGGCCCGGTGGCCTGCACGAGGTAGCCCTGCAGGCCACGACCGCGGAACTCGTCGTTCCGGCCGGCCACGTGGACCGGGTCGGTGCCTTCGGCGGACGCCCCGAGGGCGGGGAGCCGCGCGCTCGCCCGGTCGTCCCGGGCGGCGAGCAGGTTCGGCACCGACGTCGCGGTGAGCAGGACGGCGACGCCGAGGCCGACGCCGACGGCCGTCAGCGTGAGCCGCACCAGGGCGGTCCGCGCCCCGCCGCCGCCCAGCGCGAGGCGCATCCCGAGTGCGAGGTCCGCGGCCCAGCGCCGGATCACCGGGTCACCTCGAGCTCCCGCGTCCGGCCGTCGCGCACGACGACCTCGCGGTCGGAGTACGCCGCGACCCGGGGTTCGTGCGTCACCAGCACGACCGCCGCGTCCCGCTCCCGAGCCGCCGTCGTCAGCAGCTGCATGACCTGCTCGCCGTTGAGCGAGTCCAGGGCACCGGTCGGCTCGTCGGCGAAGACGACGCGCGGCCCGGTCACCAGCGCGCGAGCCACCGCCACCCGCTGGCCCTGCCCGCCCGACACCTCGCCCGGCCGCTTGCCCGCCACCTCGGCGAGACCGAGCTCCCCCAGCATTTCGCGGGCCCGCCGCGCCGCCACCCGGCCCCGCTCGCCGTGCAACCGCAGCGGCAGGGCGATGTTCTCCTGGCAGGTCAGCTCCGGCACGAGCCGGCCGAACTGGAAGACGAAGCCGAAGTCGGTGCGGCGCAACGCCGAGCGCGCGCGGTCGGTCAACAGGGTGAGGTCGGCGCCCCGGTAGCGGACGGTGCCCTCGTCCGGCCGGACGATCCCGGCCAGGCAGTGCAGCAGCGTCGACTTGCCCGCCCCGGACGGGCCCATCAGGGCGACGACCTCCCCCGCGCGCACCCGCAGGCTCGCCGACGTCAGCGCGTCGGTGGCCCCGAACGCCTTCCGGACCCCGTCGGCCTCCAGCAGAACGTCCGGCGTGCTCACGCGATCTCCTTCGCCAGCTGGTCGAGCCGGGCCGCGGTCAGCTCCAGCCAGCGGAGGTCGGCCTCCAGGTGGAACAGCGCGTGGTCGCAGACCAGCTGGTCGACGAGGTCGCCGCCGGTCTTGCGGCGGGTCAGCTCGCGCATGGCGCCGAGGTGCGCCGAGCACTGGACGTCGAGGACGTCGGCGGCCGGACGGCCGGAGAGCAGGGCGAGCACGATCTTGGTGTAGAGCGTGTTCTGCAGGTACGCCTCCGGCTTCTCCGGGGTCGCCAGCCAGGTGCCGACGTCGGCGACCCCGGCCTCGGTGATCGCGTACCGCTTGCGCTCCGGGCCGCCGCCGGCCTCGATGCCGTCGGTCTCGACGAGTCCCTGCTTGAGCAGCCGGGCCAGCGTCGAATAGACCTGGCCGTAGTGGACGCGGCGGTCGTGCCCGAACCGGTCGTCGTAGGCGCGCTTGAGGTCGTAGCCGTGCCGGGGGCCGGTTTCCAGCAGGCCGAGCAGGGTGTGTCCGATCGACATGCGGCGACAGTACACGGGGTGTATAGCCGGAGTTTATACACCCCGTTCATAGTGATCAGCCGAGGATCGCCCGCAGCGGTGTCGCCGGCCGTTCGATGAGTTCTTCGAGGTCGGAGCCGGTGGCGGCGAACTCGCCGCACCGCGCGGCGCGGAACATGCCGAGGAGCATCGCGGCCTGACCCGCCGGGACGCCGTGCCCGGTCAGGCTCGCCACCCACTCGTCGTCGTCGGCGACCACCCGGCGGATCGTGCGCCCGGTGAGCTCGCCGAGGAGGCCGGCGACGTCCTCGAGGTCGAGCGCGACCGGGGCGGTCAGGGGCGGCGTCGGCCCGTCGAACCGGCCCTCGCCGGCGAGGATGACGGCCGCAGCTTCGGCGAGATCGGCGTGCGCGGTCCACGACACGGGCCCGTCGGCCGGCGCGACCAGCTCGCCGGTTTCCCGCGCCCGGCCGAGCAGCAGCGGGACGGTGCCGGCGTAGAAACCGTTGCGCAGCGCGGTGAACGCGGTGCCGGCCGCCGCCAGGTGGCGTTCGGTCGCGGCGTGGTCGGGCATCGGCGCGAAGAGCGAGTCGTCGGCCGCGGCCTGGTGGCTCGTGTAGAGCACGCGCTTGGCACCGGCGTCCCGCGCGGCATCGATCGCCACGGCGTGGTGCCGCAGCGCGGCTTCGCCGGTCTCGTCCGTCGAGACGACGAGGACCTGCGTAGCGCCTTCGAACGCGTCGGCGAGCGAGTCCGGGTCGGCGAAGTCCCCGCGTCGCACGCGGACGCCACGTTCGGCCAGCGCACTCGCCTTCACGGGTTCGCGGACGCTGACGCCGACCTCCGCGGCCGGGACACGCCGCAGCAGCTGCTCGACGACCTGGGAGCCGAGCTTGCCGCTTCCCCCGGTGATCACGATCATGATAAGTCCTCTCGTTGACTAACGTTGATATTAACCACGTTAGCACCACCGCTAGCAAGAGTGCGATATCATCGGAATCATGGTGAAGAGCCGAAGCGAGACGCGGGCGCACATCCTCGAGACCGCCGCACGGCTCCTCGACACCGAAGGCGCGGCCGCGCTCACGATCCGCGCGGTCGCGCAGGCCGCCGGCGTGCAGGCCCCGGCTCTCTACCGGTTCTTCGAGGACAAGGACGCGCTGCTCGACGCCGTCGCCGAGCACGTCTTCACGACGTATGTCACCGGCAAGGCGGCCACGCGGGTCGGCGACCCGGTCGCGGACCTGCGCACCGGCTGGGACGCGCACATCGGCTTCGGCTTGGCCAACGCTTCCCTGTTCGGCCTGCTCGTGACGCCGGGCCGGACCTCCCCGGCGGCCGAGGCGGGCCTGGCGGTCCTGCGCGCCCGGGTGCACCGCATCGCGGAGACCGGCCGGCTTCGTGTGCCCGAGCCCCTCGCGGTCGAGCTCATCCACGCCGCCGGGACCGGCACTGTGCTCACGTTGCTGGCCCGCCCTCCGGAGGAGCGAGATCCCGGCCTCGCCGAGGCGATGTTCGAGGCGGTACTGGACCGAATCCTCACCGACACGCCGGCCCCGGCAGCTGCCTCGCCTGCCCCGGCGGCCCCGCCCACACCCCCAGCAGCCCTGGCAGAGCCGGCGACCCCCGCGGCTCGGCCCGCTGCGCCGGCAGAGCTGGCAGAGCTGGCAGAGCTGACGGCCCCTCCAGTTCCCGCGGCGGCAACGCTCGCTACCCCGGCGGAGATCGCGAAGCTCACCGCCGCCGAGCGCGCCCTGCTCGCCGAGTGGCTCGGCCGCGACTGAGCGGCACAGGTCGGGTGGGGTCGCCACGGCGACCTCATGAACGAGTCGTTCACCTCGCCGGACGACATGAACGACCCTTTCATGTCATCCACCCGCCACCGGACGCCACTCGACGCAGTGAATGACTCATTCCTGGCGTCCGGCGCCAGGAATGAGTCATTCACTGCGTCGAGTTCGGGCCCGCACAACCGGCCCAGGCCCCGGCAGCGGTGGCTGTCCGGAGAGCATGTCCGGCGGTACCGCGAAGCTCACCGCCACCGAGCGTGCTCTGCTCGCGGAATGGCTCGGCCGCCACTGAGCGGCGCGAGTCGGGCGGGCCGCCGCGGCGAAGGTCATGAACGACCCTTTCACCTCGTCAGACACGGTGAACGACTCGTTCATGACGCCCGCCCCACCGCCACCACCGGCACCCGGCCACCACTGAGCGGTTCGTGTGCACTTTCCGTCCGGATGTAACAACTATCGGACTTCCGGCGCCATACGGGGCGGTCCCGGTCCCCGCGCACCAGGAGTTCCCATGTTGCCTTTCCGTCGTCCCCTGCTCTCCCGAAGATCCAGACGTGCCTTGGCCATGGCGGTCGTCGTGCCGCTCGCCGGCGCACTGGCCGTCGCCACACCTGCAGCCGCCGCCGTGCCCACCGGGTTCGCCGACACCGTCGCGATCGGGGGCCTGACCTCGCCGACCGCCGCCGCGTTCGCCCCCGACGGCCGGGTTTTCATCGCCGAGAAGAGCGGCCTGGTCAAGGTCTTCGACTCCCTCGCCGACCCGACCGCGACCGTGTTCGCGGACCTGCGGACCCCGACCCAGGACTTCTGGGACCGCGGCCTGCTCGGCCTGGCCGTCGACCCCGCGTTCCCCGCCCGGCCGTACGTCTACGTCTCCTACACCCTCGACGCCCTGCCCGGCGGCACCGCGCCGCGCTGGGGCGACACCTGCCCGACGCCGCCCGGCGCGACCGACCAGGGCTGCGTCGTCACCGGCCGGATCTCCCAGCTCACCATGGGCCCGGCCGGCACCGCCGTCAGCGAGAAACCCCTGGTGACCGGCTGGTGCCAGCAGTACCCGAGCCACTCGGTGGGCTCGCTGGCCTTCGGCCCGGACGGTGCGCTCTACGCGGGCGGCGGGGACGGCGCCAGCTTCAACTTCGCCGACTACGGCCAGGTCGGAAACCCCTGCGCCGACCCGCCTTCCCCGGCCGGCACCAACCTCGCCCCGCCGAACGCCGAAGGCGGCGCGCTGCGGTCGCAGTCCCCGCGCCGCGCGGCCGGGCAGCCGGTGCTGCTCAACGGCACGCTCCTGCGCCTCGACCCCGACACCGGCGAAGGCCTGCCCGGCAACCCGTTCGCGAGCAGCTCCGACGCCAACGCCCGGCGCGTGATCGCCTACGGCGCGCGCAACCAGTTCCGGTTCGGGTTCCGGCCCGGGACCGGCGAGCTGTGGGCCGGGGACGTCGGCTGGAACACCTGGGAGGAGATCAACCGCGTCGCGAACGCCGGAGACGCGGTGGCGGAGAACTTCGGCTGGCCCTGCTTCGAAGGTTCCGCGCGGCAAGCGGGTTACGACGGCGCGAACCTCGACCGCTGCGAATCGCTGTACACCGCCGGCGGGCAGACCGCGCCGTTCTACGCCTACAACCACAACGCCAAGGTCGTGGCGAGCGACCCGTGTCCCACCGGCGGCTCGTCGATCAGCGGGATCGCCTTCGAGTCGGGCAGCAACTACCCCGCCGCGTACGCCGGCGCGCTGTTCTTCGCCGACTCCTCACGCGGGTGCATCTGGGCGATGCAGACGGCGAACGGCCAGCCCAGCCCAAGTCTCCTGGTCCCGTTCGTGACCGGCGCGAACACGCCCGTGCAGGTGCTGACCGGACCCGGTGGCGACGTCTTCTACGTGGCGCTGGGCGCCGGGGAACTGCGTCGCGTGAGCTACCCGGGCGGCACCAACCGCCCGCCGGTCGCCGCGGCCACGGCGACGCCGTCGAGCGGCCCGGCTCCGCTGACCGTCCGGTTCGACGGCACCGGATCCACCGATCCGGACGCCGGTGACGCGCTCTCCTACGCCTGGGACCTCGACGCCGACGGCGCGTACGACGACTCCGCGGCTCCCGATCCGACCTGGACGTACACCACGGCCGCCGCGGTCGACGCCGGGCTGCGGGTGACGGACTCCCACGGCGCGGCGGCCACCACGACGGTCCGGGTGACGGTCGGGACGCCCGCCGGGCTCGACCCGGTGCCGGTCATCGACGCTCCCGCCGCGTCGCTGACCTGGGCGGTGGGCCAGACCGTGGCGTTCTCCGGCCGGGCGGTCGACGCCCAGGACGGCACCCTGCCGCCCTCGGCCCTGTCGTGGCGGCTCGCGATCCGGCACTGCGCGGCCAACGGCACCTGCCACACGCACAACGTCCAGGACTTCCCGGGCGTCGCCGCGGGCACGTTCGTCGCGCCGGACCACGAGTACCCGTCGTACCTGCAGCTCACCTTGACGGCGACGGATTCGACCGGCCGGACCGGCTCGAAGACCGTGGACCTGCAACCGAAGACGGTGACGCTGAACTTCACGTCGAGCCCGAACCAGGCGCTGCTCACCGTCGGCGGGACGCAGCAGCGCACGCCGTTCTCGCGGACGGTGATCGCCGGTTCGACCAACTCGATCAGCGCGGACAGCCCGCAGAACCTGCCACCGCTCAACCTGAAGTACGCCTTCACGAGCTGGGCGCACGGCGGGGCGCGGACGCAGAACATCGTCGCTCCGGCGGCTTCCGCGACCTACCAGGCGAAGTACCGGCTCTGCTGGCTGCTGCAGCCCTGCTGACCGGGTGACCCGGCCCCGCCACGGGGCCGGGTCATTCTCCGGGCTGCTTGGTCTTCTCCGCCTTCTTCGACTCCTTTTCCGCTTTCTTCGACTCTTTCGCCGCTTCCTTCGACTCCTTCGCGGCTTCCTTCGAGGCTTGTTTCGACTCTTTCGCCGCTTGCTTGTCGTCCGCGGCCGTACCGGTGCCCTGGGCGACCCCGGGCTCTTCCGCGGCCGCCGTCTCGCCGGGCGCGGTGGGCGGCACCGAGGTGAGCTGCGCGTCGGAAGTCGACCGCTGGTCGCTGCCGGCCGGAACGCCCGCGGCGGACGGCGGGTCCACCGGCTGCGAAGCCGAGCCGTCGGCGCCGGTCGCCGGGGGCGGCGGTGCCACGTCGGAGGTGCTCGCGCCGATGGTCACCGTCGTGACCAGCGCCGCGCTCGCGACGGCCACCTTCGCCGCCGTGGCCCACGAGAGCGCGGAAGCGCCGGTGCTCGCGGCCGCCCCGGACGAAGCGAGGGACCCGGTGGTGGTCAGCCAGTGCGTCACCACCGGGATGCCCAGGATGAGCGGGGCGACGGCGGCGGGCAGTTCTTCGTTGAGTTCCCGGAGACCGGTGGCCAGCTTCCGGCAGTCCGGGCAGCGGTCGAGGTGCGTCGTGATCCGGTGCGCCTTGTGGTCCCCGACACCGTCACGCACCCAGCGGGCCAGCTGGCCCGAGACGACCCGGCAGGTGCGCCGCCGGGCCTCCGGGACGTGCTGGTCCAGGTAGGCCTGCCGCAGCCCTTCCCGGGCGCGGTAGGCCAGTGCGGCGACGCCGTTCGGCGTCATCCCGAGGTCTTCGGCGATCCGGGACGGCGACTCGCCCTCGATCTCGGTCCGCCACAGCACCGTCCGCCACCGCTCGGGCAGGCTCGCGAACGCGCCCGCGGCGACGGTGCCGCGCAGCCGGCTGTCCACCGGCTCGTCGCTGCCCTCGCTCGGCAGGACGTCCGGTACCTCGGCGACCAGCGAAACCGCCGAATCGCGCCGGCGCCAGCTGATCATCGTGTTCCGGATGGTGGTCAGGAGGTAAGGCCGGAATTCCTCGTCCGGTCCCTCGCCCGAGCGCAGAATCCGCAGTACTCGGGTGAATCCTTCGGCGATGAGGTCGTCCCGCTCCGCCGCGTCCGCCGCGATCGCGGCCGCCACTCGCCGGGCCGCGGCCAGGTGCCGGTCGTAGAGCTGGCCGTACGCGGCGAGGTCCCCACCGCGCACCGCCTGGATCAAGGCCGCGTCGCTCGGGACGTCCGTCGTCCCGGCCACCGCCGGCGCCACCTCGGTCACCCGCACCTCCCCCTTTGCCCGTGCGCTTGCACGTGCAGAACGTCACGCGATAGTCGTCCAACGACGGGCCGGGCGCAAGGTTTCGGCGCGGAAAGCCCATTTTCTTCCGCGGTGAGTATCCCGCACCCGCGTCTTGTCAGGTGACTGAGCACTCCGGCCGGGTTTCGTCCCGCCCCCGGGGCCCGTCGTTGCCGCGGCGTCGCGCGGCGGGTAGAGACGAAGGGCGGTGGCCACCGCATCCGTGTCCGATGTGGACGGTCGACGTCCGCCACCAGGAAGGTCTCCCCCATGCGCAGAGTCCGGTGTCTTCTGCTGACCTTGCTGCTCACGGCCTTTTCGGTCACCGCGGTGGCCGAGGCCGCCCCCGCACCGACGGTGACGGAAGTGCCCGCGAACGCCGGCAAAGGCCGGCCGGTCAGCGGCGCCCAAGGCATCCTCGATCTCGCCGGCCGCGGGTACGTCGAGCAGGAGTATCTTCTGTCCGGGCAGGCCGACACCTACGCCCAGGACGGTCTGTGGACCGACGACGGCCGCTGGGACACCCGCGTCGCGAGCACCGGAAACGCCTACACCACAAGGATGATCGTGGTGCGGCCGGGCGACCCGGCGCGGTTCACCGGCACCGTGGTGGTCGAATGGCTGAACGTGAGCTTCGGCGTCGACATCCCGGTCGACTTCTCCCAATCGTACGAGCACTTCCTGCGTGAGGGCTACGCCTACGTCGGGGTGACGACCCAGAAAGCCGGGGCCGACAAGCTGAAGAACCTCGACCCCGGCCGGTACGGCGCGGTGGACCTCGGCTCCGACGCGCTCTCGTACGACGTGTTTTCGCAGGCCGCACAGGCGGTCCGGACGCATCCGGAGCTGCTGGGCGGCCGGGCGCCGGCGGTCGTGCTCGGCACCGGGCACTCACAGTCCGCGTTGCGGCTGACAACCTATGCGAACGCTGTTCAACCGGTGCGGGGAATCTACGACGGCCTCATGGTCCACGGCCGGGCGGCCCTGGCGGCCCCGATCGGCGAGGGCGTCGTCGGACCGCTCACCGCTCACATCCGCACCGATCTGGCCATTCCGGTGTTCGTCCTGCAGTCGGAGACGGACGTCGTCGCGTCGGCTTCGGTCCGGCAGGACACCGCCCGGGTGCGAACCTGGGAAGTCGCGGGCACGGCACACGCCGACCAGTACGGACTGGACCTCTACAACGCGGCGAACGCGCGGGACGGGTCGATCAACGGCGGCGCGCCCACGACGTGCGACAAGCCGGTGAACAGCATGACGTTCCGGTACGCGGAGAACGCCGCGTTCGCGTACCTGGACCGCTGGGCCCGCGGTGGCGCGGCCCCGCCGGCCGCGACGCCGATCTCCTTGCTGCTGGGCCTGTTCATCCGCCGTGACGCCGACCAGAACGCCCTCGGCGGGGTCCGGCTGCCCGACCTCGACGTGCCGGTGGCCGCGTACGCGCCGAACAACAGCGGCGGCAACGTGGCAGGCGCCTGCCTGCTGCTGGGCACGACGACACCGTTGTCACCTGCGCGGATCCGGCAGCTCTACCCCGACCACGCCACGTACGTCGCGAAGTTCACCGCCGCGGCGGACCGGGCGCTGCGGGCCGGGTACCTCCTGCCCGCCGACCGCGAGGAAGCGGTTGCCCGGGCGACCGCGGCGCCCGTTCCGTAGGTCGGCACCGGGGGGGGGGGGGGGGGGGGGGGGGGGGGGGGGGGGGGGGTTGGTTTGTGTGGGGGGGGGGAAGAGGGCGGGTGGGG
>NZ_JBVHUL010000002.1:1032707-1237676 GCF_055565395.1 Amycolatopsis sp. NPDC028719
GTGCGGGGGGCTCACCCTCTCCCTCTCCCCCCCCCCCCCCCTCCCCTTTCTGCAGCCCAACCCCCCCCCCCCCCCGTTGGTTTTCCTCCCCCCGCGGCCGGGTTTCAGTTGGTGTCGAGCGCGACCGCGAGGTCGGTGATGGCCAGCGGCAGCTGGCCCACCGCACTCGCCGCGCCGGTCAGCAGGTTCACGCTGTACAGCGTCGCCGAACCACCGGCCGGGATGATCGTCGCGAACGCCGTCGCCGAGACCGTCTTGCCGTTGACCAGATCGCTGTAGATGTCGAGGCCCGCGTTCGGGGTCGCATCCACGCCGAGAGCGCCGGTCGGGGCCAGGGTGCCGTTGTTGGCCGGCGACTGGATGACCACCTGGTCCGTCGTGGTGTTGAGGCCGGCCAGCGTCGTCGCGGTGTCGGGGTTGAGGTCGTTGTTCGTGTACGCCGACGCCGTGACGCCGCGGGCCGGGCCGGTCCCCGGCGGGGTGGTGAGGGTGGTGTCTTCGATCGTCGTGCCGTCGTTGAGGTTGTGCCGCAGGTTCTGGCCGTTGTCGCTGACCACCCGCAGCCGGTCGGCGGCCGGGTTGAAGTCGACGCCGAAGTTGGTGCCGTACAGCGGGACGGTGAGCTGGGAGACCTTCTTGACGACGACGTCGGCCGTGACCGGCGGCGTGGTGATGGTGTAGATGCCGCCGTAGTTGCCGACGCCGTACAGCGTGTTGTTCTGGACGCGGATGTCGATCCCGATCAGCGCGGTGTCGCCGCTGAGCCCGGTGACCACCCGGACCCAGTTGAGCACCTGCGGGCGGTCGGTGGTGAACATGGCCATCAGCGTGCCGTCGGCGGTGATGCCGAACGTCTGCAGCCCCGCCGCCTGCGCCACGCCGTCGCCCGCCGTGGCGACCGAGACGCCGGCCGCGGCCGACAGGACCGCGGCCGCGGCGGCGATCCCTCTCTTGAACCGTGCCTTCATGGGTGGTTCCCCTCCTGGAGCTTCCGTGGGCGAGACGAAGCTATTCGGGCGAACTGGACAGCCGTTGGACGACGGCTGGACTGGGCGGAACGGCGTCTTGCGGGCCGCTTCCCGAGCCAGAACAGTGGGACCACAGCCGGAAAACAGGGGGTACGAGATGACCATCGGACGCAGACTGGGAGCGCTCACGGCCGCCACCGCGGCGCTGCTCGCCACCATCCCGTTCGCCACGGGCGCCGCGGCCGGGGCCGCGGAGAAGACCTGCTGGACCATCGAACCGATCGAACTCGCCCTCGAAGACGTCTGGAGCTACACGTACCAGGTGTCCTGGTGCGCGGAGGGAACGGAAATCGTGTCGGTCGACCCGGTGATCACGCACCAGGTGATCGCCCCGGTCTGCCATTGGGTGGGCAGCGTCGAGGAGTCGGTGACCAAGTCCCCGGACGGCCGGGCCCGCACGGCGTTCAACCTGAGCGAGTTCTCCTGCCCGGGCGACATCGGGGCCAAGGGCGTGACCCCGTGGGCGATCGTCACCCTCCACCCGGACGGGACGTACACGGTGGACGCCACCGGCATCCACCCGTAGCCCCGGAGCCGGCCGGACGACACGCGTCCCTGCGACGACACGCGTATCCGGGTGGTCGACACGGCGTCCGGTGTCACCCCGGCCGTGTCGTCCACCCGGGTACGCGAGCCGGCCGGCCGGGTACCGATCACGCGCCGCAACGGTCCAGCACCGCGAGTGCCTCCGCGGTGCCGTGGCCGGTCTCGCGGTGGACCGCCAGCGCCCGGCGGGCGTGCCCGGCGGCCTCGCCGGGGTCGCCCTGGGTCAGCAGGATGCCGGCCAGCACCGTCAGGGCCTGGCCCTGAAGCGCCCCGTAGCCCGCCCGCTCGGCCAGCGCGAGAGCCTGACGTGCCGGGGCGGGGTCGCCGGCGGCCGCCGCCAGGCCGATCAGTGCGTCGGCTTCCGGGTAGCGGTCGCCGGTTTCGCGGATCAGGTCGAGGGCCTGGCCGTACCGGCGGATCGCGTCCGCCCGGTCGCCGGTGCGGTGCAGGACGGTTCCGAGGACGGCCAGCGCCTCCGCTTCGGTCCGCGGGTCGCCGGTTTCGCGGGCCAGGGCCAGGCCGGCGCGAGCACCCTCGAGAGCCTCGTCGCGACGGCCCAGGTCGGCGTGCGCCGCGGCGAGCCTGCTGCGGGTTTCGGCTTCGCCGCCGCGGTTTCCCGCCTCGCGCTGCAGCCGCAGCGACCGGCCGAGCAGTTCGGCTGCCTCGGCCGGCTGCCCGCGGGCCCGCTGCGTCTGCCCGAGGTTGGCGAGGTTGATCGCTTCGCCGTAGCGGGACCCGATCCGGCGGAACCGCTGCAGCGCCTGGGCGTAGTGCTCGGCCGCCGCCACCAGCCGGCCCATCTCCCAGTGGACGAGCCCGAGGTTGGCGAACGCGACGGCCTCCCCCGCGACCTGGCCGATCCGGCGGCTCAGCGCCCGCCCGCGCTCGAACCGGGACGCCGCCGCGGCGAGCCGCCCGGACTGCCAGTAGACGCAGCCGAGGTTGCCGAGCACGGCGGCCTGCGCCTCGGGCCAGCCCGCCTGCCTGGCCAGCAGCAGCGCGGCGGTGTAGAGCCGCACGGCCGGCCGGTAGTGGCCCTGGCGGAACTGCAGGTCGGCGAGGCTGAGCCGGGAGACGGCCCGCGCCCGCGGATCCCCGGCGGCCTCGGCGGCCGCCAGCCCGGCTTCCGCGGCGGCCGCCCACTCGACCCGGCGCATGCACATCCAGAAGTAGCCCCGGAGCGCGTCCGCGAGCAGCCACGCCCTCGGCCGCGGTCCGGCGTCGGCCGCGTATCGGATAGCCGCGACGAGGTTGCCGCGTTCGGCGTCCAGCCAGGTCGACGCCTCCCCGAGCCCGGTGAACCGGCTGCCGGACTCGGGTACCGGCAGCCGCAGCATGTGCGGGTAGAGCAGGCGGGCCGCGCCGTCCACCGACCCCAGGTACCACTCGTACAACCGGCCGAGCGCGCCGTCGCGGTCCGGCTCGGCCTGCTCCGCGGCGTAGCGGCGAAGGAGGTCGTGGAAGCGGTAGCGGCCCGGCAGGTGCTGCTCGACGAGGTGCGCGCCGGCGAGCTTTTCCAGCAGCACGCCCGCCTGCGCCGGCTCGGTGCCGGCGAGCGCGGCGACGGCCTCGGTGCCCGCGTCGGTGCCGGGGACCAGGCTCAGCAACCGGAACACCCGCCGCGCGTCGGCGGGCAGCGCGGCGTGCGAAAGGTCGAACGCGGTCCGCACGGCCGTCTGCTCGTCGCCCTGCACGGCGAGCGCGGCCAGGAGATTGCCCTCCCGCAGCTCCGCGACGTAGTCCTCGATGCCGTGGCCGGGCCGATCGGCCAGGTTGGCCGCGGCGATCCGCAGCGCGAGCGGGAGGTGGACGCACAGCTTCGCGAACTCGGCGGCCGCCTCCGGCTCCTCGCGCACCCGCTCGCGGCCGAGGACGTCACCCAGCAGTTCGACGGCGTCTTCGGGGTTCAGCACGTCGAGCGTGAGCCGGCGTGCGCCGTGCACGGCGACCAGGCCCGTCATCCGGTCGCGGCCGGTCACCACCACCAGGCACCCGGGCCCGGCGGGCAGCAGCGGCCGGACGTGCTCCGCACCGGCGGCGTTGTCCAGCAGCACCAGGATCTTCCGGTCGGTCGTCAGGGTCCGGTACAGGGCCGCCGCGGTTTCCGCGTCGGCGGGCACGCGTTCGGGCGGGATCCCCAGCGCGGCGAGGAACTGGGCGAGGATTTCGATCGGGGCCGCGGGGGCGCCGGCCGCGTGGCCGCGCAGGTTCGCGTAGAGCTGCCCGTCGGGGAACCGGTCGCGCACGCGGTGGGCCCACCGCACGGCCAGCGCCGTCTTGCCGACGCCCGCGGTGCCGGAGATCGCCGCGATCGCCCCGCGCGCGGCGAGTACCCTGTCCAAAAAGGACAATTCTGCGGCCCGGCCGGTGAATCCGCCGGGTTCGGCGGGCAGCTGCTTCGGGATCCGCTGCGCGGGCCGGGCCCCGGCCGGTTCCGCGGCCGGGACGCCGTCGTCGTGCAGCAACGCGGCATGGGCGGACAGGAGCTCCGGCCCGGGATCGATGCCGAGCTCCTCGACGAGCCGGACGCGCGTCCGCCGGTAGAGCCGGAACGCCTCCCCTCGCTGGCCGAGGGCGTGGTGGGCGCGGATCAGCAGGGTCTGCGCGGATTCGTCGAGCGGCTGCTCGGCGGCGGCTTCGGCGATCCGGGGCAGGACCTCGGCCGCCGCACCGGCGGCGATCATCGCGTCGGCGTAGCGGGAAAACGTTTCCCGGCGCTCCGCGACGAGGGACACGACCTTCGGGTGCGCGGCCAGCGAGGGGAGATCGGCCAGGGGACGGCCTCGCCACAGCTGCAGCCCTTCGCCGAGTGCGGCCGCGACGCGGGCGATGTCGGCTTCGTGGTGGGCGTCGTTCGCCTCGGCGATCAATGCCCGGAACCGCCACAGGTCGACGTCGACGGCGTCGCGCCGCACCGCGTACCCGCCGCCGATGTGCGGCAGCACCCCGCTGCCGGACCGCGGCGCCCGCCCGGGTTCGAGCAGCCGGCGCAGGTGCTTCACGTGCGTCTGGACGACGTTCACCGCGCTCGGCGGCGGCCGGTCGCCCCAGAGCGTGTCCACGAGTTCGCGCCGGGCGACGGCGTCGCCGCCGGCGAGCGCGAGCAACGCGAGCACCGCGCGGCGGCCGGGTGGCCCGAGCTCGAGCTCCGCGTCGTCGCGCCACGCCCGCACCGGACCCAGCACCTGGATGCGCACCGACTTCGTCGCCACGGTGTCCCCCGCCATCGGCTGCCGATCACCGAACGTAGCGGCCCCGGTGGCGGCGGCACAAGGAAGTGGCTCCGCTCAGCCCAGCGGCGCCCGTCGGGCGGGCTAAAGGACGTTCCCGGCGATGAAACCTGTTCCACCGAGCCAGGAGACGGACACCCCTTGCGCCCTGCGGGTATAGTGCCGAAAACAGTAACGTGTTCTAGTCTGACGCCGTGGAAGGGACCGGGATGGACGAGCAGGCGATGCGGTATCCGAACCACCTCGGGCATCTGGTCGTCTCCGCCCTGAAGCGCCACCGGGACACGCCGGTGATGGTGCTGGGCGAGACCGCGATGACCGGGGGCGGGACCGCCGAGCAGGTCAGCCAGTACGCCCAGGCCTTCGAGGAGCTCGGGGCCGGCACGGGCGCGGCGGTGGCGCTGCTGTCGCTGAACCGCCCCGAGGTCCTGCTGATCATCGCGGCCGGCCAGCTGCAGGGGTCGCGGCGGACGGCCCTGCACCCGCTGGGCTCGCTCGACGACCACGCCTACATCCTCGGCGACGCCGGGATCACCACGCTGATCATCGACCCGGTGCCGGCGTTCGTCGACCGCGCGCTCGGCCTGCTCGAGAAGGTGCCGGGGCTCACCCAGGTGCTGACCATCGGGCCGGTGCCCGAGCCGCTGGCCCACGTCGGCACGGACCTGACCGCGACCGCCGCGAAGTTCGAGCCGGGCCCGCTGAAGCCCGCCACGCTGCCGCCGGACCAGGTCGTCTCGATCACCTACACCGGCGGGACGACCGGCAAGCCCAAGGGCGTCATGGGCACCGCGCAGGCGATGGCGACGATGACGCAGATCCAGCTCGCCGAATGGGAGTGGCCCGAGGCACCGAAGTTCCTCATCTGCACGCCGCTTTCCCACGCCGGCGCGGCGTTCTTCGCCCCGACGCTGCTGAAGGGCGGCTCCCTGGTCGTCGTGCCGAAGTTCGACCCCGCCGACGTCCTGCGGATCATCGAGGAGGAGCGGATCACGGCCACCATGCTGGTGCCGACCATGCTCTACGCCCTGATGGACCACCCCGACTCGCGCACGCGCGACCTGTCGTCGCTGCAGACGGTCTACTACGGCGCCGCGTCGATCAACCCGGTGCGCCTGAAGGAGGCGATCGACCGGTTCGGGCCGATCTTCGCGCAGTACTACGGCCAGTCCGAGGCGCCGATGGCGATCAGCTACCTCGCCAAGGGCGACCACGACGACGCGCGGCTGTCCTCGTGCGGGCGCCCGTCGGCGTTCCTCCGCACGGCGCTGCTCGGCCCCGACGGCACTCCCGTCGCCCCCGGCGAACCCGGGGAGATCTGCGTGGCCGGCCCGCTGCTGGCGGCCGGCTACTGGAACCTGCCGGAGGTGACGGCGGAGACGTTCCGCGACGGCTGGCTCCACACCGGCGACGTCGCCCGCGAGGACGAGGACGGCTTCTGGTTCATCGTCGACCGCGTCAAGGACATGATCGTCACGGGCGGGTTCAACGTGTTCCCCCGCGAGGTCGAGGACGTGGTGGCCGAGCACCCGGCGATCGCCCAGGTCGGCGTGATCGGCACCCCCGACGAGAAGTGGGGCGAGGCGGTGACGGCGGTGGTGGTCCTGCGCTCCGGCGCGGCCGCCGACGACGCCGCGATCGAGCAGCTGACGGGTGAGATCCAGGCGGCGGTGCGGGAGCGGAAGGGCCCGGTGCACGTGCCGAAGCAGGTGATCGTCGCGGCGTCGTTGCCGATGACGGGGCTGGGGAAGCCGGACAAGAAGGCGCTGCGGGCCCAGTACGAGCCCAAGAGCGCCGGCGTGTAGGGCGTTATACGGCGGCGACCGCCGTGAGCTTGGCGGGGTTCATCATCCACAGCACCTGGTCGATGCCCTCCGTCGAGGCGGTCACCGTCAGCACCGTGAACACCTCGTCGTCGCGGGAGAGCAGCATCGCGTGCGCGCCGTTGACGAGCGCCGGGGTCATCGTCACGCCCACCCAGAAGCGGTCGCGGAACGCGCGGACGTACTTCGCCACCGTCGTCGCGCCGCGCACCGGGATGCGCGAGGCGCGGGCCGCACCGCCGCCGTCGGAGTAGCTGATCACGTCGGCCGCGAACAGCTCCTCCAGTGTCGACAAGTCGCCTTCCTGGGCGGCGGTCACGAACGCGGTCAGGAGCCGCCGTTGCTCGGGCGGCGCGGCCGGCGTGCGCCGCCCCGCGGCGAGGTGCTTGCGCGCGCGGCTGACGAGCTGCCGGGACGCCACCTCCGTCGTCTGCACGATTTCGGCGATCTGGGCGTACGGGTAGTCGAAGGCCTCGCGCAGCACGTAGGCCGCGCGCTCGGTCGGCGTGAGCTTCTCCAGCAGGAGCAGCACCGCGAGCTCCAGCGCGGCGCCCCGCTCGGCCCCCAGCTGCGGATCGGCCGCGGTGTCCACCGGCTCTGGCAGCCACGGCCCGACGTAGGTCTCGTGCCGCGCGTAGGCCGTCTTGGTCGCGTTGATCGCCAGCCGCGTGGTCGTCGTCGCGAGGTAGGCCGCCGGGGTGCGCACCGCGGCCCGGTCACTGGCCTGCCAGCGCAGCCAGACCTCCTGGAGCAGGTCCTCCGCGTCGGCGGCGCTGCCGAGCATGCGGTAGGCGATGCCGAACAGCCGCGGCCGCACCTCCGCGAAGACAGCGGTCGCGTCCTCGAGGCCGGTGTCCTCCATGCGCGCGGATCCCTTCCGACGACGGGTTTCGAACGGCAGCGTATCCATCGCCGGTTGTCACGAACGAGAGCGCTGTCTTGTCTTGACTGGTGCGCACCTCCCGGGCCGTCCGGGCGGGCGCCGAACGGGAGGAACGGACATGAAGGTCGTCGTCATCGGCGGAACCGGCCTGATCGGCACGAACGTGGTCGCGCGGCTGGCCGAACACGGCCACGAGGCGGTCGCCGCCGCCCCCAGCACCGGCGTGAACACCCTGACCGGCGAAGGGCTGAAGGAGGTGCTGCCGGGCGCGGACGTCCTGATCGACGTCTCGAACTCGCCGTCGTTCGCCGACGACGACGTCATGCATTTCTTCCGCACCTCGACCGGGAACCTCGTGGCGGCGGCGAAGGAAGCGGGCGTCACCCACTACGTCGCGCTGTCGGTGGTGGGCACCGACCGGCAGCCGGACGTCGGGTACTTCCGGGCCAAGGTCGCGCAGGAGAAGCTGATCACCGAGTCGGGCCTGCCGTATTCGATCGTGCGGGCGACGCAGTTCTTCGAGTTCGCCGGCGGGATCGCCGACACCTCGACCACCGACGGCGTCGTGCGGCTGCCCGGCGCCGGCGTGCAGCCGATGGCGGCGGCCGAGGTGTCCGCCGCCGTCGCCCGGACCGCGGCCGGGCAGCCGATCGGCGGCCGCACCGAGATCGCCGGCCCGGAGGTCTTCGGCCTCGACGAGTGGGTGCGCACGGTGCTGACCGCGCGCGAGGACCCGCGCGAGGTCGTCACCGACCCCGAGGCGCCGTACTTCGGCGCGGTGCCGGGACCGGAGGAGCTCCTGCCCGGGCCGGGCGCGACGCTCGCGGAGACGAAGCTCGCCGACTGGCTGGCCCGGTCGTGACCGCACCGCACGGGTGGCCCGCGCCACCCGTGCGGGTAAGCTCATAGTCAACTTGTTGACTATGAGAGGTGAGGCATGACCAGCTTCCGCAAGGCCGTCGAGGCCCGTGATCCCGACGCCATGGCCGCGACCTTGGCCGAGAACGTGGTGTTCCGGAGCCCGGTGGCGTTCCGGCCGTACCCGGGCAAGGCGATCACGGCCGCGATCCTGCGAGGCGTGCTGCGGGTGTTCGAAGACTTCCGGTACGTACGCGAGCTGAGCGGCGGCGAAGGTCGTGACCACGCGCTCGTCTTCGAAGCCCGGATCGGTGACGCGCGCGTCGAGGGCTGCGACTTCCTGCACTTCGACGACGACGGGCTGATCGACGAGTTCACGGTGATGGTCCGCCCGCTGTCGGCCGCGCAGGCGCTGTCGGAAGCGATGGCGGCCCAGTTCGACCAGATCCAGCGCGAAGCACTCAACTAGTTGACTATGTCACTGCGCAACGCACTACTGGCGGCGCTGCTGGAGGGTGAGGCGTCCGGCTACGACCTGGCGAAGGGCTTCGACGCGTCCGTGGCGAACTTCTGGCCGGCGACACCGCAGCAGCTCTACCGCGAGCTGGACCGGCTGGCCGCGGACGGCCTGGTCCGCGCCCGCCTGGTCCGCCAGGAGAAGCGGCCGGACAAGAGGTTGTTTTCGTTGACGGAGGCGGGTGAGCGGGCCCTCGACGAGTTCACGGCCCGCCCGCCCCGCCCGGGCGTGATCCGCGACGAGCTGCTGATCCAGGTCCAGGCCGTCGACGCCGGCGACGAGGCGGCGGTCCGCCAGGCGCTGAAGGAGCGCATGACCCGGGCGGAGACGAAGATCGCCCGCTACGAGCGCCTCCGGGCGGGCCTGCTGGACGGCCGCTTCGAGGACGACTACCTCGCGAACGCCGAGCGGGTGGGGCCGTACCTGACGCTGATGCGCGGGCTGTCGTTCGAGCGGGAGAACCTCCGCTGGTGCGAGCAGTCCCTGAAGATCCTCGAACGCCGGGCCGCAACGTCTTGAATGAGTCATGCAGGTCTTCGGAGGTCCTGAATGACTCATTCAAGACCTTTGGGCACCGGGTCAGCTCAGGCCGGCGTCGTGGACCAGGATCGCCACCTGGGTGCGGTTCGCCGCCTCCAGCTTGGCCATGATGTGTCCGATGTGGACCTTCACCGTCGACTCGCTCACCACGAGCGCGCGGGCGATCTCCGCGTTGCTCAGCCCGCGTCCGATGTGGACGGCGACGTCGTGCTCGCGCGGCGTCAGCGAAGCCAGCCGGCGCCGGGCCCGCGAACTCCCTCCGCCGGAAGCGAAGTCCGTCAACAGCCGCTTCGTGATCTTCGGGGACAGCATCGCCTCGCCGCGGGCCACCACCCGGACCGCGTTGACCAGCTCGCGCGGCGGTGTGTCCTTCAGCAGGAACCCCGCCGCGCCGTGGCGCAGGGCCGCGTACACGTACTCGTCGACGTCGAACGTCGTCAGCACCACCACCGCCGGGGCCGCCGGGTGCGCGGCCAGCCGCCGGACCACCTCGATGCCGTCCACCTTCGGCATCTGGACGTCGGTCAGCACCACGTCCGGCCGGAAGCGGTCGGTCAGCTCGACCGCCCGCGCGCCGTTCGTGTCCTCGGCGACCACCTCGACGTCGTCGGCCGACTCGAGGATCATCCGGATGCCGCTGCGGACCAGCTCCTCGTCCTCCAGCAGCACGACCTTGACCGTCACAGTCCCTCCCCCACCGGAAAGCACGCCAGCACCCGGAACCGGCCGTCGCCCGTCGGGCCGGTGCGCAGGTCGCCCCCGGCCAGTTCGACGCGTTCGCGCATGCCCACCAGGCCGTAGCCGGACCCCGGGACGGCACCGCCGTGCGGGGTCAGCCGGTTCGTCACCTCGACCGCCAGCCGGTCGCCGGTGACGGCCAGCCGGACGTCGA
The DNA here is from genome assembly GCF_055565395.1 of Amycolatopsis sp. NPDC028719. Lineage (NCBI taxonomy): Bacteria > Bacillati > Actinomycetota > Actinomycetes > Pseudonocardiales > Pseudonocardiaceae > Amycolatopsis > Amycolatopsis sp. NPDC028719. Next base: position 1,043,025 of record NZ_JBVHUL010000002.1, read on the forward strand.
CCGCCGCGTGCGGCGCGTGCTTGCCCGCGTTGGTCAGCGACTCCTGCACCACGCGGTAGACGGCCCGGTCGACCTGGTCGGGGACCGCGGGCAGCGGGTCCGGCAGCGTCAGCTCGACCCGCGCGCCGGTCGCCGCGACCTCGGCCACCAGGTCCTCGAGCGACGCGAGCACCCCCGGGCCCGCGTCCGGGGCGTCGTCGCGCAGCACCCGCAGGACGGCGCGCAGCTCGTCGAGCGCCACCGCGCTGGTGGCCCGGATCGTCTCGGCGGCCTGCTCGGTCTGCTCGTCCGGCGCCCGCAGCGACAGCGCCCCGGCCTGCAGCGCGACCGCCGTCACCCGGTGCGCGACGACGTCGTGCATCTCCCGCGCGATCCGCCGTCGTTCGGCGAAGACGGCCTGGTCGGCCAGCAGCGTCCGGGTGCGCTCGGCCTCCTCGGCGCGGTCCCGCAGCACGCCCAGCAGCGCGGCGCGCTGGTGCATCCACAGCCCGGCCAGCGCCGGGCCGAGCACGAAGAAGCCCAGCACGAGCACGACGAGGGTGAAGCTCGCCGGGTTCCGCAGCACCGGCACGACGTTCCCGGCGATACCGGCGACGACGACCGCGAGGCCGGTCACGACGCTCACGCCGTGCCGGACCGCGACCGAGTACTGCGCCACCATCAGCGGCAGCAGGGTCACCCCGGCCGGCATGCACGCCACCGCGACCAGCAGCACGAGGAACGGCCACCGCCGCCGCGTGAGCAGGGCGAGCCCCGACACGAACACCGCGGGGACGTAGAGCGCCGGGTGCGGGTCGCGCGGGTCGCCGCCGGTCAGGGTCACCACGATCACGGCCGCGGCCACCGCGACGTCGAGCGCGAGCAGCACGGCCCGGCCGTCCCACCAGCTCAGCCAGCGCTTCATCGTGTTCAGGTTAGGGCGCGCCGGATCAGCCGTCACGGCGAGCCAGGGTGAACGTGGTCGCTCCCAGAGCGAACACCACCAGCGCGACGAAGACCGCGGTCCCCGGCAGGGCGGACAACGCCGTGCCGCTGAAGGGCAGCGTGGTCGCCGGTACGCCGGTGAGCGCGGAGAGGGTCGTCTCGGCGACGAACGTCCACACCGCGAACACCCCGACGGCGAGCCCGGTGTGCCGCAGCAGCCCGCCGAGCGCGACCCCGGCGAGTCCGGACAGGACGGTCAGCGCGAGCACCCCGCCCACCGCCCTGCCTGCCGCCCCCGCGCCGGCAGGCAGGGCGCCGCCGCCGGTCAGCACCCCGGCGGCGGTCAGCACCACCATCAGCACCCCGCCCAGCAGGCCGAGCCCGCCGGTGACCAGCGCCCGCGCGGCGACGATCCGCACCGGCGAGCGCAGCACCAGCCGCGTGGTCGCGAGGGTGCCGTGCTGGTGGTCGAGCCCGGCCGCGGCGACGCCGATCGCGGCGACCAGCAGCGCCCCCAGCCGGTCGACGAGGCCGAACGCCGAGGTGAACGCGTCGAGGTCGCCGAGGTCGCGTTTGAGACCCCAGTACAGGCCCGACGCGAACTGCGGCACCCCGGCGCCGGCCAGCAGCAGCCACGTCGAGCGCAGCGATCGGGCCCGCACCCATTCGTACGCCAGCGCGTTCTTCACGGCAGCTCCCCCCGGTGCCGGACGGCGGCCGCGGTCGCGGCGAGGAACGCGTCCTCCAGGCCGCTCCGGCGCACGAACAGCTCGCGCACGCCGACGCCGGCCAGCCCGGCGATCGCCGCCACGCGTTCGGGATCGGCGGTGTCGACGACCAGGTCGGCGGCTTCCTGCCGCACCCGCAGCCCGTCGCGGGCCAGCGCGACCATCAGCGCGCTCGGCCGGTCGGCACGGACCACGACGTCGGCGCGCGCGTGCCGACGGACGAACTCGTCCAGGGGCCCGGCCGAAACGAGCCGCCCGGCGCCGATGACGATCAGGTCCTCGGCGAGCAGTGCCATCTCGGCCAGCAGGTGCGAAGACGCGAGGATCGTGCGGCCCTCCCCCGCCAGCCGCCGCAGGAGGTCGCGGATCCACCGCACGCCTTCGGGGTCGAGCCCGGTGGCCGGCTCGTCGAGGATCAGGTACTCGGGGTCGCCGAGCAGCGCCGTGGCGAGGCCGAGCCGCTGCTTCATGCCGAGGCTGAACCGGCCGGCGGGCGTCCGCGCGACCGGCTCCAGGCCGACGGTCGCCAGGACCTCCCGCACGCGCCGCGCCGGCAGGCCCCCGCCCGCGGCGACCATCCGCAGGTGCGCGGCGGCCGGCCGCGCGGGGTGCACCGCCGCCGCGTCGGTCAGCACCCCGACCGTCCCCAGTGGACCCGGGACTTCCGCGTACGTGAGGCCGCCGAAGGTGGTGCGGCCGCGGCCGCGGGTCAGGCCGAGCATCAGCCGGATCGTCGTCGACTTGCCGGCGCCGTTGGGCCCGAGGAAGCCGGTCACGACGCCGGGCCGCACGGTGAACGACAGATCTTCGACGCCGGCGCCGCCGCGGTAGGTCTTCGCGAGCCCTTCCGCGACGATCACCGGCGCACCGGCTCGTACGCGTCACGACGGCCGAACACGAACCACAGCAGGCTGCCCAGGAACGGCGCGCAGAACGCGAAGATCACCCAGACGAGCTTCATGCCGCCGGTGAGCCGCGAGCCGAGGATGCTGACCAGCGCGGCCAGGAACAGCCCGACCAAGGCCAGCAGGATCGCGCCGATCAGGCCGGGCACGAGCCACGACCAGGTTTCCTCGTGGCCTTGGACCAGGGCGGCCGGATGCATGGTTCTTCTCCTCACGTCGGTGTCTCGCTTCCGAGACTCGCCGATCGCCGGTCCGCGCACATCCGATCTTCGGGGACTCCGGGATAGGCGGAAAGTACTAGGCCGCCCTGACCGCTTGTACGGCTCTTGTACGGGTACCGCCGACCATTCGCCGCACGGAATCGTTCTGGAGGACAAGTGAGAACCACACTCAAGACGGCGGTGGCCACGATCGGCCTGGCCGTCGCGATCACCGGACTGGCCGCGCCCGCGGCCCAGGCCGCGTCGGCCTACCCGGTCACGACCACAGTGGACGGTCGCACCGTCAAGGACCCGGACGTCGCGGTGGGCAAGCAGCGCATCGCGAACATGTACCCGTCGGGGACGTCGGTGACGCTGGCGTGCCAGGACACCGGCCCGGACTACGGCGGCAGCACCATCTGGGACCTGACCACGGACGGCCTGTGGATCCCCGACGCCTACGTCAAGACCGGCTCGACGTCGATGGTCGCGCCGCAGTGCACGACGCCGCACGCGTTCCCGGCGAAGGCGGCCATCAACGGCCGCGCGAAGAAGGGTGACGCGGCGGACGCGGCCGGCAGCGTGGCGGACAAGTACCTGACCGGGGCCTCGGTGCCGGTGGTCTGCCAGGCCATCGCGTCGGACGAGATCTGGGACTTCACCAGCGACAACCTGTGGGTGCCGGACGCCCTCGTCAAGACCGGGACCGACGGGTTCGTCAGCGGGGTCCCGCACTGCGACACCGACGGCCTCAAGCCGGGCGGTTCGACCAATCCGGCGGACCCGCGGGCCGACAGCGCGATCGCGTTCGCCAAGGCCCGCCTGGGCCACACGGACTGGAACAACCAGTGCGAGCTGTTCGTCGAACGCGCCTTCGGCACCAGCGGCCGGTTCGCGTCGGCCACCACGCACTACCAGTGGCAGAAGGCCAACGGCCGCATCCACACCGGCTCGGTCGCCCCGGCCGGCACCGCGGTGTTCTTCACCAGCACGACCAGCAACGGCCACATCATGCTCGCGCTCGGCGGCGGCGTCGCGATCAGCACTGGCCCGTCGGTGTACCAGACGAGCACGTACGCGCAGCGCTCCGACTACCTCGGCTGGGCCTACGTCCCGTCCGGCTGGTGATCGCTCCCCGGCCGCCGCGGCGCACCCGTCGCGGCGGCACGATGGAAAAGATCTTCCCCTGTTCGCCAAGAAGTTGTTGCCCATTCACCCCGCCCGGTTCTACTGTGTCCCGGGCATTGATCGGACTACTGGGGGTCACATGTCATTGCGCCACCGATTAGGCAAAGCCGCCCTCGCGGCGGGCATCCTCGCAGGTCTGGTCGCCGCTCCGCCGACGGCGCTCGCCGCCGCCGGGCCGGCGACCCTGCCCGCCTCGCAGTACACCCTGACCGCGAACTACAACCAGTTCGACGCGGTCAACACCGCGTTGGCGTCGACGCTGGGCACCGCGGCCGTCCACACCGTCATGGACAACGCGAACCACGACCGCACGGCGTTGCCGTCGTCGTTCTCCGTCGCCGGGCTGTCCACGGGTTTCCGGTTCGACAGCGGGGACAACTCCGACTGCACGAACTACCCGCAGGGCATCACGACCAGCCGGGACGCGGTCGGCACGGCCAACAGCGGCAACTACGACGGGCACCAGCTCGTCGTGGTCAGCTGGTACACCAAGGACGGCTGCGACGGCGGCCAGACCCGCAGCCGCATCACGCTGGTCGACTGGGACGCCACCTACCCGAACCAGTACCGCAAGGTCCTGCTGGTCGAGCCGACCGGCACGGCGGCGGCACCGGACTTCAAGGACATCCCGATCCACGCCGGCGGCGTTTCCTGGTACGGCGACTACCTTTACGTCGCCGACACCGGCAAGGGCATGCGGGTCTTCGACATGCGGAAGATCCTCAAGACGAACACGGGTGGCACGGCCGACCAGATCGGGCACCAGACCGGCAGCACGTACTACGCGCACAACTACGCGTACGTCCTGCCCCAGGTGGGTTCGATCACCTCGAAGACGACGTCCGGGACGAACCTGGCGTGGTCGTCGATCTCCCTGGACCGGGTGAGCAAGTCGATCGTCATGACGGAGTACACGTGCCCGTCCGGCTGCACCGACTACCCGAACCGCGCCCCGCGGGCGATCCGGTACCCGTTCGCCTCGTCCGGCACGTTCGCCGCCACGACGACGGCGAGCCAGGCCCTGCAGCTGCCCTGGTACAAGCTCAACGGCGTGGCGTCGCACAACGGGCGCTGGTGGTTCAACTCGTCCGGCAGCAAGCAGCTGTACTACTGGACGCCGTCCGCCGGCCCGTCCACGTTCTCGTGGGTGAGCAGCGGTGAAAGCCTGTCCTATTGGGAGGACGACGCCAGCGCGGACCTCCTGTGGTCCCTGCAGGAAGGCGCGGGCAACCGCAACGTCTTCGCGGTCACCCAGGCCACCTACGGCGGCGGCTGAGGTAGCCTGGCGGTATCGGACCTCTTGTTCAGCAGCGCGACCCGAGGCGGCAGTGCCGTCTCGGGTTGCTGCTTGCTGTCCTGCTGTTCCTTTCCGGGGCGCCGGTCGTCCATGCGGTACCGGGTGCTTCCGATGGTCCGGTGGTGGCGACTTCGCAGTCGCAGGTTCTGGTTTCGGGTCGGCATGCGGCGCCTCGGTTGCCGGCTTCGATTCCTTGGGCTGTGGGGCCTTCTTCGGACGGTCCTTGGGTTGCTTCGCCGTGGTCTCTTGTTCGGTCTTCTCGTGAGTCTTCCTACGCCGGCGCTCCGCTTCTTGCGCCGTCCAGTCGTGGGCCTCCGTCTTCGGTGAGCTGAATCCCTTCTCCGGCACCGGTTCTCGGTGTCGTGCTCGCTGCTGCCCGGAGGACTCTCATGTCTGCTGTTGTCTTGTCTCTTCTTGTTGCTACCGTTGTCGTTGGTGTGGGGTTCTTTGTCGCGATGTACCGTCGTGATGAGCCTCTTCTTGGTGGGATCGGGGTTTGCCTTCTCGTGGGGCCTGGTTCGCTGCTTGCCTTTGTGCATGTCGGGGTTGCTCAGTTCTAGGGACACGGCTTCGCCACTGCCGCAGTCTTGTTCTCGCCTGATCGAGTGATGACATACGTTCGATCTTCGGTAATCTTGTTGTGTGGACAGGGAAACGGTGTGGCAAGCGGATGCGGTGGCTCTGACCAACCGTGTCTCTGCGCTGCTCACTGTTGTGCGGTCTGCCGAGGCTGAGATCGGTTCTCTGCTGGCGGAGATCGAGTTGCGCGGTGTGATGGAGTTGTTCGGATATCGTTCTGTCGCACGGCTCTTCGAGCATCTCGCTGTGGTCCTGCTGTGCGCCCACCACCACCGGCTCCTGCACCGCTCCGGCTGGCAAGTCCGCATCGCCGCCGACGGTCTACCGGAGTTCCTGCCACCGGTGTTCCTGGACAAACGCCGAAAACCCCGGCGCAACAACCTCCACCAACCACTCCCATTCGCAGCCTGAACAACCGAACACGGGAAAGGCCCGCAGCCCACCGGCTACGGGCCTAAACCCACGCGCTACACAAAGGGTCCACCCGGCACCCGGCACCCGGCACCCGGCACCCGGCACCCGGCACCCGGCACCCGGCTGAGCGAAAATCAATCGTCGCCGCGGCGCAACCGTCCCGGAAACCAACTCCGCCCGCTCACCGACTTAATGACCGCTCCCGAAGCTGGACAAGCAAGGTGTCGAGAACGCCATCACCCACAAGCGCCTGCCGGACACCCCACCGGTTCGTGTTGCCGGTCTTCACCGCCTGCGCCCGCGTCACCAAGTCGTCCGCACGAGCGGTGAGCCGCGCAGCGCGAGCGTGATCACCCCGGGAAGACGCCGCGAGCGCGTCCAGCCGGGTCACCAGCGCATCGCCCCACAACGTCGTCGCGTCCAGCCACGGCCCCGCCTCCGCGACGAACGCGCTCTGCACTCGCCCACCGCGGATCACCCCAGCCGCGTCGCGGATCTGGACCGCGTACGCGCGCAGATCGGACAAAGCATGGTGGTCACCACCGTTCCACCGCGACCAGAACGCGGCAGCCCGGGCGGCCAGCACCGGGGCCTGTGGCTGCCACGGCGTCGGGCCGAACGTCGGCGCGAGGTGCTCGAGGTCCGCGAAGACGGCCAAAGCGGCGGATGCCCGCGGATCACCGCCCGCCAGACGCGCCAACGCCTGCGGCCACGATCGCGAAGGTGCGTAACCCGCGTCGTTCCACGCGAAGTCCGCGGCGCCGAACTCGGCGACCTCGCTCGCTGCCTCCTGGTTCATCGGGTTGGCGACGATTCCGTTGAGGTACCGGGAAAGCCCCGCCTCCCGCTGCGCGTAGGGCGCGAGCAGCAGCCGACCCGCCGACTGCTCGTAGTCGTTCACCGGGTAGTTGTCCCAGAGGAACACCTTGCGCCCGTACACCGCCGATACCTGCGCGGCCTCGTCCGTCGTCACGCTCGGCGGGACCACGTCGGTTCCGGTCCACTGCACCACCACCGACTGGTCGAGGTGCTCACGCAGCTCGGTCTTGTACGGCGAATCCTTCAGGTCGCTGTACTCCGTCGGCACCGTCTGCAACGGACGGACGCCGTCGTGGGTCTGCACGAACTTCTCGGTGATCGTGTTGAGCAGCGAGACCTGGGCCGTGCCGGCCGCCGCCTGGCCGGGCGCTCCGAAGGCCGCCTGGTCGGCGTCGCAGTTCCACTTCGTGTACGAGATGTCGTCGAACGGCATCGAGAACGACCGGACGCCGAGGTCGTACACCGCCTGGAACTTCGCCTCGACCGCCGCGATGTCCGCCGGCGACGAGAAGCAGACCGAGACGCCGGGCGAGAGCGCGTACGTGAACTCGACGTGGTGGGCCGCGGCCGACCGGACGAGCTGCCCGAGCGTGGCCAGCTCGTCCGCCGGGTACGGGTCACGCCAGCGCGCCCGCAGATAGGTGTCGTCCTTCGCGCTGTAGATGTAAGTGTTCGCCTTGACCTCGCCGAGGAAAGCGATCTGCCGAAGCCGGTCCGCGGTCGTCCACGGCGGACCGTAGAAGCCTTCGATCGACCCGCGCAGCGCCATGTTCGGCCAGTCGCGCACGGCCGCGCCGCTCACCGCCCACCCGCGTCCCGCGCGGACGAACAGCTGCCGCAGCGTCTGCACGCCGTAGTACTGCCCGGCGCCGTCGCGGCCGGCGATCGTGATCCCGGCCCGGGACACGCTCAGCGCGTACCCCTCGGCCTGCGATGGCGTTTCGTCGGACGCCCCGCCGAGGCGCACGGTCGGACCGTGGCCGCCGGAAGTGATCCGCTGGACACCGTGGTCGTGCAACAGCGAGGTCAGCAAGTCCCTCGCCGCCGGGTCCGTGGTGGCGTCGGTGACGAGCGTGACCGACGACGGCAGCGACACGTCCGCGGACGTCCGGGTGATCTGCTGCGGCGTGGGCGAGACGCCGGGTAACGCGCCACTCGCGACGGCTGGTCCGGCGGCGGTGAGGGTGGCGGCCACCGTGACGACGGCGGCGAACAGGGCTCGGCGACGGGTCATGACTCCCTTTCAGCTGGCGGTGCGGTACAGCGCGAAGGTGGCCAGGTACGGCGTGGCGCGGGACTGCGTGACGACGACGCGAAGGTGCGCGGAGGTCACCGGCGCGGGCAGCGTCACCAGGCGGGTGTAGCCGATCGTGGTCACCGTGGCGAGGGTCTGCCAGGTGCCGCCGGCCTCGGCCTGCACGAGCGCGCCTTCCACGTGCTGGCCGCGGGTGATGTCCTCGCCGAGCCGGATCTGGTCGAACGTGACCGGCCGCGGCAGCCGGACGTCGAGAGGACGGTCCAGGGGTTCCGCCGTGGTGACCGACGAGTCCGTGACGGCACCGGGAGCACCAACGGCGAGGTTGCGGCCCTCCGTCCGGGCGATGGCCCGGCCGAACCCGGCCAGCGCGGCGGTGTCGGCGGGCGCGATCCGGCCGTCCGGCCCCGGTGGCACGTTGAGCAGCAGCGACGAGTTGCGCCCGACCGTCCGGCGGTAGATCTCGACGAGCTGCGCGGCGGACTTCGGCTGTTCGGAGGGGTGGAAGAACCAGCCGGGCCGGATCGAGACGTCCGACTCCGCGGGCGCCCACTGCAAGTACCGCACCGACGGATCGGCCAGCTTCTGCCGCGACCCGAGATCCGATGCGGTCGCGCCGCCGAGGAACAGCTCTTCGTTGTGCGCCGTCCGAGGGTCCCCGGTGGTGGGGAGCGCGCTCCACTCGGTCTCGCGTGCCTGCCCGGCCTCGTTGCCGACCCAGCGCACCCCTGCGGGCCCGGCGAAGGTGACGGTGTCCGGGGACAGCGCGTGGATCATCTTGAACCACGTCGTGAAGTCGTAGGTTTCGCTGATCCCGTGGTCGCGCCACGGGTTCGCGCCGTCCAGCCACAGCTCGTCGATCGGGCCGTACTGGGTGAACAGCTCGTAGATCTGGTTGAGGTAGTAGGCGTTGTAGTCGTCCTCGTCGACGGTGAACCTCGGCAGCTTGCCCAGAGCGAGCGCGGCGGCGCGGTCGTCGTGCGGCACGAGCGTCGGGATGGTCCGGCGGGTGACCGGGCTGTTCGTCCCGTAGCGGCCCTGCCCCCGCGGCGCGCTCGCGCGGTCTTCGTACGTGGCCTGTTCTTCGATGCTCAACGGCTGCCCGGCCGCGACCTTCGCTTCGATGCGCCGCACCTCGTCGGCGAAGAACGTTTTGGGCAGCTCCGCGCCGTCGGCGGGCGACAGGTAGACGCCGACCTTGAGCCCGGCGGCGCGCGCGGAGTCGACGTAGTCGCGCAGGATGTCCCCGCGCGGGTTGGCGCAGCGGGTGTTCCGCGTCTGCCAATAGGCGGCCGGGTCCTGGTTCCGCGCGGCTTCCGCCGCGTCGCGGGCCGGGTCGGCGCACCCGGGGGTGAGCCACCACGGGCTCGTGACCACCGAGTGGTTGGTGTAGCGCGTCGGGTAGAGGACGAAGCCGTCGTGGTGCTTGGCGGTGAGCATCACCTGCGTGACGCCGGCGGCCTTGAGGGACCGCATCCACTGGGCGGTGTCGACGGCCGGCGGCGCGAAGGTGGACTCGTGCTCGGCGCCGGAACCCCATTCGCGGCCGGTGAAGGTGTTCATCCCGAAGTGCGTGAACGCCGTGACCGGCCGCTGCTGCCAGGCCAGCTGCCCCTTCCGCGGGATGACGGCCGCGGCCTTCGCGACGACGCGGTCCGGGCTGTCGCAGGAGCGGACGGTCATGATGGTGGCCGGCCGGATCGGCCCGGCGCACCCGTCGGCCCCGGCGGCCGGAACCGCCACCACCGTGCCGGAAACGACGGCGACCGCGAGGACCAGACCGCGAAACGTCATGACTCTCCTGGTGACGGACCGCGGCCACGAGCCCGGCGGCGGCGAGACGGGGTGGACGATGGCCAGACTAGGTCGGCGATCCATCGGATGTCTAGACCTGACCAGTTGACAAAGAGTGGCGTGAACTTGTCACGGACCCGACTTTCACGGGAGATTGATCCGATGGGTCAAGGGGAAGCGTCCGGTCCGGTAGCCTGATATCCGTGTTCACGAAGTGAACAGCGATTCCAGACTTCCGGCGGAGGCTTCCCGTGACCAAACCGACGCGGTCCCCGGACGCCCGTGCCGACCAGGCGGACATCCAGGCGGTGAGCCGGGTCAGCCAGATCCTCTCGCTGTTCGACCCGGCGACCCCCGACGTCACCGCCGCCCAGGTCGCCGAACGGCTCGGCCTGAACCGCACCACGGCGTACCGGTACTGCACCTCGCTCGTCGCGGCCGGCCTGCTGGAACGCAGCGCCGACGGCGGCTACGTGCCCGGCGGACTGCTCCTGCAGCTCGGCGCGTTCGCGATCGGGCACCGCCGCGTCGTCAACCTCGCGCCTCGGCACATGCAGGCGCTCTCGCGCGCCACGCAGACCAGCGTCGTGCTCAGCCTCTGGGGTCTCACCGGCCCGGTGGTCTCGCGGGTCGAGGAGAACGCCTCGACCATCGTCATCGTGTCCGTGCGGGTCGGCAGCCACCTGCCGCTGGACACCGCGCAGAGCAAGGTCTTCCTCGCCTACCACGCCGACCAGCTGTCGATGGAACGGCTGATCGGCACCCTCTCCGGCACCGCACGCGACGAACTGCGCGCCGACGTCGAACGGGTGCGCGCGGCCGGCCACTGCTCGGCCATGAGCACGCCCGGCATCGTCGCGGTGGCCGCGCCGGTCTTCGACGAGTACGGCATCTGCGCCACGATCGCGATCGTGGGCCCGGACAACACGCTGTCGATGGGCGACGACACCCCCGAGCTGCGGGTCGTGGTCGACACCGCGCGCGAGCTCACCCACGAACTGGGCGGGCACTACCGGCCCGACGACGTCCAGCGCGCGGTGTAGGGCACCCACGCCGGGGACGGCGCCGGTGGGACGTCGGCGTACTCCCGTGTTCCGGCGAGCGCGCTGCCGATGAAGTCGTCGCCGACCCGGGAAACGCCGTCCACCAGTTCCCGGAGCACCGCGGGCCCGCCGATCCACAACGCCGTGACGACCTCGACCGCCCGTGCGCCGGAGGCGAGGAACCGCAGCACGTCCGTCGCGGTGCGGGCGCCGCTGGTGCCGATGATGGGCACGTCCAACGCCGTGAAAGCCTTGCTCACCCAGTAAAGGCTCATCGGGAGGCAGCCCGGTGAGCTCCACGCGCCCCACGACCCGAGCACCGAGCCGCCGTCGAGATCGGGCAGGAAACCCGGGTACCGGCCGACCAGCCCGACCGCGTCCGCGCCGGCCGAGCGGGCGGCCCTGGCCAGCGCGACGACGTCGGAGGCCTGGCCCGGCAGCTTCACGAACAACGGAACGCCGACGGCCGCGCGCACCGTCCGCACGGCGGCAGCGACACCGTCCACTTCGGTCAGCTGACGCACCGCGCGCGCCTCGCGGCCGTGCGGGGCACCGATGTTCAGCTCGACCGCCGGGACCACCGAAGCCAGCGCACGCCCGATCCGCGCGGCCGCGGCCGGGTCGCCGAGGGTGATGCTGCCGACCACCGGACAGTCCCGCGCCGCGCCGTGAGCCACGCCCGCCGCCAATATCCCGAGCCAGTCGTCCAGGTCCACCTGTGCCAGCCCGGACCGGTTCAGCAGGCCGTCACCGAGGTACGCCTGGCCCGGAGGCCGCACTCCCCGGTCGCCGGAGACGAAGGCGTAGTCCGCGATGTCCAGCTGGCGCCGGGCCGCCGCGCTTTCGTTCACCGACTTCGCCACGACGGCACCGGCGCCCGCGTCGACGCAGGCGACGATGCCGTCGAGGGTCATGGTCAGCTCGGACGAGCCGACCCACACCGGGTTGGCGGCGGCCAGCCCGCAGATGTCCATTCAGGACAGTGCGGGAATCGTGCTGTCGTCGGCCATGTCGACGTCCTTGGTCTCCGGGCCGAGGAAGCCGCCGAGGCTGATCAGCAGGCCGGCGAGGACGATGAGGACACCCGGGGCGAGGTGCGCGGGCAGCACCCCGTCGAACCGCTGCAGGTAGAACTGGTAGAACGCCGGGGCGATGAGCGCGAGGCTGTAGCCGACGCCGTAGCCGGTCGACCGGATGCTCGCCGGGAACCGTTCGGTCAGGTACGCCGCGATCGGGCCGAACGTGCCGACGGTGAACACCCCGATGAGCACACCGAAGCCGAGCGCCGCGCCGAAGCCGCCGTTCGAAGCCATCAGCAGCGTGTAGGACCCCGCGCCGACCACGACCATCGCCAAGCCGTAGCCGATGTAGAACCGGCGCCGGCCGATGCGCTGGGACAGCACGCCGAACACCGGGTAGGACAGCGCGGCGGCCGCGTTGATCACGAGCATGGTCATGGTGACCTCTTTGCTCGACAGGTCCAGGTGCGCCTTCAGCTGCGCGGGCGTCACGGCGGCTTCCATGTTGGTCGCGAGCCACGTGCCGGTCATCAGGATGAACACCTGGCCCAGCGCCCGCGGGTACTTCTTCACCAGCCGCACGAACGGGAGCTTGTGCTTCTCGCCGGTCAGCTCGGCCGGGGGCTCGTGAACCTGCTTCTGGTAGTAGCGGAACAGCACGGCCGCCAGCGCCGCGCCGACGAAGAACGGGATCCGCCAGCCCCACTGGACGTACGCGCTGTGCAGCCCGGCGGAGGGCAGCAGCTGCAGCATCAGCAGCGTGATCGCGGCGATCACCGCGTACGCGGCCGGCGAGGTCGACGTGATGATCGAGGCGTAGAGGCCGCGCTTGTGCTTCGGGCTCCACTCCATCGCCAGCGGCACCGCCGTCGTGTACTCGCCGCCGAGGAAGATGCCGTCGACGAACCGCAGTGCGATGAGGATGCCGACCGACCACATCCCGATCGTCTCGTGCCCGGGCAGGCACGCGGTCAGCAGCGTGATGATGCCGAAGCCGCCGACGGCGACGAGCGTCGTGCGCTTGCGCCCGACCGTGTCGGCGAAGTGGCCGAAGATGATCGCGCCGAGCGGCCGGCCGATCAGCGTGGACGCGAACACCAGGGACGCCAGCAGCGCCGTCGTGCTCGCGCTGAGGTTGGCCGCCTGGAAGTACGCCGTCGCCGGGGCCAGCACGACGATCGGCAGGTAGATGTCGAACTGGTCGACGAAGTAGGCGAGCGTCCCGCCGCGGATCGCGGCGCGCACCTTGGTGACGTCCGGGCCGTGCGGGGTGCCGGGACGGGCGGCCGCCGCTGCGGCGCTGGGCGGTGTGGACATCAGCGTCCTCCGTTGCTCCGAACTGAATGTTCACCAAGTGAACGTCAGACACTCTAAATATGCGTCCGTCGATGCACAAGAGCGGTCACAGGGTTGACAGCCGGTCCTATAGTGAACTTTGACTTCATAATGTGAACCGAAAGGCCGCTCATGAGTTCGCGTCCCGCCATCGCCTCCGTCCTGGACGGCTTGGTCGACATGCACGTCCACTCCGGCCCCAGCCCGTTCCCCCGCCGCTTCGACCACGTCGAGGCCGCCCAGGACGGCGCCCGGATCGGGATGCGCGCCATGGTCGCCAAGTCCCACCACCACAACACCCAGATGGACATCCTCGCCATGAAGGGACGCCTCGCCGACGTCAAGGCGCAGGCCTTCGGCGGCATCGCGCTCAACAGCACCGTCGGCGGGCTCAACGTCCACGCCGTGCGGATGACCCTGCGCATGGGCGGCAAGGTCGTCTGGTTCCCGACCATCTCCTCCGGCCGGCACATCGACTGCCACCCCGAGGACGGCGCCTTCCCGACCACCACCGTCCCGCTGACGCTGGAGCGCATCGACATCGTCGACGGCGAAGGCGTGCTCAAGCCCGAGGCGCTCGAGATCCTCGACGAGATCAAGGAGCAGCAGGCCGTCCTCAACGGCGGGCACATGTACCCGGAGTACATCCGGACGCTGTTCCGGGAAGCGCACGAGCGGGGCATGAAGCGGATGGTCGTCAGCCACCCGGACTTCGTCATCGGCGCCGACCCGGCCGTGTGCCGCGAGCTGATCGAGCTCGGCGCGTTCATCGAGCACGAGGTCGGCATGTACGACCCCGAAGGCACCCAGAAGTGGGACCCGAAGAACCTGCTGACCTGGATCGAGGCACTCGGCCCGGAGCACACGGTCCTGGCGTCGGACTTCGGCCAGAAGGCCAACCCGAAGCCGGTCGACGCGTGGCTGCGCGTCGGCGAAGCGCTGCTCGACCTGGGTCTGCCGGAGAAGGACCTGCGGCGGATGGTCCGCGACAACCCGGCGTACCTGCTGAACCTCGACGCCTGAAAGGACTCGCCGTGTACGAAAAGGACGATCCCCGCTCGGCGCTGGCCACCGCGGCCCGGCCCGACAGCGGCGCCGCGATCACCGCCGCGCAGTACCTCGACCTGCGCGCGACCCCGGTCGTGCGCGCGCAGAACGTCATCCTCATCCACACCGACGCCCGCGACGGCGACGACCTCGACAACGGCACCCTGGACGGCGAGCTGGCGATCGTCGTCACCGGCGCCTCCCCCGCGTTCACCGTGCTGACCGGCGACGGCGCCACCCGCATCGCCGAACCCGGGCTCGTCGTCGTCCCGCCCGGAGCGTCGCGGATCAGCGTGCACGGCGACGGTCCGCTGGTCCGGCTGGTCGAGGCGACCGAACCGGCCTGGCGGGATCGGGTAGCCAACGCGGACGCCTACGCCGAGGACCACCCGCGCGTGACGCTGCTGGAGCGCTGGCCGGCACCCGCCGAACCGCGTGTCCGCTTCTACCCGCTGTCCGAGGTACCGGACGACCCGAAGCGGTTCGGGCGGATCTTCCGCACCCGGTCGTTCATGGTGAACTTCCTGCCGCTGCAGGACGGGCCGCGCGACCCGCACAAGCTCTCCCCGCACCACCACGACGACTTCGAGCAGCTTTCCCTGGCCGTGCAAGGGGAATACGTCCACCACATCCGCACACCGTGGCTGCCCGACAGCACCACCTGGCGCGAGGACGAGCACGTGCGGATCGGCAGCCCGTCGGTCACGATCATCCCGCCGCCGACGGTGCACACGTCCGAGGCGAGCGACCCGGGTGTGAACCAGCTGATCGACATCTTCAGCCCGCCGCGCGTGGACTTCTCGGAAAAGCCGGGCTGGGTCCTGAACGCCGACGATTACCCGATGCCGCTTTCCGGGGGCTCCGGGTGGCAGAGCCCCCGGCCCGGGGCGAAGCCCCGGATGTCACAGCCGTGAGCGGGCGCACCGGTGGCGGGCTGTTCACCCGCGAAGCCACTCCTGTCGGCACCTGGCTGAAGATCGCCTCGACCGAGCCGGCCGAGATCATGGCGTTCGCCGGGTTCGACTTCGTGGTCGTCGACCTGGAGCACGCACCCCTGGACCTGGTGACGGCGTACCGGCTGATCAACACCGCCGCGGCCTTGGGCATGACGCCGATCGTCCGGGTGCCGGACAAGACGCCGTCGACGATCCAGAAGATCCTCGACGCGGGCGCGATGGGCATCCTCGTCCCGCACGTCGACACGGTCGAAGAGGCGGCCGCCGTCGGGCGGGCGTGCCGGTTCCCGCCCCACGGCGTCCGCGGCGCCGGCGGCACCAGCCGGGCCGGAGCATGGGGACTGCGACCCAACGCCGAGTACCTGGCGACGGGCAACGACGACGTGCTGTGCATCCCGCAGCTGGAGAGCGTCGAGGCGATCAAGGCCGCGCCCGGAATGCTCGCGCTGGACACGGTGGACGCCGTGTTCGTCGGCGCGGCGGACCTGTCGATGTCGATGGGCTCGACACCCGCGTCGCCGGACGTGCTCGACCTGATCGCCTCGGCGATCGCGGCCGCCCACGACGCCGGGAAGCGCTGCGGGCTGGCGTTCGGCGGCGTGCCCGACAAAGCCGCGCAGGCGGTGCGGGACGGCTGCGATTTCGTCCTGCTCGGCAACGACACGACGATGCTGGCGGACGCCGCCCGCGGCCTGGTCCGGGCGTTCCGGGACGCGACCGCATGACGCTGTCCCTGCCGCGCACGGCGTTGTCGATCGCCGAGCCGGACGACCTGGACCACGACGGCGTGGTGCGGTTCGTGCGGGCGCTCGAGGAGTACGGCCACCGCATGGTCTGGATCCCGGAGGTCGCCGGGCGGGAGGCGTTCACGACGGCGGCGCTGGTGCTCGGGTCGACGTCCCGGCTGATCGTCGGCAACGGCGTCGCGCGAGCGCTCGAACGCGTGCCGAAGTCCGCCGGGTCGGCGGCCCGGGACCTCGCGGCGGGCTACCCCGGGCGTTATGTGCTGGGGCTCGGGGTCAGTGGAGCGGTCCGTGAACGCGGGGTCGGACCGCTCCCGTTCCTGCGCGAGTACCTCGACGGCGTCGACAAGGTGGCCACCGGGGTGCCGCGGGTCCTCGGCGCCTACTCGGCGGGGATCACGCGCCTCGCGGCCGAACGCGCCGACGGGCTGATCACGTTCCTCGTCACGCCGGAGCACACCCGCTGGGCGCGGGAGACGGTCGGGGCGGACCTCTTCCTGTCCGTCGTCCAGTGGGCGGTGGTGGGCCGGTCGCGCTCCGCCGCCCGCGAGGTCGCCCGGGATCGGCTCGCCTACTACCTGACGCTCCCCCACCAGATCGCGAAGCTGACCCGGCTCGGCTTCACCGAGGCCGACCTCGCACCACCTGGGTCCGACCGGCTGCTCGACGCGCTCGTCGCGTACGGCACGCCCGGCCAGGTGCGCGAGGCGGTGCGGGCGCAGTACGACGCGGGCGCGACGCAGGTGGCCTTGAGCCTGGTCGGTCCGCTGGACGACGCGAAGCTGGACGCTTACCGCGCACTCGCCGAAGAGGAGAACTGATGCGCACGGCCGAAAAGGTCATCATCACCACCGCGATCACGGGCTCGGTGAACATCCCGTCGCAGAGCCCGTACCTGCCGCTGTCCGCCGACGAAGTCGCCGACGCCGCCCTGGCGGCCATCGAGGCCGGGTCGGCCATCGTGCACCTGCACGCCCGGGAGCCGGACGGGCGGCCGACGCCCGATCCGGACGTCTTCGAGAAGATCGTCGGGCGGATCACCGCGGAGACCGACGCCGTCGTCAACATCACCACGGGCGGCGCGTCCTCGATGACGATGGACGAACGGCTCGCGGCCGCGTATCGACTGCGCCCGGAGCTCGCGTCGATGAACATGGGATCGATGAACTTCGTCTACTCGGGCATCGCCGGCAAGGTGACGGAGTGGAAGCACGACTGGGAAAAGCCGTACGTGCTCAACACCTACTCGAAGCCGTTCGTGAACACCTTCGACAAGATCGAGCACACGCTGCGGACCCTCGGCGAGTCCGGGACCCGGTTCGAGTACGAGTGCTACGACATCGGGCACCTGTACTCGCTGGCGTACTTCGCCGAGCTCGGGCTGGCGAAACCGCCGCTGCTGATCCAGGGTGTGTTCGGCGTCCTCGGCGGGATCGGCGCCGACCACGCGAACCTCGAGCACATGGTCCGCATCGCGGACAAGCTCTTCGGCGACGACTACGCGTTCTCGGCGTTCGCCGCCGGCCGTGACCAGCTGGGCTTCGGCACGCACAGCGCGTGGCTCGGCGGGCACGTGCGGGTCGGCCTGGAAGACAGCCTGTGGATCGGCAAGGGGAAGCTCGCCGAGAGCAACGCCCAGCAGGTCCGGAAGATCCGGGCGGTGGTGGAGGATCTCGGCAAGCCCATCGCCACCCCGGCCGACGCCCGCGCGATGCTGGCACTGCGAGGAGGAGAAGCATGAGCCTGCTGACCGGAAAGGTGGTCCTGGTCGTCGGGGCCGGTTCGGGGATCGGCGCGGACGCGGCGCGGGTGTTCGCCGAGGACGGCGCTTCGGTGATGCTGGTGGCGCGGCACGAGGAGCCGCTGGCGAAGCTCGCTGCCGAGCTCGGCGACTACGACGTCGCGTACACGACGGGTGACGTTTCTTCGGCGTCCGATGTGGACGAGTTCGTCTCGGCGACGGTCTCGCGGTTCGGCCGCCTCGACGGCGCGTTCAACAACGCGGCGATGGGCGGCGGCGGCCGGCTCGACCAGGTGCCCGAAGCGGACTTCGACCGGATCATGGCGGTGAACGTGAAGGGCACGTGGCTGTGCCTGCGCGCGGAGGTCGCCGTGATGGAGCGCCAGGGCGCCGGGTCGATCGTGAACGTCAGC
This sequence comes from Amycolatopsis sp. NPDC028719, assembly GCF_055565395.1. NCBI lineage: Bacteria > Bacillati > Actinomycetota > Actinomycetes > Pseudonocardiales > Pseudonocardiaceae > Amycolatopsis > Amycolatopsis sp. NPDC028719. The sequence goes on from NZ_JBVHUL010000002.1 coordinate 1,061,425, forward strand.
AGCATCGGCGGCGTGCGCGGGAGTTCGGGCATGGGCGCGTACCAGGCGACGAAGCACGCGGTGATCGGCCTGACCCGCACGGCCGCCCACGACTTCGGGCCGCTGGGCATCCGGGTCAACGTGATCGCGCCGGGCCCGACGGAGACCCCGATGCTGGCCGAGCTGCGCCGCACGATCCCGGGCGGCGTGGAGGCCCGCATCGCGGCGACGCCGTTGCGGAAGGTGGGCACCGGGGCGGAAGTCGGCTCGACGGCGGCGTTCCTGCTGAGCGACCGGGCGAGCCACCTGAGCGGAGTGGTCCTCCCGGTCGACGGCGGCTTCACGGCGTAGCTTCGGGTCTGCGGAAAGCTGTGAAGGCCTCCTTCCCGGCCATAAGAGCCGGTAAGGAGGCCTTCACGGCGTTCACGCCAGGTCCGGGATGAGCTCCCCGATCAGCCGGATGCTCTTCAGCACCTTCTCGTGCGGGATGCCGCCGATCTGCTGCAGGCACATCAGCCGGTCGATGCCCAGGTCCGCGTACGCGCGCAGCTTCTTGCGGCACGTCTCCGGGCTGCCCACGATCAGCGAGTCCTGCGCGCTCAGCACCTCGAACACCTCTTCGTCGCGCACCTGCTCGCCCTGGAGGATCCGGGCGATCAGGAGGTTCGCCTCCGACGGCGCGGCCGCCGCCTCGCCGCGCAGGAAGTCGCCCGTGAGGCCCGGGGACTTCATCAGCTCCTCGTTGCGGGCATGGGCGCGCACGAACTCCGTCGCCGCTTCGAAGAACGTCAACGCCGTCACCGTGTACCAGGCCGCGGCCGCCGCCGCGCCGTTGCGCATCGCTTCTTCGTCCGTCTCCGCGCAGTGGACGAACGTGAAGAACCCGACCTGGTCGTTGACGAACGCCCCGACCGGCGCCGTGCATTCCGCCGCCGCCGCGCGGTAGAGGCCGATCAGGCGGCTCGCCCGCTCCAGCGACTCCCACATCGTCGTGCCCAGCACGCCCACCCCGCGACGGCCGGCCTCCTCGAACGACGCCGGGCTCGCCGCCGCCTGCCAGAGCGGCGGGTGCGGCCGCTGCAGCGGCTTCGGCCCGATCGGGACGTCGTCGACGCGGTAGTCGTCGCTCTCCCACGAGAACCGCTCGGACGTCCACATCTTCGGCACCATCTCGAAGGCCTGCCGCGTCTGCGCGCGAGCGTCCTCCGGCTCGATGCCGAACAGGCGCCACTCCGGGATGGTCGACCGGGTCAGGCCGAGCTCCACCCGGCCGCCGCTGAGGTGATCGAGCGTCGCGGCCCGCTCGGCGACGCGGATCGGGTGGTTGAACCGGCCCGGCGCGAGCACCGCGGAGTGCCCGAGCCGGATCCGGCTGGTGCGCTGCGAAAGCGCGGCCAGCACCAGCTCGGGCGCCGACGACAGGCTGAACTCCCCCGCGCCGTGGTGCTCGACCTGCCACCAGCACCCGTAGCCGAGCTCGTCGGCGAGGACGGCCTGTTCGATGGCCTGCCGGAACCGCAGCTGTTCGTGCCCTTCGGGCCACGGCCGCGGGTTCTGGATCTCGTTGAACAGGTCGATCTTCATCCACGGCCTCCGCGTCGTCGGGGTCCCGGAAGAGCAGGCACCGAAAAACCAGACGCCGAGAGCGATTGACTCGTTACCGATGGTCACCCGGACGGAGCAGCTTGGTCACCACGGCACCGGGCCGTCCTCGTTGAGGAACGCGCCGGTCGGTGCGTCCGCTCCCGCGGCGGCCAGGTCGAGGATCACCGTCGCGCCCTGTCCGGCGGTCCGCGGCCCGGTGTGCCCGTTGAGGTCGGTCGCGATGCGCCCCGGCGTCACCGCGTTGACGCGCACGTGGGCGAGCTCGGGACGCGCCGCGAACGCCGTCGCGTAGCGGACCGTGGCCATCACCAGCGCGCTCTTGGCCGAGGCGTACGCGATCGTGTCCGTGGCCGCCGCGAACGTCGAACCCGGTGCCGTCGTCAGCGCCAGGGATGCCGTCGTGCTGGCGACGTTGACGATCTGCGGCCGCTCGGCCGCGCGCAGCAGGGGCAGCAACGTGTGGATCATCGTGACCGCGCCGAACAGGTTCGTCTCGAACGTCCGCCGCGCATCCGCCGCCGTCAGCTCGGCGGGCTCGGTGCGGAAGACCGCACCCGCGTTGTTGACCAGCAGGTCCAACCGGCCGTACCGGCCGCGGATCAGGGCGGCCACCTCGTCGGCGTCCGCCGCCGACGTGACGTCCAGCCGGACCGGCGTGACCGGATCCGGCAGCCGGGCGGCCGCTTCCGCGCCCTTCGCCGGGTCGCGGCTGACGAGCAGCACCGCCCACCCGAGCCGCGCGAGCCCCCGCGCGGCCTCGAAGCCGAGTCCTTTGTTCGCACCGGTCACCAGTGCCACCCGAGAAGTGCTCATGGCGCGAGCCTGGGTCACCGGCGCCGGGCGGACCAGGCCGCGCCAGGGCCACCCGGGCTATCCTGGTGATCATGACGAACCGCCTCGGCGAGTTCCTCCGGGCGCGGCGCGGGCTCGTCCGGCCCGCCGACGCCGGCCTCCCCGACCTCGCCGAGCGCCGGGTGCCCGGCCTCCGCCGCGACGAGCTGGCCGCCCTCGCCGGGGTCAGCCCGGAGTACTACACCCGGCTCGAACAGGGCCGGGACCGGAACCCGTCGGAGCAGGTGCTCACGTCGCTGGCGCGGGCGCTCCGGCTGGACGCCGACACCGAGGCGCACCTCCGGCGGCTCGTCCACCCGCCGCGCGCCGGCGCCGCCGGGCCCGAGCGCCTCGCGCCGGGCCTGCAGGAGCTGATCGACGCCTGGCCGGACACCCCGGCGCTCGTCTGGGGACGGCACCTCGACGTGCTCGCCGCGAACGCACTGGCCGTCGCGCTGGCTCCCCGCTACGCCCCCGGCACCAACCTCTTCCGCTCGTTCTTCCTCGACCCCGCGTCCCGCGCCTTGCACCCCGACTGGGAAGCGATGGCGGGCAACGTCACGGCCATCCTGCGCCGCCTCGCCGGCGCCGCTCCGGACGACCGGCGGCTGACCGGCCTGGTCAGCGAACTCACCGCCGGCAGCACGGCTTTTGCCCGCCATTGGAGCCGCCACGACGCGCGGCGCACGACCACCGCCGTCAAGCGGTTCACGCACCCGACGGCGGGCGAGCTGGAGCTGGCCAAGCACGCGTTCACCGTCCCCGGCGCCGACGAGCAGACCCTGGTGGTCTACCGGGCCGAGCCGGACAGCCCGGCGGCCGCCGGGCTGCGGCGGCTGGCGGCCTCGGCCGTGTGAAGACCGCCGACTGAGACGCCCGTCACGTCGGCGTGGCTGATCGCGCCGGGGTGCCGTCCGCCTGCCATCCTGTGCCGTCAGGAAGACAGGCGGACGGAGGCACCCGTGGGCGTCATCAGCTGGATCGTGCTCGGGCTCATCGCGGGCGTGATCGCGAAGGCCCTCATGCCGGGCAAGGACCCCGGCGGCTGCATCATCACGATCCTGCTCGGCATCGGCGGCGCCTTCGTCGGCGGCTGGGTCGGCAAGACCCTCTTCCACACCGACCTCGGCACTTTCTTCGACCTCCGCACCTGGGGTCTGGCGATCCTCGGCGCGCTGATCATCCTGGTGATCTACCGGATGGCGTTCGGCCGCAGCCGGCGTGACTAGTTGAGGCTGACGCCGTACGCGCTCAGCGCCTCGCCGACCGGCTGGAAGAACGACGTCCCGCTGCCCTTGCCGGACGTGATGCCGAGGCCGACGCTGCCGGCGAACAGGCAGCCGCCCGAGTCGCCCGGGTTGACCAGCGCGTTGGTCTGGATCAGCTGCGACACCGAACCTTCGGCGTAGTTCACCGTCACGTTCGTCCGCGTGACCGAGCCGGACGTGAGGTGCGTGGTGCTGCCGCTCTTGCTGATGCGCTGGCCGACCGTCGCGGTGCCGGCCGAGCTGATCCGCTGGGTGGAGCCGTTCCACAGGGTGACCGCGCCGGGTGCGCTGCCGGTGGTGTTGCGGATCAGCCCGTAGTCGTTGCCCGGGAAGCTCGAACCCTGCGACGGGCCGACGTTCCACTGCGACACCGCGCGCGTGCAGTGGCCGGCGTCGACGATGTAGTTCACGCCGCCGCGGTTGGTGTTGAAGCCGGCCGAACAGCGGGTGCCGCCGCCGGTGATGGCTTCGCCGTTGTAGATCGCGGCGTGCAGCTCGCCCGCGACGCGCTCCACCCGGACGCGGTCGCCGAGTGCGGAAGCGGCTTTCAGCAGGGCGTCGGTGCCGCGCGCCGCGTCCGCCACGGTAAGCACGACCTGGTTGGTCTTCGGGTCGAGGCCGATCGACGTGTGCGCGACCGCGGGCAGCGCCTGCAGGGCGTCCTGCGCGCCCGCCAGAGCCGCGCTCGAGTGCTTGACCAGCCGGGCCTGCGCCCCCGTGAGCCGGACCCGGTCGGCGGCCGCCTGGTCGAGCACGTTCACCACGGGCTTCGCGGCCGCGTCGAGGTAGCCGTCGACGGCTAGCGAGCCGAGCGCGGCGGTGACCTGGTGCAGGGTCTCCGCACTGGCGGCCTGGGTCCGCAGGAACGCGACGGCGGCGGATTCGCTGATCCCGGCGTCCGCCGCGAGGGAAGCGACCGCGTCGCGTTGCACGTCGGGTGAGTAGCCGTCGATGGTGACGGCGGCGGCCGGGCTGGTCAGGAAGCCGGCGACCGCGGCGGCGGCCACCAGGGTGGTGGCGGAGCGGGCGAGCAGGTTTCTTGTGCGCATGCCGGGTACTCGCTTTCACGAGGGAAACCGGCGCGAGGGATGGCCACGCCGGTCGCGATGGGATCCGGTGTTCCGGTGCGCCCGAGGGTGATCCGTGGCCGGGACCGGCGGTACCGACTTTCGTCGGACAGGACAAAAGATAGGTACCGGACAAATCACCCCGCGCAAGTAACCGGACAGCACCGCGACCGGACCACCCGGGACGCGTGGTCTGTCCATTCAGGACGAACGCGGCCTCGACCCCATCGCCGCGGCGAAGAAGGTTCAGTCTCCGGCGAGTTCGGCCCAGACGGTCTTGCCGGCGTCGTGCCGCCACTGGCCCCAGTCCCGGCTGCACGCGTCGACCAGCATCAGGCCCCGCCCGCCCTCGATGTCCGGCGGCCGTGGCCGGGCCGGCCGGGGGCTGGCGTCGGTGACCTCGAACCTCAGGTGCCGCGCCGCCCGGACGAGCCGCACGCGGATCGGGGCGGTGCCGTGGCACAGCGCGTTCGAAACCAGTTCGTCGAGCACCATCACCGCGTCGGCGAGGCGCTCCGGATCCAGGCCGGTCAGCAGACCCTGGGCCCACTCCCGGACCTGTGCCGGCTGGTCGGTACCCGTGCCGAGCTCGCGCGTCGGGATGGTTCTCACACTCCTTCAAACCAGTGTGGCGTACCCACTTCCGGTGGACCTCAAACAACCCACGGCGGGGAGCACGCCGCCGGTCCCTGGGTGGCAGGATGTGCCCGGTGAGCATGCGCGCCAGGAACAACGTCGTCGTCACCGGCCGCGAAAACGGGCAGGTGGTGCTGCTGGCCCACGGCTTCGGCTGCGACCAGAACCTGTGGCGCCTCGTCGTCCCCGCCCTCGCCGAGCAGTACCGCGTCGTGCTGTTCGACCACACCGGCGCCGGGCGCTCGGACCTGTCGGCCTGGACCCCGGAGCGCTACGGCACGCTCGACGGGTACGCCGACGACGTCCTGGCCCTGTGCCACGAACTGGACCTGACCGACGTCGTGCTCGTCGGGCACTCGGTCAGCGCGATGATCGCGGTGCTGGCCGCCAACCACGAGCCGGACCGGTTCGCGAAGCTGGTGCTGCTCACGCCGTCCCCGTGCTACATCGACGACGAGGACTACCGCGGCGGGTTCAGCCGCGAAGACATCGACGAGCTCCTCGAGGCACTGGAGTCGAACTACCTGGGCTGGTCGGCGGCGATGGCGCCGGTGATCATGGGCAACCCGGACCGCCCGGAGCTGGGCGAGGAGCTGACGAACAGCTTCTGCCGCACCGATCCCGCGATCGCGCGCGTCTTCGCTCGGGCCACGTTCCTCTCCGACAACCGCGCCGACCTGGCGAAGGTTTCCGTGCCGACACTGGTCGTCGAATGCGCCCAAGACGCCATCGCGCCGCCGGAAGTCGGCCGGTTCACCCACGAGAACATCGCGGGCAGCCGCCTGGTGACCCTCGACGCGATCGGGCACTGCCCGCAGTTGAGCGCCCCCGAAGCCACCGTGGCCGCGATCACTGGGTTCGTGAGCGGCCCATGATGTGCGAAGCCGATGCCGGCGACCGGGAAAACGCGGACCCCGCGTTTTCGGCACTTCTGGAGGACAGCGCGGAAGACCTCTACGAAAACGCCCCCTGCGGGTACCTCTCGACGCTGCTGGACGGCACGATCGCGAAGATCAACGCGACGCTGCTCGGCTGGCTGGGCCACGACCGGGAGGAGATCGTCGGGCGCCGCCGGTTCTCCGACCTGCTCACGGTCGGCGGCCGGCTGTACCACGAGACGCACTTCGCGCCGTTGCTGCGCATGCAGGGCGAGCTCGGCGGCGTCGCCTTCGAGATGAAGACGGCGAGCGGCGGCCGGCTGCCGGTGCTGGTGACCTCGACGGTCAAGACCGGCTCCGACGGCGAGGCGCAGCTGATCCGCACCACGGTGTTCGACGCGAGCGACCGGCGGGCCTACGAGCAGGAGCTGCTGCGGGCGCGCGACGAAGCCGAGCGTGAACGCGACCGGGTGCAGCGGCTGGTGAAGACGCTGCAGCAGACGCTGCTGCCGCCCGCGCTGGCCGAAGTGCCCGGGATGCAGGTGGCGGCGTACTACCACCCCGCGTCGGCCGACCAGGTGGGCGGCGACTTCTACGACCTGTTCCCGATCAACGACGGCACGTGGGGGTTCTTCCTCGGCGACGTCTCGGGCAAGGGCGCCCCCGCCGCGGTCGTGACGTCGCTGGCGCGTTACACGCTGCGGGCGGCCGCGGTCCACGACCCGGACCCGACCGTCGCGCTCGGCACGCTCAACACGGTGCTCAGCCAGCAGTTCCGCGGCACCGATCCGCGCTACTGCACGGTGATCCACGGCCGCATCCGCCCGCACGGGGACAGCGCCACGCTCACCTTGGCCGGCGGCGGCCACCCACCGGCGTTGCTGATCCGGGCCGACGGGACGGCCACGTTCGTGCCGATCCGGGGCGGCCAGCTGGTCGGCGCCCTGCCCACCGCGCGCTTCGCCGCGGTGGACGTGCGCCTGGAGGCCGGCGACGCCGTGCTCCTCTACACCGACGGGCTGACCGAAGCCCGTACGCACGGCCGCGCTCGCTACAGCGAGGAGCAGCTGCGCGCGGACCTGACCGGCTTGGCCCCGGCCACCGCTCCGGCGGTGGTCGAGGCGGTCACCGACCTGCTGGCCGGCTTCGGCGACGGCGTCGAGGACGACACCGCCCTGCTGGCGTTCAGCATCCCCCAGTCCGGAGGCGACCAGCCATGACGAGCGCTTTCTCGACTTCGACCGAGCCGGCGGCCAGCGGCCCGGTCCTGACCGTCCGCGGCGAGCTCGACGTGGCCACCGCGCCCCGGCTCCGCGCGCACATCGCCGGGCTCACGCTGACCCCAGGGCAGCTGCTGGTGGTGGACTTGGCGGACGTGAGCTTCTGCGACTCCAGCGGCATTTCGGCGCTCATCGCGGCGCGCAACGTCGCCGAGGAAGCCGAGGCGAAGGTCGCGCTGGTCGCGGTTCCGGCCCGGCTCACGCGCACCCTCGCCCTGACCGGCCTGGCGGACTTCTTCCCGACCTACCCGACGGCCGAGGACGCCATCTCCGCCCACAGCTGACCGGTGCTTCGCTTCAGAGGCAAGGCGGCCGGTAGCCGTCGACGCGCAGACCGCGGAACTCGAGCCGGTTGGGTGTCTTGCCCACGAAGACCAGGCCGCGAGCCTCGGTCAGCGCCGACGCGAACGAGTACGCCGGGGTGCCCAGCTCCGGCAGCGACGTCCACGCTTCGGGCTGGAAGCCGAAGAACTTGCTGACGAGTTTCCCGCGGGTCGAGGGCACCAGCGTGAGCCACTTGTCGCCGCCGCTCCAGTGGGAAGCCGGGCGCAGCTGGACGTAGAGGTCGTCGGTCGCGCTGTAGGTCAGCCAGAAGCCGGCCGAGCGGGAGAGATCCGCCTGCGCCTCGAACTGGTTGCCGAGCCACACGACGACCACGTGCCACTCCGGGTTGAGGAACGTCACCTTCGCCGCGTACCGGTGGCCTTCGGGGACGAGAAGGCTCCCGGTGGGCGGGACGGTCGTGCCCTCGCCGCTGGCGAGCCACTGCTGCAGCCGGTCGATCGACGGCGTCGAGCATTCGCAACCGGCCCGCGGGGACGCGTTCGCGGGTGGACTGACCAGGGAAAACATCAGAAGGGATGCGAAGATCGCGAGCGTCCGGGCGTAGGCGAGGCGCATGCCGGGAAGCTACCAGAACGGGTGTGCTCCGCGTCACGGAATGCGCGTCGATCTTGGGCGCTACAGAGGGTAGGAACCGTACGAATCCCTAGGGAGGGCCATGTCCGCCACGACCACGCCGGCCGAACCGTCCACCACCCCGGTGGTGCCCGCGCTCGACGACTTCGACTTCGAGCTCACCGACGGCGCGGCCTGCCGCATCGACGACCCGGACTGCGAAGCCTGCCAGTGAGCCGGCGTCCCCGGTGCGGACCTCTCCGCGCCGGGGACCCGCGGTCAGCGCGCGAGCGCCGTGTCGCGCAGCTGGCGCCGTGAGCTGATCCCGAGCTTCCCGAAGATCTTGCGCAGGTGCCATTCCACCGTGCGGGGGCTGAGGAACAGCCGGGTGCCGATCTCCGGGTTGGAGAACCCTTCCCGGGCCAGTGCGGCGATCTGCAGCTCCTGCGGGGTCAGCTCGCCGGTCGGCTCCGCGGTGCGCTTGCGGACCGTCTCGCCGGTCGCGAGCAGCTCGCGCCGCGCCCGGTCGGCGAACGCTTCGAGACCCATCGCGGCCAGCAGGTCGTGTGCCGTGCGCAGGTGGTCGCGGGCTTCGGCGCGGTGGCCTTCGCGGCGCAGCCATTCCCCGTGCAGCAAGTGGCCGCGAGCCACCTCCACGCGCAGCGGCGTCCCGGCCAGCAGGTCGGTCGACTCGCGGTGGTGGCGGTGCGGCTCGATGCCCGCCAGCGCGCGCAGCCGGGCGGTGAGGCCGCGCGTCCACGCGTTCGGGGTCGCCGCCGCCCGGACCTCGAACCGGTCGAGCGCAGCCGTCACCAGCGAAGAGTCGCCCGTCCGTGACGCCGCCTCCGCCAGCTCCGCCGTGGCGAGTGCCTGGTGGCCGACGGCATCGCGCTCGAACACCCGGCGGGCGGCGTCGCGAGCCGCGTCATGCCGGCCGAGCCCGTTGCACAGCACGGAGTTCGCGTAGTCGGCGAACGTCACCACCCGCTCCTGGCCGCGTGCTGCGGCGTCCTTCGCCGCGGCCGCGATCAGCTCGGACGCCGGCCCCTCGCGGCCGCGCAGCGCGGCGAGCAGGATCGCGCTGTAGCCGACCGGCGGGCCGCCGGTCACGTCGGCGAGCAGGCGGTCCTCCTCGACCATCGTCTCCGCCGCGGCCAGCTCGCCGGCCAGCAGCTCGTGGTTGGCCAGGAAGTTGAGCGCGAACTGCAGCTGGACGAGCGCGCCGGTGTCGCGCGCGAGCTGGACCTGACGCGCCGCCAGCGCCCGCCCGGCCGCGAAGTCGAGCACCTCGGTGGCGATCGTGCCGCCGGCGCGGTTGCCCAGCAGCCACAGCACCCGGTCGGTGTCCTCGGTCGCGACGTCGAGGGTTTGAACGGCCTCGACGGCGCGGGTCAGCCGCGGCGCCGCGGTCTCGTAGCCGGCGGTGAGGCGGGTCGCGAGCGCGTCCAGCACGAGGTCGGCGGCGCTCGGCGGTACCCGCGCCGGCGGGGCGGCGCACGCGGCTTCGGCCGCTTCGGTGAGCCCGGTCCCGGCCCAGACGGCCGCGCCCAGCGCCTCCAGGTAGGTCTCGCGCGCCAGTCCGGCGTCGACCGGGGCGAGGTGACCGGCGGCTCGCAGCAGCAGCCGGGCCGCCTCGCTCCCCTGCCGCTGGTCGAACGCGACCTGGCCGCGCAGCCGGTCGGCCTCCGCGCTCCGGACGGCGTCGGGCGGCCCGGCCTCCGCCGCGCTCACCAACCCGAGTGCCGCTTCGAGCGCGCCCGAGCCGCGTTTCGCCCGCGCCGCCGCGAGTTCACGGCGGGCACGCCGCGCCGGGTCGGGTGTCAAAGCGGCGGCGTGCTCGAGGAACGCGGCCGCCGCGACCAGGCCACCGCGCGCCCGCGCTCGTCCCGCGGAACGCTCGAGCTCGGCCGCGACGTCCTCGTCGGGGGTGACGGTCGCCTGCGCGCGGTGCCACGCGCGGCGGTCCGGGTCGACGGCCGCGTCGGTCACCGCCGCCAGCACCCGGTGCACCTCCAGTCGCTCCCGCGCCGGCGCCGACCGGTAGACGGCCGAGCGCACCAGCGGGTGCCGGAACCGGATCCGCGGGCCGAACTCGATCAGCCCGGTCGCCTCGGCCGCGGCCGCCGGGTCGGCACCCAGGCCGAGCTCGCCGGCCGCGCGCCAGAGCAGCGTGGCGTCGCCGAGCGGCTCCGCGGCCGCGGTCAGCAGCAGCCGCCGGGTGTCGGCGGGCAACGGGGCCAGCTGCTGGAGGAAGCACTGCTCGATCCGCCCGGCCAGCGGCAGGACACCCGGCTGCTCGAACCCGTCGGCGAGCTCCGCGGCCGTCCGGAACCGGGGCAGCTCGACCAGGGCGAGCGGGTTGCCGCGGGTCTCGGCGACGATCCGGTCGCGGACCCGCGGATCGACCGGGCCCTTGAGCACGGAGTCCAGCAGCGCGCGGGCCGCGGCGTCGCCCAGCCCGCGCACCTCGAGGTCGGGCAGCCCGGCGACGTCGAGCTCGCCGGCGGGCTCCCGGACGGCGATCAGCAGGGCGACCCGTTCGGCCAGCAGCCGCCGGCCGACGAACCCGAGGGTCTGCGCGGACACGCGGTCGAGCCACTGCGCGTCGTCGATCACGCAGGCCACCGGCTCCTCCTCGGCCACTTCGGCCAGCAGGGTCAGCACCGCGAGGCCGACGAGGAAGCGGTCCGGCGGCTCGCCGGAAGTCAGACCGAACGCCGTGCCGATGGCGGTGCGCTGCGGGCCGGGGAGGTGGTCCAGGCGGTCGAGGAACGGCGCGCACAGCTGCTGCAGCCCGGCGTACGGCAGTTCCCGCTCGGACTCGACGCCCATCGCCCGCGCGATCCGGCACCCGGCCGCCCGGGCCGTGAAGTGCTCCAGCAAGGCGGTCTTGCCGATGCCGGCCTCGCCCCGCAGGACGAGCGCCCGGCCCGCCCCCGCCCGCGCGTCGGCGAGCAGCCGGTCGAGCACCGCGCGTTCGTCGTCCCGGCCGAGGAGCCCTTGACCCGACATGGTCCGGAACATTACCGGGCCCGGGTGAATGACCAGGGTGTCTCCCTGGGGCGAACCGGGCCGGATGCGCGGGAGAGTGGTCTCGAGCGGCACCGAGTCCCCTGCCGCCGCACCGGAGGAGTTCCCGATCATGGACATGAAGCTCGAAGTCGTGGTCCTGCCCGTCGCCGACGTCGACCGGACCAAGCACTTCTACAAGACCCTCGGCTGGCGCGAGGACGCCGACATCGAGTTCGGCGCCTCGCGGGTCGTGCAGCTGACCCCGCCGGGGTCGCCGGCGTCGGTCCACTTCGGCACCGGCATCACCGACGCCGCCCCGGGGTCGGTCCGGAGCACCTACCTGGTCGTCGAGGACATCGAAGCGGCCCGCAAGGAGCTCGCCGGCCACGGCGTCGACGTCAGCGACGTCTTCCACCGCGACGAGACCGGCGCGTTCGCCCCGGGCGCGCACCCCGGCCGCGGCACGTACTCGTCGTTCGCGTCGTTCAGCGACCCGGACGGCAACACGTGGCTGCTGCAGGAGATCACCGCCCGGTTCCCCGGGCGGGTCGACGGCGTGACGTACGGCTCGGCGCAGGAGCTGGAGCGCTCGCTGCGCGAGGCCGCGGCGGCGCACGGCGAACACGAGAAGGAGACCGGGGAGTACGACGCGGAATGGCCGGCCTGGTACGCCCGGTACATGGCGGAGCACCAAGGCGCCTGAGTGCCCGGTCAGTCCCGGTAGCCGGCCCAGGCCACCTGGACGAAGCTGCGGACCAGCGGGCTCCGGCCGGCCTTCGGCCACGCCACGACGAGGTCGCTCGGCGGCCGGTCCGCCAGCGGGACGACGACCAGCCCGGCCGGCAGGGGCTGGTCGACCGGGGCGAGCGCCGTGGTTCCGTTCCACAGCACCGCCTGCAGGCATTCCTGGACGGTCCGCAGCACCGGTGCCGCGTCGCCGGGCGCGCCACCGGTCCAGTAGGCGGTCCAGGCGGGATCGGTCCCGTCGGGCAGCCGGACCCACCGGCGCCCGGCCAGCCCGGCCGCCGCCACCGAGCGGCGGCGGGCGAGCGGGTCGTCGTCGCGGACCACCACCCCGACCGGCACCGAGCGCAGCACCTGCGAGCCGATTCCCGTGGTGTCGAAAGGAGTCCGCGTCAGCGCGACGTCGACGAGCCCGGCGCGCAGACCCGCCGTCGGGTCGCTCAGGTCCGCTTCGTGCACGCGGACGTCGACGTGCGGGTGGCGCTCCCGGAACAACGGGACCAGCCGGCCGCCGACGTGCTCGGCCGCGTCGGCCAGGGTCCCGATCGTGAGGGTGGCCGCGCCCGCCGCGGCGGTCACCCGGCCGCGGATCCGCGCGGCCTGCTTCAGCAGCGCGTCCGCTTCGCCGTAGAGCGCCGCGCCGGCGGGCGTGAGGGCGACGCCCTTCGGGGTCCGGTCGAACAGGGCCGCGCCGAGCTCGTCCTCCAGCTGCCGGATCGCCCGGCTGAGCGGCGGCTGCGTCATGTGCAGGCGGCTCGCCGCCCGGCCGACGTGCCGCTCGTCGGCCACGGCCACGAAGTACCCGAGCGAGCGCAGATCCACCGTGACACGATACCCGTGCGGTATCGGATCGACCGAGCCGGACTTGGACCCACCCGGTCCCGGCGGGCGACGATCCCCGGTATGACTCTCACGATCGCGTGCTACCGGTACGACACGACCCAGGCCCTGTTCGATCGGCCGGACGTCGACGTCACGACGGCCGCCACGCTGCCGGAGATCTTCGAGCGGGTGGCCGGCGGGCGGGTCGACGTCGGCGAGCTCGGCCTGACGTTCTACCTCCGGCTGCTGGAGTCCGGCCTGCCGTACGTCGCCCTGCCGATCTTCCCGAACCGGGTGTTCCGGCACTCGTGCGTCTTCGTCAACACCCGGTCGGGCATCACCGGACCGGGTGGCCTCGTGGGCCGGACGATCGGCGAGTTCGGCACCTACGGCCAGGACTCCGGCGTGTGGGCCAAGGGAATCCTCAGCGATGAGTACGGCTTCGAGCCCGCGCGCAACGAGTGGGTGATCGGCGGGCTCGACCGCCCGTCGGCGCCGTTCGGCTTCATCCCGCACCCGCACCCGGACGACGTGCCGGTCACGACCACGGACCGGGCGCTGGGCGACCTGCTGGCCACGGGCGAGATCGACGCGCTCTTCTCGGCCAACGTCCCGCAGTGCGTGCTGGACGGCGCCCCGGACGTGGCCCGGCTGTTCCCCGACTTCGAGCCGGTGGAACGCGACTACCACCGGCGCACCGGGATCTTCCCGATCATGCACGCGGTGGTGATCCGGCGCGAACTGCTGGAGCACGCCCCCGGCGTCTACCGGCTGTTCTCGGAGGCGGCGTCGGCGGCGGCCGACCGGTACCGGCGCGGTCGCCGGCTGTACCAGGTGCCGACGATGGTGCCGTGGATGCACGCCCTGGTCGAGCGCAACGAGCCGCAGTTCGGCCCGGACTGGTGGCCGTACGGGATTTCGGCCAACCGCGCGGTCTTGGAGACGTACCTCCGTTACCACCACGAACAGGGTCTGTCTTCGCGTCGGTGGGCGGTCGACGAGGTGTTCGCGCTCCTCGACACGTGAATTCTTGTCGGGGGTGCGAGGTAGCGTGCGGCGCATGGCACTTTCGGCAGCGGAACGCGAGCGATTCCTGGCGGAACCCCACATCGGCGCGCTGTCGGTGACCGAGCGGCCGGACCGCGCGCCACTGACGGTTCCCCTTTGGTACCAGTACACCCCGGGCGGCGAGCTCTGGGTGCGCACGGCACCGGGTTCTCGCAAGATGAAGGCGATCGAAGCGGCGGGACGGTTCAGCTTGATGGCGCAGCGCACCACGCCGACGGTCCGGTACGTGTCGGTGGAGGGGCCGGTGACGAGGACGGAACCGGACTCCCCGGAGCGCGCCAGGGAAATGGCGGCACGGTACCTGCCGGAGGAGAAGGTGGCGGGGTTCCTGGAGTTCGAGCGGACGCAGCTCGGGGAGCACGTCGTGGTGTTCCTGCGGCCCGAGCATTGGCTGTCGCTGGACATGGGGGCGGTGTGAGCGCTGTCCACTTCGGACTGAGGTGAGGCCGGCACGGGTTTGGCCACGCGAGCTGAAGGTCCCCTTCCTCGTATCTGACGCAGTGAAGGGCACCTTCAGCCGCCCGGGCGCATCGCCAGGCTGCTGTCGACGGATCTCGGACGCGCGACACCAGTACTACGGCTGGGCGCTGCGCAACCGCGAGGCAGTTCGCACCCGGCTACCCGCCGTGTGCGAACCCTCGCTCAGTGATACGGCGCCTCACGCGGGGCCTGCCGTGCCCGTGGCGGCTGCGCACGCGGCGGCTGCTGGGCGCGCTGCGCCTGCGTGCGCGGGGCCTGTGCCCGGGGGGCCTGCCCACGAGGGACCTGCGGCCGCGGTGGGGGCGGGCCGGGGCGCCGCGCCGGGGGGCGGGCCGCCGCCGGGCGGGGTGGTCGCTCGCGCCTCTCCGGCTCCGGCTCGGGCTCGCGGGCCCGGGATGGGCGGTTCGCCCACGAGTCGAACAGCACGATCAGCCCGGCGAACACCGCGCACCCGAGCCCCAAGGCCACGTTGACCAGCGACCCGAGGATGCCGGCCACCAGCAGCACCGGCAGCACCGCCATCAGGCAGAACGGGTCGATCCTGCCGAACTTCGGGCGGGGCCCCTCCCGGGGACTCACCGCGCGACCTCCGCTTTCCCTCGCGCCATGGTCGCAGTATGCAACCCCCAGCCCGAACCGGCCACCATCGGCGGCCGGAAATCCGGACAAAGCGCGTGGATCACAGCTCGGCGTCCCGCAGAGCCGTCTCGACTTCTCCGCCCGTGAGCCGCCGGGGGCCGACGTAGTACAGCACCGCGCCCGCCGCCAGCTCCGCGTCCCACGCCGGGTTCACCACCAGGTCCTGCCCCGTGCGCGCGGCCAGCACCGTCGCGCCGTACGCGCGCCCGAGCGCCACCCGGCAGCGCGACGCCGGCAGCCGGCCGAGGGACTCCGGGAGCGTCACCGAGAACGTGTCCGCTCCCCCGGCCGTCATCAGCTCCGCGTAGACCTCGGCGATCCCCGGCGACGTCAGCTCCTCGGTCACCATCCGCGGCGTGTGCCACTGCACGCACCGGATCCGCGGGTCCACGTACCGCAGCAGCTCCGCCCGCTCGAGGTCGCGCAGCGTGACCACGACGTGCGACGCCGGGCTGGCGTGGTCCACCGTGACCGCGACGGCCAGCGCCTCGTTGTCGTCGGCCATGTCCACCAGGACGGCGGCCGCGCGCGGCACCCCCGCCCGGTCCAGCACGGCGGCGACCGTCGGCTCGCCGCGGACGAACTCCACCGGCTGCCCCGGCATCGGGTGCACCGGCACCTCCGCGCAGAGCACCAGCCCGGTCACGCCGTCGGCCAGCAGCTGGGCCACGATCCGCTCGGTCCGCCCGGCCGCGTACCCGATCAGCACCGTGTGGGCGGTCGCCCGCGTCGCCTCCGTCCCCTGCATCCGCCGTCCCTTCGCCTGTTCCAGCACCGAAGCGAGCTTCGTGAACACCGTCGTGAGCGTGGCCAGCCCGCCGGCGATGACGTACGCGCCCACGACGTGCCCGGCGAGCGTCTCGGGCGAGAAGTCGCCGTACCCGACCGTGGTCGTCGTGACGACGAAGTACCACCAGAAGTTGCCGGGCCGGACGAGCTCGCTGCCGGCCGGTTCGGCGAGCGCCATCAGCGGCCAGCTCGTCGCGAACACGACCACCACCACGGCGATCGGCAGGAGCCAGCCGCGGTGGGGCACCCAGCGCGCGAAGAGCCGCGAGAGGAAGAACGTCACCGACCCTCCTCACCGGATTCGATCACGGGTCCCGACAGCCGATCACACGGTGCTACCAGGCACAACGGTCTTTACCGGACCGTGACGGCGGTCCGGGCCGCCGGACATAAACGGACAGGATTCCCGCGTGCCCCGGGAAGAACTCGCGTTCCGTGGTGGACTGTCCCCGGTCCCCCGGGCGCCGAAAGAGGTACGCGCATGAAGAAACGGGTCGCTTCGGCGGTCTTCGCCGTGGCTGTCGCGTGTGGCGTCATCGCCGCTGTGTCACCCACGACCCCGGCGGCCGCGAGCCCGCCGCCTCCGCAGCTCGAGTTCGCGAACCCCGCGAGCCAAGCCCTGTACGGCACGGCCTATCGCGAAGCGCTGGACAACCTGCTGCGCACCAACACGATCGGCTACGACCCGAAGTACGGCAAGAGCGGCCTGCTCGACCCGGCCACCGGGCTCGTCCGCGCGGGCGGGGGCTACGACCAGCCGTGGACCCGTGACGCCTCGATCAACAGCTGGAACGCGACCAGCCTCCTCGCCCCCGCCCTCGCGAAGAACACGCTGTGGGCGGTCGTCGACAAGGACGCCGGTGGCGCCCTGCGCGTGCAGCAGGACGACCAGCAGTGGGACCAGGTCGTCTGGGCGAGCGCCGCGTGGCACCACTACCTGGTGACCGGGGACGGCGGGTTCCTCGACAACGCCTACCGGACGACGGCGAACACGCTGACGATCCGCGAACACGCCACCACGGCCGGTTTCAACGCGACGTACGGGCTGTTCACCGGTCCGTCCTTCTTCAACGACGGCATCGCGGGCTACCCCGCGCCGCCCGCCGACGCCACCGAGTCGGTCAGCACCGGCAGCTCGCCGTGGCCGGGCGTGGCGAGCGGGATGTACCTGAGCACCAACGAGGTCTACTACGCCGCCTACGTCAACGCGGCCAACATGGCGGAGAAGCTTCGCCGTCCCGGCGCGGAGATCGCCGGCTACCGGACCAAGGCCACCGCGCTGAAGACCGCGATCAACCGGCACTTCTGGAACGCGCGGACCGGACTGTACGACTACCAGCTGCTCGCCGACGGCAGCCGCGGCGCCTACCAGGAAGGCACCGGGCTGGCGTTCGCCCTGCTCTTCGGCATCGCGAACCCGGCCCAGGCCCGGTCGATCCTCGCCCACGCGCAGGAGATGCCGTGGGGCATGCCCGACACCTTCCCGAACTGGGACCGCTATTCGGACGCGCAACCGGGCCGGCACAACGCGATCGTGTGGCCGCTCGTGCAGGGGCTGTGGGCCAAGGCCCTGGCCGGGCAGGGTGACCAGAGCGCCTTCGCATCGGAGACCGCGCGCCTGGCGAAGCTGGCGGACAACAACAGTGGGTTCTGGGAGATCTACAACGGCCGCACCGGCGTCGTGGACGGCGGTTACCAGCGGCTCGGCGACACCGTGAAGTTCCACTGGGGCTCCGAACCCGACCAGACCTGGTCGGCCACCGCGTTCCTCGACATGATCCACACCGGCCTGTTCGGTCTGACGTTCACCGACCGCGGCCTGACGTTCGCGCCCGGCCTCCCCGCCGGCTGGGGTGACGTCACCCTCCGGAACCTGAGCTACCGCGCCGCGAACCTCACGATTTCGTTGCGCGGCGCGGGCACCAGGGTCAGCTCGTTCACGATCGACGGCAGGCCCGCACCGGGCAACGCCGTCCCGGCCACGCTGAGCGGGAGCCACACCGTCGCGATCACGCTCACCGGCGCGGCCGCCGGCGACCGCGACGGCGACCACGTGCCCGACGCGGCCGACCGGTGCGCCGACACCGCGGGCACCGTCGACGGCTGCCCGGCCCCCGGTCACCTCGAAGCGGAGGACGCGGTCAACACCGGCGGCGTGAAGACGAACGTGAACCACACCGGCTACTCCGGCCGCGCGTTCCTCGACGGGCTCTGGTCCCCGGGCGCGGCGTCGTCGTTCACGCTGCACCGCACGTCGACCGGCCCGGCGACGACCGCGCTCACCGTGCGCTACGCCAACGCCAACAGCGACGCCCGCACGATGACGCTGTCGGTGGACGGCCGCCCGCTGCGGCAGGTGAGCTTCCCGAAGGTCTCCGACAGCTGGGACGACTGGGGCACCGTGACCTTCGCCGACGTCCCGCTCTCCGGCCGGGATCCGGTGGTCACGCTGTCGTACGCGGCGGGGGACACCGGTTCGGTCAACCTCGACTGGCTGGCCGCCGGCTGAGCCGGCGTCACCCGAATCGGTGAACCGGGCGCCCGGCCGTCATAGTCGCGGCGAAGCGGCCCTCTCGTTGTTCGTTCGCGGTGGCCGGGCGGCACGCCCCCCGACCGGCCGGCCACCGCGCACACGCACCCGGGCCCCGCATACTGGACTGGTGAGCGAACCGATCCCGCTGTTCCCGGCCACTCGTGTCGACCCCGAACGGTTCGCGGCCGCGCAACACCGCCTCTTCACCGGGATGCGGCTGCGGATCGGCCGGTCCGGCGTCGCCCACCGGGTGGCGTGGGTGCCCTGGCTCGACGAGCTGACCCTGCCCGCGCCCGCCTGCCACCAGGGGTGGTCCGGGCTCGGCGCGGCGGGCGAGATCACCCCGGTCGACCTGCCGGTGACCTGCCGCAAGTGCCTGCGCCTCGGCGGCGAGCCGGAGGACCCCGCCCAGCACACCCTCTTCGCGCTGCCGGAGCCGCGCTGACCGGTTAAGCCCGGGCCGGCCGGGTACCTCGACCGGATGACGGAGAAGCGGAACTCCGCCGGGACGGTCCGGCAGTTCACCACCGATCTCGTCGAATCCGCTCTGGCCGGAGCGTACGACGAAGTGGCCGACGCGCTGGACGTCCTCGCCCGCGCCGGCTCGCCGCACGTCCCCGCCGAGATCGCCGGGGACCTGGTCAGCCGGTGCGCGGCCGTGGTCCGCGCCCGCCACCCGGCCGATCCCGGGACGATCTTCACCATCGCCGTGGCCGACGAGCAGGCCCGGGCGGTCGAGGTGGACCGGCTGCCGCCCGGGCCCCTGGCCGCGCTGCGCGCCCTGCTCGCGACCCTCGGCGACGACGAAGCCAGCCGCGACATCCAGGTGGAGCTGGCGACCCGCGGGGAGCCCGAAGACGTCGTCGGCGTCGTGATCCACCTGCTGGTGTGGTTCGTCGAGCTGTCGGACAGCTCGGCGGCCGCGCTCCCGTCGCTGAGCTGCTTCACCCCCTGACCGCCCGGGCGAGCACCGCGCCGGGCGGCGCGATCCCAGGTCAGCGGCCCCGCCTCGCCGCCGACGAGGCGACAGCGGCCGAGTGATCGTGGCGGTGTCGGCCCGGCGCCGGTCGCGAAGTCCGCCGCCTGAGCGCGCCGGCCCCGCGTCGCTCACCCGGCGGTGAGGGCGGCCACTTCCTCGTCGATCAGCAGGCCGGCGTCGAAGCGCATGCCCGCGAAGTGGCCGGCCAGTTCGAGCGAGAGCACGCCGTGCAAGCGGGTCCAGAACGCCAGCGCGCGGTGCAGGACCGCCGCGGGCGCCGGGTGGCCGCCGGCCCACTCGCGGTGGTCTTCCAGGTGCGTGTCGAACGGCGTCGGCGCCGCTTCCGCCGGCCGCGCCCCGCAGGCTTCGATGAGCACCGCCATCACCTCGTGCGAGATCGCGGTGGTGTCCTCGGGCGCGTGGTAGCCGGGGACGGGCGTGCCGTAGATCAGGAAGTAGCGCTGGGGGTCCTCGCGGGCCCAGTCCCGGATGGCGTGCGCCAGCCCGGCCAGGTCCGCCCCGCCGTCGTAGGCCGCGCGGACCGTGTCCGCGACGCTCCGGTACGCGTCGCGGATGAGCGCCGTCACCAGGTCGTCCCGGTTCGCGAAGTACCGGTAGAGGGCCGGTCCGCTCATCCCGAGCTTCTTGGCGATGGCGTTGAGCGACAGGGCCGGCACGCCCGCCTCGGCGATCTGCTCCCACGCGTGCTGCTTGATCTCCGCGCGCACCTGCGCCCGGTAGCGCTCGCGTGAGGTCGGCCCCGCGTCCGTCATGAGCGGCTCCCTTCCGGTTGAGTTAGAGGCTATCACTTTTCTTATTGACACTAAGCCACTGCAAGTTATAGCTTCTAACTAGAGCGATAGCCACTAACAAACCAAGGAGGCCCGCCATGGTCAAGACCGCCCGTGCCCTGCTCGCCGTCCCGCTGGCCGCCGCGGCCCTCTTCGCCGCCACCCCGGCGGACGCGGCCACCGCGAGCCCGCTGACCTGCCGAGGTCAGGGCGTCGATCCCGCTGCCCAGGTGCACTACCGGACGGAGACGTTCGTCCAGGCGCCGGTGGACACCGTCTGGAAGCTGCAGACCGGCGTCGAGGGGTGGCCGAGCTGGCAGGCCGCGGTCACCAGCGCGAAGCGGCCGGACCCGGGCCCCCTGCACCCGGGCTCGCGGTTCCGCTGGACGACCCCGGCCCCGGCGACGCCGTCCTCCCCCGCCACGACCCTCGTCATCACCTCCACCGTCGGCCAGATCCAGCCCGGCCGGTGCGTCCGCTGGACGGGCCCGGCGATCGGCGACGGCCTGCGCATCGACCGGGGCGTCCACGTCTGGACGTTTACCCCGGCCCGGGGCGGCGTGGTCGTCCGCACCGAGGAGAGCTGGACGGGCGCGCAGGTCGAGGCCGACCCCGCCACGGCCATCCAGTACCTCGCCCTCGGTCTCGACCTCTGGCTGGCCGACCTCGAGGCCGCCGCCGAAGCCCGCCCCTGCTGAGCTCCAAAACCCGAAGGAGAAAAGCGATGTCCGCACCCACTCGCCCGTCGAAGGCCGTGCTCGTCGCGGCGTGGGCGTTCCCGGTCATGGTCGCCGGCCAGTTCGCGTTGCTCGCCGGGATCCCGGTCGCGATCGTGCTGGCCCGCACCCTGCGGTCCCCCGCGGCCCGCTGGTGGAGTGGCCTGATGGCGGTGGCTTACGTCATCCCGCTGGCGGTCTGGCTGCTCGGGCCGAGTACGGCACCGAGCCTGTCGAAGTCCCTGAGCCCGGTGGCGACGGGCGTCGTCGCGGCAGCGGGGGCCGTGGCCGCCGCCGGGTTGCATCTGGTGCGACGGCGCGCCGCGGCGCCGGCCGGGAGCCGACCGGCGCCGGGTACGCCGAGTACTACTTCGTGAAGGTGAGGCAGTTGGCGGAGTGCCCGCCTTCGCCCGGACCGACCCGGACGCTCGAAGCCGTGCACTCCAGCGAGGAGTTGTGCCGGCAGTCCGCCCGCGAGCAGGCGCCGACCTGAGCCACGACGCGGTCGAGGCCGCCCTTCGTGTTCAGCGGGACGAAAGTGCCGCAGTCGGCGGAACCGTTGTCGCCGCCGACGGTGATGGCGAAGGCGTGGCAGCCGTCGTGGTTGTAGGAACAGCCGCTGACGGTGCATTCGTGCACGGCGGGCATTTCGGTGGTGGTCATGCGCGACTCCTGGATCCGTGGTGGGAAAGCAGTTCGGTTTCCCGACGCTCCCACCGGGTCCGGGGTCGCGCAATTCGCGGCAACTCGGCCGGGTGATCGACTCCGCACGCCGGGGTGAGAACCGCGCTTCCCGCCGCGACACCGGCCCGGCTCAGCGCAGTGGTTCGAGCGCCTTCGCCAGCGGCTCCAGCACGGCCGGGGTGTGCGGCGGCGGCAGGTACACGATCGCGAGGTCGAGACCGGCTTCGCCGAGCGCCTCCGCTTCGGCCGCGACCTTGGCGTGGTCGCCGTCCGGACCGAGGCGGACGTGCGAGGACAGCGTGATCTCGCCCGGGTCGCGGCCGATGTCCGCGCAGTGGCGGTGCAGCACTTCCCGCTTGTGGGCGAACTCCTCGGGCGTGCCGCCGACGAAGTTCCAGTGCTGGGCGTACTTCGCGGCGGTGCGCAGGGTTCGCTTCTCGCCGCTGCCGCCGATGCAGATCGGCGGGTGCGGCTTCTGCACGCCCTTCGGCTCGTTGCGCGCGTCGGCCAGCTGGTAGTACTTCCCCTGGAACGAGGTCGTTTCCTGGGTCAGCAGGCCGACGAGCACCTCGCAGCCTTCCTCGAAGCGGTCGCTGCGCTCCTTGACCGTGCCGAGCTCCATGCCGTACGCGCCGGACTCCTCCTCGTTCCAGCCGGCGCCGATGCCGATCTCCAGCCGTCCGCCCGAAACGATGTCGAGCGTCGCGGCCATGTTCGCGAGCAGTGCCGGGTGGCGGTAGTGGATCCCGCTGACCAGCGTGCCCAGCCGGAGCCGTTTCGTGGCTTGCGCGAGCGCGGTGAGCGTGACCCAGCCTTCGAGGCACGGCCCGGTCGAATCGGAAAAGATGGGATAGAAGTGGTCGAAGGTCCAGCCGGACTCGAACAGCTCGATCTCGTCGGCGGCCTGCCACACGGCGAGCATGTCCGCCCACTCGGTGTTCTGGGGCGAGGTCTTGATGGCGAATCGCATGATCGCGATCGTAAACCTGGAGTCCCTCCAGGACCGTCTTCGCTCGATCCGGTGAAGCGGCTCATCGGGACGCGGTCGCCGGGTACCCCGCCCGAAAGGAGGAGGAGACGATGCCCGACAACGAACTCCCGGGGTTCCTGATCATCGGCCTGATCTTCGTGATCGCCGACGGCCAGATCCTCTACCGCGGCGGCCGCCGCTACCTGAGCGGCCCGGACGGCGGCGAAGGGACCCGCTCGATGGCGTGGATGGTGGTGACGGTCTTCCACCTGGTCGCGTTCGGCGTCCTGGCCCTGCTGTCGGTGGTGGGCCCCGGCTGGTCGGGATCGACGGCCGCGCTGGTCGGCCGGCTCGGCGTGTTCCTGTTGCTGCTGGCGGTCGCCCACGGGCTGACCCTGGCCGTTCTCAACCGCCGCCGGCAGGACACGATCGTCGAAACCCACTTCCAGGAGCGGGAGACCGACCGGCCGGGCGAGGTGTACGTCCAGCCGGTCGCCGAGGCCGGGGTCGAGCAGACGACCGTGACGCCGGTGCCCGGGCAGAGCGGCCCGCCGCCGCGGGTGAGCCCGGACCTCGGGAACCACGGCCCCTACCGGGCTTGAGCGGACGCCGCCGGCGAGCGCGACGTCAATGAATGACTCATTCACCTCATCCGACGACAGGAATGGGTCATTCACTGCATCCGGGCCGCGATTCCGGCAGGCTGGCCGGGCGGCCGACCGGCCGGGCGCCCGGCGGGCCGGGCGGGCGGGCGGCCGAGCCGGGCGGCCGGCGGGCCAGGCGGCCGGCGGGCCAGGCGGCCAGCGGGCCAGGCGGCCAGCGGGCCAGGCGGCCAGCGGGCCAGGCGGCCAGCGGGCCAGGCGGCCAGCGGGCCAGGCGGCCAGCGGGCCGGGCGGCCGCCAGCGGCCGGAAGCCAGCGGGCCGCAGCCAGAAGCCAGCGGGCGAAGCCGGAAGCCGGGCGGGCGGCGGGCGGCGGGCGCGGGTCGAGTGTCGCGAATGACTCTTTCGCGACCTCCCTGCACGCCGCCGGCGGATCGGGCCTGGGGCCGTGGTGGTCACATCACCCTGCGTGTTCGCCGCCGCCCGTCCGAGTAATCACTCGTCCGTGTCTGATCCCGCGTCGACCCTCCCCGAATGCCGCAGTGCGCACTACTGGTTGTCGACGAACGGCAGGAAAGCCCGCCCCACCGTGACCGCTTCGTGGTTCCCGCGACTCGGAAGATCACCGTTGGCGAACGCCGGAATTCCCGCCGCCGCAAGGAATCCTTGCCCCCCGTGGCGATTTTGATAGCGTGGCCGGGCTTTCCCTCGCCGCCGGGTCACGTCCCGCCGCGGTGTCTCCCCGTTTTCCGTTCCGGCGAAAGGACTTTCTTCATGCGCACGACCCTGCTCCGAGCCGGGAGCCTGGCCGGCGTGACCGTCGCCGTGCTCACCGGCTCCGCCGGTGTCGCCACCGCCGGCGACGCCGTCACCGGGTCCGCCTTCGGCGCGTCGGCGAGCGTCTCCCTGCTGCCCGGGGTGCTCACCGACGGCAAGGGGATCACCGTCGACACCGGGCAGCTGGCCGGGTCGAGCAGCACCGGCCCCGCCGAGGCGAGCGTCGCCGACGTGCCGCTCAAGGGGCTCGTCACCGCCAAGGCGATCAGCAGCTCCGTCGTCGGCGGTGCCGGTTCCGTGGCCGCCAAGGCGAGCGTCGCCGAGGCGACGCTGCCGCTGCTCGCCGCGGCCGCCGGGCGCGTGCCGTCGATCCGGCTGATCAGCGCCCGCTGCGGGTCGGCCGACGGGCACGTCACCGGCAGCAGCGACCTCGCCGGCGTCAACCTCGGCCGGCTCGGCACGCTGCCCGCCGCCACTTCGCCCAACCAGACGCTCGGCATCCCCGGCGTCGCCGAGCTGATCGTCAACGAGCAGAAGCAGCGCTACGACGGCTCCCTGGAAGTCACCGCCCTGCACGTCAAGCTGCTCGGCGGCAAGACGACCGGTGCCCTCGGCAGCGGCGACGTCAAGCTGGCCTCCGTCACCTGCGGTCCGTCGAAGGAACGCGCTCCCGAGGCGCCGCCGCGGCCGGCCGGGCCCGGCCAGGTCGTCGTCGTTCCCGCCGGTGCCCCGCAGACCGGCGACGGCAGCCTCGCCGGCCTCGTCACGGAGGGCTGAGCCGGTGCTGCGCCGCGCCCTCCTCGCCGCCGTCTCCGCCCTGCTGCTCGCCGGCTGCGGCGGGGCGACGGCGACGCCCGCCGCCCCGCCGCCGGCACCCGTCTCCGCCGGGCTGAGCCGGTCCCTGCCGACCGCGCTGGACGTCCCCGCGATCGACGCGAAGTCGACGCTGGTGTCGCTCGGGCTCAACCCCGACCGCACCGTCGAGGTGCCGCCGGTCGACCAGCCGCTGCAGGCCGGCTGGTACGAGTACGGCCCCACGCCCGGCGAGATCGGGCCCGCGGTGATCCTCGGCCACATCGACGGCGACCACCGCAAGGGCATCTTCTGGCGGCTGCACGAACTGAAGCCGGGCGACCCCGTGCACGTCGGCCGCGCCGACGGCGGGCAGCTGACGTTCGAGGTGACGAAGGTCGACCAGATCGCGAAGAAGTCCTTCCCGACCGAAGCCGTGTATGGCAACACGTCCGAGCCCGAGCTGCGCCTGATCACCTGTGGCGGCAAGTACGACGCCGCCAACCGGAACTACCTCGACAACGTCATCGTGTACGCCAAGCTCAAGAACTGACGTCGAGCCGGCGGCGCGCGAAAATCGGTGGAACGCCACCGCCGCGCGCCGCTATCGTCCTGTCGAGCCCCGTCTCCTGGCCGAAGGACGTGCCGTTGTACATCGCGTGAGACACCCCGAGTGCTGAATCGTCGCGCGTCGCGCCTCTGCGCCGCGCCGCCTTTTGCTGCGGACTTCTCACGGAAACCGGTGTACTCCTGTGCTCGTCACTTGGGTCGTCGTACCCACCTGCCTGCCGCTCGTCCTCCGCCGCTGCCACGTGTGCGGGGCCGAGCGGTTCCGGGCGAACGGCAAATTTCGCGTCAACGCCCACCACAAGCTCCTCGACGCCTGGCTCCTCGCGCTCTGTACCGCGTGCGGGGACACGGTGAAGCTCACGGTCCTGGAGCGCGTGAACGTGCGCTCCGTCCGGCCGGAACTGCTGGACCGGCTGCAGAACAACGACCCCGGTCTCGCCGCCGAACTCCTCCAGGACCCGGTGCTGCGGCGCCGCAACCACATCGCCCTCGACTGGGACGGCGCGTGGCGTCTCGACACCGGCGACCCGGAGGACCTGGACCACGAGGTGATCGACGTCGAGGTCCGCTTCGCCGCGCGGATCCCGGTCCGGCCGGTGCGGCTGATCGCCGAAGGGTGCGGCCTTTCGCGGGCCGAAGTGGAGCGGCTGATCACGGAAGAAAAGCTCGTTTCAGCGGTCCGGCTGAGCGGCAAGCTCTCCGGCGGCTTCACCTTCACGCTGAAACGCTGAGCCACTGAGAACCGGACGGCGAGCCGCTCAGCCACGACCCGAGCGGCTCGCCTTCCGGAACTCCCGGTTGAGGCTCGCGATGCTGGCGAACGGGATGCCCTTCGGGCACGACGCCACGCATTCGCCGGTGTTCGTGCACCCGCCGAAGCCTTCCGCGTCCATCGTGTCCACCATGTCCAGCACCCGCTGGGCCCGTTCCGGCTGGCCCTGCGGCAGCAGGCTCAGGTGTGTCACCTTCGCCGCGGTGAACAACATCGCCGAGCCGTTGGGACACGCCGCGACACACGCGCCGCAGCCGATGCACGTCGCGTTGTCGAACGCCAGATCCGCGTCCGGCTTGGGGACGGGGGTCGCGTGGGCGTCCGGGGCGCTACCCGTCGGGGCGCTGACGTACCCGCCCGCCTGGACGATCCGGTCCAGCGCCGAGCGGTCGACCACCAGGTCCTTGATCACCGGGAAACCCTTGGCGCGCCACGGTTCCACGTCGACCACGTCACCATCGGAGAACGACCTCAAGTGCAGCTGGCAGGACGTCGTGCGCTCCGGGCCGTGCGCCTGCCCGTTGATCACGACGCCGCACGAGCCGCAGATGCCCTCGCGGCAGTCGTGGTCGAAGGCCACCGGTTCTTCGCCGTTCGCGATCAGCTCCTGGTTCAGCACGTCCAGCATTTCGAGGAAGGACATGTCCGGGCTGAGGTCGTCGACCGGGTAGGACACCAGCCGGCCCTCGGTGGCCGGGCCGGCCTGCCGCCAGATGCGGACGGTGAGTTTCATGTGTAGCTCCGCTGGGTCGGGTGCACGTGCTCGAAGGTGAGGTCCTCGCGGTGCAGCACGGGTTTCTCGCCGTACTCCCACGCGGCGACGTACGAGAAGTGCTCGTCGTCGCGCCGCGCCTCACCGTCGGCGGTCTGGTGTTCTTCGCGGAAGTGCCCTCCGCAGGACTCTTCCCGCGCGAGCGCGTCGATCAGCAGCAGCTCGGCCAGCTCCAGGAAGTCCGCCACGCGGTTCGCCTTCTCCAGCTCCTGGTTCAGCTCCGCCGCACCGCCGGGGATGCGGACGTCCCGCCAGAACTCCGCGCGCAGCCCCGGGATCCGGTCGAGGGCCTTGCGCAGGCCTTCGCGGCTGCGGGACATCCCGCAGTGGTCCCACATCAGCAGGCCCAGCTCGCGGTGGAACGAGTCGACCGACCGCGTCCCCCGCACCGAAAGCAGCCGCGAGATCCGGTCGCGCACTTCGGTTTCCACGCGCGCGACCTCGTCGTGGCCCGCCGGGACCTCGTCCAGCCGGGTTCCCCCGAGGTAGTCGTTGAGGGTGGCCGGCAGCACGAAGTAGCCGTCGGCGAGGCCCTGCATCAACGCCGACGCGCCGAGGCGGTTCGCGCCGTGGTCGGAGAAGTTGGCCTCCCCGATGACGAACAGCCCGGGGACGGTGCTCTGCAGGTCGTAGTCCACCCACAGCCCGCCCATCGTGTAGTGGATGGCCGGGTAGATCCGCATCGGCGTCCGGTAGGGGTCCTCCGCGGTGATGCGCTGGTACATGTCGAAGAGGTTGCCGTAGCGGGCTTCGATCGCCGGGCGGCCCATGCGCTCGATCGCGTCGGCGAAGTCCAGGTAGACACCCAGGCCGCCGGGCCCGACGCCGAGGCCCGCGTCGCACACGTTCTTCGCCGCGCGCGACGCGATGTCGCGTGGCACCAGGTTGCCGAAGCTCGGGTAGAGCCGCTCGAGGTAGTAGTCGCGCTCGTCCTCGGGGATCTCTTCCGGCGGCCGGGTGTCACCCTTCACCTTCGGCACCCAGATGCGGCCGTCGTTGCGCAGCGACTCGCTCATCAGCGTCAGCTTCGACTGGTGCTCCCCCGACCGCGGGATGCACGTCGGGTGGATCTGGGTGAAGCACGGGTTCGCGAAGTAGGCACCGCGCTTGTGCGCCCGCCAGATCGCGGTCGCGTTCGACCCCTTGGCGTTGGTGGACAGGTAGAAGACGTTGCCGTAGCCGCCGGTCGCGAGCACGACGGCGTCCGCGAGGTGCGTCTCGATCTCCCCGGTCACCAGGTCGCGCGCGACGATGCCGCGCGCCCGGCCGTCGACGACGACCAGGTCGAGCATCTCCGTCCGCGGGTGCAGCTCGACGTTCCCGGCGTCGATCTGCCGGGACAGCGCCTGGTAGGCGCCGATCAGCAGCTGCTGCCCGGTCTGGCCGCGCGCGTAGAACGTCCGCTGCACCTGCACGCCCCCGAACGACCGCGTGTCGAGCAGGCCGCCGTACTCCCGCGCGAACGGCACGCCCTGGGCGACGGCCTGGTCGATGATCTGCGCCGAGACCTGGGCCAGCCGGTACACATTGGACTCCCGAGACCGGAAGTCGCCGCCCTTCACCGTGTCGTAGAACAGCCGGTACACGGAGTCGCCGTCGTTGCGGTAGTTCTTCGCCGCGTTGATGCCGCCCTGCGCGGCCACCGAGTGCGCCCGCCGCGGCGAGTCCTGGAAGCAGAACTGCACCACGTGGTAGCCCTGCTCGGCCAGCGTCGCCCCGGCCGACCCGCCGGCCAGCCCGGTGCCCACCACGATCACGCGGTGCTTGCGCCGGTTCGCCGGGTTCACCAGCTTCGCGGTGAACTTCCGTTCGTCCCACCGGTTCTCCAGCGGAACCGCCGGTGCTTTGGTGTCGGCGACCGGGTCGCCGGTCAGGTAGTCCGCCATCAGTCCACCAGTCCCGTCATGATCGCGACCGGGACGAGCGCGTAGCCGCCCGCGATCACGACCGCCGTCGTGCTGCCGAGGATCTTGATCGCCCGTTCCCGGCGCGCGCTGGTGACGCCCAGCGTGCGCGCGGCGCTGGCGAAGCCGTGGTGGATGTGCAGGCCGAGCATCGCGAGGGCGACGAGGTAGATCACGTTGACCCACCAGACCTGGAAGTCCGCCACGAGGTTGTGGTACGGGTCACCCGGCACGAAGTCCCGGTTCACCGAGCCCACGGTGAAGTCGAGGATGTGCCAGACGACGAACACCGCGAGCGTCGCGCCGCCCCAGCGCATCGTGCGCGTCGCGAAGGTCGCGCGCACCGGCCGCCGGTGGACGTAGCGCACCGGCCGCGCCCGCAGGTCGCGCCGGACCAGCTGCACCGCCGCCGTGACGTGCAGGACGAGCGCGAGAAGCAGGACCACGCGCTGGATCCAGAGGAACCACGCGTAGTGCAGGACCGGTTCGCCGATGGTCCGCAGCCAGTGCGCGTAGTGGTTGAGGTCGTCGGCACCGAGGAACGTCTTCAGGTTGCCGACCATGTGCGCGAACACGAACGCGAGCAGCAGGGCGCCGCTCACCGCCATGACGATCTTCTTGCCGATCGTCGAGTCCCAGAACCGGCGGAGGTCCGAGCGCCGCCGCACCGCGAGGTCGTTTGCCACCTGACCGACGTTAGGAGCGCGCGCACCAGAGGTCAAAGACATCATGACTCTGCCCTCGATAGTCAGCAGCTATCATGACGCGATGCAGCTGCACCAGCTCGCCTACTTCGTCGCCGTCGCGGAGCACCGGCACTTCACCCGCGCCGCCGAAGAGATGCGGGTCGCGCAACCCTCGCTGTCCCAGCAGATCCGCACGCTCGAACACGATCTCGGCGCGCCGCTGTTCCACCGGATCCGCGGCAACGTCTCGCTCACCGAAGCCGGTGAGGTCCTGCTGCCGATCGCGCGGCGGATCCTGGCGGAGACCGAATCCGCGCGGCTCGCGATCCGGGAGCTGGACGAGCTGGACCGCGGCCGGGTGCGGCTCGGCGCACCGCCCAGCCTGTGCACCGGCCTGCTGCCCACGATGCTCTCGGCGTTCCGGCGCCGGTACCCGGGCATCCAGCTGGAGCTGCACGAAAGCGGGTCGGGCGACCTCCGGCAGCGGCTGGCCGAAGGCGCGCTGGACCTGGCCCTGCTGGCCGGGGCCCGGATGTCCGGCGACCTCCACCTGGCGACGACCCCGCTGCTGCTCGAGGAGCTGGTCGTGATCTCCCCCGCGGACGCACCGGTGCCGCGCGCGGGCGCCCGGCTCGACGTCCGCGAGCTCGCCGACGTCCCGCTGGTGATGTTCCGCCGCGGCTACGACGTCCGGGAAGCGACGGTCAACGCCTGCCGCACGGCCGGGTTCGAACCGTCGTTCGCCATCGAGGGCGGGGAGATGGACGCCGTGCTGGAGCTGGTGCGCGCCGGCGTCGGGTCCGCGGTGGTGCCGAGCACCGTCGCCGGCGAGCGCTTCCTGATGACGCGCTTCGTGCCGGAAGCGGGGATGACCCGGATCGTGCAGCTGGCCTACCGCAAGGAGGTCGAACCCACCCGGGCCGTCCGGGCGCTGCGCACGGCGATCGTCGGGTTCGTGGCCGATCGCGCGAGCCTCCCGCCCGGCATCGAGTCCCTTGTGGACAGAGGCGCCCGACCAACGGAGGGTTGACCGGCGCCGCGTTCAGGAGTCCGATGGACGCCGTGAATCGTCTGCGCTCGGCCGCCGTGCTCGTCGTCCTCGCCGGTTCCCTCCTGGCCCCGGTCCCCGCCTCCGCCGCTGCTCGAACCGGTCTGGGTTTCGACCTCGACGCGGCCACCATCCCCGAACTCCAGCAGCGGATGGATCACGGTGGTCTCACCGCCGTCCGGCTGACCACGGCCTACCTGCACCGCATCGACGTCCTCGACGGCAAGGTCCACTCGGTGGTCGCCGTCGACCCCGGTGCGCTCGGGGCCGCCGCCGCCAGCGACGCCCGCCGCCGCGCGCACCGCACCCTCGGGCAGCTGGACGGCATCCCGGTGCTGCTCAAGGACAACATCGACACGCGCGCGCAGCCGGCCACCGCGGGGTCGCGGGCGCTGCCGCGCAGCCGCCCGGCCGCCGACGCGGCGCTGGTCGACCGGCTCCAGCGCGGCGGCGCGATCATCCTCGGCAAGACCAACCTGTCCGAATGGGCCAACTTCCGCTCCACGCACGCGACGTCGGGCTGGTCCGGGATCGGCGGCCAGACGAACAACCCCTACGTCCTCGACCGCAACCCGTGCGGCTCGTCGTCGGGCTCCGGCGCCGCCGTCGCGGCGACGCTGGCGCAGGTCGCGATCGGCACCGAGACCGACGGCTCGATCGTGTGCCCGGCCGGCGCCAACGACGTCGTCGGCGAAAAGCCGACCCTCGGGCTCGTCAGCCGGACCGGCGTCGTGCCGATCTCCGCCGAACAGGACACCGCCGGGCCGATGGCGCGGCACGTCGTCGATGCCGCCGTCACGCTGTCCGTGCTGCAGGGCCGCGACCCGGCCGACCCCGCGACGGCGGCGATCCCCGCCGGGCAGCCGCGGGACTACGCGGCGCTCCTGCACCCGGGTGCGCTGCGCGGGGCGCGGATCGGCGTCTGGCGGCTGGCCGGCCTGGACGCCGACGTCGACCGGGTCGTCGGGGACGCCGTCCGGACGCTGACCGCCCGCGGGGCCACGGTCGTCGAAGTGGACCTGCCGTACCAGGATCAGATCGGGGCCGCCGAGACGCCGGCGCTGCTCACCGAGTTCAAGCGCGACCTGAACGCCTACCTCACGCACCGGCCGGGGCACCCCGCCACGCTGAACGAACTGATCGCCTTCAACCGCCGCGACCCGATGGAGCTGTCGAAGTTCGGCCAGGAGCTGTTCGAGCAGGCCGCGGTCGCGGCCACCCCGAGCGATCCGACGTACCGGCAGCAGCGGGCGACGGCCACTTCGCTGGCGCGGCGGTCGATCGACGAGACACTCGCGCGGCTGCACCTGGACGCGATCGTCGCGCCCACCAACAGCCCGGCGTGGAAGACCGACTACGCCGCCGGTGACGCGTACGTCCTCGGTTCGTCGACGCCGGCGGCCGTCGCGGGCTACCCGAACGTGTCGGTCCCGGCCGGGTTCGCGGGCCCGCTGCCGATCGGCGTCTCGTTCTTCGCCGGCCGCTGGGCCGACGCCCGTGTCCTCGCCTTCGCCGCGGCGTTCGAGCGCGCCGCCCCGGCGCGCCGGGCCCCCGCCTTCCTGCCCGGCTCTCGTTAAGGTGGGGGCCGACGGTGAGGAGGGCAGCCGATGGTCACCCGCGCGGAGCGGAACGCGACGGACCCCGACCTGGGTGTCCTTTCGGGACGGCTCCTGTTCGCGGTGCAGCGGGAGCTGTTCGCCACGCTGGCTTCCCAAGGGTTCGACGATCTGAAGCACCGCCACGGCGCGGTGCTCGCCTACCTCGACGCCGACGGTGTCCGGGCGACCGAGCTGTCCCGGCTTTCGGGGCAGTACAAGCAGATCATCGGCACCCTGATCGACGAGCTGGAATCGCTCGGGTACGTCGAACGCCGGCCGGACCCGAGTGACCGCCGAGCGAAGCTGATCTGCCCGACCGAGCGCGGCCTGGCCCAGATGCGCGCGGCGGACGAGATCATGGCCGCCATCCAGCGCCGCCACGCGGACCGCCTGGGCCACGAGGACTACGAACGCTTCAAGCGCACGCTGGCCGACATCACCGAGCACCAGCGCGCCCACCTCACCCCGGCCGCCGACTGACACTCACACGTGATGCCCCTCCAATCACACGTGATGCCCGCTCAATCACACGAGATGCCCGTCCAATCACGCGAACCGACCCTCCAGGCACGCGAACCGACCGTCCGGGTACCTGCGGCCCGGGCTGTCACACGCGCTCCGCGAGCCACCCGGCCACCTGCTGCCAGCTCTCGTGCGCCGGGTCCATGACGTGGAAGTGGTCGGCACCCGCGACTTCGACGTACCGGGCGCCCTCGGCATGTTCGGCATACGTCCGGCTGTACACGGCCGGAACCACGTCGTCCGCGTCGCCGTGCAGCACCAGCACCGGCGCTCCCGGCTCGCCCAGCTCGCTCGGCGAAGCGACCGCGTAGCGCTCGGGCACCTCGTCGACGTGGCCGCCCAGCAGCAGGTTCACCACGCCTTCGCCGACGCCCGCCACGACCGCCGGCCAGAACTCCGGGTACGCGGGCTCCGGCGCCCCGGCCGGTGGCTCGGCGGCCGGGTCCGCGAGGACCGTGCCGAACCCCGCCCGGTCGGCCGCAGCCAGGTCCAGCACCCCGGCCAGCGAAACCGCCGCCACCGGGACCACCTTCGGCGCCGCCCCGGCCGCGCCCGCAGGCAGGTTCGCGCGGTGGGCGGTCCACACCGCGAGGTGGCCGCCGGCGGAGTGCCCGACCACCGTGACGCGAGCGAGGTCGAGCGCCGGGTCCAGGTCCGCGACGGCGTCGATCGCGGCCGCGGTGTCCTCGAACGTGGCGGGCCAGCCGCCGCCGTCGCCGAGCCGGCGGTAGTCGGCGTTCCAGACGGCGTACCCGCGGGCGACCAGGTCGTCGGCCAGGCGGGTCATCGAACGGCGGTCGAACATCGCCGTCCAGTACCCGCCGTGCAGCAGCACCGCCACCGGGAACGGCCCGGCGCCCGGCGGCAGGTACAGCTCCCCCACCTGCGCCGGGTGCGGCCCGTAGGCGATCGTGCGCACCCGCCCGCGCTCGTCGTCGTAGCGGGCGCCGCGCCGCGCGCTCACCAGCGCGTCGATCGTGCCGAAGAACGCCGCGATCCGCGGGTCGTCGCCGCCCTTGGCCTTCGACTCGTCCCACGCGGCGTCGTCGGTCCATTCGACGACGTCCAGCCACGTCTCGGCGTCCAGCCGCACCAGCTTCGCCGAGACGAACCCGCGGCGTCCCTCCCGGAACGCGGCCAGCATCCCGGGCCGCGCGGCGAGCATCGCCGACGTCCGGTCGGCCCGGACGGTGAACGTGGTCAGCTCGATGACGGCCATGGCATCCCTTCCAATTAGTCCAAGTTCATGACTATCACGTTTTCGGACTACTTGTCACGCGGACGTGCGCGCGCTCGCCCTGCCGCCCGACCAAGCTCAGGAACTCGACCGGGCCGACGCTCGTGGCCCCGAACCAGTGCGGCGTGCGCGTGTCGAACTCCGCGACCTCGCCGGGCCCGAGCACGAGGTCGTGCTCGCCGAGCACCAGGCGGAGCGTCCCGTTCAGCACGTAGGCCCAGTCGTGACCCTCGTGGGTGCGCAGCTCGGGCTCGCGGTCCCCGGCGGGCAGGACGAACTTGTACGCCTGGATCCCGCCCGGCCGCCGGGTCAGCGGGATGATCGCCGAGCCGTCCTCACACGCGATCGGCCGCAGGGTGACGCGCGGGTCGCCCGTCGGCGGCGCGTCGACCAGCTCGTCGAGCGTCACGCCGTAGGCGCGCGCGAGCGGCAGGAGCTGCTCCAGCGTCGGGCGGCGCAAGCCGGCCTCCAGGCGGGACAGGGTGCTCGCCGAGATGCCGGTCTGCTCGGCCAGCGTGGTGAGTGTGGTCTCCCGTTGCTGCCGGAGGCGCTTGAGCCGCGGCCCCACGGCATCGAGGGCCCGGTCGATCGAGTCGTCCATCCCCCCATTTTGCCGATCGGCAAGAAGCTTTGCCAATCCGGTCGTGCCGAAGGCACGGTGGCCGGGTGAACGACTTCGACCGGCCCTACTGGGACCAGCACTGGCGGCACGCCCGCCACCACGGCACCGAACCGAACCCCCACCTCGTCCGCGAGATCGCCGGCCTCACGCCCGGCACCGCACTGGACGCCGGCTGCGGCCGGGGCGCCGAAGCCGGCTGGCTCGCCGCCCGCGGCTGGGCCGTCACGGCCGTGGACATCTCGATCGAAGCCCTCAACCAAGCCGCGGCGAACACCGTGGCCTGGGTACGGGCGGACCTGACGACCTGGACGCCCGGCACGGACTTCGACCTGGTCACGACCCACTACGCCCACCCGGCGATGCCGCAGCTCGCCTTCTACGAGCGCATCTCCGAATGGGTCGCCCCCGGCGGCACGCTGCTCGTCGTCGGCCACGCGCGAGGACACCACGTCGCCGAAGCGTCGGCCACGGCGGCGGACATCACCGCGCTCCTCGACGGCTGGGAGATCGGCACCGCCGGCGACCACGGCCCCGACGTCGTCGTGCGGGCCAGGAGGACGGCATGAACACCACGATCGACGACCCGCGCCGGCGCCGCGCGATCCTGATCGGCGTCTGCCTCGCCCTGATGGCGGTGGTCGCGTCCGTCTCCGGGCTCACCGTCGCCCAGCCGCAGCTCGCGGTCGAGCTCGGCGCGTCACAGGCCACCGTCCTGTGGATCGTCAACGGCTACGCCATCACGCTGGCCGCGCTGCTCCTGCCGCTCGGCGCGGCCGGCGACCGCCTCGGCCGGAAACCCGTACTGCTCACCGGATTGACGCTCTTCGGCGTCGCGAACCTCGCGGCGAGCCTCGCGCCGTCCACCGGAACCCTGCTGGCGGCCCGGCTCCTCGCCGGCGCGGGCGCGGCGATGATCATGCCGGTCACCCTTTCCGTCATCACGTCGACGTTCCCGGACCAGGAGCGGTCCCGGGCGATCGGCGTCTGGACCGGGGTCGCCGGCGGAGGCGGGATCCTCGGCATGTTCCTCTCGGCGGTCCTGGTCGACCTCGCGAGCTGGCGCTGGCTGTTCGTGCTGCCGATCGCGCTGGCCGCGGCGGCCGCCGTCGTGACCCTGCGGTCGGTGCCGGACTCCCGCTCGCAAAACCGGCAGCGGTTCGACGCGGTCGGCGCGGGACTGTCGTCGGTCGCCGTCGTCGCGGTGGTCTTCGTACTCCACGAAGGACCGGACCGCGGGTGGACGGCACCGCTGACCCTGCTGAGCCTCGCCGCCGGGGTCCTCGGCGGCGCCGGGTTCGCCGCGTGGGAACTGCGCCACCCCGCACCGCTGCTCGACGTCCGGCTCTTCCGCGAGCGCGGCCTGGCCGGCGGTTCCGGGACCCTGCTGGCCGTCTTCGGCGTCCAGGCGGGGATCTTCGTGGTCCTCTTCCCCTACCTGCAGGCGGTGCTCGGCTGGTCCGGCTTCCGCGCCACGTGCGCGTTGATGCCGACGGCGCTGCTGATGATGGCCGCGTCCGGCCTCGCTCCGCGGGTCGCCGCCCGGATCGGCAGCCGCCCGGTGATGGCGGCGGGCCTCGTCGTGAGCGCGACGGGCCTGGGCCTGATGGCCGCCTTCGTCTCCGTCGAGGGCGGCTACCTCTCGATCCTGCCCGGGATGCTGCTCATGGGGCTCGGGATGGGCCTGACGATGACTCCGGCGACCGAAGCCATCACCGGCTCGCTGCCCCGGGACCAGCAGGGCGTGGCGTCCGCGCTCAACGACGTCACGCGGGAGCTGGGCACGGCGCTCGGCGTCGCATTGCTCGGCACGATCCTGACCGCCGGCTACCGCGGTGCCGTCGAGTCCCGGCTGGCCGGGGTGCCGGCCGAGGTCGCGCTCCGGGGCGTCGCGAACGCCGTCGCGGCCGGTCCGGCGGTGGCCGATGCCGCGCGAGAATCCTTTGTGGACGGTTGGCGGCAGTCGATGTGGGCCGGCGCGGGTGTCTTGGTGCTCGTCCTCGTGCTCACCCTGGTGAAGCGCCCCTTATCGATTCAGAGATCCTCTGCTAGCCTGCGTCGCGGGACGGCTCCGGCCGGTGCCCTGGGGACCGACTCCGAGGAGATGGAATGACGGCAATCGCCCGTGTCCGTGGTCGTGAGGTGCTCGACAGCCGGGGCAACCCGACCGTCGAGGTCGACGTCGTGCTGGAGGACGGCTCGCTGGGCCGCGCCGCGGTTCCCTCGGGTGCCTCGACCGGCACGCGGGAGGCGGTCGAGCTCCGCGACGGCGACAAAGCGCGCTACCACGGCAAGGGCGTCCGCAAGGCCGTCACCGCGGTCAACACCGAGCTCGCCGAGGCGGTCGTCGGGCTGAACGCCGAAGCCCAGGCCGAGGTCGACGCCGCGCTGATCGCCGCGGACGGGACGCCGAACAAGGCTCGCGTCGGCGCCAACGCGACGCTCGGCATCTCGCTGGCCGTCGCGAAGGCGGCCGCGGCGGCGAACACGCTGCCGCTGTACCGGTACGTCGGCGGCGTCTTCGCCCACCAGCTGCCGATGCCGATGATGAACATCGTCAACGGCGGCGCCCACGCCGACAACCCGATCGACTTCCAGGAGTTCATGATCGGCCCGGTCGGCGCGGAAACCTTCGCCGAGGCTGTGCGGATGGGCTCGGAGGTCTTCCACACCCTGCGCGCGTCACTGAAGAAGGCCGGGCACGGCACCAACGTCGGCGACGAAGGCGGCTTCGCGCCCAACCTCGCCTCGGCCGACGAAGCGCTCGAGTTCGTCGTCCGCGCCATCGAGGAGAGCGGATACACCCCCGGCGAGGACATCGCGCTGCTGCTCGACCCGGCCGCGTCGGAGTTCTACGACAACGGCGTCTACGACTACCGCGGCGAAGGCATCAAGCGCAGCGTCGAAGAGCACGTCGCCTACCTCGACGAGCTGACCACGCGGTTCCCGATCGTCTCGATCGAGGACGGCCTCGCGCAGGACGACTACGACGGCTGGAAGCAGCTGACCGACCGGATCGGCGACCGCGTGCAGCTCGTCGGCGACGACGTCTTCTGCACCAACGTCAAGCTGCTGCAGGACGGCATCGACCGCGGGATCGGGAACTCGATCCTGATCAAGGTCAACCAGATCGGCACGCTGACCGAAACGCTGCTCACCGTCGACACCGCGCACAAGGCCGGCTACTCCGCGGTGATGTCGCACCGCTCCGGCGAAACCGAGGACACGACGATCGCCGACCTCGCCGTCGCCACCGGCTGCGGCCAGATCAAGACCGGATCGCTGTCCCGGTCCGACCGCACGGCCAAGTACAACCAGCTCATCCGCATCGAGGAGGAGCTGGGCGCCGAGGCCCGGTACGCCGGCCGCGCCACCCTGCGCGGCCGGCGCTGATCGGCGGACCGCGCCGATCTGTAGTGCCATAGGACGGATGAAGACTTTTCACTCCTTCCTGGACAAGGTGGACGAACGACTGGGTGACGGGCTCGAGCACGTCCTGTGCGCGCACCACCGGAGACGGCTGCGCGACCTCGGCTGGGGTGACGTGCTCGAGCCCGGCGGCTCGGCGGACCGGCTCGGCGGCCGGGCGGCGGTCCGCGACGGCAACCGCGTCGAGGTCCTGATCGACGGCGAGGAAAGCCTGCCGGCGATCGAGGACGCCATCCGGA
This sequence comes from Amycolatopsis sp. NPDC028719, assembly GCF_055565395.1. Classification (NCBI taxonomy): domain Bacteria; kingdom Bacillati; phylum Actinomycetota; class Actinomycetes; order Pseudonocardiales; family Pseudonocardiaceae; genus Amycolatopsis; species Amycolatopsis sp. NPDC028719. Next base: position 1,099,658 of record NZ_JBVHUL010000002.1, read on the forward strand.
GCGCGAAGTCCCACGTGCACATCGCCAACTGGCACGCGAGCGCCGACTTCCGGCTCACGCGCGAGCCCGGCGCCCTCACCCTGCGGGAGCTGCTGGCCGAGACCGCCGCCCGCGGCGTCGAGGTACGGGTGCTGCTGTGGGCCGGGCCGCCGGTCCCGGCGTTCCAGCCGACGCGGAAGCTCGCCCGGCGCGAGCAGCGGAAGTTCACCGACGGCTCGGCCGTGCGCTGCGTGCTGGACTCCCGCGAACGGACCATGCACTGCCACCACGAGAAGCTCGTGGTGGTCGACGACGCGGTCGCGTTCGTCGGCGGGGTCGACTTCACCGCACTGGAGGGCGACCGCCACGACAGCCCCGACCACCCGCCGCGGCCGATCGGCTGGCACGACCTGGCGTCCCGGCTCGAAGGGCCGGTCGTCGCCGACGTCGCGGACCACTTCCGGCGGCGGTGGACGGAGGTCGCCGACGAGGACCTGCCGGCCCCGCACGCGCCGGAACCGGCCGGCGGCAGCCGCGTCCAGCTGCTGCGCACGGTCCCGAACAACACCTACAACTTCGCCCCGAAGGGCGAGTTCACGATCCTCGACGGGTACCTGCGGGCGTTGCGGTCCGCGCGGCGGCTGGTCTACCTGGAGAACCAGTTCCTCTGGTCGCCCGAGATCGCCGAAGTGCTGCTCGACAAGCTGCGGAACCCGCCGGACGACCGCTTCCGCGTGGTCCTTCTGCTGCCGCGCAAGCCGAGCAACGGCTCCGACACCACCCGCGGCCAGCTGGGCCGGCTCCTCGACGCCGACGACGGCAACCGCCGCCTGCTCGCGACGACGATCAGCGCGCACAGCGCCGACACCGGGGACGCCTCCTCCCCCGTCTACGTGCACGCGAAGCTCGGCATCGTGGACGACGAGTGGCTGACCGTCGGGTCGGCGAACCTCAACGAGCACTCGCTGTTCAACGACACCGAAGTCAACATCGCGACCGACGACCCCGACGTCGTCCGCGCGACGCGGCTGCGCCTGTGGGCCGAGCACCTCGGCCGGGACGTGGCCGAGGTGGACGGCGACCCGGCGGACGTCGTCGACCACCTCTGGCGGCCGCTGGCCGAGGAGCAGGCCGAGCGGGAACGCCGCGGTGAGCGACGCACCCACCGGCTGGTACTGCTCCCCGGCGTCTCCCGGCGGGCAGGCCGGCTGCAGGGACCACTGCGTGGACTCCTCGTCGACGGCTGAAGCGAAGATCGCCCGCCCGCTCTAGATTGGGCGGCATGACTTCCACCGCCGATAAGGCCACCCGGCTGCAGGAGCTGCACGCCGCGCCCGAGCTGCTGCTCGTCGTCAACGTCTGGGACGCCATCACCGCCAAGGTCGTCGCCGAGACGCCCGGCACGCAGGCCCTCGCCACCCCGAGCCACGGCATCGCCGCCTCGCGCGGCTACCCCGACGGCGAGAAGATCCCGCGCGACGAGATGATCGCCGAGGTCGCGCTGATCGTGCGGACCGCGGGCGACCTGCCCGTCACCGCCGACCTCGAAGCCGGCTACGGCGACCCCGGCGGCACCATCGCCCGCGCGATCGACGCCGGCGCGGTCGGCGCCAACCTGGAAGACCAGATGAAGCCGCTGGGCGAAGCCGTGAAGGCAGTCGAAGCCGCCGTCGCGGCCGCGCAGAAGGCCGGCGTCGACTTCGTGCTCAACGCCCGCACCGACGCCTTCCTCAAGACCGACCCCGAGACCGCGCTGGCCGAGGCGATCACCCGCGGCCGCGCCTACCTCGACGCGGGCGCGTCCAACTTCTTCGTACCCGGCAAGCTCGACGAGAACCAGGTCGCGCGGCTCGTCGAAGAGCTGGGCGAGCGCAAGGTCAACCTCATCGGCATCCCCGGCTCGATCCCGCTGAAGCGCGCGCAGGAGCTCGGCGTCTCGCGCGTGTCCTACGGGCCGTGGAGCCAGAACGTCGCCCTGACCGCGCTGGCCAAGCTCGCCGAAGACGTCTACGCCGGCGGCGGCCTGCCCGCCGACACCCGCAAGCTCAACTGATCAGCGGATCCGCAGCTTCCGCATGAGCTTGAGCCCGGACAGCATGCTTTCGACGTACTTCTCGTAGCCCTGTCCGGGCCGCGGGCCCATGACCTGCTTCTTCAGCACGGCCAGGTTCTGCCCGTCGGTGTACTTGAGCAGGCCCTGGTCGCCGTGGCGGGCGCCGACCCCGGAGCTCTTCACACCGCCGGACGGCGTCCCCTTGGTGGCGAACGCGGTCGCGAGGATGTCGTTGATGTTGACGTTGCCGGACTCCAGGCGGGCCGCCACCGCGCGCGCGGCGCCGATGTCACGGCTCCAGACCGACGCGTTGAGGCCGTAGTCGGTGTCGTTGGCCAGTTCGACGGCTTCGTCGACGGTCCGGTACTTGTGCAGGGCGATCACCGGCCCGAAGGTTTCGGTGACGCCGCAGACCATGTCCTTCGTGACGCCTTCGAGGATCGTCGGCTCGAAGAACGCCGGCCCGAGGTCGGGGCGCGGCTTGCCGCCGCACAGCACGGTCGCGCCCTTCGCGACCGCGTCGTCGACGTGCTCCTTGACGCGGCTCAGGTGCTCGGGCGAGACGAGCGAACCCATGTCGGGCCCGAAGTCGTAGGCCGCGCGGACGTCCAGCGCGCGCGTGGCCGCCACGAAAGCGTCCTTGAACTCGTCGTAGCGGGACTGCGGCAGGTAGATCCGCTCGATGTGCATGCAGATCTGGCCGGTGTTGCCGAACGCGCCGAAGATCGCGCCCCGCACGGCTTCGGCGATGTGGGCGTCGTCGAGCACGATCATCGGGTTCTTGCCACCCAGCTCCAGGCAGCAGCCGATGAGGTTGCGCCCGGCCCGCTCGCCGATCACCCGCCCGGTGGCCGTGGAGCCGGTGAACATCACGTAGTCGGCCTGGTCGATGAGCGTCGGGCCGACGTCGGGGCCCTCGCCGCAGACGACCTGGAACAGGCCCTCCGGCAGCCCGGCCTCCTCCAGCATCTCGATGCCGTAGAGCGGGGACAATGCCGTCTTGTTGTCCGGTTTCAGGACGACCGCGTTGCCGGCCATCAGCGCCGGGATCGCGTCGGAAATGCCGGTGGCGAACGGGAAGTTCCACGGCGCGATGATGCCGACGACCCCCTTGGGCTGCCGGACCTCGGTCGACGTCGTCAGCAGTGGCACCGGGCCGCCGCGCTTCACCGGCGCCAGCAGCTTCGCGGCACGCCGCAGGTAGTGGCTCATCACCATGGCGGGGTCGCAGGTCTCTTCGATCGCCATCCGCCGGTTCTTGCCGCTCTCGACCTGGATGAGGTCGGCGACGGCCCGCGCGCGGTCGACGAAGAGCGCGTGTGCCCGCTTGAACACCGTCAGGCGCTGCTTGAGCGGCGTGGCGGCCCACTTCCGCTGCGCCGCACGGGCCGTGGCGAACGCCTGCTCGATGTCGGCCGGTGTCGACTGCGGCAGCTCGACGAGCGTCTCGCCGGTGTAGACCTCGGTGAGCTTCCAGGTCTCGCCGGCCGAACCCGGCACGCGGGCGACCAGCTGCCGCAGGAAGGCGTCGGTCACCGAGGCCGGTCGGGTGAGCTGCAGCGGAGTCACGGTCACGATCCGCTCCCGAGAACGAGGTGCGCGCCCAGTTCGCCGATCATGATGGCGGGCGCGTTGGTGTTGCCGCCGGTGATCGACGGCATGATCGAGGCGTCGCAGACCCGCAGGCCCTCGACGCCGCGCACCTTGAGGTCGGGACCGACGACGGCGAGCTCGTCGACGCCCATCCGGCAGGTGCCGACGCCGTGGTAGACCGACGTCGCGCGGTTCAGGATCGCGTCGCGCAGATCCTGGCCGCGCAGGTTCGTCCCCGGGTGGATCTCCTCCTTGACCGCGCCCTTGAACGCCTTCGACGCGAAGATCTCGCGGACCATCTCCGAGCCTTCGGCGAGCACTTCGAGGTCGGCCGGGTCGGAGAGGTACTGGAAGTCGATCAGCGGGGCGGCCGTGGGATCGGCCGAGGCGAGCCGCAGCGTGCCGCGGCTCTTCGGGTAGATCAACGTGGACAGCACGGTGAGCGCCGGGCGCTTGTCGACGTCGTGGCGGATCGGCGCGTCCTGGTTGGGCGAGACGTAGGCCCACGGCAGGAGGTGCAGCTGGAGGTCGGGGACGGCGTCGGCCTGGGAGGTCCGGAGGAAGGCGACCGCCTCGAAAACGGAGTTGGCCAGGAACGTGGTGCCGGGCTTCAGCAGCTCACGCGCCAGGCCGCGGGCGAAGTACGACGCCGCGCCCTTGTTCTTGCTGGACGACACGTGGAACGTCAGCGCGTGGAACATGTGGTCGTGCATGTTGTCACCGACGGGCAAGTCGGCGCGGACGGCGATGCCGTGCTCCTCGAGGTGCTCGGCGTGGCCGATCCCGGACAGCATGAGCAGCTGCGCGGAGCCGGCGAACCCGGCCGAGAGGATGACCTCCTTGCCGGCGCGGACGACGCGGCTCCCCCGGCCGTCGGCGACCTCGACGCCGATGGCGCGGCCGTTCTCGAAGAGGACCTTCTTCACCAGCACGCCGGACTGCAGCTCGAGCGTCGGCGGCGCGAGGTGGTGGAGGTAGCCGCGGGAGGCGCTGTAGCGCAGGCCGTCGGCGGCGTTCTGCTGCATCCGGCTGACGCCCTCTTGGGACTCGGCGTTGTAGTCGTCGAGGATCTTGCAGCCGAGCGCGTCGGAGGTGGCCTCGATGAACTGCAGCGAGCCTTCCTGCGGGATCTTGTTCCGGGTGACGCGAATCGGACCCCCCGCGCCGCGGAACGCGTTCTCGCCGTCCTCGAAGTCCTCCATCCGCTTGTACGCGGCGTTGACGCTGTCGGCGTCCCAGCCGGTGTTGCCCTCGGCGGCCCAGGAGTCGAAGTTGGCACGGTTGCCGCGGACGTAGACCATGCCGTTGATGGAGCTGGAGCCGCCGACGACCTTGCCCCGCGGCACCGGCATCCGGCGATCGAGAACGTGTTTCTGCGGGATGCCGTAGAAGCCCCAGTCGAAGGGCTTCTTGAGCTGCGGCACGGCGTGCATCGGGCCGACCAGGCCCGGCTTCTTGATCAGCAGCCGCTCGTCGCTCTTCCCGGCCTCGAGGACGATCACGCTGGCACCGGACTGCGCCAGCCGGCCCGCGATCGCCGCCCCCGAGCTCCCCGACCCGACGACGACGTAGTCGGCTTCGTCGCCGCGCGGCGCCTTCTTCGCCATGTCCGCTCCTCGATCCGGCCCGCCTCAAACTATAACCTGTTCTAGTTTGCTCACGGTATAGCTTCGCCGCCTCGGAGCGCAACGGGTACGCCTAGGACCCGCCCATGGCCTTCTTGATCTCCGCGACGAGCTTGCGGACCTGGCCGGCGTCCACGCTGTTGTAACAGAACGTGTTCATGTCCACCTGGTCGCCGCCGCTCGCGGGATTCTCCACGACGTCGGTGGAGGCACCTTCGACGGTGAACGTCAGCCGTCCGGGGCGCGAGAACCCGGGTTCGGCATTGCTGATGTCCTTGATCTTGGTGACGCTGAAGGTGTGCTTGCGGTCGTTGCCGAACAAGCCGTCCTTGAGGGCCGCGCTGATGGTGACTTCCGTGCCGCTGAACCGGATCGACCGGCGTCTGGCGTGCATGTTTCCTCCCCGGAACCGGAGGAAAAACTGTAGGCGGTCACTCCATCGGGCGACAAGCAATCCGGGACGAAATGGCGTCACAATCCGCCGCTGCGCGCAGGCCGGGCGGCCATCCGGCGGCGCCGTACCGCCCGGTTGCCGGTCAGAGGCCCTGCCTCAGGGCGTCCGCCGCCCGGGCCAGGTCCGCACGGACCTCCCGCGCCACTCGGGCCGCGCCCTTCGACTGGTGCCGCTGGAGGCTGAGCGCGTACACGTTCCACAGTCCCGTGACCGCCGCCGCCGTGATGCGGACGATCGGGTCGTCGGGCGCCGTGCCGGCCCGCTTCGCCAGCGCCTCGACCGCCGCCTCCGTCAGGCGGTCGCGGGCCGCGCGGTGGTGGGCCACCAGTGCCGGGGTGGTGCGGATCAGCTCACCGAACCGGCGGACCTCCTCCCAGCCGTGCCGGCGCGCCGACGCGAGCAGGAAGTCGAGTTCCTCGCCGAGCACCTCGAGCGCCGCGTCCAGGGGCGGGGTGTCGGCGAGCCGGGCGCTCAGCGCGTCCACCTGGGTGTCCCAGCGGTCGGCCAGCAGCGCCTCCTTGCTGCCGAAGTGGTTGAAGACCGTCTTTTCGGTGACCCCGCACGCGCGCGCGACGTCGGCGACGCGGACCGCGTCGAACCCGCGCTCCAGGAACATCACGGTCGCCGTGTCCGACAGCTGCTGCCGCAGTTCGCGCTTCCGCCGCTCGCGCAGCGTCTCGGGTTTCAGCACCACGACATCGTACAGCAGGAGTACTGTTTACAGTGACTGTAACGAATGGAGTGACCGATGAGCGAGTTCGAGATCGTCCGCGAGTACCCGCAGCCCCGCCCCCGGGTCTGGCGCGCCCTCACCGACCCGGCCCTGGTCCCGCGCTGGACGTCGACCGGCCGCGGCGGCAGACCCGAAGGGTTCGCGCCGGAAGTCGGCACGCGGTTCCGCTTCGTCGGCCGGCCGGTCCCGGGCTGGGACGGCACCGTCCGCTGCGAAATCCTCGCGGCCGACGAGCCCGAACTCCTGAGCTTCAGCTGGCGCAACCAGGAAACCGACCCGCCCAGCACTGTGACGTGCCACCTGACCGAGACCGAGGCGGGCACCCGCCTTAGTTACCGTCACACGGGATTCCGCGGCGCGGGCGGGTTCTTCATGGCCCGCCTGCTGCACCGCGTCCGCCGCCGCATGCTCACCGAAGGCTTTCCCGAAGTCCTCGCCGCCGGCGACTGGTGAAGGTGACCGCCCTCGTTACGGCACCGGGTCCGGCTCCATCCCCAGCACGTCGTCGGTGAGCCCGGCCGCGAGCGCCCGCAGCGCCGCGTCCAGGTACACCGTCAAGTCGGCGTCCGCACGCGCGGACCACCGGTCGTAAGCCGCGCGGCAGGCCGCCAGTACCGCGCGGCCCACCACCAGCGGGTAGAGCGACTCCTCCGGCTGCCCGGACCGGCGGGCGACGAACGCGCTCACCGCGCGCTCCCACGCGTCGTAGTGCACCGCGGCGCTCGCGGCCAGGTCGGGCACCGTGCTCAGCAGCGTCATGCGGCGGCGCAGCTCCGGCACGTCGTCCGCGCGGTAGTGGTTGGCCTCGAGCACCGCGCGGCGGACCGCGTCGAACACCGGCAGGTCGGGGGGCGAGTCGGCGAGCAGTGACCGGATCGTCTCGACCTCGGTGTCGAACTCGTTCCAGAGCACATCCGCCTTGGCGTCGTAGTAGCGGAAGAACGTCCGCCTGCTGACGCCGGCCGCCGCGGCGATCTGGTCGACCGTCGTCTCGTGGAAGCCCTGCTCGGTGAACAGCCGCAGCGCCGCGAGCTCGAGCTCCCGGGCGCTGGTGCCCGGCGGGCGCCCCCGGCGGTTCGCGGGCCGGGCGAGCACGTCATCGGTCATCCGGGTGCCGTTCCCTCGCGAGTCTTGATTATCGACACGGAGTGACATTACCCTCCCCTCTATTCGTCACCGAGTGCCGAAAATCATCTCTGCCGAAGGAGTCAGGATGACCGAGAACGCACCCACCGCCGAACCCGCCGGGACCGACGAGGTCCTGACCGAGGAACTGCTGGTCGAAGAGGTCTCGATCGACGGCATGTGCGGTGTCTACTGAGGACTCGCCGGCGGGCTTCGACCTGGACGGCGCGTGGCGCCTCGACGACCGGGTCTCGATCCGGCCCGAGCGGTTCGGCGCCCTGCTGTACCACTTCGGGACCCGCCGGCTTTCCTTCCTGAAGAGCCCGACCCTCCTGACCGTCGTCCGCGGCCTCGCCGAGCAGCCCGACGCGCGGACGGCCTGCACCGAAGCCGGCGTCGGAGCCGGCGAGCTGCCGAGGTACCGCGCGGCGCTGGCCGCCCTCGCCGCGTCGCGCATGATCGAGCCGAGGAGTCGCTGATGTCCCTCGTGGACGAGTTCCAGTACGGGCTCGACGCCCCCATCTGCCTCACCTGGGAACTCACCTACGCCTGCAACCTTTCCTGCGTGCACTGCCTTTCCTCCTCGGGACGGCGGGACCCGCGCGAACTGTCCACTGCGGAGTGCAAGGCGCTGATCGACGAGTTCGAGCGCATGCAGGTCTTCTACGTCAACATCGGCGGCGGCGAACCCACGGTCCGCCCGGACTTCTGGGAGCTCGTCGACTACGCGACCGAGCACCACGTCGGCGTGAAGTTCTCCACCAACGGCGTCAAGATCACGCCCGAGGTGGCGCGCCGGCTGGCGGGCAGCGACTACGTCGACGTCCAGATCTCCCTCGACGGTGCCACCGCCGAGGTCAACGACCACGTCCGCGGCCCCGGCTCGTACGACACCGCGATCCGCGCGATGCGCCACCTCGCCTACGCCGGCTTCGAGAACTTCAAGATCTCCGTGGTGATGACCCGCCACAACGTCGGCCAGCTCGACGAGTTCAAGGCCATCGCCGACCGCTACGGCGCCCAGCTGCGGATCACGCGGCTGCGCCCGTCCGGCCGCGGCGCCGACACCTGGGACGAGCTGCACCCGACCGCCGCCCAGCAGCGCGCACTGTACGACTGGCTGGTCGCGCACGGCGAGAACGTGCTGACCGGGGACTCGTTCTTCCACCTCGCGGGCTACGGCGAGGGCGACCTGCCCGGGCTGAACCTGTGCGGCGCCGGGCGCGTGGTCTGCCTGGTCGATCCGGTCGGCGACGTCTACGCGTGCCCGTTCGCCATCCACGACACCTTCCTCGCCGGCAACGTCCGCGGCGGTGGTGGGTTCACTTCGGTCTGGCGGGAATCGGAGCTGTTCACGTCGCTGCGTTCGCCGCAGAGTGGCGGCGCGTGCGAGTCGTGTTCGGCGTTCGACGCCTGCCGCGGCGGGTGCATGGCCGCGAAGTTCTTCACCGGCCTGCCGCTCGACGGCCCGGACCCGGAATGCGTGCGGGGCCACGGCGAACTGGCCCTCGCGAGCGTCACGAGCGTCCCGAAGCCGTCGCTCGACCACTCCCACCGGCGGCGGCCGGTCCCGGTCACCATCGGCATGCGCCGGCCGCCGGACCGGGCCTGCGACGAGAACCCGCTCGCCGGGTTCAGGCGCTGACCGTGCGGCTCGCGGAGCTGTCCTGGCCGGACGTGGCCGAGCGCGCGGCGGCCGGCGCGATCCTCGCCGTGCCGGTCGGCGCGACCGAGCAGCACGGCCCGCACCTGCCGCTCTCGACCGACACCGACATCGCGCTCGCACTGTGCGACCGGCTCTCGGACAAGCGCCCGGACGTCCTGGTGGCGCCCGCCGTGGCGTTCGGGTCCAGCGGCGAGCACGCCGGGTTCGCCGGGACGCTCTCGATCGGCCAGGCCGCGACCGAGCTGCTCCTGCTGGAACTGGGCCGGTCCGCCGCGGAGACGTTCGCGCGGCTGCTGTTCGTCTCCGCGCACGGCGGCAACGCGGAACCGGTCGCCCGGGCGGTCGCGCGGCTGCGGGCGGAGTCGCACGACGTCGAGGTGTTCCGGCCCCGGTGGGCGAGCGACCCGCATGCCGGGCGTCCGGAAACCGCGCTGCAGCTGGCTTTGCGGCCCTCCGTCGTACGGATGGACCAGGCCGTGGCGGGCGATCGGCGTCCGCTCGGCGAGGTGCTGCCGCTGCTGAGGGAGGGCGGGGTGCGCGCGGTGAGCCGCACCGGCGTGCTCGGCGACCCGACCGCCGCGACGGCTCGGGAAGGGAACGCGTTGCTGGACGAATGGACGGTTCAGCTCGTGTCCCTTGTGGACGGTTGGCGATGAGGACCGCGCTCGTCACCGGCGCGGCGCGCGGGATCGGGGCCGCGACGGTGACGCACCTGGCCGGTCAGGGCTACGCCGTGCTCGCGGTCGACGTCGCCGCGGACGACCCGGCGCTGCCGTACGCGCTGGGAAGCAAGGCGGAGCTGACGGCGGTCGCCTCGCGGACGGGCGCGGAGCCGTTCGTCGCCGACGTCCGGGATCCGGCGGCGCTGGCGGCCGCGGTGGCGGAAGCGGAACGGCGGTGGGGCGGCCTCGACGTGGCGATCGCGGCGGCGGGGGTGATCGCCGGGGGCGTGCCGTTGTGGGAGGTCCCGCCGGAGCAGGAGGACGCGGTGCTCGACGTGGACCTGCGCGGGGTGGTCAACCTGGCCCGGGTGGCGATCCCGGCGCTGCTGCGCCGCCCGGAGCCGAGGTCAGGCCGGTTCCTCGCGGTCGCGTCCGCCGCCGCGACGCGCGGTTTGCCGATGCTGGCGGCCTACTGCGCGGCAAAGGCGGGGGTGGCCGGCCTGGTCCGCGCGCTGGGCGCGGAGCTGGGCGGCACCGGGGTGACGGCCAACGCGGTCAGCCCCGGCTCGACCGACACCCCGATCCTCGCCGAGAGCGCCCGGCTGTACGGGCTGTCCGGAGCATCGGATTTCGCCGCGCAGCAACCGGTGGGGAGGTTGTTGGAGCCAGCGGAGGTCGCGCGGGTACTGGCGTTCTTGGCCGAACCCGACAGCGGCGCGACGACCGGCGCGGTGGTGCCGGTGGACGGAGGGCTGGCCTTGTGACTCCCCCGCGCGGCACCCTATCGGCCGGCGCCCCCGCGCCCACGCCCCTTCCCGCCGGCTTCCGGATCGTGCTCGATCCCGACGTCAAGCGGCTCCGCGATGATCTCTGGTTCGGCGGCTCGCCCGCCCGCGTCCTCCGCCTCACCGCGGCCGGCCGACGAGCCTGGCGAGCACTCGCCCACAGCCCCGTCGAGGACGCAGCCACCGGTGCGCTCGCCCGGCGGCTCACCGACGCCGGCTTCGCCCAGCCCGTGCCTCCCGAACCGGCCGAACCTCCGGACCTCACCGTCGTCGTCCCGGTCCTCGACCGGCCCGGCCCCCTCGCCCGCTGTCTGGCTTCGCTCGGCGGCACCCACCCCGTGCTCGTCGTCGACGACGGGTCGGAAGATCCCGCCGCCATCGCCTCCGTCGCCGTCGCGCACGGGGCGGACCTCGTGCGTCACGACGTCAACCGCGGGCCCGGTGCCGCGCGGAACACCGCACTCCACCACGTCTCCACCGAGCTCGTGGCCTTTGTGGACAGTGACTGCGTCGCCACCGGAAACTGGGCGGACCGGCTCGCCGCCCACTTCGCCGACCCCCTCCTCGCCGCGATCGCGCCTCGCGTGCGCGCCCTGGCTCCCGAGACGACCGGGTGGTACACCCCAGCGACCAGCGGCCTCGACCTCGGTGACCGGCCCGCGCGGGTCGCGCCCCGGACCCGGCTCTCGTACGTGCCCACCGCCGCCCTCGTCGCGCGCCGGTCCGCCCTGACTGAGATCGGCGGGTTCGATCCGGACCTGCGGGTCGGTGAGGACGTCGACCTCGTCTGGCGGCTGGACGCCGCGGGCCACCGGGTCCGGTACGCCCCCGATGTCCACGTCGGCCACCAGGAACCCGCGACCTGGCGCGAGCTCCTCGGCCGCCGCGCGCGGTACGGCACCTCCGCCGCCCCGCTCGCGCGGCGCCACCCCGGGGACCTCGCGCCGCTCGTGCTGCACCCGTGGCCGGCTCTGACCGTCGCCGCGCTGCTCGCCCGGCGGCCCCTGCTCGCGTCCGCAGGCTTCGCCGGCGCCGTCCTGACCATGCGGAAAACCCTGGAAGACCACGACATCCCCACCGAAGGCGTGGTCCGCGCGATGGGCACCGCCGTCCACCAGACCTGGCTCGGCGCCGGCCGCTACGGGACGCAGTTCGCCGCGCCGGCGCTGGCCGCGCTCCTGGTGCCGCGCGGGTGGGGACGCCGCGCCGCCGTCGCGTCGCTGCTGCTCGGCCCGCCGTTGACCCGGTGGTTCGCCGACCGGCCCGGCCTGGACCCCGTCCGCTACACCGCCGGCGCCCTCGCCGACGACATCGCCTACGGCGCCGGCGTCTGGGCCGGCTGCCTGACCCACCGGACCGCCGCGCCGGTCCTGCCCGAGATCGCCTGGCGCCCCCTGCGCGTCGACCGTAAGGAAAACCGATGACCACTACCTGGTTCGAATCGATCGCCGAAGCCCAGCGGCGTGCGAAGAAGCGCCTGCCCGCGTCCGTCTACTCGGCCCTGATCGCCGGCTCCGAGAAAGGCCTGACGCTCAAGGACAACCTCGACGCGTTCGACGAGCTGACGTTCGCGCCGCGCACCGCCGGGATGTCGGGCGAACGCACGCTCGCCACCTCCGTGCTCGGCCGGGAGATCTCGCTGCCGGTGGTCATCTCCCCCACCGGCGTGCAGGCGGTGCACCCGGACGGCGAGGTCGCCGTCGCCCGCGCCGCCGCCGCGCGCGGCACCGCGATGGGCCTGAGCTCCTTCGCGAGCAAGCCGATCGAGGACGTCGTCGCCGCCAACCCGGACACGTTCTTCCAGGTCTACTGGACCGGCGGCCGTGACGACATCCTCGCCCGGCTGGACCGCGCCCGCCGCGCCGGCGCCGCGGGCCTCATCCTCACCCTCGACTGGTCCTTCTCCCACAGCCGCGACTGGGGCAGCCCGCACATCCCCGAGAAGCTCACCTTCCGCGAGCTGCTGCGCTTCGCGCCGGAAGGCCTGGCCCGCCCGCGGTGGCTGCTGGACTACGCGCGCACCCGCCGCCTGCCCGACCTCAGCGTGCCGAACATGGCCGAGCCCGGGGCGCCGGTCCCCACGTTCTTCGGGGCGTACGGCCAGTGGATGCAGACCGCGCCGCCGTCGTGGGACGACGTGGCCTGGCTGCGCTCGGAGTGGGACGGGCCGTTCCTCCTCAAGGGCGTCATCCGTGTCGACGAGGCCCGCCGCGCGGTCGACGCGGGGGTCAGCGCGCTCTCCGTGTCGAACCACGGCGGCAACAACCTCGACGGCACGCCGGCCACGATCCGGGCGCTCCCGGCGATCGCCGACGCGGTCGGCGAGCAGGTGGAAGTCCTGCTCGACGGCGGGATCCGGCGCGGCAGCGACGTCGTCAAGGCACTCGCCCTCGGCGCCCGGGCCGTCCTCATCGGCCGCGCGTACCTGTGGGGCCTGGCGGCGAACGGCCAGGCAGGCGTCGAGAACGTCCTCGACGTCCTGCGCAACGGAATCGACTCGACGCTGCTGGCGCTGGGCCACCGCGGCGTCCACGACCTGAGCCGCGACGACGTCCGGATCCCGGACACGTTCACCCGCGCCCTGGGCACCGGCACTCCGGCCCCGGTCCGGTAGCCGCGTCAGTGCGAGTGGGCCTCTTCCAAGGAGGCACCCGCCAGGCGCGCCGCGACTCCGCGGCGGAAGTTCGGGCAGTCGTGGACGTCCTCGCGCGGGCACGCCAGGCCGTGCGCGATCGCCGTGCGGGCGGCCTGGGCCCGGGCGATGCGCCGGTCGAGCTCGGTGAGCTTGCGTTCGTGCAGCTCGCGCCAGCCCTCCGCGGCCGACGTGCGCAGGTCCATGAGGGTCTTCAGTTCGCGCAGGGTGAACCCGACGTCCCGGAAGATCAGGATCTCGCCGACCAGCTCGACGGCCGAAGGCGGGTAACGCCGCTGGCCCGCGACCCGCTCGGCTGCCGGCAGGAGGCCCTGCTCCTCCCAGTAGCGCAGCGCGGAAGTGGCCACGCCGGTGTGGGCGGCCAGCTCGCCGATCGTCAGCAGCTCCTCGGGCATTTGACTTCGAGCGTACTTGAAGCCGTTGACTCGCGGCATGGTGATGACACGGCTCAAGCGACGGATGATCGGGCAGTTCCACCACCCGCGCGGCATCGGCGGGCGGGTGGCCGGGTGGGTGATGGCCCACCGGGGGTCGAACCGGCGGCGCAACGTCTGGGTGGTGGAACTGCTGGACGTCCAGCCGGACGACCGGGTGCTCGAAGTGGGCTTCGGCCCCGGGATCGCCCTCGGTGAAGTGGCCGCCCGCGCCACCCGGGGCCGCGTCTACGGCATCGACCACTCCGCGGTCATGGTCGAGCGCGCGAGCCGGCGCACGCGAGCCGCGGCCGACCGGATCGAGCTGATCCACGCCTCGGTCGACCGGCTGCCGTCGTTCGGCGAACCGCTCGACGCGGTCCTCGCCGTGAACTCCTCGGGCTTCTGGCCCGATCCCCCGCAGCGGCTGCGCGAGCTGCGGGGCCTGCTGCGCCCCGGCGGGCGCATCGCGCTCGCGTCCCAGCCGCGGTGCCCCGGCGCGAACCGGGACACCACGACCAGGGCCGCGGGCGAACTCCGGGACCTGCTCACGAAGGCGGGGTTCACCGGCCTGCGGGTGGAGACCCTCGACCTCGATCCGCCGGTCGCCTGCGTCCTCGGCGTCACCCCACGGTGAAGCTCGCGGACAGCGTGGCCGCCGAGCTGGTGCCCACGTAGACCTCGATCTTCCCCGGCTCGACGCGGAACTTCGCGGCGTTGTCGTAGAAGCCGACGTCGTCCGGGGTCAGGGTGAACGACACCGTCTTCGCAGCACCCGCGTCCAGGGTCACCCGCTGGAACCCGCGCAGCCGCCGGACGGGCTGCACGATGGTGGCGACCGGATCACGCAGGTACAGCTGGACGACCTCGTCGCCCGCGCGCCCGCCCGTGTTGGTCACCCGGGCGCTCACCTGGATCCGGCCGCCGCGCATCGACATCCGCGTGTCCGAAAGCCGCAGGCTGTCGACCCGGAACGTCGTGTACGACAGGCCGAAGCCGAACTCGTAGAGCGGCCCGGTCTCCAGGTCGAGGTACTTCGACGTGTACTTGTTGGCCGGATCGGCGGGCCGTCCCGTGTTCTCGTGGTTGTAGTAGATCGGGATCTGGCCGACCGCGCGCGGGAAGCTCACCGGCAGCTTGCCGCCCGGGTTGACCGTGCCGAACAGGACGTCCGCGACCGCGTGCCCGCCTTGCACTCCCGGCGCCCACGCTTCGAGGATCGCGGGCGCGTTGTCGTGCAGGTAAGGGATCGTCAGCGGCCGGCCGTTGACCAGCACCACCACGAACGGCTTCCCGGTCTCCTTGATCGCCGCCACCAGCTGCTGCTGCACGCCGGGGAGGTCGATATTGCTGCGAGCGGCCGCTTCGCCGCTCATGGCGGCGGTCTCGCCGACCACGACGACGGTGACGTCGGCCGCGCGGGCGGCCTGCTGCGCGGCGGCGAACCCGCTCGTGTCCGTCCCGTCGACCGTGCAGCCCGCGGTGTAGGTCACCGTGGCCCCGGGCGCGGCGGCCTTGATCCCGTCGACCACCGTCACCGGCGGGGTCGTGCCCGCGCCGGTGCCCAGGCCCGACCAGGTGCCGTTGAGGTCGTAGGTCGCCGTGCCCAGCGGGCCGACCACGGCCACCGAGCCGACCGACTTGGCCAGCGGCAGCACCGGCCCGTCGTTCTTGAGCAGCACCATGCACCGCCCGGCGGCCTGCCGTGACGCGGCGAGCGCGGCCGGCGACGGCGCCTTCACCTCGCCGGCCTCGTCGACGTACGGGCGCTCGAAGAGGCCCAGCTTGACCTTGACCAGCAGGATCCGGCGGACGGCGTCGTCGATCTGGTCGCGCGTGATCCGCCGCTGGGCCAGCAGCTGTTCCCCGAACTTGACGTAGTTGGTGCTGACCATCTCCATGTCCACCCCGGCCGGCAGTGCGGCGGCCGCCGCATCAGCGCCGTCTCCCGCGAGGCCGTGGTTGATCAGCTCTTCGATGCCGGTGTAGTCGCTGACGACGAACCCGCGGAAGCCGTACGCGCCCTTGAGGACGTCGTGCAGGACGTAGCCGTTGCCGTGCGCGGGGACGCCGCTGATGGTGTTGAAGCTGGCCATCACGGTCGCCACGCCGGCCTCGACGCTCGCCTTGAACGGCGGCAGGTAGAGGTTGTGCAGGCGCTGCAGCGAGACGTCGACGGTGTTGTAGTCGCGGCCGCCTTCCGCGCCGCCGTAGGCGACGAAGTGCTTGGCGCACGCGGCGAGCCGGTCCGGCGACGAGTAGTCGCCGCCCTGGTAGCCGCGGACCTTCGCCACGGCCATTTGACTGACCAGGTAAGGATCTTCGCCGTTCCCTTCGGCGATGCGCCCCCAGCGCGGCTCGTGGGTGACGTCCATCATCGGCGCGTAGGTCCAGTGGATGCCGCTGCGCCGGGCTTCCTTCGCCGAAACCGTCGCGTCGGCGGCCGGCACGCCGGGGTCGAAGCTCGCGCCCTGCGCCAGCGGGATCGGGAAGTTCGTGGTGTAGCCGTGGATCACGTCGAGCCCGAAGATGAGCGGGATGCGCAACCGCGTCTGCTCGACGGCGATCTTCTGCAGGGCGTTCAGCTTGGCGGCACCCACCACGGAGAACACCCCGCCGAGCTGTCCCGTCGCGAGCGACGTCCGGGCGAGGTCTTCGGTCCCGACCAGCTGGAGCTGACCCAGCTTCTCGGCGAGGGTCATCTTCCTGAGCAGGTCCTCGACCCGCGGATTCCGTTCGGGCCGGGCGGCGGGATCCGCCGCGGCGGGCGGGGCGAGCGCCGACACGGCTCCTCCGGCGGCGAGGAGACCGCCGACGCCGGCGAGCAGGCTGCGCCGGTTGACGCCGTCGGCGGTCGCGGTGGCTGCGTGGCTCTCGGGTTGTTCCATGGCGGGGACCCTTTCGCGAGAGAACGAAGGCCGCCAGCATAAGCACGATCGGCGCCCGGCCGGTTCGTTCTTTCCCGCCCCGGAACGCTTGTGGTCCCGCCGCGAGCGGCCTACGGTCGGCTGCGGACCGACACGTGGAGGGGGCGCCGTGCGGGCGTTCGGAGCTGTCCTGGCAAGCGCTTTCCTGCTCACCGGCGCGACGTCCGCGATCGCGGACCCGGCCTGGTCGCCGTCCCCGATCGCCTGGACGACCTGCCCGGACGACCCGGACATCCCCGGCGTCCCCGACGGCGAGTGCGGCACGCTGCGGGTGCCGCTCGACTGGAACCGGCCGCACGGGCCGTCGATCGGCCTCGCCGTGGCCCGGCACCGCGCCACCGACCCCGCCCACCGCCTCGGTGTCCTGGTGGCAGACGCCGGCGGCCCGGGCACATCCGGTGCGCAGATCCCGCTCTCCCCCGGCTACTTCGGCGCGGAGCTCGCCGCCCGGCTCGACATCGTGGGCTTCGACCTGCGCGGAACCGGGGCGAGCGGGTACATCGACTGCGACCTCCCGCAGCCCGAGCCCGCCAACGAGCCCGCCGACCCGGCACGGTTCGCCGCGCTGCGGGCGATCAACCGCCAGGTGGTCACCGACTGCCGGGCCCGGTACCTGCCTTTGTTCGACCACGCCGACACCGCCACCAACGCCCGCGACCTGGACGCCGTCCGCCGCGCGCTGGGCGAAGAGAAGATCAGCTTCCACGGTGCGTCCTACGGCACGCTGCTCGGCCAGCAGTACGCCGAGCGGTACGGCGACCACGTCCGTGCGATGGTGCTGGACGGCGTCATCGACCACAGCGTGGATCTCGCGCACTTCGTCGGCGACCGGGCCGCCGCCGTGGACGAGCTGTTCGGGCAGTTCACCGCGTGGTGCGAACGGACGGTGACCTGCGCGCTGCACGGCCGGGACGTGCTCGCGACCTGGCGTCAGGCCCAGGTCGCCGCCGACGGGATGCCGCTGCCGCACAACTGGCTGCGCGACCAGGTGTACCGGGACATGCGGGTCCCGGACTGGGACGACGTGGGCCAGGTGATCGCCGACACCGCGGCCGGCACTCCGCCGGTGCGGGCAGAGTTCACGCCCAACTACCCGTCGATCCGCCTCGCCGTCGTCTGCCAGGACTTCGACCTGCGGATCCGGGACTTCACGCGGTACTCGGCGCTGTACGCCGAGGAGCTGCGCCGGTCGCCGATCATGCGCGGCAGCACGATCGGCCACGACGAAGCCATGGCGTGCCTCGGTGTCACCGGCCCGCCCGCGAACCCGCCGCACCGGCTGGACATCGCGCGAGCGCCGCGGATCCTGCTGCTGACCAGCCGCTACGACCCGGCGACGCCGTACGCCTGGGCCGTGAACGCCCACCGCCAGGCGCCGGCGAACACCACGCTGGTCACCTACGAAGGCGCGGGGCACGGGGCCTACCGGCGCACGCCGTGCACTCTGGGGGTGGTGGACCAGTACCTGCTGACGCTGAAGACACCCCACCACGACTTCAGCTGTCCGGCCTGATCCACCGCCGCCTCGGTTCAGCCCAGGTGCGAGCTGATCACCGGGTAGTCGTTGCCGACGTTGGTGTACACGCCCGGGAAGTCCTTGCGGGCGCAGCCTTCGCCCCACGAGACGATGCCGGCGAGCTTGCCGTCGACGTAGGCGGGACCGCCCGAGTCGCCCTGGCAGGAGTCCTTGCCGCCTTCGGGCACGCCCGCGCAGAACATCGACGCCTTGTCGTAGGTCGTGCTGCCCGCGCTGTACTTCTCCGCGCAGGTGTCGTTGTCCACCACCGGGACCGTCACCTCGAGCAGCGTGTCGGAGACGTCACCGCCCTCGGACGTCGTGCCCCAGCCGACCACCGTGACGTCCTTGCCCGCCTGGTAGGCGGCGTCGCCGGCCGACTGCACCAGCGTGGCCGGCTCGTACGGCAGCTCCTTGTCGAGGGTCAGCACGGCGTTGTCGTGCTGCATCCCGCTCATGGTGAAGTCCGGGTTCTGCCAGACGTCGCTCACGCCGGCCTTCGTGCCGGAAGTGTCGCCGAGCTTCGTCTGCCCGCCGATGATCTCCATCTGCGCTGCCTCGACGCCGTCGGTGCAGTGCGCGGCGGTCAGCACCTTGTTCTTCGCGACCAGGGTGCCGGCGCAGTGCTGCGCGCCGTTGACGTTGAAGATCACGGTGGCCGGGAACTCGTCGATCGTGGTCGGCGTACCGCCCACGATCCGCGGATCACCGGCCGAAGCACCGGGTGCGACGACGACGGCGAGGGCTCCGGCCGCGGCGAGGACCGTCACGGCCCGCCGGACCACGGAACGTCCGTCTACCTGCATGAACATCTCCCTTCGGGGACCTGTGGAGGTGGTACCCGGGAGCAGACCAGACCAGCCGTGGTCGCGGTTAGCTACGAAAGTCGCTTCCTGACCATGTGCCGACGATGGTTGGTTTTTGTCCGACACAGGTGGCGGGCCGGCAGCTTGCACGGTAGCGCCGTCAATCCTTGACAACCTGCCAACGCCGTCTTAACGTTTTCTCACGCCGCCGAGTTGTCCAGACCATTTATCCCGTGAAAGGACATCCTCGATGCGCGTGCGTTCCCTGCTCGTCCTGCTGGCGGTCCCGGCCCTGCTCGCCGGCGCCGCCCTCCCCGCGCGGGCGGCCGACCCGTCCGTCGCCCCGGGCGGCAACTTCGACCTGGGAATCTGGCAGCTGCAGGAGCCGGTGGGCTCCCCCGGCTCGCCGACCACGATCTCGTCGTCCCGGCTCAAGGGCCCGAACGGCTTCCAGGACAGCTACTTCTACACCGACACCCGCGACGGCGCGATGACCTTCTGGGCGCCGGAGAAGGGCGTCACCACCCCGAACTCGAACTACGCGCGGTCCGAGCTGCGCGAGATGAACCGCGACGGCTCGGCCGCGAACTGGTCGCTGAGCGGGTCGCACAAGCTGAGCGCGACGCTGCGCGTGGTGTCGGTGACGTCGAACGTGTGCGTGGGCCAGGTCCACCTCGGCACGGGCGGCTCGTCGACCAAACCGTTGCTGGAGCTGTACTACCGCTCCAGCGGCGACATCGTCCTGGGCACGGAGAACTCCCCCGACGGCGGCCAGACGGCGCACACCGTCGGGCACGTGTCGATCGGCAAGACCTGGACGTACACGATCGGCATCTCGGGCGGCAACACCATCGACCTGACGGTCAACGGCAGCACCACCCACT
Organism: Amycolatopsis sp. NPDC028719; assembly: GCF_055565395.1. Lineage (NCBI taxonomy): Bacteria > Bacillati > Actinomycetota > Actinomycetes > Pseudonocardiales > Pseudonocardiaceae > Amycolatopsis > Amycolatopsis sp. NPDC028719. The sequence goes on from NZ_JBVHUL010000002.1 coordinate 1,119,532, forward strand.
ACTCGATCCCGTCGTCGTTCAAGGCGTACAAGCAGTACTTCAAGGCGGGCTCGTACAACCAGTCCTCGTCGGACAGCACGACCAAGGGCGCGCGCGTCGCGTTCTACGGCCTGACGGTTTCGCACGGCTGACCGCCACCGGCCCGGTGCCCCGACGGCACCGGGCCGGGTGGGCGTCAGCGCCAGCCGAGCTCCGGGGCCACGTGGGTGAGGATGCTCTCCAGCACGTGCGCGTTGTAGTCGACGCCGAGCTGGTTCGGGATGGTCAGCAGGAGGGTGTCCGCGGCCTGGACCGCCTCGTCCTCCTTGAGCTCCCGCACCAGCTCGTCCGGCTCCGCCGCGTACGAGCGGCCGAAGATCGCGCGGGTGTTCTCGTCGATCATGCCGACCTGGTCGCGCGAGTTGCGGTCGCCGCCGAAGTAGGCGCGGTCACGGTCGTTCGTCAGCGCGAAGATGCTGCGGCTGACCGACACGCGCGGCTCGCGGGTGTGCCCGGCCTCCTGCCACGCCTCCCGGTAGGCCTCGATCTGCTTGCGCTGCTGGACGTGCAGCGGCTCGCCCGTCTCGTCGTCCTTGAGCGTGGAGCTCTGCAGGTTCATCCCCAGCTTCGCGGCCCAGACGCTGGTCGCGTTCGAGCTCGAGCCCCACCAGATGCGGTCCCGCAGGCCCTCGGAGTGCGGTTCGAGCCGCAGCAGTCCCGGCGGGTTGGCGAACATCGGCCGCGGGTTCGGCTGCGCGAAGCCCTCGCCGTCGAGCAGCTTGAGGAAGACCTCGGTGTGCTGCCGGGCCATGTCGGCGTCGGTCTGCCCGTCCGCGGGGGCGTAGCCGAAGTAGCGCCAGCCCTCGATCACCTGCTCGGGGGATCCCCGGCTGATGCCGAGCTGGAGCCGGCCGCCGGAGATGAGGTCGGCGGCTCCCGCGTCCTCGATCATGTACAGCGGGTTCTCGTAGCGCATGTCGATCACGCCGGTGCCGATCTCGATCTTCGACGTGCGCGCCCCGATCGCCGAGAGCAGCGGGAACGGGCTCGCCGCCTGCCGCGCGAAGTGGTGCACGCGGAAGTACGCGCCGTCGACGCCGAGTTCCTCGGCCGCGACCGCCAGGTCGATCGACTGGTGCAGGAAGTCCGCGGCGGACCGGGTCTCGGAGTGCGGGCTCGCCGACCAGTGGCCGAACGAGAGGAAACCGATCTTCTTCACACCTCTCCCAGCGTCCGGCGGCGGGAAATGATTCCCGGCGTGGGCGAACCGGCCGCCGCCGCACCCCTCGCGCGGCGGCGGCCGGGGAGCTCAGCCGCAGTGCTCGGCGCGTTCCTGGTCGGTCATCGGCGCGGTGCGCTGCGTGATGTCCCCGGTCGAGCCGGGCACCGGACCGTCCGCGTCGAAGTCCTGGTACCAGATGTAGTGGTCGTAGAACCGGTCCGGGAAATGCATTTCGTAGGTGCCGTGCACCTTCTGCATCTTCGGCGCGCGTTCGACCCAGCCCTTTTCCCCGGGCCGGACGTCGACGTTCGTCGCCTGTCCTTCGGTGTGCGAAGACTCCCAGGTGTGCTGGTACGAAGTTTCGATCGAAACCTTGAACACTTCCGAGAATCCGTATTCGGCCGAAAGGGATACTCCGAAACTGTTCGACTCGCCCGTCGTGTCGGACCAGTTCACCGTGCTGCGCTGCAGGTCGCCGGTGCAGTTGAAGGCCGCTTCGCCGACCTGGTGCCCGGCCCCGGTGTGCTCCTCCGGCGGGCCGGCCGGGTGGAACACGCACGAGTCCGTGCCGTTGCCGCACTTGTCGAGCAGTTCCCGTGCGGTGGGCTGACCGTCGGCCGACGCGCCGGGCGCGGTGAGGACGAGGCCGGCGGCGGTCAGCAGGCCGAGGCCCGCCGCCGTCCACGCGGTGCGCTTGCCCGTCATGGTGATCACTCCTTCGCTCAGCTGAAACCGATGGACTGGGTGCGGTCGTCCATGAAGGACCCGACGTTGCCGGTGTTCTCCTTGAACGGGCCGTCGCGGTCGCCGCCGAGGTTCGGCTCCGGGTAGAGCCAGACCCAGCAGTCACCCCACGGCTGCACGGAACTGATCTTGTTCTTCCAGTCGTCGCCGAGGTCGAACTGCCAGTTGACCCAGCCGTCCTTCTTGCACAGTTCGGGTCCGGTGATCGTCAGCGAGTTCCCCGTGTAGTCGGGCCCGTCGAAGAAGGTGCCCTGCACGACCTGGCCGGCTTCCTGCGCGACCAGTGCCGAACGCTGGGTTCCCGTGGCGCATTTCTCCACCCCGGTTTCCGAGTTCAGCACGCAGTGCCGGGTGCCGTCGGCGGCAGCCGCCGGAAGAGCACCGAAAAGGCTCATGCTCGCCGCCGCGGCCGTCGTCGTCATGGCTGTTCTGGTCCATTTGCCCACCATTGTGGTTCCTTTCTGCGAAAACGGAAAGATCTTCTTCTTTCGAAAGTACGACGACCCGGGCGGAATGGCGCGCGCGGTGCCCGTCGGGGCACCGGGGTCTGCCCCATTCCCTCGCGGGCCCCGGCACCGACGTGCGGACCAGTCGGCGCCGCGGTACAGTACGCCGTCCCAGTGACAGGAGCTGTCGATCTCGTCACCCTCGGTGACACGATCATGAAAATTCCCCCCGCCGTAACTTGACTCATTCCAGAGAAGCCCCCTAGGGTGAACTCTGTGATGACCGACTTCGAGGCGCAGCTGCGGGCGGTCTCGTTGCGGGTGACGCGGCCGAGGCTGGCCGTGCTCAGCGCGTTGCGGGACCACCCGCACGTCGACACCGAGACGGTGATCGAACTGGTGCGGGCCGAGCACCCGACGGTGTCGCACCAGACGATCTACGACGTCCTGCGGGCGCTCACCGACACCGGCCTGGTGCGGCGCATCCAACCCGCGGGCGCGACCGCGCGGTACGAGTCCCGGGTCGGGGACAACCACCACCACGTCGTGTGCCGCACCTGCGGTGCGATCGCGGACGTCGACTGCGCCGTCGGCCACACCCCGTGCCTGACCGCCTCGGACGACCACGGTTTCGTGATCGACCAGGCGGAGGTCGTGTACTGGGGCACCTGCCCCGGCTGCGCGGCCGCCCGAACTCCCGAATGAACGCCGGCTCCGGAAGGAAGTAGATGAGCAACACCCAGGACAGCACCCCCTCGAGCGCACAGGGTGTGGACAAGAAGGCGGCGGCCGGCTGCCCGGTCGCGCACGACTCGGTGACCTCGCACGGCAGCGAGAGCGAGAACCCGGCGATCGATTCGCCGCAGCCGAAGACGGGTGGCCGTCCGCGCACCAACAAGGACTGGTGGCCCAACCAGCTCGACCTGACGGTGCTGCACGCCCACTCGTCGAAGAGCAACCCCCTCGGCGAGAACTTCGCCTACGCCAAGGAGTTCGCGAAGCTCGACGTCGAGGCCCTCAAGCGGGACATCACCGAGGTGCTCACCACCTCGCAGGACTGGTGGCCGGCGGACTTCGGCCACTACGGCGGCCTGATGATCCGGATGAGCTGGCACGCCGCGGGCACCTACCGCATCCACGACGGCCGCGGCGGCGCCGGTGACGGCGGCCAGCGGTTCGCCCCGCTCAACAGCTGGCCGGACAACGCCAACCTCGACAAGGCGCGCCGCCTGCTGTGGCCGGTCAAGCAGAAGTACGGCCAGAAGATCTCGTGGGCCGACCTGCTGGTGCTGGCCGGCAACGTCGCGCTGGAGTCGATGGGCTTCAAGACCTTCGGCTTCGGTTTCGGCCGCGTCGACACCTGGGAGCCGGAGGAGATCTTCTGGGGCCCCGAGGACGACTGGCTGGGTGACGAGCGCTACGTCAGCGACTCGGAGATGGCGCCCGAGGTCGGCGCGACCGAGATGGGCCTCATCTACGTCAACCCCGAGGGTCCCCGCGGCAGCGCGGACTTCGAGGCGGCGGCCCACTTCATCCGGGAGACCTTCGCCCGGATGGCGATGAACGACGAGGAGACCGTCGCCCTCATCGCCGGTGGCCACACCTTCGGCAAGACCCACGGCGCCGGTGTCGCCGACGACCACGTCGGCCCGGAGCCCGAGGGCGCGGACCTGGAGGCCCAGGGCCTCGGCTGGCTGAGCACCCACGGCAGCGGCAAGGGCCCGGACACGATCACCAGTGGCCTCGAGGTGACGTGGACCGACAAGCCGACCGAGTGGAGCAACCGCTTCTTCGAGATCCTGTTCGGCTACGAATGGGAGCTCACCACGAGCCCCGGCGGCGCCAAGCAGTACGTCGCCAAGGACGCCCCGGAGATCATCCCGGACCCGTACGACCCCACCAAGAAGCACAAGCCGACGATGCTGACGACGGACCTGTCGCTGCGCTTCGACCCGGTCTACGGCCCGATCTCGCGCCGGTTCCTGGAGAACCCGGACGAGTTCGCGCTGGCGTTCGCCAAGGCGTGGTACAAGCTGCTGCACCGCGACATGGGCCCGGTCAGCCGCTTCCTCGGCCCGTGGGTCGCCGAGCCGCAGCTGTGGCAGGACCCGGTGCCGGCCGTCGAGGGCGAGCTCGTCGGTGACGCCGACATCGCCGCTCTCAAGGCGAAGGTGCTGGAGTCCGGTCTGTCGGTGTCCCAGCTGGTGTCGACCGCGTGGGCGTCGGCCGCCAGCTTCCGCTCCACCGACAAGCGCGGTGGCGCGAACGGTGCCCGCATCCGCCTCGAGCCGCAGCGGAACTGGGAGGTCAACCAGCCGGAGCAGCTCGCGACGGTCCTGTCGAAGCTCGAGGGCATCCAGCGCGAGTTCAACGAGGCGGGCGGCGCGCAGATCTCGCTGGCGGACCTGATCGTCCTGGCGGGTTCGGCGGCGGTCGAGAAGGCGGCGCGCGACGCCGGCGTCGAGACGACCGTGCCGTTCCACCCGGGCCGCACGGACGCGACCCAGGAGCAGACGGACACGGACTCGTTCAAGGTGCTCGAGCCGCGCGCCGACGGGTTCCGCAACTACCTGCGGGCGGGCGAGAAGCTCCAGCCGGAGACGCTCCTGGTCGAGCGCGCGTACATGCTCAACCTGACGGCCCCGGAGATGACGGTCCTGGTCGGCGGGCTGCGCGCGCTGGGCACGGGCACCACGCAGCACGGCGTCTTCACCGACCGGCCGGGCGTGCTCACGAACGACTTCTTCGCCAACCTGCTTTCCCCGGGAACGCGCTGGAAGGCGTCGGAGTCCGAGGAGAACGTGTACGAGATCCTCGACGCGGGCACGGACAAGCTGAAGTGGACCGCAACGGCGGTCGACCTGGTGTTCGGGTCGAACTCCCAGCTGCGAGCACTGTCCGAGGTGTACGCAAGCGACGACGCGCGCGAGAAGTTCGTGTCGGACTTCGTGGCGGCGTGGACGAAGGTCATGGAGCTGGACCGGTTCGATCTGGTCTGATTCCGGTTCGGTGCCGGGCCCGGCTGATCCTTCGGGATCGGCCGGGCCCGTTCTTTTTCCGGAACGGCGGTCATACTGCCCGGCCGGCACCTCGAACGGCTCCAGATCGGCACTTCGAGATCGTCGAACGGCGCAACCGGATCGCGCACGAAGCCGATCGGGATCCGGAACAGATCGCCGCGAAGAAGCCCATCACCGCCGACGACGCGTCCGAGGCGATCGCCGCCATCGACCGGCGATGTGGATCACTGGTCGGACGTGCTGCGGTGGATGGAAGACACCCGGACGCGGCTCCGCTCGGCCGTGGCCGTCTCGTCAAGAACCGTCACGAAGCGCCAGAACCCCGGCTCCGTCCGGCCGCTTGCAATAGGCCGTCCGGTTGAGATAGCACCTCAGCGGTTGTCCCCGCCGGTACTACTGGGATATTCCGTTACTTCCGGAGGGTGCGGGAGGGGGCGGGGTGACGTCGTGGAGCGGCTCTGAGTACCCGAGTTCCCTCGCGTTCCTCATCGACTGCCTGGAGCAGATCCCGTGCCTGCGCGATCCCGGCAGCCGGCGCCTCTGTCTCGAACTGCTGGCCGACCACCTCGGCATGCCGCTCGTCGTCGAGGACCTGCCGACCACCCGGGCGAGCCTGATCGGCATCGTGCAGGCCTGCCGGCGGCAGCACCCGCGCGCGCTCGCGGCCTTCGTCGATGCCGTCGAACAGATGGAGCCCGGGTCCATCCCCGTGCAACGGGCTCGGGCCGCCGTCGAAGACATGGCCACTCTCGATCTGGTCACCGAGTACGACCGGCGGGAACTGCTGAACCTGCTGGGCGAGAACCCCAGCAGCCGGCTGGCCGAACTCGTGCGTGCCGCCGCCGGGCCCGCGGCCGAGCTGACCTCGGCCGACCACCGGCCGGCGGACGCACTGGCGACGCTCGAACGGATGAACGCGCAGCCGGACGGGATTCCACCGCTGCTGCTGTTCGTGGAGTACCTCGCGGCCGCGGCCGGCGACCAGCGGGCCGAAGGTCTGCGCGACTGGAACGACCGGCAGGCCGCGCGGCTGGGCGTGACCGAGCAGATCCTGGCCGTCCGGCTGGCTCAGGCCACCGAACCCGCCACGCCGGAGGAGGTCGTCGCCTACCTCGTGGTCCGCATCGAGCCGGACCTGCTCGACGCCGGCCGGCTCGTCGTCGTGCACTGGCGGCACAACGATCCGACCGGCTGGCGGCCCCGGCGCAGCGAGCCGTTCACCGGAGACCTCGACGCCGTCCGCGCACACGTCGCCGACCTGGTCACCGCGGCCGAGACCGGCTGGGCCAGGGACGCCTCCGCGATCCGGATCGAGTTCCTGCTCCCGTACGAGCTGCTGAACCTGCCCGTGGACCAGTGGGACCTGGAGGAGGGCAGTTCGCTGCCGCGCCCGCTGGGGCTGCACTACCAGGTGGTCGTCCGCAGCCTCGACCGCGCTCGCTCGCCCCGCTGGCACCGCGAATGGCGACGGCGGTGGGACCTGCTCAAGAAGGTGCCCGCCGGGCTGACGACACCCGAAGAGCACTGGCTGTGGAGCGACGGCGCGAAGCGGCGGCACCTGACCGCGCTCGACGCGAAACTGGCCGAGCAGAAGAAGGTCGTGTCGCTCGTGCTGCGTTCGGTGCCGGACAGCGCGGACCCCGGCGAGGTGCTGGTCGGCGTCCGGACCGGGATTCCGGTGATGATCTGGCACCGCACCGAAGCCGCGCGGTCGGCGTTCGAGGCGGAGATCAAGTCCCTGCGCGACTTCCTGCCCGAGCTCGTCGAACACCTGCGCCTGCTGCGCAGCCGGGCCCGGCAGGCGGCCCGGCCCGATTCCCACGTGGGCAGCCGGGTTTCGCTCCTCTGGGACGACCCGGACAGACCCGTCGAGCCGCAGGATCCCCCCGCGGCCCCGATCGAGGAGGTGCCCGCCCGATGAGCGGTGCCGAGATCCCGCCATGGTGCGTCTACCGCGGTCACGGGCTGCCGCCGCCGGCCGGTGAGGACGCTCCCGAGCTGCCCGCCGCGCCCAGCTGGCGCACCTTCGACGGCGGGCCGGCGCTGCCCGTCCCGCCGGTGACCGACGCCGAGTTCGTCCGCCGGCTCGGGGTGCCGGCCGTAGCCTCGTCGCGGGACGCGACGCTCGAAGAGGTCCTGACCGTCAACGCCGCCTTGTACCTCCGGCGCCCGTTGCTGGTCACGGGCAACCCCGGTACCGGGAAGTCCAGCCTGGCCTACAAGATCGCGCGGGAGCTGGGACTCGGCCCCGTGCTGCGCTGGCCGATCAGCAGCCGCACCGTGTCCCGCGACGGGATGTGGACCTACGACGCCATCGGCCGCGTCCAGGCCGCGGCGACCGAGGAGGGCGCGGACATCGGCGGGTTCGTCCGCCTCGGCCCGCTCGGCACCGCCCTGCTCCCCTACGACCGGCCGCGCGTGCTCCTGATCGACGAGCTCGACAAGTCGGACATCGACCTGCCCAACGACCTGCTGTCGGTGTTCGAGGACGGCGACTTCGAAATCCAGCCGCTGACCCGGATCGCCGCCAGCCAGCCCGAGGTCACCGTCTTCACGCACGACCGCGGCGGCCGGGCGACCGTGCGCGAAGGCCACGTCCAGTGCCGCGCCTTCCCGGTCGTGGTCGTGACGAGCAACGGCGAACGGGACTTCCCGCCCGCGTTCCTGCGCCGCTGCCTGCGGCTCGACATGCCGCAGCCCGGCTTCGAAGAGCTGGTGAGCATGGTGGCCGCGCACTTCCGCGACGTGCCGCCGCGCAGCGACGACCTCATCCACGAGTTCCTCACCAGCAGCGGGCAGGAGGGCGGCCTCGCCAACGACCAGCTGCTCAACGCCCTGCACCTGACGACGTCGGGCGCGCACCAGCACGACGCGAACTGGGGGGTCCTGCGCGACACCCTGTGGCGGCGGCTCAACGTCCGGGGAACGGACTGAGGGATGGCCGACCCGGTCGACCGCCTCGCCACCGAGGCGCTCAGCGCGAACGAGATCGCCGACGCGGTCTGGCTCGCCGCCCGCATCGCGGCGAGCGAACCGCCGCGCGCGGAAACGGAACCGCGGCCGCGTCCCGAACGCCCGCCACCAGCCCCACCCGAGCCGGAACCGGAACCCGAGTCGCCACCGGAGTTCCGCGCCGAGCACCCGCCGCCGGGCCGCCCGGACCCGGCGCGGCCGCCGGAGCACCCGGAACCGCCCCCGCTCCCCCTCGAACCGGTCCCGGTCCGGCCGCGCGCGCGGCCGAAACCCTTGGCGCCCCCGCCGGCCCGGGTGGTTCCGCCGAGCCTGCCCCAGGGACTGGCGAAGGCGCTGCGGCCGCTGAACCGCGTCGCCCGCCTGAAGCACCGAACCGAACTGGACGAGGAAGAGACCGCGATCGCCGCGGCGGAAACCAAGGTCTGGCTACCGGTGCACCGGCCCTCCCGCGGTCACCCGTTCGAGGTCGTGCTGGTCGTCGACCGCGGTTCTTCCATGGTGCTCTGGGAACGCACTTCCCGCGCCTTTCGCGCCCTGCTGGAAAGGCAGGGCGCGTTTTCCGACGTCAAGACGGTTTCGGTGGACACCGACGATTCCGTCGTGCGGTCCGTGGAAACCGCACCGGGCACCGGCTGCGAGCCGGCGCAATTGGCCGACCCCACCGGGCGGCGCGTCATCGTGGTGCTCAGCGACGGCGTCGGCCCCGCGTGGCGCAGCGGGTCGATGTTCGAGGTCCTGTCGCTGTGGGCCAAAACCTGCCCGGTGACGCTCTTCCACCTCCTGCCTGCCGAACGCTGGAGCTGGACAGGCGTGAGCGTGGTGTCACAGACCTTGCGCGGTGTCCGCCCCGGCACCGCGAACCCGATCCCGGTGCTGGAACTGGAGCCCCGGCACGTGCGCCGCTGGGCCGAACTGGTCTCCGGTACTCCCGGCGTGCGGCTCCCCGTACTGGTCCCCCCTATGAACGAAGACATCGCGGATGACGCGGAGCATACTGAGGAACCACCTTCACCCACCGAAAGGCTGGAAAAGTTCCTCGCCACGGGCACTTCGCCCGCGATCCGATTGGCCGGGTTGCTGGCCGCGGCACCGCTCACCCTGCGTGTGATGCAGGCGGTGCACGGAACCCTGACGCACCAGGCGCGTCCCGCTCACCTGGCGGAAATCCTGCTGAGCCGGTTGCTGCACCGCGTCCCCCCGGACCCGGACGGCGGAAGCCCGGTCGAGTACGACTTCGCGCCGGGACTGCGGCGGCGGTTGCTGGCTCTGGTGTCGCGCGCGGACACCGCCCGGGTCCAACGGGTGGTCCAGGACGTCCTGGGCCCGCAAGAACCGGTGGTGGCGAATCTGCGCGATGTGCTGAGCAGGCCCGATGAAGTAAACCTACCGGCGGTTACGTCGCACACTGAACCCTTGTTGACTGTTCAGCGTGACACTTTGAGAGCCCTCTCAGGACCGTACACCCGGAGGGCGAACCGATTGGGTGAAGCCTTGGACCGGTTCCGAAACACCCGTAACGACCTCGCGCCGCGCGCGATTGACGGTGATGTAAGGTCCGCCGCATCCGATTCGCAAGCTGAACCGATCAAGCCTCGAGGGATTTCAGTGACCACCACGAGTTCGGAGGCGGGCACTGAGGTCCGCCACTCCGGCCAGCAGCCCGCCGTCTGGGGCGGCGTTCCGCTGCGCAACGTCAACTTCATCGGGCGCGGAGACATCCTGCGCGCGTTGCACGGTGAACTCTCCAAATCGACCCGTACGGCCGTACTGCCCGGTGCGCTGCACGGGATGGGCGGCATCGGCAAATCCCAGATCGCGGTCGAATACGTCTACCGGCACGCCGAAGAATACGACCTGATCTGGTGGATTCCCTCGGAGAACCCTTCGGAAATCCAGGCGTCGCTGGTAAAACTGGCGAAGCGGCTCGATCTTCCGGTGGAGCAGTCGGTGGACACCGCGGTGCCCGCCGTGCTGGAGGCACTGGGCGGCGGCGAGCCCTATCGCCGCTGGCTGCTGGTGTTCGACAACGCCGACCGGCCCGAGGACGTCCGCCGGTTCTGGCCGCGGCGCGGTGAGGGCCACATCCTCGTCACGTCCCGGAACCCGCAGTGGTCCGAAGTTTCGCAGGCGGTCGAGGTGGACGTCTTCCGGCGTTCGGAAAGCCGGGAACTGCTCCAGCGGCGCAACCGCGACCTCGCCGACGAGGACGCCGACCGGCTGGCCACCGTGCTGGGCGACCTGCCGCTGGCCGTCGAACAGGCCGCGGCCTGGCGCGCCGAAACCGGCATGGCGACCGACGAGTACCTGGAACTGTTCGAGAACAAGCGCACCGAACTCCTCCAGTCCCGGCCGCCGGCGGACTACGACGTCGCGGTCGAAGCCGCGTGGAACGTTTCGCTGGACAGGCTGCGCGACGAGAACCCCGGCGCGCTGGAACTGCTCGAAGTGTGTGCCTTCTTCTCGCCGGAGCCCATTCCGCGCGCGATGTTCAGCGGGGTCCGCAACGTCCCGACTTCCGAGGCGCTCGAGCAGACCCTGGGCGACCCCATCCAGCTGGGCCGCGCGATCCGCGAGATCAACCGCTACAGCCTCGCCAAGATCGACCACCGCAGCGACACGTTGCAGCTGCACCGCCTCGTCCAGCTGGTGCTGCGCAACAAGCTCGGGCCGGACGACCAGGAGCGGGTGCGCCACACCGCCCACCTGCTGCTCGCCAACCGCGACCCCAAGCAGCCCGACTCGGTGGACTACTGGTCGCGCTACGCCGAACTGCTCCCGCACATCCGGGCCGTCGACGCCCGCAACTGCACCGACCGCTGGGTGCGCCGGATGGCGATCAACGCGGTCAACTACCTCTTCGCCTTCGGCGACCCCGCGGGCGCCCTGGAAATGGCCCAGGACTACGCGCAGTTCTGGAACGAGAAGCTCGGCGAAAAACACCCCGACACGCTCGTCGTCTCGCGGTGGTGGGGACGCATGCTGCGCGCGCTCGGCCGGTTCGAAGAGGGCCGCACCGTCGCGGAGCGGACTTTGGCGCTGATGCAGGAGACCCTGGGCGAAACACACGAGGAAACGCTGCTCACCATGCACGGCGTCGCCTCGGACCTGCGCGCCAAGGGTGACTTCGAGCGGGCGCGCCAGATGAACGAGTTCGCCTACCTGAGCGCCTTGGACCGCTTCGGTGACGAAGACCCGGACACGCTCGCCGCGGCCAACAACTACGCGCTCAGCCTGCGGCTGGTCGGCGACTTCGCCGCCGCCCGCGACCTCGACGAGCGGACGGCGCAGCGCAAGCAGACCGTCCTGGGCGCGGACCACCGGCACACGTTGCTGACCCTGGACAACTGGTCGGTCGACCTGCGCGAGACGGGCGACTACCTGCGGGCGCGCACCGAGCAGGAGGACACCGTCCGCCGGATGCGCTCGCAGCTGGGCGGCCGGCACCCGATGACCCTCGCGGCCATCAAGAACCTCGCGATCGCCTACCGCAAAGCGGGTCTGCACCGCGACAAGAAGGCGCTCACCCTGGCCATGGAGGCCACCGACGGGCTGGTCACCAAGTACGGGGAATCCCACCCCGACGCGATGTCGGCGACGATGGACCTGTCGATCGAGCACCGCCAGGACGGCAACCTCGCCGAGGCGCGGCGGCTCGGCGACCACGTCAAGGGCCTCTACGAAGCGAGCTGGGGCGAAAAGCACCCGTTCAGCGTGGCCGCCGCGACCAACCTCGCGGTCACGTTGCGCCTGCTCGGTTCCGTCGAGCAGGCACGCGAACTGGGCGAACGAGCACTGGCCGACATGACCGAAGCGCTCGGTGCGGACCACCCGTTCACGTTGGTCTGCGCGACGAACCACGCGAGCGACCTCGCCGAATCGGGTGACTACGAAGGCGCTTACGCACTCGATCAGGCGACGCTCGAACGTTCCGAGCGGGTGCTCGGCGCGGACCACCCGTCGACGTTGGCGCTGCTGGTCAACCAGGCACTCGACCTGCGGGGGCTCGGCCGCGGCGAAGAAGCGGACGGTCTCCAGCTGAACGCGGTCCAGCGGCTGCGCCAGGTCCTCGGCTCGGAGCACCCGGCGACCGCGGACGCGCAGTTCAACCACCGCGCCAACTGCGACATCGACCCGATGCAGATCTAGCACCGGGCCACCGGACACGCGGGCCTCCGGTCGAGGGAATCCGTTCCCTCGACCGGGGGCCTTTTCCCGTCGCGGGTCAGCCGAGCCAGCGGGCGAGCCGGTCGGGGTCCGGTGCGATCCCGCGCTGCCGCAGGACTTCCCGGTGCACGGCCCGCACGAGTTCCGGACGGCCCAGCAGCACCGGGTGCCGGGTCGCCAAGGCGAACCCGGCCCACGTGGCCGTCGAGCCGGGAGTGGTCGTGAGCCGCCGCCGGTAGAGGTCGGCCGCGGTCACGGTGTCGCCGTCGACGAGGGCCAGGTCCGCGGCGGACATCCCGCTGATCTCGGCCATCGCCAGCTCCGGTTCGGCGCGGTAGACGTCGTACAGGTCCGGGTCGGTCAGCCAGGTCCTGGTGAGCGTGAGCCGGGCGTGCCCGGCGGAGCCCGGTGCGGGCACCAAAGCCGGCGGCACCGCCGGGACGGGCGGGCACGGCCGGTTCCGCAGCCAGGCCTCGGCCAGCTCCGCCACGACCCGGTCCGCGACCCGCAGGTGCCGCAGCCGCCAGGTCAGGCGGTGGTCGAGCGTGGCCCGCCCGGCCGCGTGCCCGATGTCGTCCGGCAGCGGCTCGGTGCCCCACTCGCGCAGCCGCTCCCCCGCGATCGTCAGGAACCGGCGCCCCAGTGCCGACGGGACCGATTCCGCGAGCAAGGTGCGCACGGCGTGGGCCGTCTGCTCGCGCCGGTAGGCGAACTCGAACTGCGCGGCCCTCGCCGCCAATCCTTTTTCGACGGGGTAGTGCCCGCGGTAGAACGCGGTCACGCCGAGGAAGGAATAGGCGCCGTGGAGGAGGCCGGTGGCCGGCCGCGGATCATCGCGCCACGGCGCGTAGAGGCGCGGGGAGTCGTTGTCCCCGGCGGGATCGAGCAGATCGACGAGGACCAGCAGGACGCCGAGCTTGTTGTGCTGGAACTCGTGCACCAGGGTGGCCGCGAACGTCGTCGCGTCCGGTGGGCGCGACAGCACCACTGAACCGAAGACGTCGTTGTGGGACGCGCTGTAGGGGGTGAACCGGTCGATCGCCGCTCTCGGCACGAGGGTGGTGAGCCCCGCGGTCAGCTCGGCCGCGATCGCGGGGTGGTGCTCGGTCAGCAGCTGCCAGGTGTCGCCCAGGATTTCCGCCCATCGCGTCACTTCGCCGGCGTCGAGGCGCTGCGGCGGGACGGGCCCGTCGAACTCGCGGTAGGGGTCAAGGTCGTCGAGGACGAACTCGCCGTCACCGGCGCGCACGGTGCGCAGGGTGGACCAGCCCGGGCCGTCGGCGGAACTGTCGTCGGGCAGCTGCACGCTGCCGGCCGGGCCCCGCACGAGGACGTGGCCGCGTTCGGCGTGCACCTGCGCGAAATCCCATTCCCGGCGGCTGCGGACGTCGGCGAGCCCGAGAGTGGGCAGCATGAGCCGGCCGCGCCACACCGGAACCCGGGAGCGGAAGTCGTGCCCGGCACGGATCGCCGCGGCGGTGGCGAGCCGGTGCAGGCCGCCGAGATCGGCCCACAGCGGCGGGTCGCCGAGCCCGCCACCGGCCAGCCGCTGCAGGACGTTCGACGCCCACAGGCCGGTGTGGGGGTGCGCGAGGACGCGGTCGGTCGCGGCGGGATCACAGTGCTGCGCCTCGATCAGCAACGCCCACGCCTCGTCGAGCGGCGGCAGCGGGGACATCGCGGGCTTCAGCTCGGCCGCACTGTCGAGAACCGCGCGCAGCAACGTCAGCCGCCGGCTGCGGTCGGCTTGCCCGAGCTGCGCGACGACGGCAGCGTCACTCCGCCCCGCGGCCATCGCGTCGAGGTTCGTCAGTGACACCCGGTGGGTGTCCAGCATCGGGTCGCAGGTTCCCTAAACCCTGCTCAGCGTGCGTCCGGTGCCTGGTTCTGGAGCAACCCGGTCCGGCTGCACTCGGCGCGGCCGGCGAGCTGCCGCAGTGATCGGAGGAGCGCCGGGTCGTCACTCCCGCGCAGTTCGGCCAAGGGGAACGTGCTCAGATCGACCATCCTCGTGGTGACTTCGCCCCGAGCCTGTCCCATGTCAGGTCCTCCCTCACGACACGCCCCCACGATCGGGGGAGTAATCATCATGCAACACGAAACGGGATTTGTGAGGGTCCGCATGGCGGATCAATCCCGCCGGTCCGGATACTGTGCGTTTCCGCAACCCCGTTCGGGCGGCTGATCACCCCCCGGTTTTGCGGAACGTACTACCGAGGGGGCTTCCCTGCGGAAGGGCGGCGGGCTCGGGTGGCCCGCCGTCCGTCAGCTTCACCGTGAATGCCGTCTTCGGCGCGTTTCCGGAAAGGCGGAGAAACCCGGGTGCGCGGCCGTGCCGGGTCAAGGCGTGCCGGGCACCGGGCGCACGGCGTCGAGGATCAGGTCGAGCATCCGGCCGACCCGCTCCGCGTCCTGGACGGCCGAAGTGGACAGGAACACGCCGAGCAGCATCAGGGTCACGTCTTCCGGGTCGACGCCCGCGCGCAGCGTGCCCGCGCGGGCTCCCGCGTCGAGGATCGCGCCGATCGCCGCGGTGATGCGGCGGCGCGTTGCCGGGGTTGCGATGCGGCCGGACGCCATGCTCGCGCGCAGGACGTCGGCCATTCCGCGCTTCGTCTCCACGAAAGCCGCGTAGCGGTCCATCCACGCGCGGAGCGCGGCCTCCGGCGGGAGCTGTTCGAGCAGCGCCGGGGCACTCGCGGTGACGTCGTCCAGCTCGGCCGCGTAGACGGCCTCGACGAGCGCCTCGCGGGTCGGGAAGTGGCGGTAGAGCGTGCCGATCCCGACGCCGGCCTCGCGGGCGATCGCCTCCAGCGCGACGGTGCCGTCGGCGGTCGCGAAGGCCGACCGCGCGACCGCGACGAGCTTTTCCCGGTTGCGGCGCGCGTCGGAGCGGACCGGGCGGTCAGGTTCGGGCGGAGTCAAAGCGGAGGTACCTCCGGTTGTGCTACGGTCGGCTTAGCGGAGGTTCCTCCGCTTCACCATCATCGCACGAGGACGGGACTACCCATGCCTTCCACCGAAAGTGCCCCGCGACCGGGTGGCGCCGGCGCGCTCGCCGGCCGGACCGTCTCCCGCGTCGGGTACGGGGCGATGCAGCTCGAACGCCTCCACGGCGACCGCGCCGCGGCCGTCGCGCTGCTGCGCCGGGCCTTCGACCTCGGCGTCGACCACGTCGACACCGCCCAGTTCTACGGCAACGGCTTCGTCAACGACGTCCTCCGCGAGGCCGTCCGGCCCGGGGACGACGTCCTGATCGCCAGCAAGGTCGGCGCCGACCCCGACCCCGGCGGCCCGATCCCGCTGCGCCTGGCGCAAAAGCCCGAGGAGCTGCGGGCCAGCGTCGAGGACAACCTGCGGGCCCTCGGCCTCGACCGCATCCCGCTGGTGAACCTGCGCCGCGCGGACCGGCGCCCCGGCGTGGTGGCCGAGGGCGACCAGCTCGTCGGCCTCGACGACCAGCTCGCGGTGATGACCGCCCTGCGCGACGAGGGCAAGATCGGCGCGATCGGCCTCAGCAGCGTCACCCTCGACATCCTGCGCCGGGCGCTCCCGGCCGGCATCGCGTGCGTGCAGAACGCCTACAGCCTCGTCGGCCGCGAAGACGAGGACATGCTCGCGCTCTGCCTCGAGCACGACATCGCCTGGGTCCCGTTCTTCCCGCTCGGCGGCGCCTTCCCGAGCCTGCCGAAGGTGACCGACGAGCCCGCGGTGCAGGCGGCCGCCCGCGAACTCGGCCACACGCCGGCGCAGATCGGCCTGGCGTGGCTGCTGCACCACGCCCCGAACGTCCACCTCATCCCCGGCACCGCGAGCGCGGACCACCTGGAGGCCAACATCGCCGCCGGCCACCTCGTGCTCGACGGTGGGACGCTGGCCGCCCTGGACGCGGTCCTGTCGCGCTCGCTGGACGCCACGCTCGGCTAACGCCAGGGCAGGACGGCGCCGTGGCGGACCAGCTCGCCGTACTGAGCGGGATCGACGGGCCGGAACACGAGGTCCAGCAAGGGGTCCGCCGCTTGCGCCGGGCTCGGCGCGGCACTGACGTCCCACCACAGGGCGGACGTCGGCGTGTTCATCATCCCGGGGCAGACGGCGGCGAGCAGGATGCCGCGCGCCAGGTCGTCGTCACGGCGTCGGGCGGCGAGCGTGCGCACCGCCGCGACCTGGCCGATCTTGGACGGGATGTTGACGAAGCCCGGCCAGTCGCCGGCGCGGGCGCTGCCGTCCTCGACCGCGTCGCGCCAGGCGGCGACCCGCTGGTCCACCTCGTCCAATGAGGACAGTCCGTCGAACCGGTCGTGCAGCGCGGGCGCCAGGTGGTTCAGCGTCCCGAACGAGCTGGCCACGACGAGGAACCGGCCACCGTCGCGCAGCATCGGCGCGAAAGCGCGCAGCAGCCGGGTGGTGCCGAAGTTGTTGACCTCGGCGTAGTCGCGTGCGATCGCGCGCGGGTCGTCGTCGGGCCCGACGCGCATGACGGCGTTGCCGAGGACGATGTCGACGCCGCCGTGCCGCTCGGCCAGCTTCGCGGCGAGGCGGCCGGACGCGCCGGGCTCGGCGACGTCGAGGACCTCACCGCGGACCTCGGCGCCGCCGGCCGGCACGGCTTCGACGGCCTGGGTGACGCGCCCGGCATCGCGGCCGGTCAGGTAGACGGTGTCCGCTGTGGACAGCCGGGCCGCGAGCCCTTCGACCAGGGCGAGGCCCAGGCCCTGGGTGGCACCGGTGACGAGAGCGACTTTCGGGGTCGTGTTCACGACTCCAAGCTAGGTCCGGCTCGGCCATGCGAAAAGCGAAAGATACGCAGACCTGGTATGCGTAGAAGTCATGACCATCGCCGACGCTTCGCTGACCGCGCTGCGGGTGTTCCGCGAGGTGGCCGAGCGCGGCACGCTCACCGCCGCGGCCACCGCGCTCGGCTACACGCAGTCCGCGGTCTCCCGGCAGATCGCGTCGCTGGAACGCGCGGCGGGAACGCCGTTGCTCGAACGGCGCCACGACGGCGTGCGGCTCACCTCGGCCGGGCAGATCGTGGTGCGCCGCGCCGCCGGTGTGCTCGACCAGCTCGACGCCACCGCGCGCGAGCTGGCCGGGCTGCCCGGCGAGCAGGGCACGGTCCGGCTGGGCTGGTTCCCCACCGCCGGGGCCGACCTGCTGCCCCGGGCGCTGACCGCCCTGCGGCGCACGCACCCGGCGATCACCGTGCTCAGCCGGGAAGGCGGCACGCCCGCACTGGTCCGCGCGCTGCGCGCCGGCACCCTCGATCTCGCGCTGGTGGCCTCGGCGCCGCCGTTCCGCCCACCGGACACCGAGACCCCGGCGTTGGTCCTGCGCACCCTGGCCGAGCGCAGCCTGCGCGTGGCCGTCCCGGCGAGCCACCCGCTCGCCCGCCGGGAGTACGTCGACGTGGCCGACCTGCGCGGGCAACGCTGGATCGGGGGCTCGGGCGATGACCGTGTGCTGGGGGTGTGGCCCGGCCTGGACGAACGGCCCGAGATCGCCCACACCGCCCGCGACTGGCTCGCGAAACTGCACCTCGTCGCCGCCGGCTGCGGCATCACGACGGTGCCCGGGTCACTCGGCGCCGTCGTGCCGGCCGGGGTGCGCGTGCTGGCCGTCCGCGGTGGTCCCGGTGAGCAACGCCGGGTCCTGCTCGCCCACCTCCCGCGCCCCCTGTCCGACGCGGCGGCCCGGGTCGCCGCGGCCCTGCGCGAAGCCGCTCTGGAGACCGACTCCCTGCCGCGGCCGTCGTGAGCGGGAAACAGTGTTCCAGCCCTGTTTCGCCCTCACGACCGGCTACGGGAGGCCGACCACGGTCCGCGGCGTCAGCCGGCCCTTCTCCGGATCCCGCGTGACCTCCCCCGCCGTCACTGCCGACGTCAGCGCCCCGATCGCGTCCTCCGGGCGGTAGATCGTCTCCAGCAGCGTGAACCGCTGCAGCTCCGCGACCGTCCGGCTCCCCCGCCGCGTCAGTTCCGCCAGCAGGGCCCGCCGCAACGGCAGCAGCTGCGGCGTCAGCGAGATGTCGACCAGGATTCCCTCGGCGTCACGCGGGTCGCGGTAGCGGATGCCCGCGAACTCGTCCACCGCCCACAGCTCGCTCTTGAACGTCGCGAGGTGCTTCTCGTCCGCCGTGACGAACACGAGCACGCGCGCTTCGCCGTCTTCGGCGACCAGTTCGATCGCGCAGCCGTGGTCGCCGTGATCCCCCGCCGGCGCGGTGACCACGACCTCGTGCCCCTTGCCGCGGGCCATCGGCGCGACCAGCGGCCACGCCCCGGGACCGTCCAAATGGGTCAGCACCGGCCCGGTGACCCCGAGGTCACGGGGATCGTCGGCGACCCGCACGGTGAGGCCCGCCGGCACTCCTTCCGGCACGGCCGAACCGACGACCACCAGCTCCAGGTGGTGCCCGTCGAGCCGGTCGGAGAACTCGCCGAAGACCCGGAGCGCGTCGGCCGCGAACCCGCCGCACTCGACGTACGTGCCGCCGCGCTGGGAGCGCAGCGCCTTCGCCGTCCACGCGTCGAGGTACCGCACCAGCACATCCCGTTCCACCGCGGCATGCTGGTCGGGGCGCCGTACGCGCTCGGCCACGCCTCCGGTTGTACCGCAGCGGATCGCTCCGCACCAGAGCCGCCGGGCCGAAGGACCGGCGGCGGGGGCGTTCAGCCCTCCGGGTAGAAGAGGAACAGGGTGCACCCGGTGGCGCTCGCGGGCACGTGCCACGTCCCGGCCGGCGCGTGCAGGAACGTGCCCGCCGGGTGGTCGCGCGCGCCGTCGTCGAACGTGCCCGCGACGACGTAGACCTCCTCCGGGCCGGGTTCGTGGACGTCCTTGCGCGGCCACGACGTGCCGGCGTCCATCTCCAGGACGTTCGCGTGCGCGCCGGTGGGTCCGGTCCACAGTGGACGCAGGCGGATGCCGGGGAACAGTTCGCGGACGGGTGCTTCCTTGACGGTGGACCAGGTGTAGCCGTCCTGGTCGAGGATCTCGGGGTGCATGACCGCCACGGTGCCCGCTCGGGCAGAGGCCGGACCAGTGTCCGGGAAGACACCTTGGGGTACTTTCTTGCCATGCATCGCGTGGTGGCCCTGGTGCGGCCGGTGCAGTCGACGTTCGAGCTCGGCTGCGCCGCCGAGGTCTTCGGCACGCCGCGGGCCGGGGTGCCGCGGCACTACGAATTCGAGGTGTGCGCGGAGACGCCCGGCCCGGTGCCGACGACGGCCGGGTACGCGATGTCCGTCTCGCGCGGGCTCGCGGCGCTGGACTCCGCCGACACGGTGATCATCCCGGGCTGGGCACCGGTGGAGGCGCCACTGCCCGCGCGCGTCCGCCGCGCGCTGCTGCGGGCCCACGCGCGGGGCGCCCGGCTCGTCACCATCTGCTCCGGGGTGTTCGCGCTCGCCCGCACGGGCCTGCTGGACGGCCGGTCCGCGACGACCCACTGGGGCCGCGCCGAGCAGCTGCGGCGCGAGTTCCCGCGGGTGCGCGTGGAGCCGGACGTGCTGTACGTCGACCACGGCGACGTCGCCACGAGCGCCGGGGCCGGCGCGGGCATCGACCTGTGCCTGCACCTCGTCCGGAAGGACCACGGCGCCGCGCACGCCGCGCTGGTCGCGCGGCACATGGTGATGCCGCCCCACCGCGAGGGCGGCCAGGTGCAGTTCGCCCCGCCGCCCCCGCCGCCGGACGCCCTGGACGGGCTCCTCGCGTGGGCGGGCGACCGGCTCGGGACGCCGTTGTCGGTGGCGGACCTGGCGGCGCACGCCGGTGTTTCGCCGCGCACACTCGCCCGGCGCTTCGCCGGCCAGCTCGGCACGAGCCCCGGCGCGTGGCTGCTGGCGCGCCGGGTGACGGAGGCCCGCACGCTGCTGGAGGAGACGGACCTGCCGGTGGAGGCGATCGCCGCCCGCGTCGGCCTGACGTCGGCCGTCAAACCTCCGGCGCCGGTTCCGCGCGCAGGTGGGAACGACGCCGGGCGCCTACCGCCGGGCGTTCCGCACCCCCTGACGCAGGCGCCGTTCACTTGCGCCCCACGGGTTGTCCTCCGGCCACAGGTTCCGGCACTTGAGCACACGGAGACGTCCCCGTGGGTCACCTTCGGCTGACCGCGGCGGCCGCGGCCAGGGCGACCGCGAACACCGCGTAGGAGGCGGACAATGCGCCGGCCGAGCTGAGGGTGCCGCCGATCGCGCGGCCCAGGAGCTGCCCGACGCACTCGGCCGTGATCACCGCCGTGGCCAGCTCCGTCGCGGTCAGCCCGGCCGGGCCGGCGGTGCTCGCCCGGACGTACAGGCCGGGATAGGCGAGCCCGACGCCGATCCCGGCCATCGTCCAGGCCGCGAGGACCACGGGAAACGGGCCGCCGACGGCCAGGACGGCCGTGCCGAGAGCCGTCATGGCCAAGCCGGTCGCGGGCAGGCGGCGCGCGAACAGGCTCGTCACCGCCCAGGCCAGCGGGGCCGCGCTCAAGACGATCGCGGCCTGGCCGAGGCTCATCCCGAACCCCGTTGTCAGCAGGACGGTGATCAGGCTGTCCGCACCGAAGTAGCCGACCGCGAACAGGACCATCGCGGCGAGCGCGGCCGGTGTCCCGCGGCGGAGGCGGGCGGTGCCCGCCGGCAGGATCGCGACCATCCCGGCCGCGGCGACCACGGCGCCGGCGACCGCGAGCGGCCACCACCCCTCGCTCAGCACGACTCCCGCCGCGCCCAGGGGCACCAGCAACGTCCGGCCGAGCGGCCGCGGCGCGGCGCCGGCGGGCGGGTCGTCGCGGACGGCGCGCACGACGAGCAACCGTCCGAAGAGGACGAAGGGCACCGGCACCAGCAGGGTCCAGCGCCACCCGACGAGGTGTTCGAGGCCCAGCGTCGCGGCCGGGCCGACGAGGGCGGGCAGGATCCACATCGCCGACGACGCCGCGACCACGCGCAGGCGCAGCCGTTCGTCGAGGTGCCGGATCGCGGAACTGACGCCGAAGACCGCGAGCAGGCCACTGGCGAGCCCGGTGCCGAGCTGGCCCAGGGCGAACACCTCCGCGTTCCGGGCGGTGGCCGCGAGAACGAGCCCGCCGACGTAGGCGAGCATCCCGGCGGCGAGCGTGCCCCGCGTGCCCAGCCGGCCGAGGACCCGGCTCGCCAGTGGCAGCGCGACGAACAACCCGAGGGTCGAGCCGGCGATCAGGAGCCCGAGCCGGTCCCCCGCGTCGAGGTCACGGGCGACGACCGGCAGCAGCGTGGAAGCGACGAAACTGGTGACGGCGGCCGAGAATTCGAGCGCGACGACGCCTCCGGCGAGGAGCCGCGACTCCCGCACCGGCAAGCTCACGTGTACAGGTCGCGGTCGTAGGCGTTGATCTGCACCCGGACGCCGTCGGGGTCCGGGACGCGCAGCGAGCGCCCGAAGCCTTCGTCGATGACGGGCCCGGGCTCGTACCCGGCCTCGCGCAGCCGCTCGGCGACGTCTTCCAGGAGTTCGTCGGTCTCGAAGGCCAGCTCGCACCGGCCGACGTCGTCGCCCCGGTGGACGGCCAGCGTGCCACCGCCGGCGGGCAGCTCGACCCACCCGCCGGGCCGCGACACCGGCCCCACGCTCAGGCCGAGGACCGCGTAGAACCGGGTCATGGCTTCGACGTCCGGGCTGTAGCGGATCGGCAGCACTCGCATCACGGGCGTTCCTCGCTTCGTCGCAGGTGGTCCTCGAGCACGCGCTCGACGTAGGCCGAAAGGGACTCGTCGGCGTCGACAGAGGCGTGCTTCACCCGCCGGATGAGCTCGGCCGGCAGGTAGACGCTGAACTGCCGCTTGGTGTCGGAGGGCATGCCCACATGCTAGCAAATGAGCTTGCCCGCATGCCTTACCTCGTTCGAGGGCCGGTCAGCCGCTGGTGCGCGCCGCGGCGCCGGCGATCATCAGCGCCAAGCCGCGCTGCAACGCGGGAGCCAGGTCCAGGTGCAGCGCCGCCAGGGCCGGGTCGACCTCGTACGCGGCCAGCGCGCTCGGCGACGGCCGGCAGTGCGTCCACAGCCCGCCGGTCAGGATCATCGCGAACAGGCACACCGACGCGGCCTCGTCGCCGACCTCCGGCACGTAACGGCGGACCAGCTCGGCCATCGAGTCCAGCCCGGCGAGGGCGGACCGCTTGAACCGCACGACGACGTCCACCGACACGTTGTGCTCCAGGACACCCGCTTGTGCGCCGATGAGGTCGCACAACACGGTGCGTCGCGCCAGCGAGTGGGCCACGACCGCCGCGAACCGCTCGCCCCGCTCCCCCGCCGGCCCACCCGCGTCGACGCCCGCCGCCAGTTCGTCGGCCACTTCCCCCAGCCAGTCCCGCAGCGCCCGGTCGAGCAGTTCGAGCAGGACCGCCTCCCGGGATTCGAAGTAGCGCAACACGTTCGACTTCGCGAGGCCGACCCGCCTGCTGAGCTCGTTGAGGGTCACGTCGGCCACCGGCATCTCGTCGAGCATCGCCAGCGCCGTGTCGAGGATCGTGCGGCGCCGCTCCTCCCGCTGCTCCGCGCTGCGGGCCCGCTGGAACGTCATGGCACCCAGCGTAACGCCCGGCACGTGAAATTGAAGACCGGCAGTCTCTTGACAACAGACCGTCGGTTCCTTAACGTCGGTCATAACAGACCGCCGGTCCGAAAGGGCCGCCACCGGAGGGAACCGCCATGGGCGAGAACTGGACCGAACGCGAAGTCCCCAGCCAGAAGGGGCGCGTCGCCGTCATCACCGGGGCCAACACGGGCCTCGGGTTCGACACCGCGAAGGTGCTCGCCGAACGCGGCGCGACGGTGGTGCTGGCCGTCCGCGACGTCGAAAAGGGCAAGCGGGCCGCCGCCCGGCTCGGCGCGAACGCCGACGTCACCGTGCAGGAACTGGACCTGGGCTCGCTGGACTCCGTCCGGGCCGCCGCGGCCGACCTGCACGGGACGCTGCCGAAGATCGACCTGCTGATCAACAACGCGGGCGTCATGTACCCACCGAAGCAGACCACGCGGGAGGGGTTCGAGCTGCAGTTCGGCACGAACCACCTCGGCCACTTCGCGTTCACCGGCCTGCTGCTGGACCTGCTGCTGCCGGTCGAGGGCTCCCGGGTGGTGACGGTCGCGAGCATCGCCCACCGCATCCGCGCCGCGATCCACTTCGACGACCTGCAGTGGGAGAAGTCCTACGACCGCGTGGCGGCCTACGGGCAGGCCAAGCTCGCGAACCTGATGTTCGCCTACGAACTGCAGCGCCGCCTCGCCCCGCACGGCACGACGACGTCGATCGCCGCCCACCCCGGCGTGGCCCGCACGGAGCTGATGCGCAACTCCCCGGCGATCGCCCGCGCGCTCTTCCCGCTGGTGGCCCCGCTGTTCACCCAGAGCTCGGAGCGCGGCGCGCTCCCGACCCTGCGGGCGGCGACGGACCCCGCAGCCCTCGGCGGCCAGTACTACGGTCCCGCCGGCCCGGGCGGCTACCGCGGCCGCCCGCAGGTGGTGACGTCCACCCCGCAGTCCTACGACGCGGCGATCCAGCAGCGCCTGTGGGCGGTTTCGGAGGAGCTCACGGCGGTCAAGTTCCCAGTCGGCTGACCCGCGGCTAAAGCCAGTCGTGCTCCCGGGCGTAGCGGGCCGCTTCGTGGCGGGTGCGGGTTTGGGTCTTCTGCATCGCGTTGGACAGGTAGTTCCGCACCGTGCCCTCCGCCAGGTGCAGCTGCCCCGCGATGTCGGCCACCGAGAAGCCTTCCCGCGTCGCGCGCAGGACGTCGAGCTCGCGGTCGGTCAGCGGGCAGTCGTCGACGACCGCGAGCGCCGAGACGTCCGGGTCGATCCAGCGCTTGCCCGCGTGCAGCGTCCGGATCACCGACGTGATGTGCGCCGGCTCCGCCGACTTGCTGACGAACCCCTGCACGCCCAGCTTCAGCGCCTTCCGGAGCACGCCGGGGCGGGCGTGCCGGGTCAGCATCAGGATCACCTGCTCCGGCCGGGCACGGCGGATCTGCGCGACCGCGCCGAGGCCGTCCACCCCGGGCATCTCGAGGTCGATGACGAGCACGTCCGGGCGGTGCCGCAGCGTGGCGGCCACCGCCGCTTCGCCGTCTTCGGCCTCGGCGAGCACGGTGATCTCGCCCTCGAGCGGCAGCAGGGCGGCCAGCGCCTTGCGGAGCAGGGCTTCGTCGTCGGCGAGCACCACGCTGGTCATCGGCCGTCCTTTCGGATCTTCGAAGGCGGCGACGTCGAACGAAACGCCGCCGCCGTCAGGAACCGGCCGTCCGTCCGCGACACCACCAGCTCACCGCCGTTCTCCACCAGGCGGTGCCGCAACGCCGCGAGCCCGCTGAGCTCGGGCGGGCCCTCCTCGGCCGCGCCGTCGTTGAGGATGGTGATCCCGGAGCTCGAAAGGGTGATGCGCACCTGCCGCGCCTGGGCGTGCCGCAGGATGTTGGTCGTCGTCTCGCGCAGGACCTGGCCGAGCAGCTCGCCCGCACGGGCGTCCACTTCGGACTCCCGCTCGACGCGCACGTGGATTCCGGCCGCCTCGAACAGGTTCTTCGCGTTCTCCAGTTCGGCGGAGAGGTTGAGCCGCCGCTGGGCGTAGGCGAGCTCCTTGGTCTGCACGATGGTGTCGCCGACCAGGCTGCGCACCTCCCCCAGCTCCTCGCGCGCCCGGTCCGGGTCGGTGTCCAGCAGCTTCTCGGCGAGCGCGACCTTCAGCTTCACCACGTGCAGCGTGTGGCCCTGGATGTCGTGCAGGTCGCCGGCGAAGCGCACGCGCTCCCGGGTCACGGCCAGCTCCGCCTCCCGTTCGCGCGACTGCTCGAGCTCCGCGACCAGGTCGTACAACCGCTGGCTGCCGAACATGAACGCGGTCGACAAGAAGACCGAGGCCGCGGGGACGGCGGCGAACTGGATCAGCCGCGCACCGATCCGATCGTCGGACACGAGCACGTTCGTCGCGCCCAGGACGGCGACCAGGACGGTCAGCCCGGCCATCGCCGCGATCCGGTGGCGCGGCAGCGGCGGGATGAGGAACGACCCCACGAGCGACAGGCCGTAGAACGCGGAGGAGTTGCCGGTCAGCGCCCCGGCCAGCCAGACCACCGCGGTGACGACCAGGCTGGGCCGCGCGACGCGGAGGAAGTCGCCCGCGGTCCAGCGTTCGGCCGTGGCCAGCGCCGCGATCAGCCCCACTACCTGGATGACGACGTGCCACCAGGTCCGGGCGGTGAGCACCAGCAGCAGCACGCCGACGAGGGCGAGCGGCGGCACCGTGGTGATCAGGTTGAGCCGGCGCAGCCGTTCCTGGACCGCCCCGCCGGTCCAGGACGTCCTGCGCGCGATCGACGGTGCCTCCATGAACCGAGCGTATCCGGCTTCGCGGGCACCACCAGTGACACTGCGTCATACGCCGGGGTGACGTCAGCACACTGCCGCGCGGGCTCCGATCCCGCTGGAATCGGAGCATGTCCACGACACCCGTCATCGACGTCGACCGCCTGAACCTCACCTACGACGGCTTCGCCGCCGTGAAGGACCTGTCGTTCCGAGTGGACCGCGGGGAGCTCTACGCACTGCTCGGCACGAACGGCGCCGGGAAGACCTCGACCCTGGAAACGATCGAAGGCCACCGCGCGCCCGGCTCGGGGGCGGTCCGGGTGTTCGGGAAGGACCCCCGCGACCGCGCCGCCGTCCGGCCGCGGATGGGGATCATGCTGCAGGAAAGCGGATTCGCCCCGGACCTGACCGTGCGGGAGACCGTGCGGCTGGTCGGGCGGCTCACCGAACGCACCGACGACGTCGGGCGGGTGCTCGGCGTCGTCGGCCTCACCCGCAAGGCCGCGACGAAGGTCGGCCGGCTTTCCGGCGGCGAGAAGCGGCGGCTCGACTTCGCCACCGCCGTGTACGGCTCGCCCGAACTGGTCTTCCTCGACGAGCCCACCACCGGCCTGGACATCCAGTCGCGCGACGCGCTCTGGGACGCGGTGGACCGGCTGCGTGAGGACGGCGCCACCATCGTGCTCACCACGCACTACCTGGAAGAGGCCCAGCAGCGCGCCGACCGCATCGGGCTGATGCACCAGGGCGCGTTCCACCGGGAAGGGACCGTCGCCGAGCTGACGCGGACCCTGCCGGCCACCATCCGCTTCGGCCTGCCCCCGCGCGCGCCCGCCCCGCCGCTGCACGCCGCGCGCCAGGCCGACGGCCAGTTCCTCGTCGAGACCTTCGGCCTGCAGAAGGACCTCCACACGCTGCTCGGGTGGGCGCAGGACCACGCCGTGGACCTGCAGGACCTGCGTGCCGGGCCGACGCGGCTCGACGACGTCTTCCGCGCCATCGACAACTCCTGAAAGAGGACCCTCCCATGTGGACGATCGCTCGCGGCGAGCTGATCCAGATCTTCCGGAACCGCCTCGTCCTGGTCACCGCCCTGGTGCTGCCGGCCGCGCTCAGCGCGTTCTTCGTCTTCCGGCACGACCTGTTCACCGCGGTGGGCAGCCTCGGCTACATCGCTTCGCTGGCCCTGTTCTTCGTGGCGGGCATCGGGCTCTACACGACGACGGTGACCACGCTGGCCTCCCGCCGCCAGAACCTGTTCCTCAAGCGCCTGCGCTCGACCGCGGCGGGCGACGCCGGCATCCTAGGCGGGCTCTTGGTGCCCATCACCGTGCTGTCGGTGGTCCAGATCGGCGTCATCCTCGGCGTGCTCGCCGCGGTCGCGGGGCCGCCCGCGAACCCGCTGCTGCTGGTGGCGGCCGTCGTCGCGACCGTGGCCATGATGCTCGCGCTGGGACTGGCGACGGCCGGGCTGACGAACTCGCCCGAGCACGCGCAGGTGACGACCCTGCCGGTGAGCCTGGGCGTCATCGCCGTGGGCGGCTGGGTCGGCATCACCGGCACCGGCGACCTGACGCTGCTCAAGCGCCTGCTCCCGGGCGGCTCGGCGACCGAGCTGGTGCTCGACGCCTGGAACGGCGGCCGGCCGGCCGCCGACTCACTGGTCCTCTTCGGACCGACCCTGGCCTGGGTCGTCGTCGCGGTCGCGTTGGCCGCGCGGCTCTTCCGCTGGGAACCGCGCCGCTGACCGCGGCGCGGACGAGAGAGGGGAATTTCGATGCGCACCACCTTGCTGGCCGCGGCCGTCGCCGTACTCGGCGCGACCGTCGTGGCGCCACCGGCGTCCGCGAGCGAACCGACGTGGGGCCCGTGCCCGGCCGGG
Organism: Amycolatopsis sp. NPDC028719; assembly: GCF_055565395.1. Classification (NCBI taxonomy): domain Bacteria; kingdom Bacillati; phylum Actinomycetota; class Actinomycetes; order Pseudonocardiales; family Pseudonocardiaceae; genus Amycolatopsis; species Amycolatopsis sp. NPDC028719. The sequence continues at coordinate 1,147,295 of NZ_JBVHUL010000002.1, forward strand.
GCCTTCCCGACGCCGGACCTCGAGTGCACGACGCTGAAGGTTCCGCTGGACTACCGGAACCCGGACGGCCGCGAGATCGACATCGCGGTTTCGCGGCTCCCGAGCAAGAACCCGGAGAAGCGGCGCGGTGTGCTGCTGACGAACCCGGGTGGTCCCGGTGGCGCGGGCCTGGACTACCCGCAGATCCTGAAGCTGGTGAAGCTGCCGCAGAGCGTGCTCGACGAGTACGACCTGATCGGCTTCGACCCGCGCGGTGTCGGGCACAGCACCCCGGTGACGTGCGACCTGACGCCGGCGCAGATGGCGATCGGCAACCTGCCTTACGCGAACGGCCCCGCCGACGTCGTGAAGCAGGCGGAGCACGCGAAGACGGAAGCCCGGCAGTGCGCCGAGGCGGCGACCGGGTCGATGCTGCCGCACGTCACGACGGCCAACACCGCGCGGGACATGGACCGCATCCGCCAGGCGCTCGGCGAGTCCACCGTGTCCTATCTGGGCGCGTCGTACGGCACGTACCTGGGTGCGGTGTACACGACGATGTTCCCCGAGCGCAGCGACCGGTTCGTGCTCGACAGCAACCTCGGGCCGGGCGGCTACGACATCGACGCGATGCGTGGCTTCGGCCGCGGGATGGAGGACCGCTTCCCGGACTTCGCGAAGTTCGCCGCGGCCCACCCGGAGTACGGGCTCGGCCGCACGCCGGCGCAGGTGACCGCCAAGTTCCACGAGCTGGCCGCGCGGCTGGACCGGGCCCCGGTCGGGGAAATCACCGGGTCGCTCTTCCGCGGTTTCACGTTCGAGGGGCTGTACGCGACCGACCTGACCCCGCTGGCCGAGAACTGGCAGGCCCTGGACCAGGGCCGGGCACCGAAGCCGGCCGCCGCGCTCGCGGCACCGGCGGAGAACCTCTTCGCGGCCCGGTTCGCCGTGCTCTGCGGCGACACGGCCTGGCCGCGGTCGGTGCTGGGCTACCAGGTGGACGTCGCCGTCGACCGGATCCGGTACCCGCTGCTCGGCGCGGCCTCGGCGAACATCGCGGCGTGCGCGTTCTGGCCGTCGGCACCGGTCGAGCCGAAGGTGCGGATCACCGGCCGGGGCCCGGCGAACGTGCTGATGGTGCAGAACGAGCGTGACCCGGGCACCCCGCTGGCGAACGCCCGCAAGCTGCGCGCGGCGTTCGGCGACCGCGCCCGGATGGTGACCGTCGACCAGGGCGGGCACGGCGCCTACCTGTTCGGGCCGAACCAGTGCGGGAACAGCGCGGTGACGGAGTTCCTGGCGACGGGTACCCGCCCGGCGCACGACCTGTCCTGCGCCGCCGAGAGCCACTGACGGCGGCCGCGCCGCGAGCACGCCACTCGCGGCGCGGCCCTCGCCTCCGAGGTCGTGGTGCCCGGCGCCCGGATCGTGCTGGTCCGGCGGATCGCGATGCGCGGGAAGACGCTGCACCTGCCGGTGGCAGGCCACCTTCCTCGGCGCGGCGTTCGCCGTGTTCGAGGTCGTGGCCGGCTGGGGCACCGGCGTGCTCCGCCAGGTGTTCCGGGCGCGGCTCGTCAGTCCGCCGCCACCTGGATGATCGTCTTGCCGGGCACGCGGCGGCGGCGGGCGAACGCGGCGGGTGCCTCGGCGAGCGGGCACACCTCGCCGACGAGGGGCTTGAGGCGTCCGTCCCGCACCCGCTGGGCCAGGTCCGCGAGCCGCTCGCGGTCGGGCTCGACCACGAAGAAGACGGCGCGCGCGTCCTTCGGGTGCACGGTCGGCGGCTCGGCGATGGTCACCAGGGTGCCGCCGGGGCGCACCAGCGCGGCCGACTTCGCGAGGACATCGCCGCCGAGGACGTCGAAGACCACGTCAACCTGTTCTTCCGGCTCGGCGTCCGGCTCCCGGAACACGTGCGCGCCGAGGCCCAGCACGAGGTCGCGGTCGCGCGCCCGGCCGGTCGCGATCACCCGGGCACCCGCCTGCCGGGCGAGCTGCACGGCGATCGACCCCACGCCGCCGGCGGCGCCGTGGATCAGCACGGTCTGGCCCGTCGTGAGCCCGGCGTGGTCGAACAGTCCCTGCCACGCGGTCAGGCCGGAGATCGGCAGCGTCGCGGCCACGGTGTGGTCGATGTCGGCGGCCAGCGGGGCCAGGTTGCGCGCTTCGACGGCGGTGTATTCGGCCAGGGTGCCGTCGCGCGTCCAGTCGGCGAGGCCGAAGACCCGCTGGCCGACGGTGAGACCGGTGGTGCCGTAGCCCAGCTCGGCGACGACCCCGGACAGCTCGTGCCCGGGAACGCTGGGCGTGCGGTCGCGGCCGGCACGGTCGGTCCAGGTGGCGGGCCAGCCGAGTTCGCCCGGGGTGAAGCCGGCGGCGTGGACCCGCACGATGACGTCGTTTTCGGCGGCGTGCGGGTACGGCAGTTCGGCGGGGGTCAGTCCGTTGACGCCCGCGTCGCGGTCGCTCACGGTGATGGCTTTCATGACTTCTCCTGTTCAGCTCGGCCAAGCGGAGCCGAGGACGCGTTCGACGGTCGTCGTGCGCCGGAAGCCGGGGATGAAGTGCGCGAGCACGTCGGCGTTCACGGTGCCGTTGGTGGTGTCGGGGCGGTTCTTCTGCCCCTCGAAGTAGGCGGTCAGGAACTCGTTCTTGAAGTCGCCCCGCGGGTGCGCGGCGACGATCTCCGCCACCCGGTCGGTGTCCAGCTCGCCGAGCCCGAACCCGACGACGTCGGTCAGCACGCCGAAGTGCGTGCCGGCGATCTCCGGCCCCATGCGGCCGGGAACGCCGGGCGTCGTGTGCAGCGCGATCGCCGTCCACACGGTCTCCGCGGCAGCGGCGGAAAACCCGTGTTCGAGCAGGAACTTGCGCCCGTGGTCGGCCCCGTCGACCTCGAAGCGCTGCTCCACATCGGAAAACGGCGTCGCGAGGCCGGTGTCGTGGAACATGGCCGCCAGGTAGAGCAGCTCGGGATCCGGTTCCCCGCCGAGCCGCTCGGCGTGGATCCGGCCGAAGAAGTAGACGCGGCGGGAGTGGTGGTAGACGAGCGGGCTGGTCGTCTCCCGGAGGTGCCGGGTCGCTGCGGCGACCGCCGCCGTGTCCGGGACTTCGATGCCCGCGATGACCTCGGTCATGACTTGAGCCTTTCCTCTTCGAGTTTCGCGACGAACACGTCGGGGCGGGTCAGGAACGCCTCGTGGTCTCCGGGGACGCCGATCGGCTCGACCCCGAGCCGAGCGGGGAACCGCGGGCACCAAGCGTATTCCCCCGGTGGCATGGCCAGATCGGCTTCGCCGGCGAGGTAGCTGACGGGCAGCCGAAGCGGCGGCGCGGCCATCGGCTGCTCGAAGTAGTTCATCGGCTGGGGAACGAGCAGGTCGTACAGCAGCTTCCGCGCGGGCTCGGGGGTGTTCTGGGCGAAGGCGTTCTGCCAGATCTCGTAAGGCAGGACCACCGAGTGGTCGGCCGACTCGCGGGCGAGCTGCCGGAACAGGGCCGCGTGCCCGGGCGGCACGTCGTCCACGAGTGCGACGCCGTCTTCCGGCACGAAGGCGCTGTAGAAGACGAGCCTCCGCAGGCGGTGCGGGACCCGGTGGGCCGCCCCGAAGACGGGGTAGCCACCCCAGCTGTGGCCCACCAGCGTGACGTCGGTGAGGTCGTTCCGGTCCAGGAAGCCCGCGACGAAGTCGATGGTGTCGGTGAGCCGGTACCGCCGGGGGTCGTCGCCGTCGGCGAGCCCGGGCAGGGTGAGCGCGAAGACCCGGTGCCCGCGGGCGCGGAGACGGTGGGCGACGGGGCGCCAGGACCAGGCTCCGTGCCAGGCCCCCGGGACGAGTACATAGGTCTCCACCATCGAGCGAACCACCTTCCTGTGGCTCCACCGCCGGCGGGCACCATCGCCACCCGGCCTGAGATCGACGCTAGCCCGCCGTTTCGTTACAGTCAAGTCATGTAACGTATCCAACGCGGCCAGCGGCGCCCGCGCGCGGGAACACCGCACGCAGGCGCCGGCTTCACTTGGTGGACGCGATGAAGTACACGACGATGCCGATCAACGCGAGGACTTCGGTCAGCACGAAGGTCGAATAATTGATCGTCTGCAGTTTTCCTCGCGCTTCCGGCTGGCGCGCGGTACCATTGATGACGGCCGCGAAAATCAGCCCGACTCCGATTCCCGGACCGATCGCGCCCAGTCCGTAGCCGATGGCCGCGAGACCGGGGTTGATGTTGGCGGTCTGGGCCAGAACAGCGTCGTTCATGGACATTCCCCTTCACATCGGTCCACGCGCATGCTTGCGCGGAACAGCGGCTTCTCGTGTCGCAGGCAGCAGAAGAAAGGCGCCGGAAATCGGCGGCCGCGTCAGGTAGCTGGATCTCGCCGGGCAGGATAATCGACGGGGCGGGATATCACCGGAACCGATGGTTCGAACACGGCAAGGATATCATCGAAAAGGACGGAATGCCGCTGCACGGAACGCGTTACCGCGGTTCGCCCGCAGCGAAAACACCGGGTGCGGGGAAGATCAGTCCTCTTCGGTGGCCGCCGAGAGGAACGCCGCGAGATCGTCGGTGAAGCGCAGCAGCAGGTCGTAGAAAGCCCGGCGGTCCGTCTCGGACCACCCGGACAGCGCCTCCCCGAACCAGCCGAGGATCGTGGCCACGTACCGGTCGGCCAGCTCCGCGCCGTCCGGGGTCAGCTCGACCAGGCGGGCGCGCCGGTCGTCGGGGTCGGCCAGGCCGTGCACGAGCCGCCGCCGTTCGAGCACGTGCAGGTGCCGCGTGACGTGCGGCCCGGCGACCTGCATCCGCTCCGCGATCTCGCCGACGCGCATCGCCTTCCCGGTCATGTGCAGGGCGAGGATGATCGACAGCCCGGGCCGGTCGAGGTCGGCTCCGATCCGCTTCATCGCCCGCTCCCCCAGGCCGCTGCGGTTCATCAGGTTCCCCAGCTGCATGAGCCGGGGCAGCACGGAACGCAGCTCGTCGCCGGCGTCGGTGGCGGCCATCACACCCCCTTAGATAGCTAACTTAGGTATATAGTTGCCTCATGCCGCGGATCTTCCCGGCATTGTCGCACCCGCGACATAGATACCTAACTTAGCTATCGGGGGTCACCATGAACACCACATCGCGCACCGCCCTGATCTCGGGCGCGAGCATCGCCGGTCCCGCACTGGCCTTCTGGCTGCGGAAGGCCGGTTTCGCCGTGACCGTCGTGGAGAAGTCGGCCACGATCCGGGACGGCGGATACCCGATCGACGTCCGCGGCACCGCCCTGGACGCCGTCCGGCGGATGGGGATCCTCCCCCGCCTGCGGGACCTGCACATCTCCACTCGCCTGCTGACTTTCCTCGACACCGACGGCAGCGAGATCGCCGCCCTGGAGCCCAACGCGATCATCGGCGGGGTCGAGAGCGAAGACGTCGAGATCCGCCGGGGCGACCTCACGAACACGCTGTACGACCTCGTGCGCGACGACACCGACTTCCGCTTCGGCGACAGCATCGAGACGCTGACGCAGCACGGCGACGGCGTCGACGTCACCTTCCACAGTGGCCGCCAGGAGACCTACGACCTGGTGTTCGGCGCCGACGGCCTGCACTCGGCCACCCGCGGGCTGGTCTTCGGCGACGAAGAGCGGTTCCACCACTACCTCGGCTACAGCTTCGCCGGGTTCACCATGCCCAACGACTTCGGCCTCCACCGCGAAGGGCTCTCGTGGAGCACCCCGGGCAAGGGCGCGGCGCTCTACGCGGTCCTCGAGAGCAAGGAAGTCCACGGTTTCCTGGTCTTCGCCCGCCCGAACCCGCCGATCGAGGCGTTCCGCAACCCCGACGCCCAGCGCGATCTGGTCGCCGAGACGTTCGCCGGCGAAGGCTGGGAAATCCCGCGCATGGTCGAGGCGATGCGCGAGGCGGACGACCTGTTCTTCGACGTCGTCAGCCAGATCCACCTGCCCCGGTGGACGGACGGCCGCGTCGCACTGGTCGGCGACGCGGGGTACGCACCGTCGTTCATGACCGGCCAGGGCACGAGCCTCGCCCTCGTCGGCGCGTACGTGCTCGGCCACGCGCTGGCCACGATCCCCGACCACGCGGCGGCCTTCGCGGCGTACGAGAGCCGGTTGCGGAACTTCGTCGAACGCAACCAGGCCCTGGTGACCGAGGGCAAGGCCACGTTGTTCCCGGCCACGGCGGAGGCGCTCGCGGAGCGGAACGCCGCGCTGAGGAAGCTCACGCAGGTCCCGGCGTCCACGCCACGGCCCGAGCACTCGGCGCTCACGCTGCCGGACTTCCCGGGCTGCTAGCGTCGCGCGTCGGCGGGTTCTTCTCGTCCTGCCCGGCCGCTGTCAACCAGCCTCAAAGGTGCGAAACCGGTCCCTCGCCGAGGGAGCTTTCCGGACTTTCGGCGTCCCGGATCCTCCATCAACACGCCGAGCAGGCCGCCTCCAGCGGAGCTGCCCGACCACGAAGCCGAAGACGACCAGGAACACCGCGAGCACACGATCGTCAACGCGATCGGTCCCACGGCGGCAACGGCGGCGAGCGGGAGGGCGGCCGCGACGAGCAGCCAGGGACGGGCGGGAACCAACCGGCACGCACCTCCGACGAGCGTGGCGCCACCCCGAACAGAGTAGTTACCGATCGTCATCGGACGCACACTGGACGTTCGAGCCGGCCGGCCGTCGAGAGCCGCCGTCAGGCCGGTCCCGCCGGCCAGCGGACCTCGTCCGGGTAGGAATGGAACTGCCGCAGGTGCCGTTCTTCCGTTCGGCCCTGCAACGGGAACGTGAACCGCGAGCCGTCCGGCCAGGTCAGCGTCCGCTTGCGGAAGCTGACCTCCGGGGCGCTCGTGCCCCGGGCCTCCCAGAGGACCTGCGGCTCGGGTGCGTCGGCCGGGTCCACGTACGTCGATCCCGTCTCGACCAGTGCGACCGACGTCGGCGAGCACACCAGCCACGGGCCCTTCGCCCGCCGGAGGCGGTCGAGCGGCTCGAGGACCTGGGCGTCCGCCGGGCCGGTCACGTGGACCGCGCGCTCGCCCTTGCCGCCGCCGCTGCCCGCCGCGCTCGCCAGGTACGCGACGAACCCCACCGCGGCGCCGATGCCGCGCGCGACGTTCCCGAACGCCCGCAGCACGGGCCGCGAGCCCTCGACCGTGCCGTCTTCGCGGCGGCCGGGGACGGCGAACCGCAGGTCCGTGTCACCCAGGCGCAGCACGATCACCGGCTCCCGCCAGCGCTCGCGCATCAGCGCCTCCACGCGCTCCCGGAACCCGGGGCGCACGAGCGCGGCGTCCTTCGCCGACTCCATGCGGTCGCCGAACTCGACGGCCTTCCGCGCTAGATGTCCAAGTTCCGCCGGGTCTCCTCCGGGCTCTGGTCCCCGCCGATCGCGCTCTTGTCGAACCACGGTTCGTCCTCCTCGGGGGTGACCGCTTCCTTGCCTTCGGTGAACGCCGTCTTGCCCGCCGCGATCCCGGCCTTCACGCTCGCGCCCGCGACCAGCGGGCTCGCGCCGACCGACGTGCCGAACATCGTGGAGAGCATCCGGTTCCCGGGCGTGAACGCCACCCCGGCCGTGTTCTCGAGCGTGTCGAGGCCGAAGCGCGACTCGCCGGCGTATCGGCCGAGCCGGAACTTCCGGGTCATCTCCACGACCTTCGTGGAGTACTTCGCGAGGAACTCGATGAACGTGTCGAGCAGTTTGCCGAACTTGCCGAGGTAGCGGGTGACCTTCTGCAGCACGCTCGCGGCCTTGGCGATGGACGCCGTCATCGCGGCGGCGACCGAGCTGCCGAAGCTGATCACCGACGCGGCCAGCGCCGGCAGCCAGATGGTGATCAGCCAGGACACCAGCTCGGTGATGATCGCCTTGATCACCTCTTCGATGACCTGCATGACCATCGACCACATCTGCAGCACCTCGGCGACCGACCCGGCCGCCGAGCCGACGCCGCGGATGCCGGAGGAGAAGTCGCCGAGCGCCTCCTTGGCCGCCTTGCCGGCTTCGTCGACCCACTCGGCCAGCGCCGTGTCGCCGGTCTGCTCGAAGTCCTCGGCGAGCGCGACGAAGCCGTGCGCGATCGAGGCGAAGTTCTCCGACGCGTGCCCGATGGCCGGCCCGTCGCCGGTGACCGCGTGCAGCGCGTCCTGCAGCGGCTGCACCAGCTCCAGCAGCATGTTCAGCCCGTGGCTCACCAGCCAGCCGATCGGGTCCATCGCGAAGGTGACCATGTCGGTCGCGGCGGCACCGACGAACGCCGCGCCATCCCCGACCAGCGCCTTGCCCGCCGAAGCCAGCTCCCCCGCGCCGTCCGCCGAAGCCGCCTGCTGAGCGTGCTCGGCGATCGACTTGCCGGACTTGTACACGGTGCCGACGACCGGCGTGGCCTCCGCCGCGCGGTCGAGGTTCGCGCTCATGCTCTCGTCGTACGGCTGGACGTCCAGCGCGTCCGCGATGCTCCTCTTGGGCTCGGTCACTTGCCCTGGCCTCCGATCGCGTCGATCTCCGCCTCGTACCGGCCGAAGGCGATCACGCCCGCCTCTTCGGTCCCGCGGTACATCTCGGCGGCCTTGGTCATCTTGGTGGTGAGCCCGTCGACGCCGTCCTTCAGCTCGCCCAACAGCGAACGCAGCTCGCCGAGGCGCTCGGTGTAGCCCTGCTTCGCCCAGATCCCGACGACGCCCCAGGCCGTGTCGGTCACGTCGGCGGCGTCGATCTTGGCCCCGAACTTGTCCGCCTCCTGCTCGTAGGACGGCAGCTGGCGCGCGTATCCGGAGATCGCGTCGATGTTGGTCTGGATTCCGTCTGACATCGCGGAAGTTCCCTCGGTCGGTTTCAGGAGCGGCGGAGGATCGGGCCCTGGTCGAAGTCGTCGTCGTCCCCGGGCGCGGGACGGCGTCGCGGCCGCGGCGCCTCCTGCTCCGACGCGGGTTCCGGCGCCGCGGTTCCGAACGCTTCCGCCTGGGCCTGCCGGACCTGCCCGCTCACGTCCACGCCGAACTGGTCCCCGAACGCGTCGTCGACGATGGCGGCCTGCTGCTGGGCGGCTCCGGCCACGGCCTGGCGGAGGGTGGCCATGATCCGCTGGGCGAGCTGGCCCGCTTCCAGGTGCATGGCGCCGGCGGTGAGCCGCAGGTCGGTGACGGTCCCACCGGCCCCCGCGGTGACCGTCACCGTGCCGTCCGGCGAGGTCACCGAGGTGCCGACCTGGGCGATCCGTTCCTGCATGTCGCCGACGCCGGCGAACCGGGCTTCGGCCTGGCGGACCTTCGACTGGAAGGTCTCGAACTGGGCGATCAGCTGGTCCATTTCGGCCGACATCGTCACTTCCTTCGCGGTACGGGGCTTCGCCGGATCATGACAGATCCACTGCGTCGGCGCGGCATTTCGGCGGAATGCGAGGTACCGGCCCGGCCCGCTCAGCTGATGAAGCCCGCTGCCTTGAGCCAGTCGTGGGCCACCGTCGCCGGCTTCTGGCCGTCCACGCTCACCTTCTTGTTGAGGTCCGTGAGCGTCGCCGTGTCCAGCTTCGCCGCGATCGGCGTGAAGAGCTGCTCCAGCTGGGGGTATTTGCCCGCGACGCCGGACGCGATCGAGATCGCCGGGTTGTACGTCGGGAAGAAGTGCTTGTCGTCCTCCAGCACCGTCAGCTTCTGGCCGGCCACGCGCCCGTCGGTCGAGGCGACCGAGCCGAAGCCGCACGGGTCGCCCTTGCCGATGCTCGGGTACACCACCGCGTCGTTGAGCAGGTGGACCTGCGGGTCGGGCAGGGTGAACCCGTAGGTCTCGGCCAGGCCCGGGAACCCGTCGTCGCGGCTGCGGAACTCCGGGCCCATGCAGGTCGACGCCGCGGCCGGATCCCGCTTCACCAGCGCCGCGTAGTCCGAGATCGTCTTCACGCCGGTCTTGGCCACCGTCGCCGGGTTGCCCGCGATGGCGTAGGTGTCGTTGGCCGGCGAGCGGGCCCACCACGTGACGCCGTCGGCGGCGTCGGCCTGCTTGACCGCGTCGAACTGCGCCTGCGGGTCGGCGATCGGCTTGGTCTGGTGGAGGTAGCTGATCCACGCGGTGCCGGTGTACTCCCAGTACAGGTCGACCGCGCCGCTGGTGAGCGCCTGGCGGACGTTGCTCGAGCCGGTGATGTTGGTCTTGTCCTGCGGGCTCGCCCCGGCCGCCTGCAGCGCGACGAGCGCGATCTGGCCGAGGAGCAGCTGCTCGTCGAACTCCTTGGAGCTGACGCGGATCTGCGCGCCGCTCAGCGCGTCGATCTTCTTGATGGATCCCTCGCCCACCTGGGCGCCGGTCTGGTCCTTGCCGATCGTGCACCCGGCGGCGAGCGCCGTGACGAAGGCGAGAACGACGGCTGTCGTGCGTCGCATGGTTGTCCTCCTTGGGTTCTCACGTTCCGCGCGGGTGCAGGACCTCCTCCGCGACCAGGCCCAGCCAGTCGGCGAAGAGCGCCAGCGCGGCGACGACGATGCCGAAGGTCAGGCTCAGGATCGGGCGGTACAGCCCGATCCCGGCGACGAGACCGCCGCCGAGACCGCCGCCGTCGATGAAGGTCGCGAGCGTCGCGCTCGCCACGGTGAGGACCAGCGCCGTGCGGATCCCGGCGAGGATCACCGGGACGGCCAGCGGGAGTTCGATCCGCCACAGGATCGCCGTCTTCGTCATGCCCATGCCGCGCGCGGCGTCGACGAGGGTCGGGTCGACGCCGTCGAGCCCGACCATCGTGTTGCGCAGCACCGGCAGGGTCGCGTAGACGACCAGCGCCGTCACCGCCGTCGTGGTCCCCGTGCCGATCCAGAGGGCGAGCAGCACGACGAGCCCGATCGACGGGATGGCCTGGCCGAGGTTGCCCAGGCCCAGGCCGACCGGCCGGACCCACCGGGCGCCGGGGCGGGTCAGCAGGATGCCGAGTGGGAGGGCGATGGCGAGCGTGCACACCGTCGAGATCAGCGTGAGCCGCAGGTGCGCGCCCAGTTCGGCGAAGATCTCGCCGGCGTTGAGGTAGCGCTGCTCGATCGAGTCGATCGGCTGCGCGCGCACGAAGAGGACGAGCGCCAGCAGGGCGAGGGCGATGAGCACCGGCCGGACCAGCAGCCCGAGCCGGCGCCGGCGGGGCCGGGACGGCGTCACGCTGTCCGGAGCCGTCGCGGGCGTGCGCGCCGGCGCGGGCACTTCTCCGGCGGGCCGCAGCGCCGCGACCAGGCCGGCGACGTCGCCCACCCCCAGCGCGCGCCCGCTGCCGTCCTCGACCACGACCGCGGTGCGGCCGGTGCGCACCATCGTGTCGAGCGCGTCCCGGAGGGTGGCGCCGTGCGGGACCGACGGCAGTCCGTCCGAACCGGTCACCGGCCGGAGCTCCAGCTCCGACACCGGGATCAGCCCGAGCCGCTTGAGGTTCCGCCGCGAGCCGGCGAAGGAAGCGACGTAGTCGTCGGCCGGCGCGGCGAGGATCGCCTGCGGGGTGTCGTACTGCGCGATCTCCGAACGCGGGCGCAGCACGGCGATCCGGTCGCCGAGCTTGAGCGCCTCGTCGAAGTCGTGCGTGACGAACACGATCGTCTTGCGCACTTCCCGTTGCAGGCGCAGGAACTCGTCCTGCAGCCGGGCGCGCGTGATCGGGTCGGTGGAGCCGAACGGCTCGTCCATCAGCATGACCGGCGGGTCCGCGGCCATCGCCCGCGCGACGCCGACGCGCTGCTGCTGACCGCCGGACAGCTCACGCGGGTACCGGAGGCCGTGTTCGCGGGTCAGGCCCACGACGCCGAGCAGTTCCCGCACGCGGGCGGCGACGCGGCGCCGGGTCCAGCCGAGCACGCGCGGCACCACGCCGATGTTGGCGTCCACGCGCAGGTGCGGGAACAGCCCGACCTGCTGGATCACGTACCCGGTGTGGCGCCGGTGCTCGTCGACGTCGAGCGCGGTCACGTCGGTGCCGCCGATCGTGATCGCGCCCGAGGTGGGTTCGACGAGCCGGTTGATCATCCGCATGGTCGTCGTCTTGCCGCACCCCGACGGCCCCGTCAGCACGACGATCTCGCCCGCCGGGATCCGCAGCGTGAGGCGGTCGACCGCGGGCAACGCCTGTCCGGGGTAGCGCTTGCTGACCTCACGCAGCTCGATCGTCTCGCCCGCGGTGCCGGTGGTCTCCTCCGGCGCCGTTTCGGGCAGGGGGCGCGGCCGCCGCAGCGTCGTGAGCTTGCCGACCACCACGAAGGCCAGGTCGAACAGCAGCGCCAGCACGACGATCCCCAGCGTGCCGGTCAGCACCTGGTTCAGCGAGTTGACCGCGCCGAACCGGCCGAGCCCGTCGAAGATTTCGTTGCCGAGCCCGGGGCCTTTGACGTACGCGCCGATGGCCGCGATCCCGATCGTGATCTGCGTCGACACGCGGATCCCGGACAGGATCACCGGCCACGCCAGCGGCAGCCGCACCCGCCACAGCACCCGGGCGCGGCCGAGGCCCATGCCGTGCGCCGCGTCCACGACCGCGGGGTCGACGCCGCGCAGGCCGACGATCGTGTTGCGCGTGATCGGCAGCAGCGCGTAGAGCACCAAGGCGACCAGGACGTTCGTCAGCCCGAGTCCGAACGGGCCGATCAGGATGCCCAGCAGCGCGATCGACGGAATGGTCAGGAAGGCCGCGGTCGTGGTGGTCGCCAGCGAGCCGAGCCACCGCCGCCGGTAGGTGAGCAGGCCGATCGTCATCCCGGCCAGCACGGCCAGGGCCACCGCCGCGAGGGTCAGGTCCACGTGGAGGATCGCGTCGTTGACGACGTCGATCCAGTTCTCGCGGAGGTACTCGAACAGGCTCAGGACCGCGCTCCTCGGGCGTCGCAAGGCGGAAAGTCACCCCCAGCCCAACACGTTCGCGTGGTCCTGTCCACCGCCGGGTTGATCCACCTGGCCGTATCCAACTCGTGGGTAAGGTGGTTAACCTCCGGCCGTGAGGTTCCTGGGTGTCGTGCTCACCGTGCTCTCGGCCGCCGGCTTCGTGGCCGTTCCCGCCCCACCGGCGTCGGCCGCGGCCGATCCGCCGGCCTTCGCGGGACCGCTCAGCACCCGCGGGCGCTACATCGTCGACGCGAACGGCGACCGCTTCAAGCTGAAGTCGGCCAACTGGCACGGCGCGAGCGGCACGTGGACCGGGTCGGGCGACGCGGGCGACCCGGCGAACCACCACGCCGGCGAGATCGCCTACCAGACCCCGCTCGGCCTGGACCGCGCCTCGATCGACACCGTCATCGACGGGCTCGGGCAGCTGGGCCTCAACAGCGTCCGGCTGCAGTTCTCGAACGCGATGATCCACGACACGCGGGCGGTGCCGGACCTGCCGGCCAACCCCGGGCTGCACGGGCTGACGCCGTTGCAGGTCTACGACCGCGTCGTCGAGCGGCTCACCGCGCGCGGGTTCGCCGTGATCCTCAACAACCACACGACGACGTCGCGCTGGTGCTGCGGGCTCGACGGGAACGAACGCTGGAACACCGCGCAGACCGAGCAGCAGTGGCAGGACGACTGGCTGTTCATGGCGCGTCGCTACGCCGCGAACAAGCGAGTCGTCGGCGCCGACCTGTACAACGAAGTCCGCCGCAACACCTTCGACGACCCGAACTGGGGCTGGGGCAACGGCACGGACTGGCAGCGCGCGAGCCAGCAGGTCGGCGACCGCATCCTGACCGAAGCCAACCGCGACCTGCTGATCATCGTCGAGGGCATCAACTGGACCGGCCTGCCCATCGACGGCTTCGCCCACGGACGGCCCACCCTCGAACCCGCCCGCACCCTGTCGCACACGCTCGTCGACTCGGGGAAGCTGGTCTATTCCGCGCACTTCTACGCCTACACCGGCCCGAACCACTCCGGCGCGACCGGTATCGGCGAGACCCACGACCCGCGCTACCGCGACCTCTCGCCCCAGGAACTGCGGGACACCCTGTACCGGCAAGCGTTCTTCGTCGAAGCCGAAACCGGCAAGCACTACACAGCACCGCTGTGGATCAGCGAGTTCGGCGAGGGCCGCGGCACCACCGACGCCGCTTCGCGCGCGTGGTTCGAGAACTTCGTGGACTACCTCGCCCGGACCGACACCGACTTCGCCTACTGGCCCGCGGTGGGGTTCCACACGAACGGATCCGGCGACGGGTGGTCGCTGCTGGCCTGGGACGCCGCCGGCCACCGCATCGACGTCCTCGACGGGACCGACTGGCGTGGCCCGGCCTGGCGGCGGCTGATGACCGCGCCGTCGCGCACCGGGCAGGTCCAGCCGGCCGAGCACTGGTCGATGCTCAACCTGGACTACGCCGACTTCCAGGAGTCCCGCACGGTCCGCGGGCAGCCGGACTGGGATCCGGGCGCGCGCAAGGGCACCTGCCCCGACGGCCAGCGTCTCACCGGCCTGGCACACACCGGCGGACGCGGCCTCTGCACCGGCACGCTGCCGACACCGGCCGCGTACACCGTGGTCCGCGACGAGTCCTTTGTGGACACGGACTGGGCGTCCGGCTACAGCAAGGTGCAGTGCCCACCCGACCACGCCGTGGTCGGCTACAGCGTCAAGGGCGCCGCGGTGTCCGCGGTGCTGTGCGGCCGCTCCCCCGGCCCGCTCGGCCGTACCGGCCGCACGGTCTGGTTCGACCGCGGCGACAACCGCCCGGCCGGCGAGCCGGGTGGAGACTTCGCTTCGGGCGGCTACAAGGGACAGTGCGCGCCGGGCGAGTACGTCGCCGGGGTGGCCTACACCGGCCGCATCGGCTCGAACCGCACGCCCGACGCGCTGCTCTGCCGCTCCTGAGTGACCACGGCCGGTGGGTCGCGCGGACCCACCGGCCGTCACGTCACACCAGCGAAGCGGTCAACCCGCCGTCGAGGACGTAGTGGCTGCCCGTGACCCAGCTCGCCCGGTCGGACGCCAGGAACGCCGCCACCTCCGCGATGTCCTGCGGGGTGCCGAGCCGGCCCTGCTTCGCCGCGACGAGGTCGCCGAACGGGACCTGGGTCGCCGCCTCGAAGTCGGGGACGAGGCGCTCGACCATGGCCGTGTCGGCGAAGCCCGGGCAGACCGCGTTGACGCGGATGCCCGCCGGCCGCATCTCCACCGCCGCGACCCGGGTCAACTGGATGACCGCCGCCTTGGTCGCGCAGTAGGAGCCGAGCAGCGGGCTGCCGCCGATGCCCGCGATCGAGGCGATGTTGACGATGTTGCCCTTGGACTCCATCAGGTGCGGGGTCGCCGCCTTCATCGCCACGAACGTGCCGCGCACGTTGACCGCGAAGATCTTGTCGAAGCTCTCCGTGGACTGCTGCAGCAGCGGCGACGCCACCTCGATGCCGGCGTTGTTGACCAGGACGTCGAGGCCGCCGAGGAGGTCGACCGCCTGCTGGACGGCCGCCTGGACCTGGGCCTCGTCGGTGACGTCGCAGTTGGCGACCCCGGCGGCGCCGATCTCGTCGGCCGCCTGCTTGGCCGCGTCGGCATTTCGGTCGCTGATCACGACCTTCGCGCCGCGTTCGGTGAACAGCGCCGCGATCGCCTTGCCGATGCCCGCGCCGGACCCGGTGACGAAGACGCGCTTTCCCTCGAGTTCGGACATGCTGGTTCCTCTCACATCGCTTCGATCTTGGGCAGGATTTCTTCCTTGATGCGCTTCAGGTCGTCCAGTGTCTTCGCCACCGGGACACCCTGGAAGGGCGGCCACAGGAACGGCATCGTCAGCCCGGCTTCCCGGTACCGCTTGAGCCGGTCGGTGATCTGCGCCTCGGAGCCGACGAGCAGGTTGGTGCCCTTGCCCAGCGGGCTCTGGTCGACGTCCTGGTCGGTGATGACGAACCAGATCATGCTGGAGATCTCGAGGTCGTCGACCGAGCGCTGGGTGTCGAGCTCGTCGAGCTCGCGCTGGATCTCGGTGCGCCACCGCCGGATGTCGTCGGGCGAGTCCTGGATCCCGATCCAGCCCGACAGGCCGTACTTGGCGATGCGGGCGGCCGAGCGCTTCGGGTCCTTGAGGCCGCTGAAGAAGATCGGCGGGTGCGGCTTCTGCACCGGCTTGGCGCCGAACCCGGCCGGCTCGAAGTCGGCGAACTCGCCGTGGTACTCGAAGACCTCGTTGGTCCAGATGCCCTGCATGATCTCCAGCGTTTCGCGCACGTGCTTGTGCCGCTTGGGAAAGATGTGCGCGGCGCTGGCGGCGGCGAACTCCTCCGGCATCCAGCCGGAGCCGACGGCGACGTTGAGCCTGCCGCCCGAGAGGTGGTCGATGGTGGCCAGCTCCGCGGCGAGCACGCCGGGCGAACGGTACGGCGTGTCGATGATGCTCATGCCGATCCGGACCTTCGAGGTCTTCGCGGCGAGCCAAGGGAGCAGCGGCATGCCCTGGAGGAACTCGCCCCGCGAGCTCACCGGGAGCTGCTTGCCCATTTCGTCCAGCATCCCGAAGGGGTACTGCATTTCCCCTCGGTCCGAGGCCTCCGGCACGATGATCCGGTCGAGCGTCCAGACGGAGTCGAAGTCGAGGTCTTCGGCGAGCGCGGTGAGGTCTTCGAGCTCCCGGACGGTCACCTTGTCCCGGAAGTTCGGCAGGTAGAGCGCGAGTTTCATGGTCGGACAGCCTCCTTGCTTTGTCGGATGAAGGTGGAGCGGATGTCGGCCTTGAGGACCTTGCCGACTCCTGAGCGCGGCAGCTCCGGCCAGATTTCGATCTGCTTCGGCGCCTTGACGCTGCCGATGCGGTCCTTGACGAACGCGATCAGCTCACCGGTGTCCAGGTCCCGGCCGGGCTGCAGCTGCACGACGGCGGTGACGCGTTCGCCCCACTTGTCGTCGGGCAGCCCGATCACGGCGCAGTCGCGGACGGCGTCGTGGGCCATCACCGCCTGCTCGACCTCGGCGGAGTAGACGTTGAAGCCGCCGGTGATGACCATGTCCTTGGCGCGGTCGACGATGTGGAGGAAGCCCTCGTCGTCGAGGAAGCCGATGTCGCCGGTGTGGTGCCAGCCGTGCGCGGACGCCTCCGCGGTGGCCTCGGGGTTGCGGTAGTAGCCGGCCATCACCAGCGAGCCGCGCACGCAGATCTCCCCGCGCTCCCCCTTCGGGACCGGCCGCCCGTCCTCGTCGAGGATCGCCACCGTGACCAGCGGCGAAGGGCGGCCGGCCGACGACAACCGTCCCGTGTGGACGGTTCCGTCGGGTCTGCGGTGGTCGGCGGGCGACATCGTCGAGATCATCATCGGGGCTTCGGACTGGCCGAACAGCTGCGCCATCGGGCCGATGCGGGCGAGGGCTTCGGTGAGCCGGGTCGTCGACATCGGGGCCGCGCCGTACCAGAAGCACTGCAGGGACGACAGATCCGTGCGCTCGAGCGCGTCGTGGCCGAGCACCATGTAGATCAGCGTCGGCGGCAGGAACGTGTGGGTGACGCGGTGGCGCTCGATCAGCTCCAGGAAGCGGCCGACGTCGGGCTTGGCCATGATCACGACTTCCCCGCCGCGGGCGAGGATCGGGAAGCAGAGGACGCCGGCCGCGTGGGTCAGCGGGGCCAGGGCCAGGTACACGGGGCGGCCGTCGAAGGGGTAGCTCATCAGCGTGATCGCCGACATCGCCTCGAGGTTGCGGCCGGTGAGCATGACGCCCTTGGGGCGCCCGGTGGTGCCGCCGGTGCCGACGAGGGCGACGACGTCCTCGGGTTGCGCGGCTTCGGCCGGCGGATCGTCGCGAGCCGCGTCGAGCCAGTCCGGGAAGCCCGGCGCGAAGTCGTCGCCGTCACCGAGGCGGACCAAGGTGGTCAGCTTGGGGAGCTTCGGGGCGATCTCCCGGACCAGGCCTTCGAACGCGGGCTGGAAGATCAGGGTGGCGCAGTCGAACAGGTCCAGGAGCTCGGCGTTCTCGTCGGCGGCGTTGCGCGGGTTGATCGGACACCACACGGCACCCGCGCGGGCGATGCCGAAGACGCAGGTGAAGGCGGTCGGATCGTTGGCCGAGAGGATGCCGACCTTGTCCCCGGGCCGCACGCCGGAGTGCCGCAGGGCGCGGGCCACGGCCTGGGCGAGCTCGACCACTTGGCCGTACGAGACGGAGTTCCCGTCGAGGGTCAGGCACGGCGCGTCCGGGTCCAGGGAGGCGCCTTTTTCCAGGTAGAAGTACAGAGACATCGTCGTCCCTCCCGAGCTCCGTCGGTCGCTGGACACGACCTTGGCCGCCGTTTGGACGAATGTCAAGATTTTCTTGGACGATTGGTCAGAGAACCGCTCGGTGGTATCTTCGGCCGGTGACCAGCCCAGCCGCCGTGCGGCGCCGGACCCGGGTCGACAAGTTCGAGGACCGCCGCCGCGAACTCGCCGACGCGGCCCTGCTCGCCCTCGCCGACCTCGGCTACGCCCGCACGAGCCTGCGCACGATCGCCGAGCACACCCAGTTTTCGCACGGGCTGCTGCACTACTACTTCGCCGACAAGGTCGAGCTGATCACGTACTGCGTCCGCCGCTACAAGGAAGCGTGCGTGAAGCGCTACGAGGGCGGAGTGGGCGGGGCGGCCACCCCGTCCGCGCTGGCCGGAGCGTGCGCGGACGGGCTGGCGGCGGCGCTCGAAGAGGCGCCGCTCATGCACCGGCTCTGGTACGACCTGCGGTCGCAGTCCTTGTTCGAGGAAGCGTTCCGCGACGACGTCGCCGAAATCGACGACAGCCTGCAGGAGATGATCTGGCGCAACGTCCGCGCTTACGCCGAGCTGGCGGAGGCCGAGCCGACGTGCACGCCGCCGGAGGCGTACGCCCTCTTCGACGGGCTGTTCCAGCAAGCGTTGCAGCGGCACATCGTCGGCGCCGAGGACGCGCTCGAAGACCTGCGGCGCGGCGTTCGCAAGCTGTTCCCCCGCCTCGTCAGCTGACGGCCGGGATCACCATCCGCGCCAGCGGCACGTGGTGCTGCCCCGCGTGCATGTCACGGTCCCGCAGCGAACCCTGGCTCACCGGGCGCGGGAACGAAATCTTCACGACGTTCAGCGAAGGGATCCGGAAGATCTGGATCGTCTCCTCGTCGACCCGGTAGAGCGACGCGATCACGCGCTCGTTCAGGAACGTCTCGTCCGCCGCGATCCGGTAGCCGTCCGGATCACGCAGGAACAGCTCCATCGTCACCCAGAACGGGCCCGCGTTCTTGGACCGGACCTCGTGGGCCAGCTCGGCCAAAGTCGTGTCAGGCACGGGTCTTCCCCTCGAACTCGATCCGGAACAGCTCCAGCGGCGCGCAGTCGACGACGTGGTTCAGCACGAACTCGTACGCCGCGCCGCGCTCGACCTCCGCCGGGGACGACGGGAACGCGAAGCTCGGCAGGTAGTCCATCGCCGGGGTCGGCAGGTGCAGCATCAGCGGGTTGGCGACCTTCGCCACCGCGGTCGCCGTCGCCTGGTCGGGCGCGTTGACCAGCAGCATCACGCCCACCTCGCGCGGCGGCCCGCTCTCGGGTTCGAGGTCGCCCAGCACCGCGTTGTGGCCGTACAGCCGCAAGTCGAACGCGTACTCGTCGCCGGCCAGCCCCAGTGTCTGGCCCACCCGCTGCGTGATCAGCGCGCGCATCAGCGCCGCCCACTCGTCGATGTCGGCGAGCACCAGCGGGTCGCGGATGGCCGAGAACGACATCGTTTCGTACCCGGTGATCCGCGCGCCTTCGAGCTTGATCGTGTGCTGCTCCGCGACGTGGAACCGCGACCCTTCCACCCGGACGATCCGGTCGTCGACGGCGGTGTACACCGCATCCCGGACGTCGAGCGTGCCGTCGGGCTCGCGCATCTCGAAGGGGTCCGCCGTCTCGTAAAGCATGTGGGCGGCCACCAGGATCGGCGTGCACGCAGCGCCCGGGTCGAGCGGCTCGATGGTGAAGCCGTCGGCGTCGATCGTGGCCAGGACCCCGCCCGCGCGCGGGTTGTCCGTGCACTGTCCGCCGCACTCGACGATCTTGGCGGCGTGCCACGTCGGCCCGGCCGGCATGCCCTTCATGAGCGGGTAGGCGGCCGCCACCGCCGTGTCGGTGGCGCGGCCGGCCAGCACGACCTGCGCACCCGCGCGCAGCGCTTCGACGATCGGTTCGTGCCCCATCGCGCCGACGATGTGGGTGCAGCTTTCCAGGGTCTCGGCGACCAGCTCTCCCAGCGGGGGCAACGGATGCACGCGGCCCGCGCCGAGGTGTTCCTTCAGCGCGGCCGCGTCCTGCTCGCTGTAGATCTTCGCGACCTTCAGCTCCAGGCCCTCCTCCGCGAGCACCTCGGCGGCGATCCCGGCGACCCAGTCGACGCCGGCGTCGGTCCCGCTCGTCCCGCACGAGCCCACGATCACCGGGATCCCGGCGCCGGCGGCAGCCGTGAACAGGCTGCGCAGGTCGCGCGCCACGGCCTTGGCGGTCGTCTTGGCCGTCGCCGCGCCGAGGTAGTGGGGGCCGGAGTCCGTGGACCCGCCGTCGATGCTGATGACGTCGGCGCCCAGGGCGATGCCGCGCTCGACGGTCGCGTGGTCCCAGCCCGCGCCGAGCATGCCGCTCGGCGCCAGCACTCGCACCTTGTCCATGGTCCTCATTTCTCTCCGTTCACCACGTGCCGGGCCCGGCCTTCGAGGGCCGCGACCAGTTCTTCGGCGCCGCGCAGGCCCGCGGCCCGCCGCGCTTCGGCGGTCTGCCCGGCAAGGTGCGAGTAGACGACGATCCCGTCCACGCCGCGCAGCGGACTGTCGGCGGGCAACGGCTCCTCACGCACCACGTCGAGGGCCGCCCCGGCGATCCGGCCGGAGCGCACGGCCGCCACGAGCGCGTCTTCGTCGACGATCGCGCCCCGGGAAGTGTTGACCAGCACCGCGGTCGGCTTCATCCGGTCGAACGCCGCGGCGTCCAGCAGTCCCCTGGTCCGCTCGGTGAGCGAGGTGTGCACCGAGACGTAGTCCGAAGTGGACAACAGCTCGGCCAGCCCGGTGAACCGGACGTCCGGCCCGCGCAGCCCGGCCGGCACGCCCGTGGTGCAGACGACGGTCATCCCGAACGCGTGGGCCAGCGGCACGACCGCCCGCGCCGCGGAGCCGTACCCGATGAGCCCGAGCGTCGAGCCGCGCAATTCGTGCCCGTCCTCACGCGGCCACTTCCCCGCCGCCACACCGGAAGCCGACCGCACGAGCCGCCGCGCTCCGGCGAGCAGCAGCCCGAAGGTGTACTCGGCGACGGCGTTGGCGTTGACGCCCGGCAGGTTGCTGACGCTGATCCCCCGCCGGGCGGCGGCTTCGACGTCGATGGAGTCGTACCCGACGCCGGTCCGGACGATGACGCGCAACTTCGGCGCGCGGGCCAGCACCTCCGCCGTGAGCGGCTCGTTGGCCACCAGCGCCGCGTCGATGCCGTCGAGCGCCGCGACGAGCTGCTCGGGAGCCCGCTTGCCGGCCATCGGCGAGTGCACGGTGTCCAGCCCGGCGCCGCGCAGGTACTCGTCGACCTCGTCCCCGGGGCGCAGGTAGTCGGTGGTGACCAGGACGCGGCTCACAGCACCCGCCCGTCGGTCCGGCGCCGCTGCACCACGGCGATCCGGGCCACCAGCAGCACCGCGATCGCCGTGACGAGCCCGACGTCGAGGAGCAGGTACGGCCACCCGGTCACGTCGACCATCCCGCCGACCAGCGCCGGGCCGGCGAAGCCGCCGGCCGACCAGCCGACGGTGTAGAGGCCGGTGTAGGTCCCGAGCACGCGGGCCGAGGGCGCGAGGTTCCACAGGACGACCGCCATGTTGACCATGAACGCCGAGGCGCCCGCGGCCGCCACGCACATCGCGACGACCGTCCCGGTGGGCGTCCGCACGATCGTGCCGAACACCATGGCCGCGCCGAACACGGCCATCCCGATCAGGATCACCCGCAGCCGGCCGAAGCGTTCGGCGAACAGCGCGACCGGGTACGCGGCGGCGATGAACGCGATCCCGCTGGGCAGGGTGATCCCGCCGGCGTCGCCGCGAGACAGGCCCAGGGTTTCGATGCCGTAGTTGGTGATGAGCGAGCGCGACGCGAACCACGCGCCGCCGAAGGCGAAGACGGCCAGGATGACCAGCAGCCGACTGCGGTCGGCGTCCCGCACGAGGTCGAGCAGGACGTCGCGCATCCGCACCCGGGGCCCGGCGTCCTGTTCGGCGCGATCCTCCTCGAGCGCGGCCTGGTAGGCCGGGGACTTGCTGTCGCGCACTCGCCAGGCGAGCACGCCGACGGACACCAGCATCAGAACGGCCGGGATCGCGAAGGACAGCTTCGGGAAGTCGTCGATCAGGAAGATGCTGATCAGCGCCGCGACGATCACCGTGATGCTGGAGGCGATCTTGACCGCCGCGTTGGCCCGGCTGCGCCGCTCGGGGGCGATGAAGTCCGGGAGCAGGGACTCGGCGATCGGCTTGAACGAGTTCGCGACGAGCGCGTAGCCGAACATCACGAGGACGAGCAGCGGCAGCGAAACCGCGGCGTGCGGGATGAGGACGAACAGCAGCGCCGCCACCGGCATGCCGGCCACGAGGTACGGGATGCGGCGGCCCCACGACGTCCGGGTGCCGTCCGACCGGTTGCCCATCCACGGCTGGATGAAGATGCCGAGCAGGTTGTCCATGCCCATCAGCGCGCCGATGAGCGCCGCACTGCCGACGTGCTCGCGCAGCAGCGGGGGGACCTGCGAGTCGTAGAGGTTCCACGTCGACTCCTGCGCGAAAACCGCCAGAGCCACGAAGAACGTGATACGTCCCGTCCGGACGCGCGGGGTGGTCAACGTCATCGTCGGCACCTCTCCCTCCATGGTGACCGCCACCGTACTTTTGCTATAGCAAGACGGTCAATAGTTGCAAACGGATTTTGCCATCGCCAGTAGGCTGGGCTCATGACGGGTGAGGCACTGCAGACCGAGACGCTGGCCGACCGCGTGTACCGCGCGCTCCGCGACGCGATCACCACCGGCGAGCTGCGCCCGGGCCAGAAGGTCACCGAACGCGGGTTCGCCGAGCGGCTGTCGGTCAGCCCGACGCCGGTGCGCGAAGCCATCCGGCGCCTGGAGCAGGACGGTCTCCTCGAACGGTCCGGCCCGCGGACGGTCAAGGTGGCGATGTTCGGCGGCGTCGCCGTCCAGGACCTCGCCGAGGTCGAGGTCGGCCTGCGCGGCATGGTGGCCCGCTTCGCCGCCCGCCACGCGACGCCCGAGCAGCTCGACGCGCTCGACGCGGTCCTCGACGAGGCCGACGACCTGCTCATCCTCATCAAGCAGCGCCACCAGTCCGGGCAGGACGTGGCCAAGCACGTCGGGCGGCTCTTCGACGCCATGCAGCACTTCAACGGCCTGGTCGAGTCGTGCGCCGGCAACCCGGTGCTCGTCCGCCTGCTCGACCAGACCCGGGTGTTCTCCTACCCGGAGCGGCGCTCCCGGGTGCTCGAACGCGCCAGTGTCGACGACACGTTCGGCCTGGACCGCTACACGACCCACCGCGCACTCGTGCGCGCGCTGCGGGCCGGCGACTCGGCGAAGGCCGAGGCACTGGTGCTCGAAGACGCCCGGGGCGGGCTCGGCGACCTGCTCGCCGGCCGGTGACGGCTCACGCGATGTCCACGAACAGCGTCAGGTCGTCGCCGACGCGGATGCGGCAGTCCGGCCCGAAGGAGCACGAGGACTCCCGTTCCTCGAAGACGGCCGGCCCGGTGAGTTCCGTGCCCGGCCGCAGCCGGTAGCGGTCCCAGACGGTGGCCCGCAGCCGGCCGTGACCGGGGAAGTGCACGTCCCGCTCCCCGCGCCGGGGGTCGCCTTCGGCGGGCGCGCATCCCAGCTCGACGTCGTGGCCGGGCAGCTGGGCGGAAAGGCGCCAGCCGACCACCTCCACCGGCCCGTCGAGGGTCCGCCCGAAGGCCGCGCGGTACGCCTCTTCGAACGCCTCCCGGAGGCGGCCGTCCGCGGGCACTTCGACCTCGATCTCCGAGCCTTGGCCCAGGTAGCGCAGGTCGGCCGAACGCTTCAGCCGGACGCCGTCCGCGGTGCCCAGCACGGCGGTGGCCTGCCCGGCCAGCTCGTCGTACAGGACGTCCACGCCGTCCCAGTCCACTTCGGACAGTGGCGACGGCAGGCTGCGCGACAGGTCCACCGTCGGCGCGGCGACGAGGAACCCGTAGGCGGACATCACCCCGGCGCGCATCGGGACGATCACCCGCCCGATCTTCAGCTGCTTCGCCAGGCCGTAGGCGTGCACCGGGCCCGCACCGCCGAACGCCACCAGCGCGAACCCGGCGGGGTCGCGGCCGTGCTCGGCCAGGTGCATCCGGGCGGCGGCGGCCATGCTCGCGGTGGCCACCTCGACGATGCCCGCGGCCGCGCCGGTCTCGTCCAGGCCCAGCGGGTCACCCACCTCCCGGGCGAGAGCCTTGCACACCTCGGCGGTGCGCAGCCGCAGTTCGCCACCGAGGAAGGCGTCCGGGTCGATGCAGCCGAGCACGAGGTCGGCGTCCGTGACCGTCGGCTGCTCGCCGCCGCGGCCGTAGGCGACCGGCCCGGGCACCGAGCCGGCACTGCGCGGGCCGACCTTGAGCAGGCCGAGCGAGTCCGGCGCGGCGATCGAGCCGCCGCCCGAGCCGATCTCGATCAGGTCCACGACGGTCAGCTTCACCGGCAGTCCCGAGCCCGGCTTGAACTTGTCGACGCGGCCCGCTTCGAAGTCGTGCTTGCGCCGCGGTTCGCCGCCGCTGACGAGGGCGATCTTGGCCGTGGTGCCGCCCATGTCGAACGACAGGACGTCCGGTTCGCCGGCCCGGCGGGCCACCGCGGCGGCGGCGATCGCGCCGGCCGCGGGCCCGGATTCGAGCAGGCGGACGGGGAACTCCTTGGCGTCGGCCAGGGTGGTGACGCCGCCGCCGGAAAGCATGACGTGCAGCGGCGCGTCGATCCCCAGCGCGGCCAGGTCGTCCCGCAAGGCGTCGAGGTAGTGCGCCACCAGCGGCTGGACGTAGGCGTTGAGGCACGCCGTGCTCGCGCGCTCGTACTCGCCGAGCACCGGGGTCACCGCGCTGGAGAGCGTCACCGGCAGGTCCGGGTGGGCCCGCGCGAGCAGGTCCCGGACCCGTCGTTCGTGCCGGTCGTCGCGGTAGGAGTGCAGCAAAGCCACGGCCACCGCTTCGACGCCGTGCGTGAGCAGGTCCCGCACCTGGGCCAGCACGGCGTCGTCGTCGAGGGGTGCCAGCTCGGTGCCGTCGGCGGTGAGCCGGCCCGGTACCCCTCGGCACAGGTGCCGGGGGACGAGCGGCGCCGCCGGGCGGGCGTGGAGGTCGGTCGTGTCGAACCGGATCTCCCGGGCCAGCTCCAGGGTGTCCGCGAACCCTTCGGTGGTGAGCAGCCCGACGACGGCGCCGGTGCGTTCGAGCAGCGTGTTCGTCACCAGTGTCGTGCCGTGCACGACCCCGGCCACGGCGCCCGGCGGCGTGCCGGTCTCCGCGAGGAGCCGGGTGATGCCCGCGGTGATCGCGTCGTGCGGCGCGTGCGGGGTGGTCGGCAGCTTGCCGGGCCAGGTCAGGCCGCGGGCGGGGTCGTGCAGCAGCAGGTCGGTGAACGTGCCCCCGACGTCCACGCCGATCCGGACGGTGCGGCTCATCGGCCCGCCTCCGGTTCGCCGAACCCGCCGCCGCCGGCGAACGAGATGACGACCGAAGCGCCGGGCGCCAGCTGCGAGATCGACTTCAGCGGCACGCGTTCGCCGGTGTCCAGCACGGCTTGGGCCGGCGCCCCGGCCCCGCCGCCCGCGACCCCCAGCGCCGGGTGCCGTTCGCGGTCGCCGAGCAGCACCATCTGCACCGGGCGGCTCGTCGGGTTGTGCACCTCGACGTCCTGCCCGAGGCCGCCCCGCCGTCGTCCCGGGCCGCCCGACCCGGCCCGCAGCTCCTTGCGGACGAACCGCAGGGGCGACGCGGCTTCGAGGGCCTCGACGCTTCCGCTGCCGGAGTTGGTCGGGAACGCCGTCGCCGAGAGGCCGTCCTCGTGCTTCGACGCGCCCATGCCGGCGTTGGCGAAGAGCATCTGCGCGAAGGGACGGCCGGCGTCGTCGACCCCGGCGAACCGGACGCGCAGGGCGGGCGCTCCCCCGCTGTCGGCGATGACGCGGTCCGGCAGCACCGGCGCGAGCGCGCGGTAGATCGCGCAGGAGAGCAGGTGCCCGGTCAGGTGCCGCGCGACGACCGGCGCCGGGAACACCGGGTTGACGATCGTGCCCTCGGGCGCGGTCACGGTGATCGCCCGGTAGGAACCCCAGTTGGTGCGCGTGGCCGGGTCGAGCAGGATCTTCAGCGGGTACACCGAGTACGCGCGGGTGTAGTTCAGCGTGGAGTTGGTCGGGAACGGGACCTGCGGGGACGTCCCGGTGTAGTCGATCCCGATCGCGTCGCCGTCGATCGTGACCGCGCACTCGATGTGCGTCGGGTGGCCTTCGACGCCGTCCGCGTCGACCCCCGCCCGGTACACGCCGTCGGGCAGCTCGCGGATCGCCGCGCGCATCGCGCCCTCGGTCATCGCGTGCACCTGGTCGGCGAAGGCCTCGAAGTCCGGCTCGCCGAAGTCCTCGAGGAACTCCCGGGCGCGCCGGCGGCCCACCGCGTGCGCGGCCGCCTGCGCTTCCAGATCGCCCCACAGCTGGTCGGCGAGGCGGACGTTGGCCAGCAGGAGGTCCCGGACGCCGGGCTCGACCCGGCCGGCGCGGAACAGCCGCAGCGGCGGGATCAGGATGCCTTCCGACATCAGCTCCGTGGCGCCGAGCGACGGCGTGCCGCCGATGTCGGGCGAGTGCGCGGCGGTGCCGGTGAAGGCGACGAGCTCGCCGCGGTGGAAGACCGGCGCGAGCATCGCGATGTCGGGCAGGTGCCCGGTCGCGATCCACGGGTCGTTGGTGACGACGGCGTCGCCGTCCTCCCACTCCTCGACCGGAAAACGCCGCAGCACCAGGGAAGTCAGGGAGCTCATCAAGGCCGCGAAGCCGGGGATCCCGGCCCGCGACTCGGCCATCGTGCGGCCGCGGTGGTCCATCAGGACGACCGTGTAGTCGTTGGACTCGCGGATGATCGTCGAGAACGCCGTGCGCAGCATCGTCGAGGCGGCCTCGTCGGTCGCGGCGGCGAGCCGGTCCCAGCGGACCTCCAGGCCGATCGGGTCGAAGCCGCTCATGCCGGCACCCGCTCCCCGACCGCGATCCGCCCGGCGATCGCCGTGCCGAGGCCCTCGGTCGTCCCCGGGCCGCCGAGGTCGGGGGTGAGCACGGCCGGCTGCTCGTCGAGCACGCTCTCGATCGCGGCGACGATCCGCGCGGCGGCTTCCGGTTCGCCCAGGTGGTCGAGCATCATCGCGCCGCTCCAGATCTGCCCGACGGGGTTGGCGATCCCCCGCCCGGCGATGTCGGGGGCCGATCCGTGGACCGGCTCGAACAGGCTCGGCCAGGTGCGGTCCGGGTTGATGTTGGCGCTCGGGGCGATCCCGATCGTGCCGGTGCACGCGGGCCCGAGGTCGGAGAGGATGTCACCGAAGAGGTTGCTGGCCACGACGACGTCGTAGTTCCCGGGGCTCAGCACGAACTTGGCCGCCAGGATGTCGATGTGGTCCTTGTCCGCGGTGACGTCCGGGTACCGGACCGCCATCGCGGCCGCCCGCTCGTCCCAGTAGGGCATCGAAATGGCGATGCCGTTGCTCTTGGTCGCCCACGTCAGGTGCTTGCGCGGCCGCGCGGCGGCGAGGTCGAAGGCGTAACGCAGCACGCGGTCCACGCCGGTGCGGGTCATCACCGTCTCCTGCAGCACGGTCTCCCGGTCGGTGCCCTCGAAGATGCGGCCGCCGATGCTGGAGTACTCGCCCTCGGTGTTCTCCCGGACGACGAGGAAGTCGATGTCGCCCGGCCCGTGGTCGCGCAGCGGGGCGCGCACGCCGCGCAGCAGCCGGACCGGCCGCAGGTTGACGTACTGGTCGAATCCGCGGCGGAACTTCAGCAGGCTGCCCCACAGCGACACGTGGTCGGGGACGACCTCCGGCCACCCGACCGCGCCGAAGAAGATCGCGTCGAAGCCGGCGAGCACCTCCGGCCAGTCCGGGGGCAGCATTTCGCCGTGCTCCAGCCAGTAGCCGGCGGAGGCGAAGCCGAATTCGGTGGTCTCGAGCTCGAAGCCGTGGACATCGGCCGCGGCGCGCAGGCAGCGCAGTCCTTCCGGGACGACCTCACGCCCGATGCCGTCGCCGGGGATGACCGCGATGCGGTAGCGGTGCTGCACTGGACGCTCCTCGCCGTGGGGGTCCCTCCACTGTGGGCGGCGGCCGGGCGCTCGGGCAAGATCGCCGGCGGCAACCTATCCTTTCCGCCATGGAAAGACTGGACGACCTCGGCTTCTTTCACGTGGTCGCTGTCAGCGAGACGCTCACGGCCGCCGCGCGCGAACTGGGCGTCTCGCTGCCGGTGGTCAGCAAGCGCCTGAAGGCACTGGAACAGCGGCTCGACGTGCGCCTGGTGCACCGCGGCGCGCGCCGGCTCGCGCTCACCTCCGAAGGCCGGCTCTACGCCTCGCGCGTCGAGGCGATCCTGGATCAGGTGCGCGAGCTCGACGACCTGGTCAGCCACCGCTCCGGCGACCTGCGGGGCTCGATCGTCGTCCAGGCGACCCTCGGGCTCGGCCGTGCCCACGTCGCGCCGCTCGTCGGCGAGTTCACCGCGCTGCACCCGCGGGTGCGGATCCGGCTCCACACGTCGGCGCTGCCCCTGCGGCCGCACCGGCGCGAGTTCGACCTGGCCGTGCACGTCGGCGCGCCGCCGGACTCGACGCTGCGGATGCGCCGGCTGGCGCGCAACCGCCGCGTGCCGTGCGCCGCACCGTCCTACCTGGACCGCCGGGGCCGCCCCGAGCGGGTCGAGGACCTGGCCGGCCACGACTGCATCGTGCTGCGGGAGAACGAGGGCGACTTCGCCCTGTGGCGGTTCGGCAGCACCGCGCACCCGCGCCAGGTGCGGGTGCGCGGCAGCCTGTCGAGCGACGACGGCGACATCGTCACGGACTGGGCGCTGCAGGGCCGCGGGATCGTCATGCGCTCGGAATGGCAGGTCCGGACCCACCTGGACAGCGGCGCCCTGGTGCGGGTGCTCCCCGGCGTGCCGACGCCGCCCGCCGACATCTACGCCCTGCTGGCCGACGACGTCCACGTGCCGCGGCGGACGAGCGAGCTGATCGGGCACCTGGCCGCCCGGCTGCCGGAACGGCTCGCTTTCCCGTCGCCGCAAGGTGTTTGACATCGGGAGCGGCCGGCGCCGACCCGTCCGCCAAGACTCTCGGCCGCGCCGATGAGGTGAATGACCCATTCACCTCGCCCGACGACATGAATGACTCATTCCTGTCATCACGCGACCCACCGCCCGTGTCGGTCGGGTACGCCGGGCCGGAGCACCCTGCCGGGCGGCGAAACGCCCGGCGCCGGCGCGGGCCCGCACGCCGGCGAAGCGGTGCTACCCGCGGTGACCGAGTTCCTGCCGGCGAGCCGCCAGTAGTTCGCCGACCTCCGCGCGCGACGGGCTCGTCGCCGGGCCGTAGCGCCGGACGGCGATCGCGGCGGCCGCGTTCGCGCGTTCGGCCGCGACGAGGAGCGGCTCCCCGTGCAACAGCTCCGCCGCCAGCACCCCGGTATGGGCGTCCCCTGCGCCGTTGGTGTCCACCGGGTCGACCGGGAACCCCGGGACGCGCACGGTCACCCCGTTCTCCACGACGTCGCAGCCCGCCGCGCCGACGCGCGTGACCCGCACGGGCACGGCCCCGACACCGTCCACAGTGGACATCGCGGCGGCTTCGGCGGCGTTGCACGAGAGGATGTCGACGTGTGGCAGCACCGCCCGCCAGACACGCGGGGCGACGTCGGCCGCGAGCGGGCCGGGGTCCAGCAGCACCCGGTGGTCCGCCACCGACGGAAGCCACTCGAGCAGCGCGTCCCGGTTGGACTCCCGGAGGAGGCTGTACCCGCTGACGTACACCAGATCCTCGGGCGACAGGCGCACCCGGCGCAGGTGCTCGGCCGTGAGCGTCCCTTCGGCGCCGGTCTCGGTGATGAAGGTCCGCTCGCCGGCCGCGTCGACCAGGACGACGCACACGCCCGTGTCCGAGCCGGCCGGGAGCTGGACGAGCTCGATCCCTTCGGCGGCCAGGGCTTCCCGGACCAGGTCGCCGGACCGCCCGGTCCCGTGCTCCCCCGCGTAGACGACGGCCGCGCCGGCGCGGGCCGCGGCGGCCATCACGTTGAACCCGCCGCCCGCGGTGAAGCGGACGTCCGAGGCGAGCACGTCACCGCCCGGGGGCGGCAGCGCCTCGACCCGCATCACGAGGTCGACGACGGCCTGCCCGGTGTGGACGAGCCGGCCGGTCATCGCCGGATCCTCGCACCGCCGAGCGCGGCGTACAACCCGGCGCCCACGGCGAAGGTGACGACCCAGCCGAGGCCGTTGGTGCCGAGCCAGGTACCGGCGAGGGGCCCGGTGAACCAGGCGTCGTCGCCGGTGCCGGCCGTCGTGAACAGGTAGCCCGCGACGATGGCCGCGGCCCAGGCCACCAGGGCGCGGGGTTCGCAGCCCGCGCGGTACCAGTACGCGCTCGTGCGGTGCATGTCCATCAGCGCCGCCGGGTCGTAGTCGCGCCGGCGCACCATGTCGACGAGGAACACCCCGACCCACGCCGTGATCGGCACCGCCAGCAGGCTGATGAACGCGATGAACGGGCCGTAGAAGCCGTCGGCCACGAGCATGAAGTACAGCGAACCGAGGAACGTCACGACGATGTCGACGACCACGGCGTACACGCGCTTGAGCCGGATGCCCAAAGTCAGCGTGGTGAGGCCGGCGGAGTACACGGACAGGTGATTCGAGAGCAGCAGCCCGCCGAACGCGGCGATCAGGTACGGCACCGCCATCCAGCTCGGCAGCAGCTCGCGGATGGCCGCGACCGGGTCACCCGCCGAAGCGAGCGAGGGGTCGTCGGCCGAGACCAGGCTGCCGAGCGAGATGAGCAGCACCAGCGGGATCCCCGCGCCCGCCGCGGCGGAGGCGACGAGCGAGCCCGCCCGCACGGTGGGCGACTGGTAGCGCGACATGTCGGCGGACGCGTTGGCCCAGCCGATCCCCGTCCCGGCGGCGATGGTGCCGACGCCGGCGATCATCGCGCCGACCGGCGCCGGCGACGCGGCGAACACCTGGCCCCAGTGGATCCGGGTGACCAGGCTGACCGCGACGACCACGTTGAGCGCACCGAAGATCCAGGTCGACCAGCGCTGCACCGCCACCAGGACCGCGTGGCCGAGCCCGGAGACCGTCACCGTGAGCAGGACGAACAGCGCCACGCCGGCGATCGTCAGCACCGGGGACGCCTTGGCGTCCGCGTTCGCGCCGAACAGGATCGCGCACAGGGAGAGGAACGCGAACGCCGCGGTCGTCGTGTTGACCGTCTCCCAGCCGAGCCGGGACACCAGCGAGACCACGGTCGGCCCGATGTTGCCCCGGACGCCGAACACCGCGCGCGACAACGTGAGCCCGGGCGCGCCACCGCGCCGGCCGGCGATCGAGACGACGCCGACGACCGCGAACGACCCGGCGGCGCCGAGCACCGCGACGATGGCCGCCTGCCAGAACGCCAGGTGCTGCACCGCGACCAGGGTCGCGCCGAGCGGCAGCCCCAGGATGCTGATGTTCGCGGCGAACCACACCCAGAACAGCTGCATCGGGTGCCCGTGGCGCTCGCCCGCGGGCACGGGTTCGATGCCGCGGGTCTCCAGCGCTCCCGTCCGCCGCGCGCTAGTCACCGTGTCCGCGGCGTCCGGGCCGGGGACCTGAGCTGAATCGACCATCGTTACCTCGCACCTGCAGGAGGCCGTCCACGATGACGGCCAGATCGAGCCGGTTGACCGCGCGCACCTTATCGACCAGGCCGGCGGGCAGTCCGGAAATCCCGTGGTGTGCGCCGAGGATCGCCCCGCACACGGCTGCCACGGTGTCGGTGTCGCCGCCGATCCCGGCGGCGAGGGTCAGGGCCGCCACCGGGTCGTCGCCGAGTGCTTCGGCGAGCGCGAACGCGGCGACCACGGATTCCTGCGCGGCGACCGACGTCCCGATGACCCGGGTGAGCGCGTCGGCCAGCGCGGCGCGGTCCAGGCCCCGCACCCAGCCCCGCGCCCAGGCGATGCGGGCCGCGATGTCCCCGCCGGCGATCCAGTGGCCGCGCTGCGCACCCTCGGCGGCGGCGCGTTCGGCTTCCCCGAGGGAAGTCCCGAGGTCGGCACCGTCCACGCCGGACGAGACGGCGGCGGCGACCGCGGCGGCCGCGGCGATCCCCAGGCCGGTGTTGTGCGTGACCCGGCTCGCGGCGACGACGGCGTCGAGGAAGCCTTCGCCCAGCGGAGTGGCGATGCCGATGGGGGTGATCCGCATGGCGGCACCGTTGGTGGCCCCGTCCCGGCCGGCTTCCTCGGCGGCGGCACCCGCGTCGAGGCGGTCGAGGGCCCGCCGGGTCGAGGGGCCGAGCAGGTCGAGCGACCCGCGGCGGATCATGTCCGCCTCCCACTCCCGCAGGGCGGTGGCGAAGGCGTGGGCGTCGATCAGGCCACCGCCGTCGATGGCGAGCCGGGCCACGAGCACGGCCTGTTCGGTGTCATCGGTGACCGACCCGGCCGGCATCCCGGGGGCGATCGGCTGCTCGGCGACGGCGTCGACGAACCCGCTGATCGGCCCGTAGGCCCGCGCGATGGCGGCGCGCGACATCGACTGCGTCGGCATGCCGAGGGCGTCGCCGATGGCGAGACCGTAGAAGGCGCCGAGCGCGCGGTCTCGGACGGAGGACGACCAAGTGGACATGTACAAACATGTACATTCCGAGCGGACGACGTGTCAAGCCTGGTCAGCGTTCAGGCGTGCTCACCGGAGAGAGCCGCCGCGCCGAACGACACGTCGAACCGGTCGCACCAGATGCTCACGCTGGTGTAGCCGGCCAGGTCGGTGCCCGGCGGCAGCGGGTAGTTCTGGTTCCCCTTGTTGCCCTTGAGCTTGCCCGCGTCGAGGTACCGGCCGTCATCGAACAGGGCCCAGCCGTCCTTGCCCGGCTTCACCGGGGCGTCGCTCAGCCAGACGTGTACGTCCGGGCCGCTGCTGGTCACCAGGTTCTCCAGGCGCAGCACGAGCGACCCGTCGGCGGCGCGCAGGATCCGGACGGTGCCGGCGGTCCGGTGCTCGTGGCTGATCAGCTTCCCGGTCGCGACCTCGACCGGCGCCGCGGGCGAAGACGACGGTGCGGGCGGCGGGGACACCGCAGGCGGGGACACCGGCTGGGACTCGGCGGCCTCGGACACGGGCGCGGCGAGCGGCAGGGACTCCTCGACCGTCTCGTCCACCCAAAGCCGCCACGGCTGGAACCAGTACAGGCCCGCCGCGACCGCGACCAGCCCCGTGACCAGGACGCCGGCGACCCGGCGCCGGGTGAGCAGACGGCTCATGCCGTTCTCCTGTCTTCCGCGGTTCGCTCGCCGGCGAGGTACACCCACGACAGCCCGGCGGCGACACCGAGCATCGTGACGACCCCGCGCGGCCAGAAGATGTGACTGTCCAAGAAGGACACGCTCGCGAGCAGGAGGACCACCCCGCCCGGCACCGCCCACCACCCCGCGCGCAGGACCGCCGCCACGGCGATCAGGACGCTGGCCACGAGGAAGCAGGCCGCGCCGACGTGGCCCAGCAGGTCGCCGGCCGTGAACACGGCGCCGACGACCGGGGTGGCGCCGTGCTGGGCGTGGACCACCGTGCCGCCGGCGATCCCCGCGACGGTGTCGAGCCCGCCGTAGAACGCCGCGTACCCGAACGCCGCCACCCACCCGGGCCACCGGAGCCACGGCGGTGCGGAAGCCAGCAGATACCACTGCACCACTGCCAGCAACGGGAACACCGGCAGCAGGATGATGTGCAGTGTGGTCCACCAGGGCGCCGTGGCCGCGTCGAGCTGCGCGGGGTGCACCACGCCGAACCCGGCGAGCAGCAGCCCCGGGACGGCGACGAGGAAACCCCGCGGTGACTTGGACACCGGGCGACCCTAGCGGCGACCGGCCGGGGAACGGGCGGTCCGGCGGATTAGGAAAACCTTACGGCCGGGGCGGCCCGCGCCCCGGCCGTGCGGGTCACCGCACCATGGCGTCGTGGCCCAGGAGGTCGCCGAACACCGACACCGCGCGGTCCACCGCGTCGTCGTCGACGCCCGCGTGGGTCACCGCGCGGATGCGGTCGGTGCCCAGCTCCTCCACCCGGATCCCGCGCCGGCGGGCCGCCTCGATCAGCGTCCGCGTCGTGTAGCGGTCGTCGCGGACCTTGAAGAACACCATGTTCGTCAGCGGCGGCCCCGGGTCCAGCCGGACGCCCGGGATGCGCGACAGGCCGCGGGCCAGGCGCGCCGCACGGGCGTGGTCGTCGGCCAGGCGCTCGGTCATGTCGGTCAGCGCCACGATGCCGCACGCCGCGATCATCCCGGCCTGGCGCATGCCGCCGCCGAGCATCTTGCGCATCCGCCGCGCCGCCGCGATCGTCACGCGGTCGCCCACCAGCACCGAACCGATCGGCGCGCACAACCCCTTCGACAGGCAGATCTGCACCGTGTCCGCGTGCTTGGCCACCTCCGCCGCGCTGACGCCGAGCGCCACCGCCGCGTTGAACAGCCGGGCGCCGTCGAGGTGCAGCGCGACGCCGTGCGAACGGATCAGCCGCGACACCTCGCTGAGGTAGTCCAGCTGCAGGGGCAGCCCGCCGCACCGGTTCTGCGGCGTCTCCAAGCTCAGCACCGCCGGCGGCGCGATCTGCGGATCGCTGCGGTCGACCGCGCACGCCTCGGCGATCGCCGCCGGGTCGATCGTGCCGTCGGGCAGGTTCGGCAGCGGGTCGTAGACGATGCCGCCGCACAGCGACGCGCCACCCGCTTCGTAGACGTACACGTCGGACTCGTGCCCGACGATCGCCTTGCCGCCGCGCGGGCAGTGCGCGAGCAGCGCGGTCAGGTTCGCCATCGTGCCGCTGGGCATCAGGCAGCCGGCCTGCTTGCCGAGCAGCTCGGCGGCGAGCTGCTCCAGCCGGTCCACGGTCGGGTCCTCGCCGTAGACGTCGTCGCCGAGCGGGGCGCGCGCGGCGGCCTCCAGCATCGTGGGCGTCGGCAGGGTGAAGGTGTCGCTGCGCAGCTCGACGTAGGTGTCCTTGGTGGACGGAGTCTCCGGGCGAAGGGTCGCGAGGTCATCGGCGAAAGTGGTCACGAGGGGCTCCTGAAGGTCAGCGGGTGGCCATGCGCTCGCGGAGGCTCCGCGGGCGCATGTCGGTCCAGACGGTGTCGATGTGCGCGAGGCACTCCTCGCGACTGCCGGTGACGCCGGCGCTCAGCCAGCCCGGCGGCAGATCCCGCCCGGCCGGCCAGATCGAGTACTGGTCTTCGTCGTTGCGGACGACGGTGAAGGTCACGGGATGCTCCGGGGGTCGATGAGGGATCGGACGGCGTCGTCGAGGCCGGCTTCGGCCTGGCTCCAGCGCCGGCGGCGTTCCTCGGCCGAGGCGCGGATCCGGGCGAACCCCGTCTCGGCCGCGGTGACGGCGGCGAGCACGGACTCCCGGGCCGGGCCACCGCCGTGGGCCGCGTGCTGGGCGACTTCGGCCGGGTCGAGCGCGGCGAGGACGTGCTCGGGCTGCCCGGCCAGCCGGACGCGGGCGACGTCGTGCAGCTTCACCCCGGCGTCGAGGGCTTCCTTGGCGATGGCGCCGACTTCGTGGTGGGCCTGCCGGAACGGAACCCCGGCGTCGACGAGCCGTTCGGCCAGGTGCGTGGCCGCCGTCTGGCCGTCGACGGCACGCTCGTACATGCGCTCCGGCACCGGCTCGGCGCCCTCGACGACGAGCCGCAGCAGGACGACGGCGTCGGTCGCGGCTTCGAGCGCCGACCACGCCGGGGCGACCGCTTCGGTGCCGACGGCGATCGCGTTGGTGAAGCGCGCGGTGGCCATGGCGCTCGCCGACGCGGTGAACGCGCCGAGCGGGGCGAGCGCCCGGCCCTGGACGTGTTCGAGCAGGAACGGGTTGCGCTTCTGCGGCATCATCGAACTGGACCCGACGACGTCGTCGGCCAGCCGCAGCAGCCCGGCCTCGGCGCTGGTCCACGCCTGCAGGTCGTGCGAGACGCGGCAGAGCAGGACACCGAGGACGGTGGCCGCGGAAAGCTGGCGCAGCACCAGGTCCCGCGACGCGACGGCGTGCAGCGAGTTCGGGATCGGGGTGGCGAAGCCGAGCAGCGCGGTGGTGCGGTGCTGGTCGACCGGCAACGACGTGCCGCCGGCCGCGCCCGCGCCGAGCGGGTTCTGGTCGATCTCCGCCCCGGCCTGCCAGACGCCCTCGACGTCGCGGACGAGCGCGCTCGCGACGCCGGCGAGGTAGTGGCCGTAGGTGATCGGGACGGCGGGCTGGTGGTGGGTGTAGGCGGGCATGGTGACGCCGGCCCAGCGCCGGGCCCGGTCGAGCAGGGCGCGGCCGAGGGCGTCGGACTCGGCGAGCAGGCGTTCGTGCGGTTCGCGCAGCCGCAGCCGGACGACGGTGGCGTTGAGGTCGTTGCGCGAGCGTCCACTGTGGAGGATTCCGCCGACCTCGGCGCCGAGGGTGTCGATGAGGTGGGACTCGTAGGCGAGGTAGCGGCCGCGGGGCGCGGGGACGTCGTGCAGCGGCGCGAAGCCTTGCCACCGCAGGCTTTCGATGCCGCGGAGGAGTTCCCCGGCGCGGGCCCGGTCGACGATGCCGCGTTCGGCGAGCATGACGACGTGGGCGCGGTCGACCTGGCTGATGAGACCGAGCTCGGCGGCGACCGGATCGGGGGCGGGGGCGGTGTCGCGGTCGAAGAGGATTTCCCGGGCCGCGGCGGAGATCGGGCTGCTGAGCCGGCCGGTCCCGCCCGGCGCGGGTGCCGGTCGTGACTGGCAAGCCGGGTCAGAACCCGACTCGGCACTCACGACCCCTGGCTGCGCGATGGTCATCGAGGTGCTCCTTCCGGGGTGTCCGGGTGGGGTGGGGTGGCAGGTCCGGACGCAGTGAATGACTCATTCCTTGCGCCGGATGCCAGGAATGAGTCATTCACTGCATCGCGACGGCTGGTTCCGGCGGGCCCGGCCTGCGCCACCGTGGTGATGAGGAACCGCAGGGTCATCGGGCTTCTCCCTTCGGGGCGGGGACCAGGGCGGCCCGGAGCCGGTCCAGCCCGGCGGCCGCCGCCGCGCGGGCGCCGCGGGGGCGGTCGGCCACCGCGAGGACGTGCCCGGCCCGGTCGCGGTAGTCGCGGGCCGTGCGGACCACCGTGCCGTCGGGCCGGTACAGCCGGGCTTCGGCGACGCCCGGCACCGTCGACGCCTTCGCCGCCGCGTCCCCGGCCGCGACCACCGAGGAGGACGTGGCCGTCAAGAAGCGCAGCGACGCACACGCCCGCCGGGAAGCCCGCAGGTCCGGCGGCAGGCCCAAAACCGCCGCTACCTGCGCCGCCACCAGGTCGACGCCCGTCGACGCGCGGACCAGCTCCGGGATCATGCCGCCCGCCGGGCGCGGGTTGACCTCCATCAGCCACGGGCCGGACGGGGTCAGGCGGATCTCGACGTGGGCCGCGCCGAAACCGAGGCCCAGCGCGGTCACCGCCGCCCGGGCCGTGTCGATCAACGCCGTCTCGTCCGCCGGCGGCAGCGCGGCCGGGACGTCGTGGCCGACCTCGACGAAGAACGGCGCCGGTCCCAGGTGCTTGCGCACCACCGCGACCACGACGTCACCGAACAGCTCGACCGAGTACTCCGGCCCGCTCGCGTACGGCTCCACCAGCACCTGCGCCGGCACCGGCAGCCCGCGTTCGTTGTGCGTCACCGAAAGCAGCGCCGCCGCCTGGGTGGCCACCGCCTCCGGCGTCTCGCACCGCAGCACCCCGACGCTCCCCGACCCTTCGGCCGGCTTGAGCACCACCGGGAATTCGACCGCCGCCGCGACGGCCTCGGAGACCGAGGTCGCCACCGTGCACGGCGTCCCGAGCACCGCCCGCTGGTGCGCCTTGTTCCGGCACTCCGTGACGGCCAAGGGATCCGGCCCGGGCAGGCCGAGCTTCGCCGCGATCCGGGCCGCCACCGGGATGAAGTACTCCGAGCTGCTGGTCACCCCGGCGAGCTCGCCGATGTCCGAATCCAGCACCGCGCACGCGTCCGACGTGTCGCACCGGACGACGCGGACGCCGTCCTCGGCCGCGTACGGGTACCGCGAAGGGTCGGCCGCGGCCAGCACCGGCTCGTACCCCAGCTCCCGGGCCTGCCGCGCGAACAGGCGCCCGGTGCCGGTGGTGTTGCTCTCGACGAGCAGCAGCGTGCCCTTCACGACGCGTCGGCCAGCGAGCGCCGGCCCCAGTTCAGCCAGGTCCACGAGCCGCCCGGCTCGGTCGGCGCGACGACCTCGTACGGCTCGGCCGCCC
This sequence comes from Amycolatopsis sp. NPDC028719, assembly GCF_055565395.1. Taxonomy (NCBI): domain Bacteria; kingdom Bacillati; phylum Actinomycetota; class Actinomycetes; order Pseudonocardiales; family Pseudonocardiaceae; genus Amycolatopsis; species Amycolatopsis sp. NPDC028719. Next base: position 1,185,797 of record NZ_JBVHUL010000002.1, read on the forward strand.
CCGCGTGCGCGAGCCCCTGCGCGCGCAGCCACTCGTCGGAGTACACCGTGTCCTGGTAGCGGTACCCCTCGTCCGGCAGCAGCGCGACGACGGTGGCGTCCGGGTTCCGGCGCGAGAACCAGTCGGCGACCTTGAAGGACGCGCCGCCGGTCGGGCCCATGAACAGGCAGTGCCGGGCGTACAGGTCCCGCGTCGCGGCGAACGCCTCCGCCGCGCCGATCCAGTGCACCTGGTCGTAGCCGGTGTGCTCGACGTTGGGCGGGACCAGGCTGTTGCCGAGCCCGCGCAGGACGCGGGGGCCGTCGGGCTGGCCGAAGATGGCGCTGCGCTGGGTGTCGACGCCGATGAGCGTCAGGTCCGGGACGAGCATCCGCAGGAACGAGCTCGTGCCCGACGTCGACCCGCCGGAGCCGACCGCGCCGACCAGGCAGTCGGGCACGCCGATCGTCTCGGCGAGCTGCTCGGCCACCAGCGCGTACGACCGCGGGTTGTCCGGATTGCTGTACTGGCCGGGTACCCAGTGGTTCGGGTACTCCGCGCGCAGCTCCTCCAGCCGGTCGAGCCGCGCGCGCTGGAACCCGCCGACCGGGCTCGGCTCCGGGCAGATCTCGACGCGGGCGCCGAGGTGTTCGAGGCGGCGTTTCAACGGCGCGTCGATGGCCGGGTCGCCGACGATCGTGAGCGGGTAGCCGCGCAGCCGGCAGACCATGGCGAGGCCGAGGCCGAAGGTGCCCGAAGACGTCTCGAGCACGGTCGTGCCGGGGCCCACTTCGCCGCGTTCTTCGGCGCGGTCGAGCATGAACCGGGCGGGCAGCAGCTTCATCAGGCCGAAGGCCGCGACGTGGAAGTTCGGCCGGATGCGGATGATCCGGGGCAGCTCGGTCGCCTCCACGACGGACCGGCTCACAGTGTGGCTGACGGGGGCGGCAAGGGTCATCGGACTCACCTCTCGGTTTCGAACTGCCAGGTCTCGGTCACGCCCAGGGCGGCCAGCCGCGCGGCGGCGAACTCCAGCCGGGCCGGGGTTTCGGGGTCGCCCGCGTCGAAGAGCAGGCCGGCGACGTCGCCGCTGTGCGCCACCTGGACGCCGGTGGCCCCGGCCGCGCGGGCGGCGGCGAGCACGTCGTCCAGCCCGGGAATGGGCAGGTGACGCTGGTTGAGCAGGGTGCTGGCGGTGGCGACGCGGCCGAGCAGGCCCGCGTCCCCGTCGCGCACGGCCCGCCGCAGCAGGCCGCGCAACGGCCGGAACGCCTCGATCTCCCACGACGTGTAGCGCGCGGGCGGGAGCTCCAGGGTGTCGACGCCGCGCCCGCCCGGGCTGGTACCGAACCCGAGGACGGCCACCGGCATCAGCTCCCCCAGGTCCTCGATCGGCTCGCCTTCGCGGTGCGCGAAGACCACGGCCCGGCCGCCGTACATCAGCGAGTCGGACGCGGTTTCGGCCTCGACGGCCAGCGCTCCGACCTCGGCGGGCGAGAGCCGGCGGCCGGTCGCGGCGAGGACCGCGCCGATCGCCGACGTCACGTCCGCGGTCGAGGAGCCGAATCCCCGGCACAGCGGGATGTCGCTGGTGATGTCGAGCAGCCCGCCCGGGACCGGGTGCCCGAGCCTCGCCAGGGTGAGGTCGGCGGCGCGGCGGGCCTTGCTGCGCCACGCGGGACGCACGGTCGTGCCGGCATCGTCGGTGGGCAGGAAGGTCGCGCGGGTGCTGTAGAGCGGGCACGGCAGCGTCACCAGGCCGCGGCGGAGCCGGCCATCGGTGACGAACACCCCTTGCAGGATCTCGCCGTGGTGGGCGTCGACGCGGAAGCTGCCCGCGCGCGGGCTGGTAACGGTGGCGGGGGCCGGTGCGGCGACCGCGAGGTCTTCGGTCATGGCGTTCTCCTTCACTCGTCGGCGGTCACGGCGAGCCCGGCGAGCACGGCCCGGGCCAGCTCCGCCACGTGCGGCGGTTCGACCATGTCCCAGTGGTGTCCCGGCACCGGTGTCACCGTGAGCTCGCCGCGCGTGCGGGCGCGCCAGCTCTCCGGCCGCACCTCCGGGCGGCCCTTCACCGGGTGGGTGCCGGTGGAGGTGATGAGGTGGATGCCGGTGTCGACGACGGCGCGGCAGCGGTAGGCCTCGACGGCGTCCTTGCCGGCGAGGTAGACGCGGGCCATCTGCTCGACGACGGCGTTGCCCGCGACTTCGGAGACCATGCCGCGGTCGCGGGCCTCGGCGAGCATCTCGTCCAAGGTGTCGGTACCCGGTGACAGCTTCAGCACGGCTTCGCCGAACCACGCCAGGGGGTCGCTGGTGTCGACCTCCGGGAGCGGGTTGCCGTAGTCGTCGACGCCGAGGACGGTCGCGTCGATGACGCACAGGTGCTCGACCGCGCGGCCCGCTCTTTCCAGCTGAGCGGCCATTTCGAAGGCCACCGACCCGCCCTGCGACCAGCCGGCCAGCCGGATCGGGCGGTCCCCGGCGACCGGCAGCAGGTCGGCGACGAACGCCGCGGCCAGCTCTTCGATGGTGTGCACCGGCGCCTCGCCGGGCACGAACCCGGGCGCCTGCAGGCCGAACACCGGCAGCGCCGGGTCCAGTTCGGCCACGAGCCGCAGGTACGGGAACGGGCTCCCGGCGGTCGGCGGCAGCAGGAACAGCGGCGCGACTCCCGCGCGGCCCGGCGAGAGCGGCACGACCAGTCCCCCGCCGCTCGCACCGGCGCGGAGGTGGTCGGCCAGCGCCCGGATCGTCGGCGCACGGAAGACCTCGGCGAGCCCGACGGTCGCGCCCAGCTCGGCCTTGATCCGGTCGACCAGCACGACCGCCAGCAGGGAGTGCCCGCCGACGTCGAAGAAGCCGTCGGTGACGCCGACGCGGCGGCCGAGCAGGTCCTCCCACAGCTTGGCCAGCGCCATCTCCAGCTCGTCGCGCGGGAGGACGCCGGACGTCGCGACCGGGGTGGCGTCCGGGGCGGGCAGCGCGCCGCGGTCGACCTTGCCGTTCGATGTGAGCGGCAGAGTGTCCACAGTGGTCAGCGTCGACGGGACCATGTACTCCGGCAGCCGCCCGGACAGGTGTGCCCGCAGCGCCTCGACGTCCACAGCAGACGGTGCGACGTACCCGGCGAGGGCGCCGTCGCGGACCACGGCGACCGCTTCGGTGACGCCGGGGCCGCCGACGAGCGCGGCCTCGATCTCGCCCAGCTCGATGCGGTAGCCGCGCACCTTGACCTGGTGGTCGGTGCGGCCGACGAACTCCAGCCGCCCGTCCGGCAGGTAGCGGGCGAGGTCGCCGCTGCGGTAGAGCCGTCCCGGACCGAAGGGATTCGGGACGTACTTCGCGGCGGTCAGGCCCGGGCTGCCCGCGAAGCCGCGCGCGACTCCCGCGCCGCCCGCGTACAGCTCGCCGGTGACGCCGGCCGGGACCGGCCGCAGGTGCTCGTCCAGGAGGTAGACCTCGGTGTTCCAGATCGGCCGGCCGACGGAGATCGGCGTGCTCACGCAGGCGGCGGCGGGCAGCAGGTTGATCACGTTGGCCACCGACGTCTCGGTGTGGCCGTACTCGTTGGCCACGACGACGTCCGGCGCGTTTTCGCGCCAGAACTCGAGGGCTTCGGCGGTGAGCTGCTCGCCGCCGACGACCAGGTGCGCGGCCGCGCCCGCCGCCTCGGGCTCGAGGCACCGGCGCAGCGGCTCCAGGTGGGCCGGGGTGAGCTTGACGAAGCTGAACTTGCGGCCGCTCGAAAGCACGTCCGCCAGCCCGGCGACCGGGTGCTCGTCTTCGGGGACCAGCGTCACGGTCGTGCCGCACAGCAGCGGCAGGAACAGCCCGGTGACCGTGAGGTCGAAGGCGAGCGACGAGTGCACCGGGGCGCCGTCGCCCTCGTCGGCGCGGTAGGCCTGGCGGCACCAGTCCAGGTAGTGGAGCACGCCGCGGTGGCTGATCATCACGCCCTTGGGCCGGCCGGTCGAGCCGGAGGTGTAGATGACGTAGGCGAGGTTCTCGGGGTCGACGACCGGGTCCAGCCACGGCACGGGGTCGTCGGCGACCGGCTCGTCGGCGAAGACCACGACGTCGCCGAGGTTCTCGTTCGCGTACCGGCGGGTGGTGACGAGCACGCGGGCGCCGGCCTGGCGGAGCATGTACTCCTTGCGGTCCTGCGGATACGCCGGGTCCAGGGGGATGTAGTGGCCGCCGGTCTTGAGGATGGCGAGCAGGACCGGCAGCAGCAGCGGGCCGCGTTCGCACAGCACGCCGACCGGGGTCTCGACGCCGACGCCGTGGGCCCGCAGGCGTTGGGCCAGCCGGGTCGCGCGGGCTTCGAGGTCGGCGTAGGTCAGCTCGGCGCCGCCGCAGCGGACGGCGATCGCGTCCGGGTCGGACGCTGCCTGCTCGGCGATCCGGCCGTGCAGGGTGCCGCGCAGGTAGGGCTCGGCGGTGGCGTTCCAGGTCTCCAGGAGCAGCTTCCGCTCGTCCGCGCCGAGGACGTCCACTTCGGACAGCCGGACGCCGGGCTTGGCGGCCAGCTCGGTGAAGAGCCGGACGAAGTGCTCGCCCATGCGGTCCATCCGGACCTGGTCGAAGAGCGCGGTCGCGTACTCGAGGACGCCTTCCACGGACCCGTCGGCCTGGCGGACGAAGGAGATCATCAGGTCGAACTTCGCCGTGCTCGAAGGCAAGTCCACCGGCGAGACGGCCAGATCTCCCAGGGAGGCTGCCCCCGACGAAGAGTCGTAGACCGCGAACATCACCTGGACCACCGGGGTGTGCGCGAGGTCGCGCTCCGGGGCGAGTTCCTGGACGAGTCGTTCGAACGGCAGGTCTTCGTGGGCCTGGTCGGCCAGCCGGGCCACCTTGACGCGGTCGGCGAGGGTCGCGAAGTCCGGGTCGCCGGAGAGGTCGCCGCGGGCGACGACCGTGTTCACGAAGAACCCGACCATGTGCTCCAGCTCCGCCCGCGAGCGGCCGGCGACCGGGGTGCCGACGGCGATGTCCTCGCGGCCGGTGTGCCGGCCCAGCACCACGTAGGCCGCGGCGAGGAGCGTCACGAACGGGGTCGCCCCCACCGCTTTGCCCTGGTCGAGCACCGCTGAAGCGGCCGGCGCGGGGATGGTGAACCGGACCGAGGCGCCGTGCGGGTCGCGCTGGGCCGGACGCGGCCGGTCGGCGGGCAGCTCCAGGGTCTCGAGCCCGGCAAGGCGGTCCTTCCAATAGGCGAGAGCCGCGTCGTGGGCGTCCACCCGGGACTGTTCCCAGACCGCGAAGTCCGCATAGGACAGTTCGATCGGGGGCAGTTCGGCGCCGGTGTAGAGCTTGCGCAGGTCGTCGAGGAGGATCGGCAGGGACCAGCCGTCACAGGCGATGTGGTGGACGTTGAGCGCGAGCACGTGCCGCTCGGGTGCCTCGCGGACCAGCATGGCCCGGAACACCGGCCCGTCGGCGAGGTCGAACGGGCGGCTCACGTACTCCGCCAGCACCGCGTCCAGGTCGCCTTCGACCACCGGCAGTTCGACCGGACCCGGGGCGCCGATCACCTGGCGCGGCTTGTTGTCCTCCGCGATGTAGGTGGTGCGCAGGATCTCGTGCCGCGCCACCAGGGCGTCGAGGGCGCGCTGCAGTGCGGCGATGTCGAGCGTGCCCTCCAGGCGGAGCAGGAGCGGGACCGCGTACTCGGCGCTGTCCGGGTCGAGCCGGTCGAGGAACCACAGGCGCTGCTGGCCGGCCGAGAGCGGGAGCGGGACGTCGCGGTCGGCGCGGCCGAAGGTGCGGACCGGTGCGGCGGCCCGGCCGCGCAGCCGCTTCGCGAGCACCGCGGCCCGCAGCCGCGCGGCGCGCTCGGCCTCGGTGGGCACGTCCGGGGCCTCCGGGCGGATGTCGAACGTGGTCATGCGCTGGCCTCCTCGGTGAGGGAGTCGAGGAGCTCCTGCTCGGACATGCCGGCGAGCTCGGCCTCGATCTCGGTGTGGACCACGGCGGCGAGCGCGGCGACCGTGGTGGTCTGGAAGAGCACGGGCAGGGGCAGGTCCACGCCGAACGCGGCCTGCAGCCGCATGCGGACCTTGGCGGCGAGCACGGAGTGCCCGCCCAGTGCGAAGAAGTCGTCGCCGAGGCCGACGCGGGGCACGCCCAGGACCTCGGCCCAGATGCCGGCGATCAGCTGCTCCTCGGGGCTCCTCGGGGCGACGTAGTCCGCCGTCTCCTCGGCCGGTTCCGGCAGCGCGGCGCGGTCGAGCTTGCCGCTGGCGTTGACCGGCATGGCGTCCAGCACGACGAACGCGCTCGGCACCAGGTGCTCCGGCAGGCGCCGGCCGAGGAACGTCCGCAGGTCCGCGGCCGGGACGTCGCCGGCGACGTAGGCGACCAGGCGTTTCTGCCCGGCCGGGCCGGGCTTGGCGAGCACGACCGCCGCGGTGAGCGCCGGGTGGGCCCGCAGCGCGGACTCGACTTCGCCGAGTTCGATGCGGAAGCCGCGGATCTTGACCTGGTCGTCGGTCCGGCCCAGGAACTCCAGGTCCCCGGCGCGGGTCCGGCGGACGAGGTCGCCGGTGCGGTACATCCGCCCGCCCGCCGGGTTCGCCACGAACCGGGTGGCCGTCAGCCCGGGACGCCCGAGGTAGCCCCGGGCCAGGCCCGGGCTCGCGACGTACAGCTCCCCCGCCACGCCCGGCGGCACCGGCTGGAGCCGGTCGTCCAGGACGTAGGCTCGCGTGTGCCGCAGCGCACGGCCGATGGTGACCGCCTCGCCCACCACCAGGGGTGGCGACACGGTGGACACGACCGTGGCTTCGGTCGGGCCGTACATGTTGAGCATCCGGCGTCCCGGCGCCCACTTCGCGACCAGTTCCGGCGGGCAGACGTCGCCGCCGACCACGACCGTCCGGAAGTCCGGCAGGGCCGGGTCTTCGACGGTGGCCAGGGCCGCGGGCGGGATCAGCGCGTGCGTCACGTGCCCTTCCGCGAGGACGTCCCGGAGCTGGTCACCGAGCAGCGGACCCGGCGGGGTGACGACCAGCGCGGCGCCCGTCATCAGCGACGCGCACAGTTCGAGGATCGACGCGTCGAAGCTCGGCGACACGTACTGCAGCACGCGGTCGCCCGGGCCGACCTGGTAGGCGTCGATGGTGTTCGCCACCAGCGTGCCGAGGCCGCGGTGACTGACGACGACCCCCTTCGGCCGTCCCGTGGAGCCCGACGTGTAGATCACGTACGCCGCGTTCTCCGGAGTGACTTCGACACCGAGCGGACTGTCGTCCAGTGTGGACACCGGGAGACTCCGCAGCGTCAGCACCGGATCGGCGTCATCGAGCATGTAACGGATGCGCTCCTCCGGGTAGCCCGGGTCGATCGGGAGGAACGCCGCCCCGGTCTTGACGACCGCCAGCTGCGCGACGACCAGGTCGGCCGAGCGCGGCAGCAGCAGCGCGACGATCTTCTCCGGTCCCGCGCCGCGGCTCCGCAGGACCCGGGCCACGCGGCTGGCCGCCGCGTCCAGTTCGCCGTAGGTGAGCGAGTCCGGCCCGGCGAGCACAGCCGGGGCATCGGGATCGCGCCGCACCTGGGCCTCGATCAGCCCCGCCAAGGTCCCACCGGGAGCGTGGTCGCCGAGCGGGGTGAGCTCGGCCGCGTCCAGCATCGGGACGCGGTCCACCGGACGCCGCGGTTCGGCGGCGAACCCGGCCAGGAGCCGGACGTACCGCTCGGCGAACCCGGCGACCGTGTCCTCGTCGAACAGCGCGACCGGGTATTCGAGGACGCCGTCGACGGCGCCGGAGGGCTGCTCGCGCAGCACCATGGCGAGGTCGAACTTGGCCGCGCCGGTCTCGACGCCCAGCGGCTCGCAGTCCAGCTCGCCGAGCTCCCAGCCGCCTTCGGACACCGTCTGCAGCGCGAACATCAGCTGCACCAAGGGGTTGCGGCTCGGGTCGCGGTCGGGCCGCAGCTCGGCGACGACCCGGTCGAACGGGACTTCCTGGTGGCTGAAGGAGTTCAGCGCCGTCTCGCGGACCCTTTCCAGGAGTTCGGTGAAGCCGGGCGAGCCGGTCAGGTCGGCCCGCAGCGCGAGGGTGTTGACGAACTGGCCGATCAGCCGCTCGGTGTCCGGGTGGTCCCGGCCGGCGACCGGGCTACCGACCGCGAACTCGCGCAGCCCGGTGTGGCGGGAGACGAGCACCTGGAACCCGGCGAGCAGCGTCATGAACAGGCTGGCCCGCGCCTCGGCACCCAGCTCGCCGAGCCGGTTCGCCAGCTCCGCCGGGACGCTGAACTCGTACCGCGCGCCACGCGGGTCGCGTATCGGCGGCCGTGGCCGGTCGGCCGGCAGCTGCACGACCTGCGGCACCCCGGCGAGCTGCGTCCGCCAGAACTCGACGTCCGCTTCGGTGGGCTGGGACCAGGTCGCGACGTCGGCGTACTGCACCGGCAAAGGCGGCAAGCCGACGCCGGCGTAGAGGTCGCGCAGCTCCTCGGCGAGGAGGCCTTCGGACCAGCCGTCGAGGACGATGTGGTGCGCCGAGAGGACCAGGACGTGGTCGTGCTCGGCCAGCCGTCCGAGCGCCGCGGCGAACACCGGCCCGGTCGCGAGGTCGATGCCCCGCACCTCCAGGAACGGGGTGATCTCCTCGATCTCGGTGACGGGCAGCGGGACCGGCCCGGCCGGGTCGACGACCTGCCTCGGCTCGCCGTCGACCTCGACGAACCGGGTCCGCAGGATTTCGTGCCGCTCGACGAGCTTGGTCAACGCCGCCGCGAGGGCGTCGACGTCGAGGGGCCCGCGGAGGCGGACCGCGTTCGGCACCAGGTACTCCGCGCTGGACGGCGCCATCCGGTCGGCCAGCCACATGCCGACCTGGACACCGGCGAGAGGCGCGGGGCCGTCGGGCCGCTTCGGGATGGCCTCGAACTCCCGCTTGGTGGCGCGGGCGACGGCGTCGGCGAGTTCCGCGACCGTCGGCGAGTCGAAGATGAGCCGGATCGGGATGTCCGCCGAGAGCCGTTTGCGCAGCTCGGCGACCACCCGCACGCCCAGCAGGGAGTGCCCGCCGAGGTCGAAGAAGTTGTCGTCCGCACCCACTCGCTCGACGCCGAGGACGTTTTGCAGCACTTCGGCGACCAGCTCCGCGACCGCTCCTTCCGGAGCGCGGTACTCGGCTCCCGCGGCGGCAGGCGCGGGCAGCGCCTTGCGGTCGATCTTGCCGCTGGTGGTCGTCGGGAACTCCGGCAGCACGCTCAGCGCCGTCGGCACGAGGTAGACGGGCAGCCGTTCGCGCAGTTGCTCGCGAACCTCGGACTCGGTGAGCGTCACGCCGGCCTGCGCGGTGACGTACCCGGCGAGGCGCTTGTCCCCCGGCGACGGCTGCCACACCGTCACGGCCGCTTCGCGGACACCCGGCAGCTCCAGGAGCACCTGCTCGACCTCGCCGGGCTCGACGCGGATGCCGCGGATCTTGACCTGCGAGTCCTGGCGGCCGAGGAAGGTCAGCGCGCCGTCGGGGGTGCGCAGGCCGCGGTCGCCGGTGCGGTAGAGCCGCTCGCCGGGGTCGAACGGGCTGGGCAGGAACGCCGCCGCCGTCTTGCCCGGGTCGCCGAGGTAGCCCCGCGCGAGGCCGACGCCGCCGATGAACAGGTCACCGGGGACGCCGACCGGGACCGGCCGGAGGTGCTCGTCGAGGACGTGGATCCGGTTGTTGGCGATCGGCGAGCCGACGCTGACCGAACCCGCGCCGTCGAGGTCGGAGCGGAGGCACTCGCGCATGGTCGAGTCGATCGACACTTCGGTGGCGCCCCACTGGTTGTGCAGCGTGGCAGTTTCGCCCAAGCGGTCGAAGAACAGCTTCAGCAGTTCCGGCTGCAGGGCCTCGCCGCTGGTGATGACGTTGCGCAGCGGCTTGAGCGCGGCCCGGTCGGCCGGCGTCAGCTGCTCCAGGAACAGCGTCAGCATGCTCGGCACGAACTGCAGGTTGACGACCCGGTGCCGGATCGCCCCGGCGAGGATCGCGGCCGGGTCGCGGTGCAGGCCCGGCGGGATCAGCGCGACGCGCCCGCCGACGATGAGCGGCCACAGGCATTCCACGGCGGCGTCGTCGAAGACCAGCGTCGTCTTCTGCAGGACGGCCTCGCCCGGCTGGAGCCGGTAGGTGTCCTGGTGCCAGCGCAGGCGGTTGACCCAGCCGCGGTGGGTGCTCGCGACACCCTTCGGCTTCCCGGTGGAGCCGGAGGTGTAGTAGATGGACACCAGGTTGTCGGGGTGCGTCGTGTCGGTCAGACAGGGCGCTTCACCGTCCAAATCGGACACTTCGACGAAGGTGACGTCGCTGCTTTCCGGCGTTGAAGCGCCCGCGTTGACCAGGCAGACGGGCGAGTTCGCGTCGCCGAGGATGCCGAGGACCCGGGGTTCGGGCGCGTCGGTCTCGATCGGGACGAACGCGCCGCCGGCCTTGAGGATCGCGACCAGGCCGACGATCAGGTCGATCGAGCGGTCCATCCGCAGCCCGACCGGGACGTCCGGGCCGACGCCGTGTCCGGCCAGCCTCGCGGCGAGGACTCCGGCACGACGGTCCAGCTCGGCGTAGTCGATGTGGTCGTCTTCGTATTCGACGGCGGTCGCGTGCGGGGTTTTCGCTGCTTGCCCGGAGATGAGGTGGTGCAGGCAGACGCTCTCGTCGTAAGCGACCTGGGTGTCGTTGACGCCGTGGACGAGGTGGGCACGCTCGGTTTCGCTCAGCAGGTCCAGCTCGCCGACCGGGGTCCCGGGCGCGTCGGCGATCCTCTCGAGCAGTGTCGTGAAGTGGCCGGCGAGGCGCTCGATCGTCGTGCGGTCGAACAGCGCGGTCGGGTACTCGAAGATGCCGGTCAGGGCGCCGTCGGCGTCCTGGGCGAGGGCGAGTTCGAGGTCGAACTTGCTGACCTGGGTGTCGACGGCGAGCTTCTCGACGGTCAGGCCCGGCAGCGCCCAGCCGGCCTCGTCGTTGTTCTGCAGGGCGAACACGATCTGCACCAGCGGCGTGCGGGTGAGGTCGCGCTGGGGGCGCAGGAGCTCGACGATCCGGTCGAACGGGACGTCGTCGTGGTCGAACGCGGCCAGCGTGCCGGCCCGCACCCGGCGCAGGAGGTCCGTGAACGCCGGGTCGCCGGTCAGGTCCGCGCGCAGCGGCACGGTGTTGACGAAGTGCCCGACCAGCGGCTCGGTCTGCGGGTGGGTGCGGCCGGACACCGGGGTGCCGACGGCGAAGTCCCGCAGGGCGGTGTACCGGCCGATCAGCACTTCGAAGGCGGCGAGCACGGTCATGAAGAGGCTCGCGCCGTGCTCGGCGCCCAGAGCGGCCAGCTTGCCGACCGTCGTCGCGGGCACGTGCACCGGGGTCTTGGCCCCGGCGATGTCCCTCGTCAGGGGACGCGGGCGATCCGCGGGCAGCTCGACGACGTGCGGCATGCCGTCGAGAGCGTGGCGCCAGAAGGTGAGCCCGGCCTCGTCGGAGGCGGTGGCCTGCCACGCGGCGACGTCGCCGAACTGCACCGGCAGCGCGGCGGGCCGGATCCCGGCGTAGTGGTCACGAAGCTCCTGCGCCAGGACGCCCATGGACCACCCGTCCGCGACGATGTGGTGCAGAAGGAGCACCAGGACGTGGTCGCGCTCCGACACGCGGGCCAGCGCGGTGCGGAAGACGGGACCGTGCTCGAGGTCGAGCGGAGTGTCCACTTGGGAGCGGACGAACGCGTCGACGTCGGTCACCTCGGTGACCGGGAGCGGTACCGGGCGGACCGGGTCGACCACCTGGACCGGTTCGCCGTCCACCTCCACGAAGCGGCTGCGCAGCACCTCGTGCCGGGCCACCACCGCCGACAGCGCGCCGGCCAGGGCGTCCACGTCGAGGTCGCCGCCGATCCGCAGCGCCAGCGGGACCAGGTACTCCGGCGAGCCCGGGGCGAGCCGTTCGGCGAACCAGAGTCCGCGCTGCACCGGCGAAAGCGGCGTGCGGGCCCCGGCTTCGCGGACCGGGATCGGCTCGAAGTCCGCGGTCGACGCCTCCGGCACGAGCCGGGCCAGCGCCGCGATCGTCGGGGCCTCGAACAGCGCCCGCACTCCCAGCCGGACGCCGAACTCGGTGCGCATCCGGCCGGTCACCTTCGCCGCCAGCAGCGAGTGGCCGCCCAGCGCGAAGAAGTTGTCCTCCACGCCCGGTGCGGGAATCCCGAGGACGTCGGCCCAGATCGCGGCGAGCGCGGTCTCCACCGGGGTGCGCGGCTCGACGTGCCCGGCGACGACCCGCTGCGGCGCGGGCAACGCGGCCCGGTCCAGCTTGCCGTTCGCCGTCCGGGGCAGCTCTTCGAGGGGCACGATCACCGACGGCACCAGGTACTCCGGCAACCGGGCGGCCGCGTGATCGGCCAGCACCGCCGGGTCGGCGGTTGCGACGACGTACGCCACCAGCAGCCCCTCCCGGACCACGACCGCGGCCTGCGTGACGCCGTCGTGCCCGGCCAGCACGGCCTGCACCTCGCCCGGCTCGACGCGGAAGCCGCGGATCTTCACCTGGTCGTCGGCGCGGCCGGCGTATTCGAGAACGCCAAGAGCGTTCCACCGCGCGAGGTCGCCGGTGCGGTACATCCGCTCCCCCGCCGCGAACGGCGACGCGACGAACCGCTCGGCGGTCGCCCCGGGCTGCCCGAGATAGCCGTGCGCCGTGCCGACGCCGGCCAGGTACAGCTCGCCGACGACCCCGGCGGGCACCGGCTGCAAGAGGGCGTCGAGGACGTACGCGTGCTTGCCGGTGACCGGCCGCCCGATCGGCACCGGGCCGTCGACCGCCGTGACCGTGTGGACCGTGCTGAAGCCCATGGTCTCGGCCGGCCCGTACCCGTTGACCACCGCGACGTGCGGGTACGACCGCAGCACCTTCGCCAGGTGCGCGGGTGAGGCCGCCTCGCCGCCGGTCATCGCGCGACGGACCGTCGCGAACACCGCCGGGTGCTCGTCGACCAGGAAGTTGAACAAGCTGGCCGAGACGTCCAGGACCGTGACGCCGTGCGTCACCACCAGGTCCTCGATCAGCGCCGGCTCGGGCCGCTGCCCGGGCTGGAGCACCACGGTGCCACCGCCCAGCAGCGGGCCGAGCAGCTGCGTGCCGAACGCGTCCCACGACACCGGCGCGCACTGCAGCCAGACGTCGTCCGGGCCGAACCCGGCGTAGTCCTGGCCGGTCAGCGTGCCGACGACCGCTCGGTGCGGTGCCGCGACCGCCTTCGGGACGCCGGTGGAGCCGGAGGTGAACATGACGACGGCGAGGTCGTCCGGGCTGCCCGGCAGACCGAGGACGCCGCCGTCGCGGACGGCGATCGCGGCCGCGTCGGCGACGACGTCGATCCGGCGCCAGGGCAGCTCACGCCCGTCGGTGAGGACGACCGCCGCCGACGTCCGCCGCAGCGCGCCGAGGAGGCGTTCGGCCGGGAAGTCCGTGTCCAGCACGGTGTAGGCGGCCCCGGCCTTGAGCACGGCGAGCAGCGCGACGGCCAGCCGCGGCGATCGTCCGATGTGGACACCGACCAGGTCGCCCCGGCGGACGCCCTCGGCGACCAGGTGCCGGGCGAGCCGGTTGGCCTCGACGTCGAGCTGCCGATAGGTGAGCGAAGTGCCCTCGAAGACCAGCGCGGTCGCGTCGGGAGCCCACTGCGCCTGCCGTTCGACCAGCTCGTGCAACCGCATCGCCGGGGCGGTGACCTCGGTCGTCCCCTGAGCCAGCAGCGCCCCGCGTTCTTCCGCCGTGAGCAGGTCGAGGTCGGTGACCGGGACGTCCGGGGTGGCGACGGCGGCGGTGAGGAACCGCGCGAACCGCTCGGCGATCGAGGAAGCCGTGGCCGCATCGAACAGGTCGGCCGCGTACTCCAGCTGGCCGGTGAGCCCGGCCGGGGTGCCGTCAGCGGCGTGGTTCTCCTCGATGCCCGCGGTCAGGTCGAACTTGGCGACGTCGCGGCGGACCGTGACGCCCTCGGTGGCCAGGCCGGGCAGGCTCAGCCGCGCGGTGGCGTTGTTCTGCAGCACCAGCATCACCTGGAACAGCGGGTGCCGCGCGGCCGACCGCGCCGGGTTCAGCTCCTCGACGACCCGCTCGAACGGGACGTCGGCGTGCGCCAGCGCCGCCAGCCCGGCGTCGCGGACGCGCTCGAGGAGCTGCCGGAACGTCGGCCGCCCGGAGACGTCGGTGCGCAGGACCAGGGTGTTGACGAAGAACCCGGCGAGATCGTCGAGCGCGGTGTCGCCGCGGCCGGCGACGGCGGTGCCCAGCGGGACGTCGTCACCCGCGCCGAGCCGCGACAGCAACGCCGCGAACCCGGCCTGGAGCGCCATGAACAGCGTCCCGCCGCTCGCTCGGGCCAGGCCGGACAAGGCCGCGTGGACCTCTGCGCCGAGCGCGAACTCCACCGAGCCACCGCGGTGGCTCGCGACGGCCGGGCGGACCCGGTCGGCGGGCAGCGCCAGCTCCTCGGGCGCTCCGGCGAGGGTGTCGCGCCAGAACGCGAGCTGGCCGGCGACCTCCGGTTCGCCGAGGACTTCGCGCTGCCACAGCGTGTAGTCCGCGTACTGCACCGGCAACGGCGCCCAGCCCGGAGCGTCGCCGTCCAGGCGGGCGGCGTAGGCGGTGGCCAGGTCGCGCCACAGCGGCGCGGCCGACCAGCCGTCGGACGCGATGTGGTGCAGCACCAGCAGCAGCACGTGGTCGTCGGCGGCGACCTCGACGAGGTGCGCCCGGATCGGCAGCTCGGTGCGCAGGTCGAACACGTGCGCCGCGGCCTCCGCGAGGACGTCCGGCAAGGAGTCCTCAGTGGACTCGGCGAACGTCCACGGCACCTCGAAAGCGGTCCGGATCTCCTGCCACGGCTCGCCTTCACACGAGGGGAACACCGTGCGCAGCGACTCGTGCCGCTCGACGACGTCGGCCAACGCCGCCCGCAGCGCGGGCACATCGAGGGAACCGCGCAGGCGCAGCGCCCGCGGGACGTCGTAGCCGGCGTTGGCCTCCTCGACCTGGTCTACGAACCACAGCCGCTGCTGCGCGAACGACAGCGGCAGCCGCTCGGGCCGCTCGCGGCGGGTCACCGGCGGCCGGGCCGGGGCCGCGTCGCCGAGGATTTCGGCCAGCCCGGCGACGGCCGGGGTGCGGAACAGGTCGCGGATGCCCAGCTCGACCCCGAGCACGGCCCGGACGCGGCCGATCAGCCGGGCGGCCAGCAGCGAATGCCCGCCCAGCTCGAAGAACCCGTCGTCCAAGCCGACCTCGGGCAGGCCGAGAACTTCGGCGAAGAGTCCGCAGAGGACGTTCTCGGTGACTGTCCGGGGCCGCCGTCGCGAACCTGCCGCGAAGTCCGGCGCGGGCAGGGCGCGGCGGTCCAGCTTGCCGTTCGCGGTCCGGGGCAGCTCGGGCAGCGGCACGATCGCCGACGGCACCAGGTAGTCCGGCAGCCGGTCGGCCAGGTACGCCCGCAGCGCGGCCGGTTCGGCCGAGCCGACGACGTAGCCGATCAGCCGCCCGTCGCGGACGACGACCGCGGCCTGCCCGACCCCGTCGTGGCGGGCCAGCACCGCCCGGACCTCGCCGGGTTCGACGCGGAAGCCGCGGACCTTGACCTGGTCGTCGGCGCGGCCGACGTACTCGAGGACGCCGTCGGCGCGCCACCGGACCAGGTCGCCGGTGCGGTACATCCGCTCCCCCGGCAGATGAGGCGACGCCACGAACCGCTCGGCGGTCGCGCCGGGGAGACCGCGGTAGCCGTCGGCCAGGCCGTGGCCCGCGAGGTACAGCTCGCCCGTGACACCGGGCGCGGCCAGAGCGAGGTGCGCGTCGAGGACGTAGGCGCGCTTGCTCGCCACCGGCCGGCCGATCGGGATGGCGACACCGCCGAGGTCCGCCGGGGTGATCGGGTGGAACGTCGTGTAGCCCATGCTTTCGGCCGGGCCGTAGCCGTTGATCAGCTGGACGTCCGGGTACTCGCGCAGCGCCTTCGTGACGTGCTCGACGGACGCCGGCTCGCCGCCGGTCATCGCCCGGCGCAGCACGGTGAAAACCTGCGGTTCTTGATCCAGGAGGTAGTTGAAGAGGCTCGCCGAAGCGTGCAGGACGGTGACGCCGTGCTCGACGACGAGGGCGGCGATGCGGTCCGGCTCGGGGTTCTGGCCGGGTTGCAGGACCGTCCGGCCGCCGTAGAGCAGCGCGCCGAACAGCTGCAGCGCGAAGCCGTCCCACGACACCGGGGCGCACTGGAGCCACACCTGCTCGGCGTCGAAGGTGGCGTAGTCCTGGCCCATGGTCGCGACGACGCCGCGGTGCGAGGTGGCGACGCCCTTGGGTACGCCGGTGGAGCCGGAGGTGAACATGACGCAGGCCAGGTCGGCCGGGGTCAGCTCGACGTCCGGGTTCGCCGTGTCCGGGTGGTCCGGCACGGCCGTCAGCACTCGCTTCACGCCGGCCTGGTCGGTGACGGCGGCCAGCCGCTCGGCCGGGTAGCTCGGGTCCAGCAGGGTGTAGGCGGCCCCGGACTTGAGCACGCCGAGCACCGCGGCGGCGAAGTCGAAGCCGCGGTCCAGCAGGACCCCCACGACCTCGCCGCGCCGGACGCCGTCGTCCAGGAGGTGGTGGGCGACCTGGTTGGCGCGGGCGTTCAGCTCGCCGTAGGTCAGCGGCTCGCCCTCGAACAGGATCGCGACGGCCTCGGGGTCCTGGCGTTCGACGATCGTGTGCAGGCAGTCCTCGGGCGCGGCGCTCACCTGGACGGCGTTGCCCGCGGTCAGCACGAGGTCGCGCTCGTCGGTGGTGAGTACCTCGTACGCCGTCACCGGCTTCCCGGGTGCGTCGGCGATCTGCTCCAGCAGCCGCACGAACGCCGTCGCCAGGCGCTCGGCGGTGGCGGCGTCGAACAGCGCGGTGGCGTACTCGAAGGCACCGGTGATCCCGCCGCCGGTGCCGTGCTCCTCGAGCGCCGCGGTGAGGTCGAACTTGGCGACGGCGCGGGCCACCTCGTACGGCTCGGTGTCCACTCCGGACAGTGCGGGTGTGGCACTGTCCTGCTGCAGCACGAGCATCACCTGGAACAGCGGGTGCCGGGCCGCCGAGCGCGCCGGGTTCAGCTCTTCGACGAGACGCTCGAACGGGACGTCGTCGTGCTCGAAGGCGCTGAGGTCGGCTTCGCGGACGCGGTCCAGCAGTTCGGTGAACGCCGGCGCGCCGCTGACATCGGTGCGCAGGACGAGGGTGTTGACGAAGAACCCGACGAGGTCGTCGAGGACCGGGTCGGGCCGGCCGGCGACCGGGGTGCCGATCGGGACGTCGTCCCCCGCGCCGAACCGCGCCAGCAGCGTCGCGAGAGCGGCCTGCAGGACCATGAACAGGGTCGCCCGCTGCCCGGCCGCCAGCTCCAGGAGCCGCGCGTGCAGCTCGGCCGGGATCGCGACGGCGGCCGACCCGCCGGTGTGGTCCGCGGTGGCGGGCCGGACGCGGTCGTAGGGCAGCGCCAGTTCCTCGGGCAGGCCGGCGAGCGCGTCCGTCCAGTAGGCGAGGTCGGTGTCGAGTTCCCGGTGCCACAGCGTGTAATCCGCGTACTGCACGGGCAGCGGAGTCCACTCCGGAGCGTCGCCGCCGAGCCGGGCGGCGTAGGCGGTGGCGAGGTCGCGCAGCAGGACCGGGATCGACCAGCCGTCCCCGGCGATGTGGTGGGTCAGGACGAGGAGGACGTGCTCGTCGCCCTCGCTGAACAGCCACGACCGCACCGGCGGGGCGGCGGCCAGGTCGAACGGAGTGCGCGCGGCCTCGGCGACCGAGCCGGTGCCGACCTCGAACGGCACCACGAACTCGTCCAGGACCACCTGGTACGGCCCGGACTCGTCCTCGGCGTAGTACGTGCGCAGGGCTTCGTGTCGTCCGGCCACATCGGACAGTGCGGCCGCCATCGCGGGTGCGTCGACGTTGCCACGCAGCCGCAGAGCGATCGGCATGTGGTACGAGGTGTCCGCACTGTCCATCCGGGACAGGAACCACAACCGCTCCTGGCCGGGCGCCAGCGGCAGCCGGTCCGGTCGCTCGCGCCGGATGATCGCCGGACGAGCCGCGGCGGCGTTACCGAGGCTTTCACTCAGCCCGGCCACGGTCGGGTTCGCGAAGAGCGCCCGCACGGTGACGTCGAGGCCCAGCACCGCGCGGATCCGCCCGGCGAGCCGGGTGGCCAGCAGCGAATGGCCGCCCAGGTCGAAGAAACCGTCGTCCAAGCCGACCTCGGGCACGCCGAGAACCTCCGCGAACAGTGCGCACAGCGCGTGCTCGCGGGCCGTCCGAGGGAGGCGGCCGACGCCGCTTTCGACCGCCGGTGCGGGCAGGGCCCGGCGGTCGAGCTTGCCGTTCGGCGTCCGGGGCAGCTCGGCGAGCAGTACGAACGCCGAGGGCACCATGTACCCGGGCAGCGCGGCGGCCAGGTGCCGGCGCAGGTCGTCGATCTCGACCGGCGAGGCGGGCACGACGTAGGCGACCAGGCGCTTGTCGCCGGGCCGGTCCTCGCGGACGACGACCGCGCGCAGCGCGACCGCCGGGTGCGTGGCGAGCACGGCCTCGATCTCGCCCAGCTCGATGCGGAAGCCGCGGATCTTGACCTGGTGGTCGACGCGGCCGAGGAAGCGGATTTCGCCGTCCCGGCGGCGGGCGACCAGGTCGCCGGTGCGGTACATCCGCTCCCCCGGCAGATGAGGCGACGCGACGAACCGGTCCGCGGTCAGGTCCGGGCGGCCGAGGTAGCCGCGCACGACGCCGTCCCCGGCGAGGTACAGCTCGCCCGGCACGCCCGGCGGCACCGGCCGCAGGGCGCGGTCCAGCACGTGGACCTGCGTGTTCGCGATCGGCGTGCCGATGGTCGGCGCGCCCTCGCCGACGCGGGCGGTGGTCGACCAGATCGTCGTCTCGGTCGGGCCGTACATGTTGGTCACCGACGCGGCCCGCGCCCGCAGCGCGACGGCCAGGTCGTCCGGCAGGGCCTCGCCGCCGACGAGGACGTGGACACTCGAGAGGTCGACGGGTTCGGCCAGCAGCGCGTGGAAGAGACTCGGCGTGGCCTGCAGGAACGTGACGCCGTCCTCGGCGAGCGCGGCCAGGGCGCGGGTGTCGCGCACGGCGTCGCGGCTCGCGAGGACGACGGTCGCCCCGGCCAGCAGCGGCGCGAAGATCTCCAGGCCGGCGATGTCGAACCCGACGGTCGTGACCGCCAGGAGCCGGTCGCCGGGGGCGATGCCGAACCGGCCGACCATGTCGAGGAGGAAGTTCAGCAGCGGCCGGCGCGGGACGACGACGCCCTTGGGGCGGCCGGTCGAACCGGACGTGAAGATCACATACGCGGGGCTGTCCGGAGACGCGGTGTGGACCAGGTTTTCGACCGGCCCCTCGAAGACGAGGTCGTCGGGGGTGAGCACCAGGGCCGGGTCGGCGTCCTCCAGCATCATCGCGATGCGGTCGGCCGGGTAGTCCAGGTCGAGGGCGAGGTAGCCGGCACCGGTCTTGAGCACGGCGAGCAGGGCGACGACCAGGTACTCGTCGCGGGGCAGGGCGAGGGCGACGTACCGCTCGGGCCCGGCGCCGCGCTCGGCCAGGTGGCGGGCGAGCTGGTTGGCGCGTGCGTTGAGCTCGGCGTAGGTGAGCGTCGTGGCGCCGAACTCCAGCGCGGGCGCGTCCGGCGTGGCCGCGGCCTGTGTCTCGAACAGTTCGATCACCGACGTGTCCGGCAGTGGTCGGGCCGTCTCGCTGTTGGCCGCGTCGATCGCCATGCGCTCGGCGGCCGACAGCAGGTCTACCGTGGACAGAGCGACATCGGGCGTCGTGACGGCGGTGGTGAGCAGCCGGACGAACCGGTCGGCGAGGTCGGCCGCGGTGCCTTCGTCCAGGAGGTCGGTCGCGTACTCCAGGTAGCCGCCGATCCCGGCCGGCGTGCCGTCGGCGCCGGTGGCCTCCTCCAGGTTGAGGGTGAGGTCGAACTTCGCCGTCGCGGTGGCCACCGGCACGTCCGCCGCGGCCAGGCCGGGCAGGGCCAGGTTCGCCGCGACGTTGTTCTGCAGCGCCAGCATCACCTGGAACAGCGGGTGCCGCGCGGTCGAGCGGGCCGGGTTCAGCCGCTCGACGACCTGCTCGAACGGGACGTCGGCGTGGTCGAACGCCGCGAGCGAGCGCTCCCGGACCCGGCGCACGAGCTCGGTGAAGCTCGGGTCTCCGCTGAGGTCCGTGCGCAGCACCAGGGTCGTGACGAAGTAGCCGACGAGGTCGTCGAGCGCGGCGTCGGGCCGGCCCGCCGACGGGGTGCCGACGGCGACGTCGTCCCCGGCCCCGAGCCGGGACAGCAGGGCCGCGAACCCGGCCTGCAGCACCATGAACAGCGTCGCGTGCTCACCGCGGGCCAGGTGCAGGAGCCGGGCGTGCAGGTCCGCGTCGAGGGTGACCGAGAGGGTCGCGCCGCGGTGGCTCGCGACCGGCGGGCGCGGGTGGTCGAAGGGCAGGCTGATCTCGTCGGGCAACCCGGCGAGGGTATCGGCCCAGTAGTCCGTCGAGTTTTCGGAGTCGTCGGTCAGGTCCTGGTGCCACAGCGCGTAGTCCGCGTACTGCACCGCCAGCGGTGTCCACTTCGGAGCGTCGCCCGCCGCGCGGGCGGTGTAGGCGGCCGACAGGTCGCGCAGGAGCGGGCCGAAGGACCAGCCGTCGGCGGCGATGTGGTGGGTGACGAGCACCAGGACGTGGTCGTCGGCGGCCCGGCGGACCAGGGCGGCGCGGATCGGGAGGTCGGTGGCCAGATCGAACTCGCGGGCGGCGAACTCGGCGAGGTCCACCGCGGCTTCGGTCCACGGCAGCTCGGTGAGCGGGCGGATCTCCTGGCGGGGCAGGCCGTCGGTGTCCGGGAAGACCGTCCGCAGCGCCTCGTGGCGCTCGACGACGTCGGCGAACGCCTGCCGCAGCGCCGCGACGTCGAGGGCGCCGGTCAGCCGCAGGGCGCGCGGGACGTTGTAGGTCGCGCCGGCTTGGTCGAGCTGCTCGACGAACCACAGGCTGCGTTGCGCCGGCGAGAGCGGCAGGAGGTCCGGGCGCGGCCGGGCCACGACGGCCGGGCGGGCGGCCCGCGCGGTGTCGAGCACCGCGGCCAGCCCGGCGACGGTCGGGGCGCGGAAGACGTCCGCGACACCGATCCGGACCCCGAGCACGGCGCCGACCCGGGCGACGAGCCGCGCGGCGAGCAGCGAGTGCCCGCCGAGGGCGAAGAACCCGTCGTCGACGCCGACCGCCTCGACCCCGAGCACGTCGGCGAAGAGTCCACAGAGGACTTCCTCACGCGGGGTGCGCGGCGCCCGGCTGGTGGCCGTGCGTTCGGGAGCGGGCAGGGCCTGGCGGTCGAGCTTGCCGTTGGGGGTCAGCGGCAGGGCGTCGAGCAGGACGAACGCGCTCGGCACCAGGTGCTCCGGCAGCCGTTCGGCGAGGTACGCGCGGAAGTCGGCCGGCTCGCCCACGACGTAGGCGACCAGGAGCTTCTGACCGGGCCGGTCCTCTCGGACGACGACGGCCGACTCGGTGACCGCCGGGTGGGTGCCCAGCGCGGTCCGGATCTCGCCCGGCTCGACGCGGAACCCGCGGATCTTGACCTGGTCGTCGGCGCGGCCGGCGTACTCCAGCACGCCGTCGGCGCGGCGGCGCACCAGGTCGCCGGTGCGGTACATCCGCTCCCCCGCCTCGAACGGACTGGCCACGAACCGCTCGGCGGTCAGGCCGGGACGGCCGACGTAGCCGTCCGCGATGCCGCCGCCCGCGGCGTACAGCTCGCCGACGACGCCGGGCGCGACCGGCCGCAGGCGCTCGTCCAGGACGTAGGCGCGCTTGCCGGTGAGCGGCACGCCGATCGGGATGGGCGCGCCCAGGTCGGCCGGCGTGACGCGGTGCGAGCTGATGAAGATCATGTTCTCGACCGGGCCGTAGCCGTTGGTGAACGTCACTTCCGGGAAGTTCTCGAGTGCCTTCGCCAGGTGCGCGACCGACGCGGCTTCACCGCCGGTGTAGACGTGGCCGACCTGCTCGAACACGCCCGGGTACTCGTCGAGGAGGAAGTTCAGCAGGCTGGCCGAGGCGAACATCGTCGTGACGCCGTGGCGCTCGGCCAGGTCGGCGATGAGCGCGGGCTCGGGCTTCGGGCCCGGCTGCAGGACACAGGTCGCGCCGGTGAGCAGCGCGCCGAACAGCTCGAACGCGAAGGCGTCCCAGGAGACCGGGGCGGTCTGCAGCCAGACGTCGCCCGAGTAGCCCTGGCCGAGGATCGTCGTCACGACGGCTTCGTGCGAGGCGACGACACCCTTCGGCGTCCCGGTGGAACCGGAGGTGAACATGACGCAGGCGGGCCCGGCGGGCGGCACCACCCGGTTCGGTGGGGTCGCCGTGGCGTCCACCAGGGACAGGTCGTCGAGCACGATCGGCGTGCCGACCTGCTCGGCCAGCAGCTGCCGCCGCTCGGCGGGGAAGGACGGGTCCAGCAGCGTGTACCCGCAGCCGGCCTTGAGCACGCCGAGGATGGCGGCGACCAGGTCGGGGCCGCGGTCGAGGCAGATCGCGACGATCCGGCCGGGCTCGACGCCGGTCAGGAGCGCGGCGACGCCGTTGGCGCGGACGTCCAGCTCGGCGTAGGTGACGACCTCGTCCTCGAACAGCAGCGCGGTGCGGTCCGGGGTGCGGCGGGCGTGGCTCGCGACCAGCTCGTGCAAGGGGACCGCCGGCCCGGCGGGGGCGGGCATCCCGCCCGTCTCGGCCTGGATCCGCTCGGTCGCGTCGAGGAGGTCGAGGTCGCCGATCCGCGTGTCCGGGTTTTCGGCGACGGCGGCCAGGACGCGCAGCAGGCGGCCGGCCAGCGTGGCGGCCGTGTCGCGGTCGAACAGGTCGCTCGCGTACTCCAGCAGGCCGGTCAGCTCGCCGTCGCGCTCCTCGAAGATCGCGGCCAGGTCGAACTTCGCGTAGCCGATGTCGACACGCTCGCTGTCGGCGCGGACGCCGGGGAGGTCCAGCTCGGCGGCGAGGTTGTTCTGCAGCACCAGGAGCACCTGGAACAGCGGGTGCCGGCCGAGCGAGCGCGCCGGGTTCAGCTCCTCGACGACGCGCTCGAACGGCACCTCGGAGTGCTCGAACGCGGCCAGGCAGGTCGCCCGGGCCCGGTCGAGGAGCTCGCGGAACGTCGGGTCGCCGCCGGTCGCCGTGCGCAGGACGACGGTGTTGACGAAGAACCCGACGAGGTCGTCGAGGGCGGCGTCGGTGCGTCCGGCGACCGGCGAACCGACCGGGACGTCGTCGCCGGCGCCGAGGCGGGTGAGCAGGGCGGCGAAGGCGGCCTGCAGGACCATGAACAACGTCGCGCCCTCCGCCGTGGCGAGGGCGGCGAGGCGGCGGTGGACGTCGGCGGGCACGTCCATCGGGACGACCCCGCCGCGGTGGCTCGCGATCGCCGGACGCGGCCGGTCCGCGGGCAGCGGCAGTTCTTCCGGGAGCCCGGCCAGGGCAGCACGCCAGTAGGCGAGGTCGCGCTCGACGGGCAGTTCCCGTTGCCACAGCGTGTAGTCCGCGTATTGGACCGGAAGCGGAGTCCACTTCGGACTCTTCTCGGTCACACGGGCCGCGTAGGCGGCCGAGACGTCGCGCAGGAGCGGGGCGAAGGACCAGCCGTCACTCGCGATGTGGTGTACGACCAGCAGCAGCACCGCGGTGTCGCCGGGCAGGGTGAAGAGTGCGGCACGGAGGGGCAGTTCCCGGGCGAGGTCGAAGGTCTCCTCGGTGGCCGCGGTCAGGTCGGCGGCGAGCATGTCCTCTGTGGACTCCCTGGTGTCCCACGGGAGTTCACCGGTAGGCAGGATGTGCTGCACCGGCTCGTCGCCGTCGCGGGTGAAGACCGTGCGGAGACTCTCGTGCCGGGCGACGACGTCTTCGACGGCGCTCCGCAGCGCATCGGCGTCGATCGGGCCGGTGAGCCGGACGGCCTGCGGGACGTGGTAGCTCGCGTTCCGGGTGTCGGCCTGGTCGAGGAACCACAGCCGGCGCTGCGCGAACGACAGCGGCATCGGCTCGGGGCGGGGACGCGGGGTCAGGGCGGGACGTGCTTCCGGAGCGTCGTCGAGGAGTTCGGCCAAGCCGGCCGGGGTCGGCGCGCGGAAGACGTCACCGATGGCGGCTTCGACGCCGAGCGTCGCGCGGATGCGGGAGACGAGCTTGGCCGCCAGGAGGGAGTGGCCGCCCAGGGCGAGGAAGCCGTCGTCGACGCCGACGCCGTCGACGCCGAGGATTTCGGAGAACAGCTCGCACAGCGCCGCCTCGCGCGGGGTGCGCGGGGCGCGGCCGGTGCGGGCCGCGGACCAGTCCGGCGCCGGGAGGGCCTTGCGGTCGAGCTTGCCGCTCGGGGTCAGCGGCAGCTCGTCCAGGACTACGAACGCGGCCGGGACCATGTACTCCGGCAGGTTCCCGGCGAGGGCCGCGCGCAGGGCTTCGACGTCAGGGGTGCCGTCCGGGACGACGTAACCCACCAGGCGCTGGTCGCCCGCACGATCTTCGCGGGCCAGCACGCACGAGCCGCCGACGCCGGGCTGCCGGTCGAGGACGGCCTCGATCTCGCCCAGCTCGACGCGCAGGCCGCGGATCTTCACCTGGTGGTCGGTGCGGCCGAGGTAGTGCAGCGCGCCGTCCTCGGACCAGCGCGCGAGGTCGCCGGTGCGGTACATCCGCTCCCCCGGCTCGAACGGGCTGGCCACGAACCGCTCGGACGTCAGGCCCGGCCGGCCGTGGTAGCCGCGGGCCAGCTGGACCCCGGCGAGGTAGAGCTCCCCGGCGACGCCGGGCGCGACCGGGTTGAGCTCCGCGTCGAGGACGAACGTGTGGGTGTTCCAGACCGGACGTCCGATGGGGACTGTCCGTTGTGCCGGGTCGCACGCCCAGTACGTGACGTCGACGGAGGCTTCGGTCGGGCCGTAGAGGTTGTGCAGTTCGACACCGGGCAGCGTCTCGAAGAACCGCGCCTGCAACTCGGTGGGCAACGCCTCACCGCTGCACAGCACGCGGCGCAGGCCGGTGCAGGTCGCGGCGGCCGGGTCGAGCAGGAACGCCTGCAGCATCGACGGGACGAAGTGGACGGTCGTGATCCGCTCGGCGCGGACCAGCCCGGCCAGGTAGGCGGGGTCGCGGTGGCCACCGGGGCGCGCGACGACGAGCGTGGCGCCGGTCAGCAGCGGCCAGAAGAACTCCCAGACGGAGACGTCGAAACTGGACGGCGTCTTCTGCAGCACGCGGTCGGTCTCGTCGAGACGGTACTCGGCCTGCGTCCACGCGAGCCGGTTGACGATGCCTTCGTGCGGCACCAGCACGCCCTTGGGACGGCCGGTCGAGCCGGAGGTGTAGATGGCGTAGGCGAGGTCCTTGGTGGACGTCGTCGGTTCCGGCTCGGTGGCCGAGGTGAGGTCGAGGGTGTCGAGGCAGATCGTCTCGGCGTCGAAGAGGGTTCTGTGGTGGGTCTGGGTGAGGACGACCGGCGCGGCGCTGTCGGCGACCATGTGGGCCAGCCGGTCGGCCGGGTAGTCCGGGTCGAGCGGGACGTAGGCGCCGCCGGCCTTGAGCACCCCCAGCAGGGCGATCACGAGCTCGAGGGATCGGTCGGCGCAGACGCCGGTGAGGACGCCGGGGCCCACGCCTCGCTCGATCAGGAGGTGGGCGAGCCCGTTGGCCTTCCGGTGGAGTTCGCGGTAGGTCAGGGACTCGCCTTCGAACACCAGCGCCGTCGCGTCCGGGGTGCGGGCCGCCTGCTCGGCGAGCAGCCGGGCGAGCGTGCGGCCCGCTTCCGGGACGTCGGTGGTGGTGTCGTTCCAGGCCGCCAGCAGCTGCCGGGTGTCGTCGTTCACGTAGATCAGCTCCAGTTCGGTTCTGCCGGCGGGTGGGGAAGGTCAGCGCATCGCGGCGACGAGGCTCGCCGGGCGCAGGTCGGTCCAGTGCGTCTCGACGTACTCCAGGCACGCGGCGCGGGTGTCCTCGCCGTGCACGGTGCGCCAGCCGGCCGGGACGTCCACAGTGGACGGCCAGAGCGAGTGCTGGTTCTCGGCGTTGACCAGGACCAGGAAGGTGCCGTTCTCGTCTTCGAAGGGGTTGGTCATGATTTCTTCTCCTCTGTGAGGGCGGCCCGGCCGAGTGCCGGGGTGGCGACGAGCAGGGCGAGCGCGGCGAGCGCGACCGCGGCGTGGGCGAACATGGTGAGCGGGACGCCGATCGCCTCGGTCAGCACGCCGATCAGCAGGTTGCCGACCGGGGTGGCGGCGAGGGTGAACAGCGCGAGGATCGACATCACGCGCCCGCGCATCTCGGGGGTCGCCCACCGCTGGGCGAGGCTCACGAGCACGAGCGCGGTGAGCCCGGCGACGAGGCCGAGGGTGAAGAAGGCGGCGATACCGACGGCGAGGTTCCCGGTGGCCAGCAGGGCGAGGCAGCCGGCCTGGGCGGCGAGGCCCGCGGTGGCGAGCCGTCCGGCATTCTCGCGGGGCGGCCACTTGACCGAGACGACGAAGGCGAGGGACGCGCCGAGCGTCATCGCGGTGAGCAGCCAGCCGGCGCCCTGGGTGCCGCCGAGGAGGACCAGGCCGAGGTTGATCGGGCCGGCCCCGCTGAGCTCGAGGAGGCCGGTGACGATCATGGCGGTCCGCAGGGCGGGTCGGCGGGCGACGTACCGGCAGCCTTCGCCGATCTCCGTGCCGAGCTGCTTGAGCTTGACGCGTTCCCGGGGTTCTTTGCTGGTCAGGGCCTTGGTGTTGCCGGCGGCGAGGGCGGAGATCCCGAAGCTGACGCCGTTGACGACGGCGACGACGACGAGCCCGCCGAGCCCCGCCAGCCATGATCCGAGCGCCCCGCCGGCGGCCTGCCCCCCACGCACGGCGGCGAGGTAGACGGCGTTGCCGCGCACGAGGTGTTCGGGCGGCAGCAGGTTCGGCCGCAGCGCATCGGAGGCCGGGATGAAGAAGGCACTGGCGACGGCCATGACGACGATGAGCCCGGCGAGCAGCGGCAGTGCGGGCCCGACGACGAAGACGGCGGCGGCCCCGGCGAGCATGGCCCCGGCGCGGACGAGGTCGGTGGTGACGAGCACCCGCCTCGGCCCGGTCCGATCGGCGACGGCGCCGCCGACGAGAAGGGTGAGGACTTTCGGGAGCGAGCCGAGGGCGAGAACCAGGCCCGCGAGGGCCGGCCCGGCGGTGCCGACGAGGGTGAGGGAGAGGGCGATCAGCCAGACGGCGTCTCCGAAGGAGGACAGCCCCATGGCGAGGACGAGGCCGAGGAAGGGAGCGGGAAGGCCGGCGCGTGATTTGGCCTGGATCGCGGAGTCGGCCGCTGGGCCGATCGCTTCTGCGCCGACCGCAAGCTTGGCCGCCGCAACTCCCGGTCCAGCTGCCGCAACACCCGATCGGGCTTCCACAACACCTGGCTCGGCCGTCGCCGCGCGCGGCTCGTCGACGGCAGTCACGACGCACCGCCGATCCCCGGCGCGCCCGACGTCTTGAATGAGTCATTCAGGTCTTCGGAGGTCCTGAATGACTCATTCAAGACCTTCGGACCCGCGAAGCCGCGCGTCATGACA
This sequence comes from Amycolatopsis sp. NPDC028719, assembly GCF_055565395.1. NCBI lineage: Bacteria > Bacillati > Actinomycetota > Actinomycetes > Pseudonocardiales > Pseudonocardiaceae > Amycolatopsis > Amycolatopsis sp. NPDC028719. The sequence goes on from NZ_JBVHUL010000002.1 coordinate 1,213,418, forward strand.
GCACCTGCTCGCGCACCTGGTCCGCCTGGCCCGGGAACCACACGTCCTCGCGCGTCAGCGCGTCGGCGCGGTACTGGCCCAGCGCGCTCAGCAACATCCGCAGCTCCAGCGCCAGCGCCTCGGCGAACCGGACCAGCCCGGAAACCGGGTCCGTGTCCACGGCCAGCAGCGCAGCCCGGCCCAGGCCCGCCGCGCGGGCTCCCAGTGCCAGGACCTTCGCCACCCGTGTCCCCTCCCACATGCGGCCCGAGGCCAGCAGGCAGCCGGCCGGCGTGCCGATCCGCGTCAGGCACTCCGCCAACGGCAGCCCGACCGACGCGAAGGACAATGGGGCCCAGCCCGAGCCGCCCTCGGCCCCGTCGACCGTCACCGCCGACGCCCCCGCCGACCACGCCACCGAAGCCGCGGCACCCACGTCGCGGCCGGGTGGGAGCTTCACCCACACCCCGGCCCGCGGGAAGTTGTTGCGCATCAAGCGGATCTGCTGCCGGAGGATCTCGTCGGTGAACGTCCCCGGCGAACTGCTCCGCAGCACCTGCGAGCCCAACGACTGATCCACCGCATACATCGAAGCGAGCGAAGCCGCCACCGAAGGGTCGACCAGGGTCATCCCGCCGAGCCCCGGCTTCGCGCCCTGCCCGACCTTCAGCTCGAACGCCAGCCGCCCCGACTCCAGCAACGGCGCCGCCGACGGGTCCGAGTACACGAGGTTCCACACCTCCGCGTCGGCGTCCTCGGTGCTCTGCTGGACGACCACGCCGCCGAGCCCGTCGGGCACCGCGTCCGCGTACGCCCGCATCCGCTCCAGCAGCGTCCCGGCCGATTCCCCGCCGCCGCGGCCGTGGCCGTGCACCGGCACGACGTTCTCGCCGATCACCATCGGGATGCCGAGCCGCGCGGCCTGGGACGCAGCCGCCGCACCCAAGCCGGCCCCCGCGACCTGCGTCGACCCGAACGCCGACAGGTACAGCGGCAGCGAAGACTCGAACCCGCCGATCGACGCCGAAAGCGAGACGTCGCCGTAGAGCGGCTCGCGGCCCAGCTCGATCAGCTTCTCCAGCCGCCGCGGCACGAACACCGGCGGGACCAGCCGCGCCTCGTCCAAGACGTCCGACGAAAGAGAAGAAGCGTCGCCGAACAACGAAGTCCCGTAAGCCGAAGCAGGCGGGAACACCGCCGAGACACCGTGAAGGGCCCGCGCCCGGACGAGATCCTCCGGGAAACCCCCGGCGTGCAACGCGGTCACGGCGAGACCACCCCCGGCAGCTTCGGGAACGCCGTCGCCTGCCACACCGCGTCCAGCCCGGCGACGTACCGGGTGAACCGCTGCACCCCCAGGCCGAAGCCCGCGCTCGCCGGGATCCCGGTCCGCACCAGGTCGAGGTACCACGCGTACTTCGCCGGGTTCTCGCCCGTCTCCCGCATCCGCGTGACGATCCGGCCGTAGTCGTGCTCGCGCTCGCTGCCGCTGCACAGCTCGCCGTAGCCCTCCGGCGCGATGAGGTCGAAGTTGCGCAGAACACCAGGCGTGGAAGCGCTTTCGCGATCGTAGAACCCGCGCGAGCCCTTCGGGTAGTCGACGAGGAAGAACGGCCGCGCGTGCTTCTCCGACAGGATCGCCTCGCCCGCCCAGTCGATCTCGGCGTCCGCGCTCTGCGGGTGGCCGAGCTCGCGCAGGGTCTCGACGGCGGTGGTGTGCGACAGCCGGCCGAACGCGCCGCCGAGCAGGTCGGCGAACGCACCCGAGTCGCGGCCGAGCGCCTCCAGCACGTCCCCCGCCTCCTCGACGACGCGGCGCACCACGTGCGCCACCAGGTCCTGCAGCAGGTCGAGCACGTCGTCGCGGGACGCCCCGGCCACCTCGACGTCGAGCTGGTGGAACTCGGCGAGGTGCCGGCTCGTGTTCGCCGTCTCCAGCGGTTCCAGCCGCACGTTCGGCGCGACGTAGAAGATCTTCGGGAAGCCCAGCAGCGACGCCTGCTTGTACAGGATCGCGCTGGTCATCAGCTTGTACCGGTGGCCGTAGAAGTCGACGTCGACCTGCTTCGCGCCACGGCCGCCGGGGTCGGTGACAGGACCGATCACCGGGGGCAGCAGCTCGGTGAAGCCCCGGGCGCCGAGGAACGCGCGCGCCTCGGTGAGCATCTTGTGCTGGAGGCCCAGCACGTGCCGCGTGGTCTCCGAGGTCAGGTGCGTACGCGGGTCCGGCGGATCGGTGTACTCCATGGCGTTCTCACTCCCAGCTGGTCGGGACGGATCAGGACAGGACCGGGTCGAGCCTTCGGCGGTGGTAGGACAGGTCGGCGAGCAGCCGGGTCGCACTGACCCGGTCGTGGCCGCGGCGGCCGCCCAGCGCGGGCGGCAGCGGCATCCGGCCGGTGTGCCACCACTGCAGGCGGCCTTCGTCGTCGAGCACGCACCGGGTTTCGCCGCCGTTGTCGGGGTGCAGGCAGTACGGGACGTCGAGCAGGCCGCGCTCGAACGCCGCCGGCAGGGCCTCGGTCAGCGTCGGGGCGAGCGAACGCACCTCGTCGACGAGCCGCCGCGCCTGCGCGTACACCTCGGTGTCCTCTGATGTGAGGGCGGCCGGGGCGGGCTGGTCCAGGGCGGTGGCGTGGGCCAGCCGCAGGGCCTCGACGTTCTCTTCGACGGTCGGGATCCGGTGCGCTTCCGCGGTGGTCTTGACGATCAGCCGCTCGGTGCCGGTGCGCACGGCCAGCCGGACGCTCTCGGCGACCAGCTCCCGGGCCCCGGCCGCGGACTCCGGGAAGAGCCCCATGTAGGTGTAGAGCACCACGTGGTAGTCCACTGTGGACAGTTCTTCGGCGCAAAGCCGCCGCATCGCCCACAGCGCTTCGGCGTCCTGCTCCGGGTTGGTCTGCTGCGCGTAGCTGGCCGACACGCTGCGCACGCCGTGCTCGGCGAAGAACAGGCACTCCAGCACCGACAGCGCGACGAGCAGCCCCGGCGGGCACAGCTGGCCGAGCATGCAGCCGCCGAAGCTCTCCAGATGACACTCGACGGACTGTCCGGCCAGCAGCGACGCCGAGCGCGACCACGACTTCGCCGCCGTCCGCAGCGGCACGCTGCTGTAGGGCAGGCAGTAGGACACCGGCCCGCCTTCGGAGGCGTCGAGCCCGGCTTCGAGCATCGCGGCGAAGATGTCCTCGGGCTGCGCCGACCCGTGCCGCACCTGGACCGGGAAGCGCGGGCCGTACAGGCCGTCCACCAGTTCGGCGGTGGCGGCGGGGCCGAGCGCCACCAGCGGGTAGCCGTTGAGCGGGACACCGGAGGCGATCGACATGGCGGCGAGGTCGTGCTGCCCGGTGCGGGTGTAGCTGTCCAGGGTCACGGTGCCGACGGCCGGCACGCCGGCCTCGGCGACCGCGCGCAGCCCGCGGCGCATCGTGGCGGGGTCGGAGAACCCCATGCGCGGCTGGACGAGCAGCGTCCGGCGGCGCCGGTGCTCGGCCACGAAGCTGCTGAACACCGACCGGGCAGCGGTCACCGCAAGGTCCGGACGTTCGCCGCGACGAACTCGCGGAACGACTCGATCGCCTGGCCGGAGTCGCCGGCGCCGACGTGGAACACCGCGTCGTAGCCCAGCGCCAGCAGCTCGGTCTCCAGCTCGGCGTTGGCGTCGCCCTGGACGCCGAGCTTGCCGCCGATGACGGCGGGCAGGCCGGCCAGGCCGGTGTCGGCGCGCAGGGCGGAGATCACCCGGGCGCCGTCGACGTGGCCGTGGCCGTTGATGGTGCTGATCACCAGGCAGTCCGGCCGCTCGGCGCGGCACGCGGCCAGCAGCCGCTCCACCGGGACGCAGGCGCCGAGGTTGACCACCTCGTGCCCCATCTCCTCCATGATCAGCTGGAGGGCGACGAGGTTCCACATGTGCGAGTCGGACTGGACGCTGGACAGGACGAACTTGAGCGGGGGGCCCGCGGCCACGCCGGGCCCGTCGGGGGTCTGCTCGATCTGGAACGTGGTCATCGTGCGTCGCTCCCTGTGTGTTCGGGGAACGTCCGCGGGGCGAGCCGCGAACTTCTCACGACGAATCGTCATCGGCGGACGGCCGGCGCACATGGGTGCGGCGGCCCCGCATTCCGGCGCCGCTCCCGGCCCCTGGTCCGCCTCGCGCGCGGGCGACGCGGCCGCGCGCGCGACCGCGGAGTCCGGGGTGGCGGGGGTGCCCCGCACGGGGGATCGGCGACGCGGATGTCCTCGTCGGCCCCTACCGGGCCCGCCCGCCGAACGGCCCAGCCGCCACGTCCGTCCGGCGCAGTCGCGTCGTCCACGACCAGGCGTTTCGCCGCCCGCGCCCCCATGAACCCCCAGAACGCCCCCATACCGGGCGGGAATGCGGGCGTAGCACCCCCATGTAACCCACGTCACCCGCTGGCATGCTCGATCCCGTGATTCCCCCGCAGCCGAACCCGGCGACCACGACGCTCCCGTCCACCTGGTGGTCGGCGGCGCTGACCACGCAGGAGCGGCGCCCCGACGGCACCCGCCCCGCGTGGGTCGACTTCGCGGAAGCCGCACTTTCACGGGAAAGTGCGGTCCCGGAAGCGGCACTTTCCCGTGGAAGTGCGGCTTCGGCGCACTGGCGCGCTGCCTTCGCCTCCGTGTTCCGTCCCTTCACCGACGCGGCCCGCGCCGCGATCGCCGGCGCCGCAGCGGCTTCGCCCGCCGTCGACGCCACCGCGGTCGCCGACGGCTGCGCCGCACGGCTGGGCCACCAGCTCGCCGGGCTCGCCGCCCGCACGCTGGTGCTGGAGCTGGGCCGGGCCCGGCGCGCGGAGGTCCTCGCGGGAGAAACCGCCGAAGAGCGCTTCGCCGACTTCGTCCGGCAGACCGGAACTCCGGGCGGACTCACCGACCTGCTGCACCGCTACCCCGTGCTCGCCCGGCTCGCCGCGCAGGCGGCCCTGCACGCGATCGAGTCGGTCACCGAGCTGCTCGACCGCTTCGCCGCCGACCGCGCCGCCCTCACCGCGTTCACCGGCGCCGACGCCGGCGTCCTGGTCGAGATCAGCGGCGGCACCGGGGACGCCCACCAGCGCGGCCGCTCGGTCCGCGAACTGCGGTTCGCCGGCGGCGCGCGCGTCATCTACAAGCCCCGCCCGCTCGACCTGCACGCGGCGTTCACCGGCCTGGTGGACTGGCTCAACCCGCGCGTGCCCGGTCTCGAGCTGCGCACGGTCGACGTCCTGGTGCGCCCCGGCTACGGCTGGCTCCGCTTCGTCGAGCACCGGCCGTGCGCCGATCTCACCGAGGTGGACCGGTTCTACCGCCGCCAGGGGGTGCTGCTCGCCCTGCTGCACGCCCTCGACGGCACCGACGTGCACTTCGAGAACATCATCGCCGCCGGCGACCAGCCTGTGCTGATCGACATCGAAACGCTCTTCCAGCCGGTGCTGCCGGCCGAACAGCTCGACGTCGACCCGGCCGCCGAGCTGCTCACCCGGTCGGTGCACCGGACCTTGCTGCTGCCGCAGATGATCGTCGGCGAGCACGGCGCGGTCGACATCTCCGGCCTCGGCGGCGGCCGCGCGGCGGCCCCGGCGCTCACCCGCGTCGACTGGCTCGACGCCGGCACCGACCGGATGCGGCTGACCCGGGTGCCCGGCGGAATCGGCACCGGCGTCAACCGGCCCGCCCTCGGCGGCGCCGACGTCGAACCGGCCGAGCACGGCGCCGCGCTGCTGGCCGGCTTCCGCGCCGGCTACGACGCGATCGCCGCCGGCGCGGCGGAGTTCACCGCCCTGCTGGACCGCTGCGCCGGCGCGGGGATCCGTGTCCTGGTCCGCCCGACCAGCTTCTACACGCGGCTGCTCGACGAGACCACGCACCCGTCGCTGCTGGCCGACGCCGACGCGCGCGACGACGCGTTCGGGCTGCTGCACGACGACAGCACCGACGACGTCCGCCGCGGGCTCGTCGCCGCCGAGCTCACCGACCTGTGGGCGGGCGACGTCCCGATGTTCACCGGCCGGCCCGGGTCCGCGGACCTCTGGGACGCCGACGGGAACCGCCTTTCCGGGCTGCTCGCCGAACCGCCGCTCGAGACGGTGCGCGCGAAGGTCGCCGGGATGACCACGATCGACCGCCGTGACCAGGAATGGCTGATCTCCGCGGCGCTGGCCACCCGCCCGGCGGCCGAGACGCACGCGGGCACCGGGGTCACCGACCGCGTCCTGCCGAGCAAGAGCCCCGAACCCGCGCACCTGCTTTCGGCCGCGTGCGGCGTCGCCGACGCGATCATCGCCCGGGCGTCCTCGGCCGCCGGCCGGGTCAACTGGGTGGGGCTGGAGCTCGTCGACGAGAAGTACTGGACCGTGCTGCCGATGGGTGCCGGGCTCGGCGAGGGCTACACCGGCGTGGCGCTGTTCCTCGCCCAGCTGGCCGAGCTGACCGGCATCGACCGCTACCGCGACCTGGCCGGGAAGGCGCTTTCCGGCCTGCCGCGGCTGGTGTCGGCGCTGGAGGCCGATCCGGACCTCGCCGCCGCGGCCGGGCCCGGCGGGCTGCTGGGCCTCGGCGGCGTCGCCTACGCCACGGCCCGGCTCGCCCGGCTGCTCGACCGGCCGGACCTGCTCGACCTGACGGCCCGCACGGTCGCCGTGCTGCCACCGCCGACACCCGAGACGTCGCCGCGCTACACCACCGGGCTGGCCGGCGGCCTGGTCGCGCTGCGCTCGGTGGCGACCCAGACCGGGCTCGCCGAAGCCACGCTGCTGGCCGACGCCTACGCGGCCGAGCTCGCCGTCCGCTCCCTCGACCCCGACCTCGCCGACCCCGGGTTCGCGCACGGCGCGGCCGGCGTCGACTGGGCCCTCGCCGGGTACCCGCGGGAGACCGCGACCCTGCCGCCCGCGAAGGCCGCCACCGGGCACGGGTGGTGCTCCGGCCTGGCCGGGCAGGTGCTGGCCTACGCCGGCCAGCCCGCGGTGCTCGGCGGCCTCGACGAGCAGGTCGCGCGGCTGGCCGCGCAGGACCCGCTGCGCGACCTCAGCCTCTGCCACGGCGAAACCGGCATCACCGACGTGCTCGGCTTCCTCGCCGAGACCGGTCATCTCGGCGCCGCCGCCGCGGTCGCCACCCGCACCGGGCAGCTGCTCACCGCCGTCGAACAGGACGGCGCGCGCTGCGGCACCCCCGACGGCGTCCCGTCCCCCGGCCTGCTGACCGGCCTGGCCGGCATCGGCTACGGCCTGCTGCGCCTCGGCTTCGGCCCCCGCGTCCCGTCCGCCCTGCTCCTGCAACCCCCGACCCGCTGATCCGTACCCGTCCCCACCCGAGGAGAGAACGACCGATGCCCGAAACCACCGCCGAGACCGTCGAAGCCACCGTCGGTGCCCTGGTGCTCCCCCGCGCGACCCGCTGCGGTGCCCGCAACCAGGCGCTGGCCGGCACCCGGCCCCGGCTCTCCGGGATGACCCTCGAGACGCTCGGCGGCCCCACCGTCGTCACCAACGGCACCTTCGCCCTCTGACGTCCGTCCCCCGGCCCCGATCGCGACAGAAAGCGGAGAACACGCCATGAGCGAGCACGACTTCATCGGCACGGACAACCCCATCGGCGACCCCACCCTCCCGGCGCCGACCCGGACCGGCGCCCGCAACCGCGCCCTCGCCGGCCGGACCGCGCGGCTGAGCCACAACGGCGCCGACACCCTGGACATCACCCCCGTCTTCACCGTCAGCATCGCTTTCCCCCAGTAGCCCCGCACTACCGAGAGTGGAGCCACCCGCATGACCGAGCACGACTTCGCCGGCACCGACAACCCGATCGGCGACTTGACCCTCCCCCGGACCTCCCGCACCGGCGCCCGCAACCACGCGCTGTCCGGCAAGGCGGCGCGGGTGAGCCAGAACTCGCTGACCACGATGGACATCACGGTCGTCACGGGCGGCTTCACCGAATAGTGAGACACCCCGGGCGTCGGTAATTCGACCTACGTCCGGAGGGCGCCCATCCGGTTATAGTGACCGCGATGGGCATCCGGTCGACGCGTCTCATCGGACGCGACAGGGAGCTCGGCGCACTGTCGGAGGCTCTGGAGAAGGCCCGCACCGACCACGGTGGGGCCTTCTTCCTTGTCGGCGAAGGCGGGATCGGGAAATCCCGGCTCGCCGCCGACATCGCCTCGCGGGCACTGGCGACCGGGCTCCCGGTGCTACGCGGACGGGCCAGCTCGATCGGCCCGATGGTGCCGTTCCGGCCGCTCGCCGAAGCTCTGCTTTCGCACTTCCGCGGCGGCCTCCCGCCCGCCGCGCCCGAGCTCGACCCGCTCGTGCCGGTGCTCGCCCGGCTCGTGCCCGACTGGTACCGCGGCGACCGGCCGCACGACAACGGCAACCTCCTGGTCCTGGCCGAAGCGGTGTTCCGGCTGCTGTCGGTGGCGGGCCGCGAAGGCGGCTGCCTGATCGTGCTGGAGGACCTGCACAACGCCGACGCCGAAACGCTGTTCATCGTCGAGTACCTCGTCGACAACCTGGCGTCCAGCCGGGTCATGCTGATCGGCACCCTGCGCGGCGAACCCGGTGAGGCGCTGCGGCTGGCGACCGCGGCGGCGCAGCGCTCGTCCAGCCACACCTTCGAACTGGCCCGGCTCGACGCCGAGCGCACCCGCGAGTTCGCGGCCGCCTGCCTGGAGACCGAGCCGGCCGCGGTCCCCGCCGAAGTGGCGAACCTGTTGTGGCAGAACAGCGAAGGCGTCCCGTTCGTCGTCGAGGAGCTGCTGCACGGCATGCTCGGCGACGGCCTGCTCGTCGGCGGGGCGGGCGGCTGGCAGGTCGTCGGCGAGCTGCAGGCGCGCGTGCCGGAGGCGCTGATCAGCAGCATCGCCACCCGCGTCGACGCGCTCGGGCCCGACGGCGAAACGCTGCTTTCGGTGGCCGCCGTGCTGGGGCGGCGGTTCCCGCTGTCGGTCGTGCAGGCGGTCACCGACATGGACGACCGCATGCTGCACAACCACATCAGCGCGAGCGTCGCCGCGCACCTCGTCACCACCGACGAGACCACCCCCGGCTGGTACGCCTTCCGCCACCCGCTGACCGCCGAAGCCCTCCTGGCCCGGCTCGTGCCGTCGACGAAGGCGAACCTGGCGCGCCGGGCCGCCGACGCCGTCGAACTCCTCCACCCCGGCCTGCCGGGCGAACTGTGCGCGCTGGCCGCGGCGCTGCGGCTGACGGCGATGGACCACCCCGGTGCCGGGCGGCTGTTCGCCGAGGCCGGCCGCCGCGCGCTCGACGGCGGCGCGGCCGACACGGCGGTGACCATGCTGACCCGCGCCGTCGAGCTGCTGGCCACGGCGAGCCCCGACGACCGAGCCGACGCTCTGGAGTCCCTGCTGCACGCGCTGGGGCAGACCGGGCAGTTCGACCGGGCCGTCGAGTTCTCCGCCCGCTTCGCCGAGATCGGCCGGCTGGAGCGGGCCGTCGACCTGCACATCCAGCTGGCGTGGGCGGCCTACATCGGCGGGCGGCACGACGAGTGCCTCAACCAGATCGAGCAGGCCCGCGCCCCGCTCGGCGGCGAGATCACCGAAGAGCAGAAGGCGGGCCTGGACGCCGTCGAAGCGACGCTGTGGCTGGACATCCCCGGCCCGTCCCACACCGAGCGGGCCCGGAAGCTGGCCGAGCAGGCGTGGGAGGTCGCCGAGCGCGCCGGCGTGCCGTTCGTGTCGTGCCAGGCGCTGCAGGTCCTCGGCATGGTGGCGCTGGAGACGGACCTGGCCGAAGCCGAGCGCTACCTGCAGCTGGCGCGGCGGCTGGCCGAACAGCACCAGCTGACGCACCTGCGCACCCAGGTTCTCGTGCGCCTGGGCGGGCACCGGATGCTGGCCGAGGGCGACGTCCGCACGTTCGACCTGGCCCGCGCGGAGGCCCAGCGCACCGGCGCGATCACGCTGACCTGCGCGGTCGACGCGAGCCGCGCGGTGCACGCGGCGATGCGCGGCGAGTTCGCGCAGGCCGAAACGATCCTCGACGAGAACCTCGCGGTGCTCGGCCGGCTCGGCCTGGTCGCGCTGCTGCAGTACACGCACATGACGCGCGCGATGGTGGCCGCCCACCAGGCGGACCGGCCGCGGATGGAACGCGCGCTCGAGGAGTTCCGCGCCGAGGGCGGCGCCGGAGCGCAGGAGCTCGTGCTGAGCGTCGGGCTGGCCCAGGTGTTCTGTTCCCTGCTCGAAGAGGACGCCGAACGCGCCCGCCGCGAGCTGGACCAGGTGCTGGCCCTGGAGGAGCGGCAGCCGAGCCGCTTCCACCTGGCCGGCCAGCACGGCCTGCGGCTGCTGGTCGAGGCGCTCGACGGGACGGAGCCGGAGGTGGCCCGGCCCCCGACGGCGGTGAGCGGGATGCGCTGGAACCGCCAGTTCGTGCTGCTGGGCGACGCGGTCCGCCACGGCCGCGCGGGTGCACCGGACCAGGCCGACGCGGCGGTGTCGGCGGCGATCGAGGCTGCGGCCCCGTTCCCGGTGAGCAGGCACCTGGGCCTGCGCATGGTGGCGGAGTCCGCCTCGGCCGACGGCTGGGGCGACCCGGTGACGTGGCTGAAAGAGGCCGAGGAGTACTTCCACCAGGCGGAGGTGACGGCGGTGGCGAGCGCGTGCCGCGGCCTGCTCCGCAAGATCGGCGCCCCGGTCGGCCAGCGCCGCACGGGCTCCGACCGCCTCCCGGCGAGCCTGCGGTCGGCGGGGGTGACGGTGCGCGAGTACGAGGTGCTGCAGTTGCTGGCGGACAACATGGGCAACAAGGAAATCGCCCGCCGCCTGCACATTTCGCCGCGCACGGTGGAGAAGCACGTGGCGAGTTTGATGGCGAAGTCGAACCTGCAGAACCGGGGCGAGTTGACGGAGTACGCGCGCAACACGCCGCACTAGGCCGGCGGCTAGTCGGTTGCCGCTCGCTCGGGGCCCCCTCCGATGCAGTGAATGACTCATTCCTGGCGTCCGGCGCCAGGAATGAGTCATTCACTGCAGCTCACCTCGCCCGCCCGGATTCGGCGAACTCGGGGTTCGCCTCGGCTCGGCAAACGTCTTGAATGAGTCATTCAGGACCGCCGAAGACCTGAATGACTCATTCAAGACACCGCCCACGCTCTTCGGCGACGGGCTCTCGGCGACCGAGGCGGCGCCGGCCGTTCACCCCGGCCGCCGTCGGCAAGGCCCGGCGCGGGTGCCATCGTCCACTTCGGACAAGCCCGCGCGGCCGAAGCGGCCTCCGCCGAAGCGGGCTTCCCCGCCGGCCGCTTCGCCGACCCGCGGCCCGACTCGCGCCCCACCGTGCTGTGGTTCTGGAACGGCACCGTCACGCCGGACCTCGTCGCCGCCGGGCTCGCCGACCTGCGCGGCCAAGGCGTGTACGAAGTCCTGCTCTTCCCCTTCGAGACCGCCGCCCTGAAACCCGCCTTCTTCAGCGAAGAGTGGTTCTCCGTCATCGAATTCGCCTTGCGCGAGGCCCAGCGCCACGGCATGCACGTCTGGCTCTTCAACGACGACTACTTCCCCAGCGGCCGCGCCGGCGGGCTCGTCGTCGACGGCGGGACCGTCGGCGGCCGCGTGTACCCGCCGCGGCCGGATCTGCGGCTCAAGGGCGTCGGGCACCAGGTGCTCACGGTCACCGGCGGCGGCCCGGTGCCGCTGGCCAGCCGCGGACTGTCCGTTTCGGACGGCCGGCTGCTCGTCGACGCGGCCGCCCGCGACGGCGTCACCTTGCTGCGGCAAGGCGCCCAGTGGCAGGACTACGACGTCGAAGCGAAGGTCCGCGTCGAGAGCGCGACCGCGGGCCTGATGGTGCGCAGCGCCGGCGAGGGCGACGGCGTCCTCGCCGACCTGCGGGCCGACGGCGCCGTCGACGTCTGGCAGCAGACCGGCGGCTCGTTCACCCTCGTGCGGAGCGGCACCCCCGTCCCGGGCTTCGACCCGGGTGCGGACCACGTCCTGATCGTGGAAGCAAGGGGCACGCACCTCACCGTGACGCTGGACGGCACCGCGCAGGCCCCGGCCGACATCGCCTTCGCCACCGGCCGCGTCGGCGTGCGCGCGGTGGCGAGCCAGCGGTCCTCCTGGGACCGGCTCACCGTCCGCGACCCCGCCGGAACCGTGCTGTACGACGAAACCTTCGACACCGCCGCCGCGCTCGACGCCTTCGACCTGCCCGCCGGCGGCCTGCCGCTGGTCGCCGCGACCGCCCGCCCGGCGGGCTCGGCCGACCCGCGCTCGCTCGTGGACCTCACGAAAGAGGCGCGCGCGGGCGGGACGTGGACGCCGCCGGCCGGGCGGTGGCAGCTGGACCTGTTCACCGTCCGCCCGCTGAGCACGCCCACCGGCTCCGGCCGCGCCTACCTGGACCTCTTGGACGACGAAGCGGTGCGGCTGTTTCTCGACGCCGTGCCCGGCGAGTACGTGCGCCGCTTCCCGTGGGCGGCGAAAGCGGTCCTGCGCGGCTTCGCCGACGACGAGCCCTACCTGGCCTCGGCGTACGGTCCCTTCGACACCGTCCCCTGGTCCCCCACCCTCGACGCCGAGCTGGGCCGGCTCGGGACGTCCGCCGGGATCGCCCTGACCGCGGTGCACGACGACCTCGGCGCGGACGGGCTCCGCCTGCGCGGGCTGTTCTGGCGCGCGGTGAGCAACCGGTTCGCGGCCGCCTACTACCGCACCCAGGGCCGGTGGATGGCCGACCACGGCCTGAAGCTGATCTCGAACCCGCTCTGGGACGAATACGGCCCGGGCGAGCAACTCCAGAGCTCGGGCAACCTCAACGCGAACAACCAGTGGGCGCAGGTGCCGGGCACCGACCTGATCTTCGACCACTACCAGCGCGGCTACCACCGCACGCTGTCGCGCTTCCCGGCCAGCACCGCGCACCAGCTGGGCCTGGAGCGGGTGTACCTCGAAGCCATGGGCGGCACCGGGTGGACGGTGACCCCGGCGTTCGTCCGCGAGGTCGTCGGCGCGTTCGCCGTGCGCGGGGTCAACCACACGCTGCTGCACGCGCGGTTCAGCGACGAGAACCAGGTCGTCTACCCACCGCCGTTCCAGCCCGCCAACCCGTGGTGGCCCGTGTCGGCGCCGCTGAACGACTGGATCGGCCGGCTGATGGAAGCGTGCCGCGCGCCGGCCGTGGCGCGGACCGCGCTGCTGCAGCCGCAGCGCGCCGCGGAGTCCACTCAGGACACCCCGGCGATGGCCGGGCTCGACACCGCGTTCCTGACCACCGCGCACGCACTCGAAGACGTCCAGGTGGACTTCGACTTCCTCGACGAGGGCGCGCTCGACGCCGATCCCGCGCTGCTGGTCCACGCCCGGCCGAGCGGGCCGAAGCTGGTCGCCGGGCAGCAGGCGTACCGGATCGTCGTGGTGCCGGCGACGCCGGTCCTGGCGCTCGGCGCGGTGCGGACGCTGACCCGGTTCGCCCGCGGGGGCGGCGTCGTGGTCGTCACCGGCGCACCACCGGCCCGCGAAGCCGGTGGTGACGACGCCGGCCTGCGGGCCGCCCTCGCCGAGCTGTTCGCGACGCGCTCGGTGACGCGGGCGGACGGCCCGGGTGCGGCCGCGGCCGCGGTGGTCACGGCCGGCGGCGCGGCGGCCGCGCTGGACCCGCCGCACGCCGACATCCGGGTGCTGCGCCTGGAAAGCCGGGGCGAGCAGGCGTTCGTCGTGGTGAGCGAACGCGCCGACGCCGTCGAGCTGACCGCGACGTTCCCGGCGGCCGGAACGCCCGAGGTGTGGGACCCCGACACCGGGGCGGCGGCCCCGGCGGGCGTCTGGCGGACGGCCGGGGCCGGCACGGCGGTCTCCCTGCGGCTGGAGCCGAAAGCCGCGCTGCTGGTGGTCTTCCGCGGCGGGCGGGAGCCCTTGCACGCGGTGTCCGCCTCGGCGCCGGTGGAGCGCATCGACGGGCACGGCGCGATCGTGCGGGCGGCAGGCCCGGGCCGCATCACCGTCGGCGCGACGGACGGCGCTCGCGACTACCGGGGCACCGCAACCGTTTCCGACCCGCTCGCACCCGTCCCGCTCGGCGGCGACTGGACGTTCCGGTTCGACCGGCCGGGCGCGCCGTCGACCCCGCGCGCGCTCGGCTCGTGGACCGAAGTGGACCCCGCGTATTCCGGATCCGCCTGGTACGAAACGGAAGTCGACGTGCCCGCCGTCGCGGGCCGGCGGTGGACGCTCGACCTCGGCGAGGTCCACGAGGTGGCCGAAGTGGAGGTCAACGGCCAGGCCGCCGGGTCACGGCTGTGGGCGCCGTACCGGGTCGACGTGAGCGCCACCCTGCGGCCCGGGCGCAACCGCGTCCGGGTGCGGGTCACGAACACGGGCGCCAACGCGCGGGGGCAGGTGCTCGCGTCCGGTCTGCTCGGGCCGGTGATTCTGCGCCCGCATCGGCTCGTCACCGTGCCGTTGACTTAAACGTTTCACACCACTCGACGTGCGAGTTGAGTGCACGTATGTACACTCAACGGGCATGGCTGAAGTGGGAATGCGTCCCCCGGCGTCGCCACTGCGACGGCGGGCCCTGCGTGCGCTGCGCTGGCTCTTCACTCCCCTGCGCCCGGACGACTACCTCGAGCTGATCAACCCCCTGTGGTCGACCCGGGAGCTGCGCGGCCGAGTCGAACGCGTCGAGCCCGAGCGGGGCGGCGCGGCCACCGTGCTGATCCGGCCGGGCTTCGACTGGGTCGGGCACCGGCCCGGGCAGTACGTGCGGCTGGGCGTCGTCATCGACGGCGTCCACCACTGGCGCGCGTACTCGCTGACGTCGAGCCCGGACCGCCCCGACGGGCTCATCGCGGTCACCCCCAAGAAGGTCGACGGCGGGGTGGTCTCACCGTTCCTGGTCGAGCGGGTCCACCCGGGGGAGGTCGTGCGGCTCGGCGAGATCGAAGGGTCCTTCACCCTGCCGGCGCGGCTCGACCGCGGCCTGCTGTTCGTCACCGCCGGCAGCGGCATCACGCCGGTGATGAGCATGCTGCGCCACCTCGGCCCGGGCCCCGGACTGCGCGACGTCGTCCACGTGCATTCGGCGCGGGACGCGGACGGGGTCACCTTCGGCGACGAGCTGGCCACCCTCGAAAAGCAGCACGAGGGTTTCCGCCTGGAGCTGCGCATCACCGGCCGGGACGGCCGGTTCACCCCCGGCGACCTGGACACCCTGTGCCCGGACTGGCGCGAGCGCGAAACCTACGCCTGCGGTCCCGGCGAGCTGCTCGACGCGCTGCAGGCGCACTGGAAACGCCACGGCGACCCCGGCCGGCTGCACCACGAGCGGTTCCAGCCGATCGTCGGCGGCGCGGACGCCGAGGGCGCGGGCGGCACCGTGCGGTTCGCGCACCGCAACCTCGACGCGGACTGCCCGCCGGGCACCCCGATCCTCGTCGCGGGCGAGAACGCGGGCGTCGACATGCCCTTCGGCTGCCGGGTCGGGGTGTGCCACACGTGCGTGCTGCCGATCCGGGAAGGCCGGATCCGGGACCTGCGCACGAACGCCGTCAGCGAGAAGCACAACGAGATCGTGCGCACCTGCGTGCACGGTGCCGAAGGCCGGGTCACGGTCGAACTCTGAACGGAGAAAGGAACCCATGACTGCCCCCACGCACCCGTTCGCCCACCTGAGCGAGGACCAGCTCGTCGAACTCGCCCGCGAGTTCGACGCCATCCACGACCAGGTGCGCGCCGACCTGGGCGAGCGCGACCGCCGGTACATCAAGGGCGTCATCCGGCTGCACCGCCAGATCGCGGTGGCCGGCCGGGCGCTGCTGCTCGGCTCCCGGTCCAAGGCAGCCTGGACGGCGGGCACCGGCTGCCTGGCGATCGCGAAGATCCTGGAGAACATGGAGATCGGCCACAACGTGCTGCACGGCCAATGGGACTGGATGAACGACCCGTACATCCATTCGTCCACTTGGGACTGGGACACCGCTTCGACCGCGGCGGCGTGGAAGCACTCGCACAACTACATCCACCACACGTACACGAACATCCGCGGCAAGGACAAGGATCTCGGCTACGAGATCATGCGCATCGACCCGCACCAGAAGTGGCACCCGGCGTACCTGGCGCAGCCGCTGTACAACCTGCTGCTGATGGCGTTCTTCGAGTGGGGCGTCGCGGTGCACGACCTGGACGTCGAAGCCATCCGCGCGGGCGAGAAGCCGATGAAGGACGTGTGGCACGACATCAAGGGCATCTCGGGCAAGGCCCGCGACCAGATCCTGAAGGACTACGTCGGCTGGCCGCTCGTGAGCGCCCTCGCCGCGACCGCCGTCGGGCGGCTCCTGCGTCCCGAGCCGCGTTCCCGGGCCCGGGTGCTGGCGGACCGGGCGCGCGGCCGGCGCCGCCGGGGCGCGGTGCGGGCCCAGCTCGCGGCGGTGCGTGCGGAGGGCGGCGGCACGTTCGCGGCGACGTTCTGGGCCGACTTCACCGCGAACATCATCCGCAACCTGTGGGCGCACTCGATCATCTTCTGCGGCCACTTCCCCGACCAGACGTACACGTTCAGCCAGGAGGAGGTCCGCGACGAAACCCGCGGCGGCTGGTACGTCCGCCAGCTCGTCGGCGCGGCGAACATCACCGGCTCACCGCTGTTCCACCTGCTGAGCGGCAACCTCGGCTACCAGGTCGAGCACCACCTGTTCCCGGACATGCCCAGCAGCCGGTACGCGGAGATCGCCCCGCGGGTCCGCGACATCTGCCGGCGCTACGGCCTGCCGTACAACACGGGCCCGCTGTCCAAGCAGCTCGGCACGGTCCACCGCACGATCCTGAGGCTGGCGTTCCCGGGCGGGAAGGTCCGCCCGAAGCCCGGCCCCTACCCGGGTGACAAGGAGCTGCGCCGCGCCGCCTGAGTACCGGCCGGGCGGGTGGTGCGACCATTCGGGCAATAGCTTCATTTCGCTCGTATCAACTCGCCCCACCTCCTACTCTCACTGGTGTGGACGGCATCGAGAGTCTCCGGCACGCGATCGAGACGATCCCCATTCCCGGCGCCCCGCCCCGGCTGTCGCGGCAGGGCGCGGCCGTCGGGCTGGCGCTGCTGGACACCTCGCTGCGGCTCAACCACGTGCGCCGGCTGACCGAGCGGCTGACCGTCGTCGAACACGGCACCGCCCGGCGCAGCACCGAGGTCGACGTCAGCCTCAAGCTCCTCGACGAAGGACAGCGCCAGGCCACCGCGCAGCTGCAGGACCTCATCGGGCAGGAACACGGCGAGCGGGCGGCATCGCGACCCGCCCGGCAGCGGTCCCTGTGGGTGCCGCTGGCCCGGCTGCCGCGCCGCGACGTCTCCCCCGTCGACGTCTTCGACAGCGCCGGGCAGAAGCTGCCGCGGCTCACCCAGCACGAGGCGTCCCGGCTGGTCGCCGCCGGGCTCTACCGGCTGCTGCGCGGGATCCTCGCCGGCGACGAGAACGCCCAGACCGCCAAGCACGAGCTCAACACGTTCCTGTTCCAGGTGCACGAACCGCGCTGGCTCATCCAGCAGGCGCTGCTGACACTGCTCACCGAACGGAATCACCCGGAAGAGGAGTTCGCCCTCGCCCCGGCCGGCGGCACGGTGCCCGGCTACGGGCGGCAATGCCGGGAACTGGCGCTCGACATCCTCTCCGGCTGCGCGGACCTGCTCGTCGAATACGCGTACCTGCTGAACGTCGCCGTCCGCGACTACATGCTGGTGGTGGCGCTGGACGACTCGGTCGAGGAACACCGGCTCAGCTACGAGACCCCGCTGCACGTCGACGCCCGGCAGCCCGTCGCGAGGGAGCAGTGGCGGCGGCTGGCCTCGAGCCGCCGCGGTTACGTCGTGAGCTACGAGACCATGATCCCGGCGACGCTGAAGTCCTACCACCTGGTGGCCGGCACCGCGCCGGAAGCCGAGATCTCCCGGATGTACCTGTCCACCGACGCCGACCAGCACCAGGTCGACGGCCTGGCCGAAGACCTGCTCTCGCTGGCCGAACGCCAGGACGCCGCGCCGCTGCAGGAGGCCGACGGCGCCCGGCACAAGATCCTCGAGCTGCAGGCGCAGACCGTGCTGCGGCGGCTGGCTGACCTGCTGCGCCGCCGCAAGTGGGAGGCCGGCCAGTCCGGCGTGGAGCTGTCCCCGCGCAGCCTGCCCGCCTGCCACCGGCTCGCCGCCGCGGCCACCACGGGCGAGGCGGTGCGGACCGACGTGGGCGAGCTCGACAACTCGCTGCGGCGGCACCCGGAGTTCACGGCCGCGAACCTCCGCGAGGCCGCGCGGGAACTGACCGAGCGGGAGTTCGGGCAGGACCTGGTCCTCGTCAACGGCATCGCCGACAACGAGGCGCGGGCGTACTGGCGCCGCTCCGGCGGCCGCGACCCGCGCGGCGACCACGTCCGGATCCGCGCCACGCTCGTCCTCAAGGACTCCACGAAGTCCGGCCCGCTCAACGTGACGTTCTACGCGCTGGCCGTCGCGACCGTGTCGTTCGTGCTCGGCTGGCTGCTGGTGGGCAGCCCGTGGCCCTACGGCCGGGCCGCCACCGAGGCGCTCGGCCACATCGGCGACGGCCAGTCGGTGATCACGATGTTGCTGCTGCTGCCGGGTTTCCTCTACAGCCGCCTGTCGCTGCCGCCGCGGCGCACCGTGCTCGGGTACCTCGGCACGCTGCCGCAGGCGCTGGTCCAGCTGAGCATCGCGGCCATCGCCGGGTTCGCCGCGGCCGTCGCGACGCAGAGCCGCGGCGAGGTCGTCCAGGTCGCCCTCACCGTGGCGGTCGCGCTGCCGGTGCTCGCCGCGCTCGTGCTGTTCGGCCAGGCGTCCTGGCGCGAATCGGCGACCCCGCTCTCGCGCATCGGGGCGCCGAGGTGGGCGGGCTCCGGTGCCTGGGACCGCCGCAAGCCCCTCGAGGCCGACGTGCGGTTCGACTCGTCCGGGGGGTGGTGAAGGGTGCGCACCCAGCGGATCTCCGTGCGGAACGTGGCCGACCTGGCCCGGGCCGGCTTCGAGATCGCGCGGCAGCCGGTGACCCAGGTGGACTTCGAAGTGCACCACGCGGTGGCCCGCCACGGCTACCTGCGCGAACTCGTCTCCGCCGGCTCCGAGAGCACGGTCTTCCTGGAGACGCTGTGCTCGGCCACGAACGGCGCCGGCGTCGTGATCGGCACCCGCACCCGCAAGCCCCTGGACGGCACCGAGGTCGTCGAGCGCGTCGACGGCCACCAGCCGGCGGAACGCCCGCAGGAGAGCTCGGGCGGCTGGGTGTTCCACCAGACGACCTCGCCCAACCCGACGTTCATCTACGAGTCCGCGCAGCGGTTCGAGGGCCTGATCGCGATCGACCCGGGCGCGCGCGAGGTGAGCGAGTGGCACGGCCTCGCCATCCGCGACCTCGTCCGGGAGATCTCCGACGCCGCGTCCTCGCTCATCGACGCGCCGCTGCTGTCGCTGCAGTGCCCGGCGCAGCTGCCGCTCGTCGTCAAGACCCGCAACCACGACCTCCGCACCCGCAAGGAGATCGCGTCGCCGTGCGCGTCGCTGGCCGTCCGGTTCGCGATCGCGCTGCGGGACGCGTCCGCGGCCGCGCGGTTCGAGCTGGCCGACCGGTTCCGGGAGCTGTGCGAAAAGCACCGGTACAGCTTCTGGCTCGCCGACACGCGGCCGGGACACCGGCAGGGCAACTGGTTCGAGGTCTACCACGCCGACGGCGAGTTTTCCCCGCTGTACAAGGGCGATCTCCGGTCCCGCCAGCGGATCGGCGCGGTCCTGCCGGTGACGTTCGTCGGGCCGGCGCGGGTCGGCTCCACGAACGCGATCGCCGCGTTCCTCCAGCGCTACCCCCAGGTGGGGGTGGTCGGCTGCGCGGCCACGACGCTGTCGGACGTCGCGTTCGTCCACCTGCAGCTGGCGATCCACGGCGTGGCCACCGACCGGCTGAACCGCATCCTCGGCAAGCTGCTCGGCGAGGCCACCACCCCGGCCCGGCCGCACAAGCTGCTGCGCGAGCTGTTCAAGCGCCTCGGCCTGCCACCCGACCCCGACGGGCCGGGCCCGTCCGCGAAGGACCCGACCAGCGACTACCAGACGTTCACCGGTCCCGCGTTCGCCTACCGCCCGTTCCAGATGCCCGACTGCATGGCGGTGTGGGTGTCGTGGGAGATCGCCCGCCAGCACCGGGGGCTGGCCGCCCCGCTGGACTGCCTCTACCGCGCACTGGCCCAGGTCGCGCCCCGGGTGTCGCCGGACACCACCGGCTCGGCGGGCGATCTGGCCACCGTCGAGTACCTCATCTGCCGCGCGACCGAGCAGTCCGTGGTGCGGGGCAAGGCGAAGCTGGCGGTCCCGAAGTCGGTCCTGCGCCAGTTCTCCTCGGGCGGGGTCGAGCTGCCCGCGTCCAAGCTGTGCGCGGCGCTGGAGGAGGCGTGGAAGGCCCACGTGGACCAGTCCGGTGTGGACGGGGTGAGCGAGCTGACGGTGGCGTGGCGCGAATCCTGGCTGGGTCACTGGACCTACTCGTAGCCCGGCTCGCCGGGGGCAGCCGTCGATCTTCGTTCAGCGCGCTTCCCCCGCGGCCGGGACGAACCTGCGCAGGGCCTGCTTGCCCACCTCGACCGCCGCGTTCCCGCGGTCCAGCAGGTCTCGCTGGTACCGCTCCAGTGCCGGGAGCAGGTCCTCCCGGCCCCGGTCGACCTCGGCCAGCCGCGCGCTCAGCCGCACGGCGTTCTGCATCGCGGTGACGGCCCCGTTTCCGCCGCTGGCCAGTGTCTGGTGCGCGGCGTCCCCCAGCAGCGTCACGCGGCTCACCGGCCACGGCGGCATCGGGCGGTCGAAGACCTTGGAGCGGCCGACGGCGCTCAGGTCGGCGCTTTCCACCAGCGCCCGGAGATCGGGATGCCAGCCGTCGATCAGCTCCAGCACCAGTTCGCGGGCGTCCTCCCGGGCCGGCCCGGCGGCCACCGGGTGGTCCGGCGGGACCAGCAGCACCCACCGCACGTAGCTTTCCCGCCGCGGCACGGGCAGCCCGGGAACGAGCTCGGCGGCCGCTTCCGCCGGCTGCCGGTCGAAGTCCATCCGGCCCAGCATCAGCGTGACCGCCGGCCCCTTGACCATGGTGCCGCGCCCGGGGACGAGCCGGCGGAAGCGGTCGGTGGCCGGGGTGCGGCCCATCGCGCCGCACAGGTCGGCGTCGACGAGCCGGACCTCGGGCACCACCCGGCGGCGCACCACCGAGTTCCCGCCTTCTGCGCCGACCAGGACGTCACCCGTCGCTTCCGTGCCGTCGGCGAAGAAGGCGGTGACGGTCTCCTCATCTTCCGTGAAGCTCTTGAGCCGCTTTTCGAAGGAGACCCGGTCGCCGAGGTCGCCGAGCAGGATCTGCCGCAGCACCTGCCGGTCGAACGCCCTCGACTCCTCCGGCCCGGGCAGGTCGCTGCTGAGCAGCGTGAGCTGTTCGTCGAAGAGCAGTCCCGGCCCGGTCAGGCTGCCGCTGGTGGCTTCGGCGAGGGCGTAGAGCCGCGGCGGCAGGCTCTCGCGCAGGGCGTCCATCGCCGGCGGCGCGAGGCCGATCCGGTAGCCCTGGGTGCGTTCGCCGGTGCCGTCGTCGGCCTCGAACACGCGGACGTCGAGGCCCGCGCGGACCAGGGCGTGCGCGAGCGTCAGCCCGCCGAGTCCGGCGCCGATCACCAGAATCCGTGTCATCGTGATCCCCCATCTCCAGGTGAACAACGTTCACGTGTACATTGTTCACGTAGGCGGGTCAGGACTGTCAAGCCCGGGTTTCGGAGGACTTTCGTGGGGCAGCGGCGCACCGAGGTACTGCAGGCGGCGATCGAGCTGCTCGACGAGGCCGGCTTGGACGCGCTGACGATGCGCCTCCTGGCGAGCCGGCTCGGGGTGCGCGCGAGTGCGTTGTACCGGCACTACCCGAGCAAGCAGGCGCTGCTGGACGCGATGGTGGCTTCGCTGGTGGGTCCCGCTTCGGCGCTGCCGGCCGACGCGCCCTGGGAGGAACTGCTGCGCGGCGCGGCCTCGGGCATGCGCGACGTGATGTTGTCCCACCGCGACGGCGCCCGCCTCATTTCGGGCTTCCACGACCCGGGCCCCGAGGCGATCGCGGTGTTCGAGAACCTCGTCGAGGCATTGGCCGGCGCGGGTGTCACGACGGAGACGGCGACGGTCGCGGTCGACACGGTGCTGGCTTACGCCAACGGTTTCACGACCGAGGAGCAGGCGCGGAAGACCGGGTGGCCCAGGGAGGAGCGCGACCGCGCTTTCGGCGCCGGGCTCGACTTGATCATCACCGGCATCAAGGGGTCACTGCCGTCGTGAGGCCGGCCCGGGCCCGGCAAGGTCGGCAGGCCCGGTTGGCAGGCCCGGTTGGCAAGCCCAGTCAGCAGGCGTGGTTGGCAAGCCCAGTCAGCAAGCCCGGCCAGCAAGCCCGGTCTGCAGGCCGGTCAGCAGGCCGGTCAGCAGGCCGGTCTGGCCAGACCGGCCAGACCGGCCAGACCGGCGCCGGTCGGCCAGACCGGCGCCGGTCGGCGTGGCGGCCCCCGCAAAAGGTCTCCGGCGAGAGCCCCGGGCCCGCGCGAGGCCACTTTCCGATGCAGTGAATGACTCATTCCTGGCGTCCGGCGCCAGGAATGAGTCATTCACTGCGTTCGAACCCGAGCCGTCACAGCGTCAGCACGATCTTGCCGTGGACGTGGCGGCCCGCCTGCAGCTCCACCGCCTCACGGACCTTCTCGATCGGGAAGGCCGCGGCGATCGGCACGACGACGTCCCCGGCGAGGATCGCGTCGGTGATCTCCTTCATCGCGTCCGGGCCCGCGTCGACGCCGCCGGTCGCGCGCACGCCGCCGGGTGGGTTCGGGCCCGCCGCGATCGTCGAGATCCGCTCGGGTGGGATGCCGAGCTCGAGTGCCGCCGACGCCGTTTCGGTGCCGAACAGGTCGGTTGCCGCCGTCGGGGCCGAGGCGCGCACCCGGTCCGCCAGCCCGGGGCCGTACGCGATCGGCGACGCACCGAGCTGACGCAGGAAGTCGAACGTCCCCTCCCCCGCGGTGCCGATCACCCGGGCACCCGCGAGCCTCGCCAGCTGGACGGCGAACACGCCCACCCCGCCGGCGGCGCCGCCGATCAGGACCGTGTCGCCCGGCCGCACGTCGATCGCCGCCAGGGCGGCGGCCGCCGTCATGGCCGCCACCGGGAGTGTGGCCGCCACCTCGTCGGGGATGCCGTCGGGCGTCGGCCAGAGGGTCTCGGCGGGGGTGGCCACCACCGTGAAGTCCGCCGCGGCGCGCGCCATCACGCCGCCGAAGACTCGTTGGCCCACAGTGAAACCGGTGGCACCGGGGCCGACCTCGTCGACGACTCCCGCCAGGTCGTAGCCGAACCCGGCCGGTACCGCCACGCCGAACCGCGCCGCCAGCTCGGGATTCGCCGCCAGGCCGCCGTCCATCGGGTTCAGTCCCGCGGCCGCCACCCGGACGCGGATCTCGCCCGGCCCGGCATGCGGCTCCGGGACCTCCCGCAGCTCCAAGACCTCGGGACCGCCGAACTTCTCGTAGATGACAGCGCGGCTCATGAGCCACCTCCAGAGTGATGAGACTTGGTCCCATCACCGTACACGAGCTGACGGGACCAAGTCCCGTACACTGGGTTCATGGCCCGCTGGCAACCCCACGCCTCCGACCGGCTCGTCGTCGCCGCGCTCGAGCTCTTCGAGGAGCGGGGCTACGAAAACACCACCGTGATCGAGATCGCCGAGCGCGCCGGGCTGACGAAGAGCACCTTCTTCCGGCACTTCCCGGACAAGCGCGAGGTGCTCTTCGGCGGCGACACGATGGCCGGGCTGCTCGCCGCCGGGATCGCCGACGCGCCGGCCGGCGTTGCCCCGCTCGAAGCCGTGGCCCACGCCCTCGACGCCGTCGGCCAAGCAGCCTTCACCGCCGAGCGCCGCGAGTTCAGCACCCGGCGGCGGGCGGTCATCGCCGCCAACCCCGAACTGCGGGAACGCGAGGCACTGAAAGGACTCGGGCTCACCGCGGCGATGACCGAAGCCCTCGAACGCCGCGGTGTGCCCGATCCCGCGTCCCGCGTGGCCGCCCAGCTCGGCGCGCTCGTGCTGACGATCGCCTACGAACGCTGGAGCGAACCGGGGGGGGGGGGGGGGGGGGGGGGGGGGGGAGGAGAGGGGGGGGGGGGGGGGGGGGGGGATGGGGGTGAGCGCGACAGCGCTCAGAGCCGGCAAGGTCCGGGTGGCGCGTGCGGAGCCCCCTCCGCGGCACGCC
>NZ_JBVHUL010000003.1:0-383082 GCF_055565395.1 Amycolatopsis sp. NPDC028719
AATTAATGCTCTCAAAGGAACCTCATACGAGGTTCAATACATAAGCTCTACTGGCTTAGTTCACTAGCACACTGTTGAGTTCTCAAGCAACACACCCCGAGTCGCACCGCCGTCAAGCGGCCTCACCCGAAGCGAGTATTCCTAGCAGTTTTTGGTGGGACACCCACTCAATCGCTTCGAGCGAGAGCTTGGTTCGTGTCCCGGCGGCCACCCGGTTTCCCTGGCGACTTGGAGAACTTTACACCCCGGGAAGAGGCCCGAAACAGGGGGGTACCTTAACCGCGTTGCCGCAGGTCAAGGGCCTGTTTCGGGCCGCCTGCGCCGGTCAGCCGCCGAGGGCGACGCCGGCGACGTTCCGCTTGCCCTTGCGGACGACGAGCCACTTGCCGTGCAGGGCGTCGCCGACGGCCGGCTTCCAGGCCTCGTCCACGATCTTCACGTTGTTGACGTACGCGCCGCCCTCCTTGAGCGTGCGGCGCGCGGCGCCCTTGCTGTCCACCAGTCCCCCGGCTAGCAGCAGGTCGACGATCGTCGCCTCGCCGGTCGGGTCGACCTTGCCGTTCGGCACCTCGGCCATCGCCGCGTCCAGGGTGCGTTCGTCCAGGTCGCCGAGCTCGCCGCGGCCGAACAGCGCCTGGCTGGCGTTGATCACCTGCCGGGTCTGCTCCTCGCCGTGGACGAGGATCGTGAACTCCTCCGCCAGCCGCTTCTGCGCGGCGCGCAGGTGGGGGCGCTGCTCGGTGTCCTCCGCCAGCGAAGCGATCTCTTCCCGGCTCAGGAACGTGAACATGCGCAGGTAGCGGATCACGTCGGCGTCGCCCACGTTCACGAAGTACTGGTACCAGGCGTACGGCGAGGTCATGTCCGGGTCGAGCCAGAGGTTCCCGCCGCCGGTCGACTTGCCGAACTTGCGGCCCTCGGCGTCGGTGACCAGCGGCGCGGTGAGGGCGTGCGCGGCTGCCCCGCCGGTCCGGCGGATCAGGTCGACCCCGCCGACGAGGTTGCCCCACTGGTCGGAGCCGCCGACCTGCAGCGTGCAGCCGTACTT
This sequence comes from Amycolatopsis sp. NPDC028719, assembly GCF_055565395.1. Taxonomy (NCBI): domain Bacteria; kingdom Bacillati; phylum Actinomycetota; class Actinomycetes; order Pseudonocardiales; family Pseudonocardiaceae; genus Amycolatopsis; species Amycolatopsis sp. NPDC028719. Next base: position 1,049 of record NZ_JBVHUL010000003.1, read on the forward strand.
GCGGTGCAGCTGCAGGTAGTCCTGCGACTGCAGCAGCAGGTAGCTGAACTCGGTGTAGGACATGCCGTCGCCCTCGAGCCGGCGCTTGACCGTCTCCCGGTTGAGCATGACGTTGACCGAGAAGTGCTTCCCGACGTCGCGCAGGAACTCCAGCGCGGTCTGCTGGCCCGTCCAGTTGAGGTTGTTCTCGACGATCGCGCCGGTCGGCGAGTCGTCGAAGTCGACGAACCGCTCGAGCTGGCCGCGGATGCGCCCGGCCCACTCGGCGACGACGTCGAGCGTGTTCAGCGTGCGCTCACCGGTGTCGCGCGGGTCGCCGATCATCCCGGTCGCGCCGCCGGCCAGCACGATCGGCCGGTGCCCGGCGCGCTGGAAGCGCTTGAGCATGAGCAGCGGGACCAGGTTGCCGGCGTGCAGGCTGGGCGCCGTGGGGTCGAAGCCGCAATAGAGCGTCACGGGACCCTGGTCGAGCTCGCGCCGGAGGGCGTCGATGTCGGTGGACTGCGCGATGAGGCCGCGCCAGGACAGCTCGTCGAGGATGTGTTCGCTCACGCCTGTAGATCCTCCCGCACCAGGTCAACCGACTAACTGGCGGGTCGGACCCGGCGCTTCCCGCCGCGGCGGTAGGTGGACACGGCCGGCGAGGCGCCGTCCCAGAACCGCCACGGCGTGTCCATCGCCATCGCGACGCCGACCCTGGGCCCGGTGCGGATCCGCTCGGCGGGCACGCGCTCGCCGACGCGCAGCCGGACCGGAGACGCCCGGTCGGTCAGGTCGACGCCGTTCTGCGCGCGGTCGACGCGCAGCACCGACGTCAGGATCGCGGGGCCCTTCGCGAGCTCACCGGTCCCCCGCGCGGTCGGGCGCCGTTTGCGGACGACGTCGAGACCCTCGACGACCTCGCCCGCGCGGAGCAGCACCGCGCCGGGCATGCCCTCGTGGGTGCCGACGACGTTCGCGCAGAAGTGCATTCCGTAGACGAAGTACACGTAGAGGTGACCCGCGGGTCCCCACATGACGGCGTTGCGCGGGGTGCGGCCGCGGTAGCAGTGCGATGCCGGGTCGTCCTCGCCGCGGTAGGCCTCGACCTCCACGAGCCGGACGCCGACCGTGCCGTCGGGGCCGTCGGCCTCCAGGACCGCGCCGAGCAGCAGGTGCGCCAGGTCGACGGGGTCGAGCGCGAGCTCCTCACGGGTGAACAACCGGCCTGCGTCGCCGCTCAAGCGAGCTCCTCCTTCACGTTTCCCGATCACCTTAACTCTTGAGCGATCGCTCAAACTTCTCTACAGTCGGTTTGAGCGATCGCTCAAACTCTGAGGGGAGCCGAGAGATGCGACCGAAGGCGCTCTACGTCGAGACCGTGATCCGCACGGACCTGGACACGCTCTGGCAGCACACGCAGGACCCCGGCCTGCATTGCCGCTGGGACCTCCGCTTCGCCGACATCAGCCCGCTCGCCGGGCACGACGGCCACTTCCGGTACGCCTCACGGTTCCTCGGGGTAACCGTCACCGGGGTCGGGGTGAGCGCGGCATCGCGCACCTGGCCGGACGGCTCGCGCACGTCGGTGCTCCGGTTCGCCTCGGCCGACCCGCTGTCGCTGATCAGCGCGGGCGGTGGGTTCTGGCGCTACACGCCGGTCGGCGACGGCGTCCGCTTCGTCACCGGCTTCGACTACGGCACCCGCTGGGGGCGCTTCGGGCAGGTGGCCGACCGGGTGTTCCGCCCGGCGTTCGGCCGGCTGACGGCCTGGTCGTTCGACCGGCTGCGGATCTGGCTGGAGACCGGGACGCCGCCCGAGGAGCAGCCCCTGACCGCGCCCTCGGCCGCGCGCTGCGTGCGGACGCGGCCGCGTGACCGCGTCGCCGGCCGGATCGGGGTGCCGGCGTGAGCGTCTTCGAACGCGCCCTCGGCGCGGACTTCGCGTTCCTGCACCCGCGGATGCGGGAGCGGCTCGCCCTCTCGGGCGGGCGCGGCATGATCGGCCACGGCGTGATGGACCGGATCTGGCGCGGGCCCGGGTTCACCTTGCCGTTCCTGTGGCTCGGGTCGACGCGGCACATCCTGTTCCCCGACTGCGGGCGGAACGTGCCGTTCACCATCGAAAACTACCCGTACGTCGACCGGCACGGCCGCGAAACCGTGTCCTTCGTGCGCACCTTCGAGTTCCCGAGACGGCGAAGGCGCTTCGACGCGCAGATGGTGTACAGCGCCGGGCGCGGGCTCGTCGACTACCTGGGGACGCACCAGGATCTGGCGGTGGACCTCACGGTGTCGGCGCGGCCGGACGGCGGGTTCCGGATCCGCTCCGGCGAGTTCCGGCTGCGGGAAGGCCCGGTCCGCTCCGGCCTGCCGCGGGCACTCACCGGCACCGCCCGGGTCGAAGAATGGTTCGACGAGGCGAGCGGGCAGTTCCGGATCGAGGTCGCGGTGGTCAACCCGCGCTTCGGGCCGGTGTTCGGCTACGAGGGCAGCTTCGCCGCGAGATTCGTCGACGTCCGCGGCGGGGTCAGCGGGGCGGTCAAGCCACTTCGTGAGAAGGTCATGGACTGATGGGCACCGGCCGGAACTCCAGCTCGCGGGACACGAAGCAGAAGCTCGTGGACGGCGTGCTCGAGATCGTCCGGCACCAGGGCATCACCGGCGTCTCCGCGCGGTCGGTCGCCACCGCGGCCGGCGCGAACCAGGCGCTCATCTTCTACCACTTCGGCAGCGTCGAGGAGCTCATCGCGCAGGCGTGCGTCCTCGCGACCGAATCCCGGGTTTCGCTCTACCGCGAACGCTTCGCCGCGGTGGCCACGGTCGGCGACCTGCTGGAGCTCGGCCGCGAGATCCGCGTCGCGGAACGCGCGGAGGGCAACCTCGCCGTGCTCGCCCAGACGCTCGCCGGGGCGCAGGGCAGCGCACGGCTCGCCGAGGCCACCCGCGAGGGCCTGGACAAGTGGATCACCGAGGTCCGCACGGCCCTCGAACGCGTGCTCGACGGGTCGCCGCTGGCCGAGCTCGCGGACCCCGCCGGGCTGGCGCACGCCGTGTCGTCGGGGTTCCTCGGGCTCTCGCTGTTCGAGACCGTCGATCCCGAGGGCGCCGAGCAGGCCGTCACCGCGCTGGAGCAGCTGGCCGTGCTCGTCGACGTCCTGGACGGGCTCGGCCCGGTGGCCACCCGGGCCGTCCGGGCGAAGCTGAGGAAGACCGGCCGGGCGCGCGCCTAGCCGGTCTTCACCATCAGTTGAGCCACTGCCGCGCCGCGGTGACGCGCTCCTCCAGCCGCGCGCGCTGCTCGGCCACCCGAACCGGCGCGGTGCCGCCGCGGGCGTCGCGGGACTTCACCGAACCTTCGACGGTCAGCACGGCCCGCACCTCGGGCGTCAGCGCCGGATTGATCTTTTCGAACTCCTCGTCGGTCAGCTCGTCCAGGCCGACCCCGCGGGACTCGGCGACGCGGACGCTTTCGCCCGCGGCCTCGTGCGCGACGCGGAACGGGACGCCCTGGCGCACCAGCCACTCCGCGATGTCGGTGGCCAGGGTGAAGCCGGCCGGCGCCAGCTCGGCGAGCCGGTCGGTGTGGAAGGTCAGCGTGGCGAGCATCCCGGCGATCGCCGGGAACAGGAGCTCGAGCTGCTCGACCGAGTCGAACACCGGCTCCTTGTCCTCCTGCAGGTCGCGGTTGTAGGCCAGCGGCTGTGCCTTGAGCGTGGCCAGCAGGCCGGTCAGGTTGCCGATCAGCCGGCCGGCCTTGCCGCGGGTCAGCTCCGCGACGTCCGGGTTCTTCTTCTGCGGCATGATCGAGCTGCCGGTCGCCCACGCGTCGTCGAGCGTGACGTAACCGAACTCGGCGGTGTTCCAGATGATCACCTCTTCGGCGATCCGGGACAGGTTCACCGCGAGCATCGCGACGGCAAAGGCGAACTCGGCGACGAAGTCGCGCGAAGCGGTGCCGTCGATGGAGTTCTCGACGCTCGTCGCGAAGCCGAGCTCCTCGGCGACGGCCTCGGGATCGAGGCCCAGCGACGAGCCGGCGAGCGCACCCGAACCGTACGGCGACTCGGCCGTGCGCGCGTCCCAGTCCTGCAGCCGCGAGACGTCGCGCAGCAACGCCTGGCCATGGGCCATCAGGTGGTGCGCGAGCAGCACCGGCTGGGCGTGCTGCAGGTGGGTGCGGCCGGGCAGGATCGCGTCCGGGTGCCTCTTCGCCTGCGACACCAGCGCGTCGACGACCTCCAGGGTGCCGGCGACGACCCGGCGGGCCGCGTCGCGCAGCCACATCCGGAACAGCGTGGCGACCTGGTCGTTGCGCGAGCGGCCGGCGCGCAGCTTGCCGCCGAGCTCGGTGCCCGCCCGTTCGAGGAGACCGCGTTCGAGGGCCGTGTGCACGTCCTCGTCGGCGATCGTCGGGGTGAACTCCCCCGAAGCGACGTCCTGGGCGAGCGTGTCCAGCGCGGCCAGCATGCCGGCGAGCTCGTCCTCGGTGAGCAGGCCCGCCTTGCTCAGCACCCGGGCGTGCGCGCGGGACCCGGCGATGTCGTAGGGCGCCAGGCGCCAGTCGAAGTGCGTCGACGCGCTCAGCGCCGCCATGGCCTCCGCCGGACCGCTGGCGAACCGGCCGCCCCACAGCTGCACCGGCTGCTCGTTCCCGCTCACTGTTCTCGCTTCTCCTCGGTGTTCGTCGGATTCAAGTCGTCGGCCGTCACCCGGCCGTCGTGGAGGACCAGGCGGACTTCGCCCGAGAGGGCAGTGGCCAGACTGGCGCATCCGCGGCCGGTCCGCCGTTCGAGCGCGGCGCACGCTTCGCCGCGGCCGATTCTCTGCGCCTCGCCGCGCGCGCTCAGCATCCGGCGCGCTTCGGCGACGGAAACGGTCTCGCCGTCGATCGCCACCGGCACCCCGCGGTCGAAGGTGATCACGACCTCGTCCGGCGCGAGGAACTCCCCCTCGGCCGGGAAGATGTCGGCGAGCGCGGTCATGGTGGTCCTTCGTCTCCCGCTTCGTGCGCCGAGCGCTGCGCGAGGGCGGCGAAGCGCTCGGCCAGCTCCTTGCCCGTCAGCGGTTCCCGGGCGATCACGGCGACGGTGTCGTCACCCGCGATCGAGCCGACGACCTCTTCCAGGGCCGCCCGGTCGATCGCGCTGGCGAGGAACTGCGCCGCGCCCGGCGGCGTCCGCAGCACCATCAGGTTGCCCGACGAGTCGGCCGAGACCATCAGTTCCGCGAGCAGCCGGGAGAGCCGCGAGGTGCCGCCCTGCACCCCGCGGACGGGGCTGCCGTCCTCCGGGATGACGTAGACCGGCGCACCCGAGTCCGGCCCGCGCAGCTTGACCGCGCCCAGCTCGTCGAGGTCGCGCGACAGCGTCGCCTGGGTGACCTCGATGCCTTCGGCGGCCAGCAGCTTGGCCAGCTCGGTCTGGCTGCGGATCGTCATGGTGGACACCAGTTCGGTGATCCGCGCCTGCCGCCCCACCCGGCTGCTGGTCATCGCCGGCTCTCTTCGAAAAGCCAGACCAGCAGGGCCTTCTGGGCGTGGAGCCGGTTTTCCGCCTCGTCCCACACCGCGCTGGCCGGGCCGTCGATCACCTCGTCGGTGATCTCCCAGCCGCGGTGCGCGGGCAGGCAGTGCAGGACGATCGCGTCGTCCGCCGCCTTCTTCAGCAGTTCCGTGTTGACCTGCAGGGCGCGGAACGGGCCGACCCGGTCGAGGCCGTCGTTCTCCTGGCCCATCGACGTCCACGTGTCGGTGACGAGCACGTCCGCGCCGGCGACCGCCGCGTACGGGTCGGTGAACACCGTGGCGGTGCCGCCGGTCTCCTCGGCGCGCTTCTTGGCATCGAGCATGACCTGCTGGTCCGGCTGGAAGCCGACCGGCGAGACGACCCGGACGTGCATCCCGGCGGTGACGCCGCCGAGCAGCAGCGAGTGCGCCATGTTGTTGGCGCCGTCGCCGAGGTAGACGAGGGTGAGACCGTCGAGCTTCCCCTTGCGCTCGCGGATCGTCATCAGGTCGGTGAGCACCTGGCACGGGTGGAACTCGTCGGTGAGCGCGTTGACCACCGGGATCGACGCGGCCGCGGCCATCGCCTCGATGCGCTTCTGCGCGAAGGTCCGCCACACGATCCCGTCGACGTACCGCGACAGCACCCGCGAGGTGTCTTCGATCGTCTCTTCGCGGCCGAGCTGCATCGAGCGGCCGTCGACGATCACCGGGTGCCCGCCGAGCTGGCTGATGCCGACCTCGAACGAGAACCGCGTGCGGGTCGAGTTCTTCTCGAAGATCGCCGTGATGGACTTGCCGGCGAGGATCTTGTTCCCCAGCGGGTCGGCCTTCAGCGCGTCCGCGATGTCGAGGATGGCCTTCTGTTCGGCGGGACTGACGTCGTCGTCGCGGAGGAAGTGGCGGAGCATCAGTCGGCGTCCTTCGTGGTGGAGTCGAGCGCGTTCGGGAGGGCGGCGAGGAAGCCCTCGGCCTGGGCGGCGTCGAGTACGAGCGGCGGTGCGAGCCGGACGGTGCCGGGCGCGACCGGGTTGACGAGGTAGCCGGCGTCCTGGGCGGCCTTGGCCACCGCGGCCGACACGGGCTCACGCAGGGCGATGCCGAGCAGCAGGCCGGCGCCGCGCACCCCGCCGACGAGCGGGTGGCCGAGCGCCTCGACGCCCGCCGCGATGTCCTTGCCCAGCGTCGAGACGTGGTCGAGGAGACCGTCCGCGGCGATCGTCTTCAGCACGGCCAAGCCGGCCGCGCAGCACACGGGGTTGCCGCCGAAGGTGGTGCCGTGCTGGCCGGGCTTGAGGAGGTCGCCCGCCGCGCCGACGCCGATCACCGCGCCCAGCGGCAGCCCGCCGCCGAGGCCCTTGGCCAGCGTGATCACGTCCGGGACGATGCCGGCCTGCTGGTAGCCGAACCAGGTGCCGAGGCGGCCGAGGCCGGTCTGCACCTCGTCGAGCACCAGCAGCGTGCCGGTGGCCTTCGTGATCTCGCGGGCGGCCTGCAGGTAGCCGTCCGGCGCCGGGATGACGCCCGCCTCCCCGAGCACCGGCTCCAGGAAGACGGCCGCGGTCTCCGAGTCGACGGCCGCCTTCAGCGCCGCGACATCCCCGAACGGCACGTGCTCCACCCCGGGCACCAGCGGCTTGAAGGGGTCGCGCTTCCCGGGCTGGCCGGTCAGCGTCAGCGAGCCCATGGTCCGGCCGTGGAACGCGCCCTCGGCGGCGATCACCTTGGTGCGCCCGGTCAGCCGGCTGATCTTCAGCGCGGCTTCGTTGGCCTCGGCGCCGGAGTTGACGAACAGCACCTTGCCGTTACCGGTGAGGCCGGCGACGTCGAGCAGCGCCTCGGCGAGCTCGACGGCCACCGGGTTGACGTACAGGTTCGAGGTGTGGCCGAGCTGCTTGATCTGCGCGGTGACGGCTTCGACGATCGCCGGGTGCGCGTGGCCGAGCGCGTTGACGGCGATGCCGCCGACCAGGTCGACGTACTCCTTGCCGTCGGCGTCCCACACCTTCGCGCCTTCGCCGCGCACGAGGGTCAGCGCGGGCGTGCCGTAGTTGTCCATGAGGGCGGACTGCCAGTGTGCCTGGCCGTCCACATTGGACTTGAGGTCGGTCACGGGAGCTCCGTTTCGGGGAAGACCATGGTGCCGACGCCACGGGAGGTGAAGACCTCCAGCAGCACCGAATGGGCGAGGCGGCCGTCGATCACGTGCGCCCGGCGCACGCCGCCGCGGATGGCGCGCACGCACGCCTCCATCTTCGGGATCATGCCGCTGGCCAGGGTGGGCAGCATCGGCTCGAGGTGGTCGACGCGGATGCGGTCGATCAGCGACGACCGGTCCGGCCAGTCCGCGTACAGACCTTCGACGTCGGTGAGCACGACGAGCTTCTCCGCACCCAGCGCGGCCGCCAGCGCTCCCGCGGCGGTGTCGGCGTTGACGTTGTGCACCACGCCCTCGACGTCGGGGGCGACGGTGGAGACCACCGGGATGCGCCCGGCGTTGACGATGTCCAGCACCGCGTCCGGATTGACCTCGGCGACCTCGCCGACGAGCCCGATGTCGACCTGCTCACCGTCCACAGTGGCCTGCTTGCGCTCGGCGGTGAACAGCCGGGCGTCTTCGCCGGAGATGCCGACCGCGTACGGCCCGTGGGCGTTGATCAGCCCGACGAGCTCGCGGCTGACCTGTCCCGTGAGCACCATCCGGACGATGTCCATCGTCTCCGGCGTGGTGACCCGCAGGCCGCCCTTGAACTCGCCTTCGACGCCGAGGCGCTTGAGCATCGCGGTGATCTGCGGGCCGCCGCCGTGCACGACCACCGGGCGCAGGCCGGCCAGCCGGAGGAACACCATGTCCTCGGCGAAGGCCGCCTTCAGGCCGTCGTCGATCATCGCGTTGCCGCCGTACTTCACCACCACCGTGGCGCCGTGGAACCGCTGCAGCCACGGCAGCGCTTCGATGAGGACCCCGGCCTTCTCGGCCGCCGTCGCGAGTCTTTCGTCCGCGGAAATCAGTGCCTCCTGGTTCATGAGGAGTACGCGCTGTTCTCTTCGACGTAACCGTGCGAAAGGTCGGTGGTGTAGATGGTCGCCGCGGCCGCGCCGACGCCGAGGTCGACGACGATCTCGATGGCGCGCCCGGTGAGATCGGCTTCCGAGCGGTCGGCGGCGGGCATCCCCCGGGCGAACAGCGTGACGCCGTTGATCGCGATCGACACGGTTTCGGGGTCGATGCGGGCCGGGACCCGGCCCAGCGCCATGGCGATCCGGCCCCAGTTCGGGTCGGAGCCGAACAGGGCCGTCTTGACCAGGTTGTCCTCGGCGATCGTGCGGGCGACCGCGATCGCGTCGGCTTCGGAGGCCGCGCCCTGCACCGTGACGTCGACGTCCTTCGTCGCGCCTTCGGAATCGGCGCGCAGCTGGAGCACGAGGTCGTGGCTCACCGCGGTGATCAGCTCGGTGAGCTCGGCCTCGGTGGGTTCGACCCCGCTCGCGCCGGAGGCCAGGACCAGCACCGTGTCGTTGGTGGACGTGCCGCCGTCGACGTCGAGGCGGTCGAACGTCACGTGGGTGGCCGCACGCAGGGCCCGGTCGAGGATTTCCTTGCCCACCACGGCGTCGGTGGTCAGCACCGAGAGCATGGTGGCCAGGTTCGGGGCGAGCATGCCCGCGCCCTTCGCGAAGCCGCCGACGCTCCAGCCGCTCTCGTGCTTCGCGAAGGCCTGCTTCGGCTTGGTATCGGTGGTCATCACACCCGTGGCGGCGTTCAGGCTCGCTTCGGCGCTCGCGTCGAGGGCCTTGAACGCGGTGTCCACCCCGGACAGGACGGCGTCCATCGGCAGCCGTTCCCCGATCAGGCCGGTGGAGCAGACGGCGACTTCGATCGCACCCGCCTGCAGGACTTCGGCCACTTTTTCGGCGGTGGCGTGGGTGTCCTGGAAGCCGCCGGGCCCGGTGGCCGCGTTGGCGCCGCCCGAATTGAGGACGATGGCCTTCAGCCGCTGCTGCTTGAGCACCTCCTGCGACCAGAGCACCGGCGCGGCCTTGATGACGTTGCGGGTGAACACGCCGGCCGCGACGTCGAGCGGGCCGTCGTTGACGACCAGCGTGAAGTCGAGCGCGCCGGAGGCCTTGATCCCGGCGGCGACGCCGGCGGCGCGGAAGCCCTGGGGGCCGGTGACGGTCACGGTGCCACTCCTACGGTGGAAAGGCCGGTGGTCTCGGGGAGGCCGAGGGCCAGGTTCATCGACTGGACGGCACCGCCGGCGGTGCCCTTGGTGAGGTTGTCGATCGCGGCGACCACGACCAGGCGCCGTGCGTCGGCGTCGACCGTGACCTGCAGCTGGACGTTGTTCGAGCCGAGCGTCGCCGAGGTGGCGGGCCAGGCGCCCGCGGACAGCAGCTGGACGAACGGCTCCGCTTCGTAGGCCTTCTCGTACGCCGCGCGGGCGGCGGCCTCGTCGACGTCCCCCCTCAACGGCGCGCTCGCCGTGGTGAGGATGCCGCGGGGCATCGGCGCGAGGACCGGGGTGAAGGACACGGTGACCTTCTCCCCCGCGACGGCCGAGAGGTTCTGCGCGAACTCGGGGGTGTGGCGGTGGGCGCCGCCGACGCCGTACGCGCTGGCCGAGCCCATCACCTCCGAGCCGAGCAGGTTCGGCTTGAGGCTCTTGCCGGCGCCGGAGGTGCCGGTGACGGCGACGACCGTGACGTCCGGCTCGACCAGCCCGGCGGCGAAGGCGGGCGCGAGGGCCAGCGAGCCGCCGGTCGGGAAGCAGCCGGGCACGGCGACGCGCTTGGTGCCGACGAGCTTCTCGCGGGCGCCGGGGAGTTCGGGCAGGCCGTACGGCCATTGGCCGGCGTGGTCGCCGCCGTACCAGCGCTGCCAGTCGGCGGCGTCGGCCAGGCGGTGGTCGGCGCCGAGGTCGACCACCAGGACGTCCGGGCCGAGCTGTGCCGCGATCTCCGCCGAATGCCCGTGGGGCAGCGCGAGGAAGACCACGTCGTGGCCGGCGAGGGTCTCCGGCGTCGTCTCGGCGAGGACCCGGTCGACCAGGGGAACGAGGTGGGGCTGGTGGACGCCGAGCTTGGTGCCCGCGCTGCTGGCGGCCGTGAGCGTGCCGATCTCGACCTCGGGATGGGCCAAGAGCAGGCGCAGCAGTTCGCCGCCCGCGTACCCGCTGGCTCCGGCCACCGCGATGTTCACCGTCATACGCATGATTATGCACGCCCTTGCAAGGCTAAACAAACAGGAATACCGGGAAGTGGTCCCCGCCACCTTGGGATGCTGGACCGATGACGGACACCCCGGCGCGGCTGCTCGGCCTGCTCTCGCTGCTCCAGACGCCCCGGGAGTGGCCGGGCAGCGAGCTGGCCGGCCGGCTCGGCGTCAGCCCGCGCACGATCCGCCGCGACGTCGAGCGGCTGCGCGACCTCGGCTACCCGGTGGAGGCCAGCCGCGGCGTCGCGGGTGGCTACCGGCTGGTGGCCGGCACCGCGATGCCGCCGCTGGTGCTCGAGGACGACGAAGCCGTGGCGATCGCGGTCGGGTTGCGGACGGCCGCGGGGCAGACGGTCTCGGGGATCGAGGAGGCGTCCGTGCGGGCGCTGGCCAAGCTGGAGCAGGTCCTCCCGGCGCGGTTGCGCCGCCGGGTGGGCACGATCGGCACGGCCACGGTCGCCGTGCCGGCCGTGGGACCGGCCGTCGACCCGGCCCAGCTGACCGTGTTCGCCGGCGCGATCACCAACCGCGAAACGGTCCGGTTCCGCTACCGCGCGAACGACGGTGCCGAGACGCGGCGCCGGGCCGATCCCCTCCGGCTGGTCGCCACCGGCCGCCGCTGGTACCTGGTGGCCTACGACCTCGACCGCGCGGACTGGCGCATCTTCCGCGTCGACCGGGTCCGCGACGCCCAGGCGACCGGCGGCCGCGCCACCCCGCGCACCCCTCCGGCGACGGACCTGGCGGCCTACGTCGTCGAACGGCTCTACGACCTCGTGCCGACGTATCGGGCGGTGGCAGTGCTGACGGAACCGGCGTCTCGGGTGGCACCCCGCCTCGGCGTCGCGGCCGGCGAGCTGACCGACCTCGGCGACGGCCGCTGCCGGTGGCACAGTCACGCGGACACGGTGGACTGGCTCGCGTTCCGGTTGCTGGGGCTGGGCTGTGCGTTCACCGTCGAGGAGCCACCGGAGCTGGTGGCGCACCTGAGGGTGCTCGCGGACCGCGCCGCCGCGGCTTCCGGCGCGCGGGCTTGATCGGTGGTACGACACTGCTCCCCTCCTCGATCGCCGACCCGGTCGGAACTTCACGCGTTGCCAGCTGAGCCCATCTCGCCAGCTGTCGTCGCCCGCGGCGAAGGCCGTGAACGCCTGGACAACCCGGGCCGGATCGGCGACCTCGGCACGGAAGTGCCGATCGGACGATCCTTCGCGGTGTTTCACCGCGAACCATGACGGGTTGGTGGCCGCCCGCTCTCCCCGGACCGACCCGGATGTAGTGATCTCCTCGTTCGAGGACCGCAAACCAGTTCTTCGCCGGCAGCCTTCCCGAACAAGACGGCCGTGTCGGCGGCGGACCAGCTCATCTTCGTGAGCACCGCATCGCCGAGGACGACGGGATCTCCGTTCCACGGGCTGACTTCGAGCTCGTCCACGGGTAACGATGACAGGGACGGACAGCGCGCGGTCAGCTCGCGCTGGAAGGCGAGAGCTCTAGGCTCCTCCGGGACCGCGTCCGGCAAGAGCGCGCACAGTCTCTCGTACTTGCGTCCCGCTTCTTCCGCGGTGACGACCGCGGGTTCGGACCACACGGCGAGAGCGAACCTCATCGGGTCGACTCCGTTCACGGGAAGAGGGGACGGCCTGGCGGGCCGGTCCACTGCGGACCGGCCCGCCGTCGCTCAGGTCGGCTCGCCTCCGTCCAGGTCCGTGCGTCTGCTCGGCGGCACGGGGAGGTAGCAGCCCGGGTTCTCCGGGTCGCAGCCCACGCGGGGCAGCCGGGCGCGGATGCCGCCGGGAGTACGTTCGAAGTACGCCGCGATCGCCGCGACGCTCTCCCCCGCGATCCACCGGGTCTCCAGCTCCGCGTCCATCTCCTCGTTCCACGGGCGGCCCTGCTGCGCAGGACGGCCCGCGGATCTTCGCCGCGGCCCCCGGCCCGTGCCGGTCGTGGACAGCAGACCGTCCGCGACGAGGTCGGCCACCGTGGCCGCCACCGCGACGTCCAGGTCGAGGCTGCCCTCGGCGACCGGTTCGCCGCCGGGTCCGCCGGCTTCGAGGGTGATCATCACCCGCGGAGTCGGTTCGGTGCGGTCGTCGTCCGTCCTGGTCGCGACCACGATCTGGTAGGTGATTTCCTGGGCCCGGACCTCGGTCCGGCGCTCTTCGATGATCGACATGCCCCGAAGCTAGCGCGCACCCCCGACAATTTTCGGCCACGCGCTGCTCACGGCCCACTTCGCTCCGAAACTGTCGGACCCCTCGCCTAACGTCCCTCCTCGACCACACCACGTGATCGGGAGGCGACGATGGGACAGCGGCGGAAGAGCCGGAAAAGACACTGCCCCGGTCCGGGCGAACCGGACCGGGGCAGCGGACTGCGTCGATTTCGCTCAGAAGTGCAGCAGCTGGGCCAGCGTGCTCTGCTTCTCCTGGGCGGCTTTCGCGGAGTTGTCCGACTTCTGCGCCGCGGCGCCGTCGGGCTCCGGCGCCGGCACCGGGTCGCACTGGACGTCCGAGTGGTTGCCGGGCTGCCGCTGCGGCAGCCTGCCGGTGGCCAGGTAGTCGGCGATCCGGTCGTCCACACAGGACACACCGGACAGCGAACCGGCGTGCGTCGTGCCGCCCGGCGCGCTGATCAGGCTGGAGTTCGGGAACCGCTTCCGGACCTCGAGGCTGCCGGCGTACGGCGTCGCCGCGTCCAGCTCCTCGCTGATCAGCAGCACCCCGGCCACCTTGCGGCCGTCGATGTCCACCGGCTTGCCCGCCTTCGCCGGCCAGTACACGCAGGGCGCGTTGAACCAGGCGTTGCCCCAGGTCTCGAACGGGGCCTTGAAGTAGGTCAGCCAGTTGTCGGCGCGCCACTTGTTCCAGTTGGTCGGCCACTGGACGTCGGTGCACTGGACGCCGAGGTAGACGGCGAACCCGTTGTCGTCGCCGGGCGGGTTCGAGCTGTCGTAGAGCGCCTTCAGCGTCTGCCAGTCACCCTTGTGGACGTAGCCGTCGAAGGCCTGGGCCATGTCGACCCAGCCGAACACGTAGTAGCCGGCCTGCAGGAAGATGTCGGTCCACTCGCCGCCGCCGATGACGCCGCCCGCCGGGTTCTTGGCGAGCTTGCGCTGCGTGTCGTACCAGAGCTTCTCGACGGCGGAACCGGTCTTGCCGAGGTGGTAGACGCTGTCGTGGGACGCCAGCCAGTCGAAGTAGATCTTGATGTTCTTGTCGAACGCGACGTCCTGGTCGAGGTTGGCCTGGTACCAGACCTTCCGCGGGTCGACGTTGCCGTCCAGCACCATCCGGCGGACGTTCTTCGGGTACATCGTGCTGTACACTTGGCCGAGGTAGGTGCCGTAGGAGAAGCCGTAGTAGTTGATCTGCTTCTCGCCCAGCGCCTTGCGCAGGCTGTCCATGTCCTGCGCGACGTCGGTCGTCTTGAGGTGGTCGAGGATCGCGCCGTTCTTCTTGCACGCCTCGGCGTAGCCCTTCGAGCGGGCGAGCCAGGTCTTCTCGAGCGCCGGCGTGGTCGGCACGTACGCCGGCCGGTTGTAGCTGAAGTAGTTCCCGTCGCAGCTGATCGACGGCTTGCTGGACCCGACGCCCCGCGGGTCGAAGCCGATCCAGTCGTAGTTGTCCCCCGCGTGGTTCGGCACGTACTTGCCGAGCACCGAGAGCCCGAGGCCGGACCCGCCCGGGCCGCCCGGGTTCACCAGCATGATCCCCTGCGACTGCGGGGTCTTGTGCTTGATCCGCGACACCGCGACGGAGACCTTCGCCCCGCCCGGCTTCACGTAGTCCATCGGCACCTCGAGGAAGCCGCACTCGGCGCCCGCGGCCTTCAGGCTCGCCGACGCGCAGGGCCCCCAGGCGATCGGCGCGGGGCTGAACTGCACCCCGGGGTCCGCCGAAGCGGCGGGCGCGGCGGCCAACAGCCCGGCCGCGAGCCCCACCGCGGCGACAGCGGCAACGATTCTCTTCACAGTCGTCCTTTTCATCCGCATTGGACAGATTTCGCCGTATTCCGGCGAAACTACCGGCAACCTTCGCCAATCTCGTCGACCGGCGCGACTTCCGCCATCCGTCTTTCGTCGGAACCTGCGCCGGTCTTCGCACCGGAAAACCGTCGGTGCCCGGCAGTACGCTCCGGACCGCCGGAGCACGACAGGAGGACGCATGAGCGCGGACGAACAGCTGGTCAAGGCGATCCGCACCGGGCTGGCCGGGCTGGCGGACCCGGTCAAGGCGCCGGCGATGCAGGCGTACATGAAGTCGGCCATGCCGTTCCGCGGAGTGGCTTCACCCGAGCGAAGCGTGCTTCTCAAGGAGATCTTGGCCGACCACATACTGCCCGATCGGGTGACATATACGGCGACCGCGCTGGAGTTGTGGCGGGAAGCCGAATTCCGCGAGGAGCGCTACGCGGCCATCGCGCTTTCCGGGCACCGGGCGTACCGGCAGTGGCAGGACCCGGAGCTGGTGCCGATGTACGAGGAGATGATCGTCAGCGGCGCTTGGTGGGACCACGTGGACGAGCTCGCCATCCGCCGGATCGGGCCGATCCTGCGCGCCGACCGGGCCCGGATCACGCCGCTCATGCTGAGCTGGGCGGCCGACCGCGACCTCTGGCGCCGCCGCACGGCGATCATCTGCCAGGTCGGCGCCAAGGAGGACACGGACACCGACCTGCTCACCCGCACGATCGAGCCGGCGATCGCCGAGCCGGAGTTCTTCCTGCGCAAGGGAATCGGCTGGGCCCTGCGCGAGTACGCGAAGACGGCACCGGACTGGGTCCGGTCCTTCGTGGACGATCACCCCGGGCTGTCCGGGTTGTCCCGCCGGGAGGCGCTCAAGCACATCGGCCGAGGTCCAGCCGCGGACGGACGTATCCAGACGGACAACACGCGTACTTAGGCGGACGACTCATGTGCTTGGAGGGTCGGGTCGCGTACCTGGAGGGTCGGGTTGTGTGCCTGGGCGGGCGGGTTGGTGTCGGGACCGGCTGGGTGAGCTTGCGGGGGGCCGCCGGGTGTCGGGGTGCAAGCGCGTGGGTTGGCCGGAAATGGCGGGAGGGGCCGGTTTCCCGGCCCCTCCCGCACTCGAACTACCTCGCGCTCGCCGGCTAGGCGCGCAGGGTCGCGTCGAAGCGCTCGCCCGCCGCCGCCACCGCCGCGTCGCGGGCCTTGGTGGCCTCGTCGACCGTCAGGGTGCGGTCCGCCGCGCGGAAGCGCAGCTTGTACGCCAGCGATCGCTTGCCTTCGCCGATCTGCTCGCTCGCGTACACGTCGAACAGCGTGATGTCCTCGAGCAGCTCGCCCGCGCCGTCGCGCAGGACCGCGGCCAGGTCCGCCGTCGGCACGTCCGCCGCCGCGACCAGGGCCACGTCGAGCAGCACCGGCGGATACCCCGACACGCTCGGCGCCGGCCGGGAGTCCGGCAGCGGGATCGCGTCCAGGTCCAGCTCCATCGCGACCGTCCGCGGCGGCAGGCCGAGGGCCTCGACCACCTTGGGGTGCAGCTCACCGGCGTGGCCGACCGGCCAGTCGCCGACCTGCAGCCGCGCGCAGCGGCCCGGGTGCCACGGCGGCAGGTCGGTGGCCTGCACCGTCAGCTCGATCCCGGCGGCCTCGGCGACCGTCCGGGCGGCCTGCACCGCGTCGGCCCAGTTCGCCGGCTCGCCGGCGCCCCACCAGCCGGCGCGGTGGCGCTGGCCGGCGAGCACCACGGCCACGTGCAGCGGCTGCTGCGGCACGGCCGCTTCGAGCAGCGCGAGCTCCTCGTCCGAAGGCCGCCCGTCGACGCCGAGGTCCGGCACCTTCAGCGGGTTCGGCGCGGGCAGGACCACCTGGCCGATGTGGTAGAGTGAAACGTCCTTCATCCCGCGCGACACGTTGCGCTGCAACGTGTCCAGCAGGCCCGGCAGCAGCGTCGTCGCCAGCCGGTCGCGGTCGGCCTCCAGCGGGTTGCGGACCTTCACCGTGGTGCGGCGGACGTCGTCCGCGGGCAGGCCGAAGGCGTCCCAGACCGTGTCGCTGATGAACGGGAACGGCCGCACCTCGATGTAGCCGGCTTCGGCCAGCGCCCGAGAAACGCTCCGGACGCGCCGCTGGGCGTCGGTCAGGCCGCGGCCGGCCGGGGCGGCGGGCAGCGTCGACGGGATGCTGTCGTAGCCCTCCAGCCGCAGCACCTCTTCGACGAGGTCGGCGGGCTGGCGCAGGTCGCCGCGCCAGCTCGGCGGGATCGCCGTGACCCGGCCGGTGCCGTCGTCACCCGTGCTGACCGAGACCTTGCAGCCGATCTGGGACAGGCGCCGGACGGTCACGCCGCGCTTGTAGTTCACGCCCGCGACCTTGTCAGGCAGGTTGATCGGCATCATGACCGGCGGGTTCGGCTCGACCGTGCCCTCGTCGGTGCGGCCGGGCTGGATCGCGGCGTCGCCGTACTGGCGCAGCAGGCGCGCGGCCAGCTCGACGGCGGCCGGGCACAGCTGCGGGTCGGTGAACCGCTCGAACCGCTTCGCGGCCTCGGAGAACAGCTTGTGCCGGCGCGCGGTGCGGCTGATCGAGGCGGGGTTCCAGTGCGCCGCCTCGAGCAGCACGTCGGTGCTCTCCGGCGTGATCTCGGTGCTCGCGCCACCCATCGTGCCGGCGAGCGAGATGACGCCGCTGTCGTCGGCGATGATCACGTCGTCCGGGTCGAGCGTGCGCTCGACGTCGTCCAGCGTGGTCAGCTTCTCGCCCGGCTTCGCCCGGCGCACCACCAGGTCGCCCTGGATGGCCTTGGTGGCGAACGCGTGCAGCGGGTGCCCGAGCTCGAGCATCACGTAGTTGGTGACGTCGACGGCCAGCGAGATGGACCGGATGCCGGCCAGCATCAGCCGCCGCCGCATCCACCACGGCGTCGGCGCGGTCGCGTCCAGGCCGGTGACGCGCCGCAGCACGAACCGCGGGCAGCCTTCCGGGTCTTCGACGTGGACCGGCCAGGCGTCGCCCTCGGCCGCCGGGACCTCCAGCAGCGCCGGGTCGCCGAAGGCCACGTCCAGCGCGTTCGACAGCTCGCGCGCGAGGCCGCGGACCGACAGCGCGTAGCCGCGGTCCGGGGTCGGGGTCAGCTCGATCACGGTGTCGGCGAGGCCGAGCAGCTCGGCCGCGTCGTCACCCGGGCTCGCGGTGCCCGAGGGCAGCACGAGGATGCCGCTGTGGTCGTCGCCGAGGCCGAGCTCGCGGGCGGAGCAGATCATGCCGTCGCTGACCCGGCCGTAGGTCTTGCGGGACGCGATGGTGAAGTCTCCGGGCAGGACGGCGCCGGGCAGCGCGACGACGACCAGGTCGCCCTCGGCGAAGTTGCGGGCGCCGCAGACGATGCCGCGGGTCCGGATGCCGTGCGGGCCCTCGTCGAACTCGCCGGCTTCGTCGTCGTCCTCGTCTTCGTCGTCGGCCGGCTCTTCCGGCTCCTCGGCCTCTTCGCCGACGTCGACGCGGCAGAACCGGATCGGCTTCTTGAACTCGGTGAGCTCCTCGATCTCGGCCACCCGGCCGACGACCAGCGGGCCGGTCACCGGGCCGAGCTGCTTCAGGTCGTCGACCTCGATGCCGATCCGGACGAACGCGTCGGCCAGGTCCTGCGGCGTGACCTCCTCGCCGATGTCGAGGTGCTCGGTCAGCCAGCTGACGGGGACTCGCACTACGCCTCCGTTCCGAAGGGAAGGGTGAAGCGGACGTCGCCTTCCACCATGTCGCGCATGTCCGGGATCCCGTTGCGGAACTGCAGGGTGCGCTCGATGCCCATGCCGAAGGCGAAGCCCGAGTACACCTCGGGGTCGACGCCGCAGGCGCGCAGCACGTTCGGGTTGACCATGCCGCAGCCGCCCCACTCGACCCAGCCGGGGCCGCCCTTCTTCTCCTCGAACCAGACGTCCACCTCGGCGGACGGCTCGGTGAACGGGAAGAAGTGCGGGCGCAGCCGCGTCTTCGAGCTTTCGCCGAACATCGCGCGGGCGAAGGCGTCCAGCGTGCCCTTGAGGTGCGCCATGGTGATGCCCTTGTCCACCGCGAGGCCCTCGACCTGCGTGAACACCGGGGTGTGCGTCGAGTCGAGCTCGTCGGTGCGGTACGTGCGGCCCGGGCAGACGACGTACACCGGCAGGTCGCGGTGCAGCAGGGTGCGGGCCTGCACCGGCGAGGTGTGCGTGCGCAGCACCAGGCCGGAGTCCTCCTCGCCGACGTAGAACGTGTCCTGCAACTGGCGGGCGGGGTGGTCCTTGCCGAAGTTCAGCGCGTCGAAGTTGAACCACTCGGCTTCGAGCTCCGGGCCTTCGGCGACCTCGTAGCCCATCGCGACGAACGCGTCGGCGACGCGCTCGGAAATGGTGCTGATCGGGTGCCGGGCCCCGCGCGGGACGCGGTCCCACGGGAGCGTGACGTCGACGGCCTCCTCGCGCAGCACCCGCTCGTCGCGCTCCACCTGGAGCTCGGCGCGGCGGGTGTCGAAGGCGGACTGGATGGCTTGGCGAGCCTCGTTGACGCGCTTGCCCGCCTCGGCCTTCTCCTGCTTTGGCAGGGCGCCGATCTCGCGGCGGGCCAGCATCAGCGGCGAGTGGTCGCCGAGATGAGCCGGCTTGACCTCGGCCAGCGCTTCGAGCCCGGTCGCGGCGGCGAACGCGGCTTCGGCGGCCTTGACCGCCTCCTGCAGCGTCTCGGGGGCGAGCACCGCGCTCTGGGCTTCCTTCTCCTTGGCTCCGGACATAACTCCTCGGCGTCCGCTGGGACTGGTCGTACGCGCGCCGCCGGACACGCGGCGCACGAGAGGTCAAAGGTGGGAAAAGTCTATGGGATCGGGTCCGCGCGCCCCCGGTCGCCCCGGGCCGCGCGGATGCGCTGTCAGCGCGCGCGGAACGCGCCGGCGAAGTCGACCGACGCGAACTCGCCGGGAACCGCGCCGTCGGCGGCGTAGCGGTACAGCGCCGTCTGGTAGATCCCGGACAAGGTCGTGGTGAAGACGGCGACGAGCACCGACCACACGATCGCCAGGCCCAGGCAGACGAACACGGTGGCGGTCCCGCCGAGGAGGAAGCCGGCGAGCAGCAGCACGGCGTAGCCGGCCAGGCTGAGGATGAAGCCGATCAGGCCGATCCCGGCGCCGCCGGCGGCGTTCTCGCCCCACGTCCGGCGGAACAGCTCCACCGACCGCCGGACACCTGCCTTCACCCCGGCGCCTTCCAGCATGACGATGGGCAGCACCAGGAACGTCGTGAGCCGCCAGGCCAGGCCGACCAGGCCGCTGACGATGCTCCCGAGGAAGCCGAGCCGCTCCTCGATCGCGCGCAGGACCGCGCTGACCGTCGCGGAGATGCCGGCCCAGCCGAGGAGCGCCGGCCACCGGCTCGCGGCCGCGGCCAGGCCCGCGCCGACCGCCGGGGAGCCGCCGCGCAGCGCGACGTCGGCCTGGGAGATCAGCCCTGCGTTGAAGAAGATCGTGACGAACGCCGAGACGAGGTAGAAGGCCGCGAGCAGCACCCACGAGCCGGCGGTGAGCCTGCCGTGGTCGGTGATCTCGACGTGCGACAGGAAGAACGCCGGGGTCAGGAACGCCCCGGCGACGAACAGCCCGGCGACGCCGGCCAGCACCGTGAACCAGGCCAGGCCCTTGTGGGCGCGCAGCACTCTGAGCGAAGCGACGAACAAAGCGTACGAACGGGCGAGCCTGCCCATGATTCCCCCCGGTGACCACAGTGGATACCGGGGCAGCCTAGCGGCTGGTCAGCGGCGTGCCGCCATCGCGCTCGTGTAGACGCAGACGGCCGCCGCGGTGGCCAGGTTGAGGCTCTCCGCCTTGCCGTAGAGCGGGATCCGGACGGCGAGGTCGGCGCGGTCGAGGACGTCCGCGCACAGGCCGTGGGCCTCGTTGCCGAAGACCCAGGCCGTCGGCTCGGTGAGATCCACCCGATCGAGTTCGGCGTCGGCGTAGCCGTGCGCGGCGAACGTGCGCAGGCCCGCCGACGAGCAGGCCGACAGGGCGGCCGGGACGTCGCGGACGCGCGCGATCGGCAGGTGGAACAGGCTGCCGGCGGCCGCGCGGACGCACTTGCCGTTGTGCGGGTCGACGGTGTCGCCGGCCAGGACGACGGCGTCGGCGCCCGCCGCGTCGGCGACGCGGATCACCGTGCCCGCGTTGCCGGGGTCGGCGACGTCCACCAGGACCACGACGAGCCGGGCGCCCGGTGCCACGGCCGCGTCGAGCGGACGGTCGAGCAGCGCGCAGACCGCCACGATGCCTTGGGGCGTCACGGTTTCGGACAGGCCGTCGGCGGCGCGGTCGGTAATCGGCGAGACCGCGACGCCGGCCGCGCGGGCCGCGTCCAGCAGGTCCGCGTGCTGCGCCGCCGCGCGCTCGGTGACGAACAGCTCGTGCACGGTGCCGTGGTCGAGGGCCGCCTCGACGGCGTTGGCGCCTTCGGCCAGGAAACGGCCGGTCTTGTCACGTTCCGCGCGCCGCGTCAGCTTGCGCGCAGCAACGACCCGGGGGGTCCGTTCGGTGAACGGATCCACCCCGGGCCGGGGAGAACTGGCGGTCAGGCCGACTTCTTTTCGGTGTTCACGTTGGCCTTGGCGAGCTCGGCCAGCGCGGTGAAGGCGGCGGCGTCGTTGACGGCGAGGTCCGCGAGGATCTTGCGGTCGACCTCGACACCCGCGGCCTTGATGCCCTGGATGAACCGGTTGTAGGTCACGCCGTTCTCACGGGCGGCCGCGTTGATGCGGGTGACCCAGAGGCGGCGGAAGTCACCCTTGCGGGCACGACGGTCCCGGTAGGCGTAGTTGAGCGAGTGAAGCGTCTGCTCCTTGGCCTTGCGGTACAGCCGCGAACGCTGGCCACGGTAGCCGCTGGCCAGTTCGAGAGTTGCGCGACGCTTCTTCTGGGCGTTGACCGCCCGCTTGACGCGTGCCACGGGTCCATCCTGTCGATCTCAGGGGGCGAAGGGGAGCCGCCCCGGGTGGTTACAGCAAGTTCTGCGGGATCAGATGCCGAGCAGGCGCTTGACGCGGCCGGCCTCGGTCTTCGCCAGCTCGGTGGTGCCCTCGAGACGGCGGGTGAGGCGGTTCGACTTCTTCTCCATGAGGTGGCGGCGACCGGCCTTCTGGCGGCGCAGCTTGCCCGTGCCCGTGACGCGGATCCGCTTGGAGGTCCCGCTGTGGGTCTTCATCTTCGGCATTTCAGTCCTCTTTCGTGCGGCGGCTCACCGGAAATTCCGGTGAGCCGCTGACTGTGCTGGTCGGCGCCTACGCCTCGGGGGTCGGCTCCGGGGCCGCCTCGGCCTTGGCCTTCGGCTTCACGTTCTTGTGCGGGGCCAGCACCATGATCATGTTGCGACCGTCCTGCTTGGCCGACGATTCGACGAAGCCGAGCTCCGTGACGTCTTCGGCGAGCTTCTGCAGCAGCCGGTAGCCGAGCTCCGGCCGGGACTGCTCGCGGCCGCGGAACATGATCGTGACCTTGACCTTGTTGCCCGCCGCCAGGAAGCGCGACACGTGACCCTTCTTGGTCTCGTAGTCGTGCTGGTCGATCTTGGGGCGCAGCTTCTGTTCCTTGATGACGGTCAGCTGCTGGTTGCGACGCGACTCGCGGGCCTTCTGCGCGCTCTCGTACTTGAACTTGCCGAAGTCCATGAGCTTGCACACCGGCGGGCGGGCCTGCGGCGCGACCTCGACGAGGTCGAGATCGTTCTCCTGCGCCAGGCGCAGCGCATCCTCGATCCGGACGATGCCGACCTGTTCACCGGCGGGTCCGACGAGTCGGACCTCCGGCACCCGGATTCGGTCGTTGATGCGTGTCTCGGAGCTGATGGGGCCTCCTTGGTCCGAGGAATGTTTCCTGTTCTCGTTATCGACCTGGTGCCCACATAGCGAAGGCCCCGACACCTTGCGGTGCGCGGGGCCCACTCTGTTTCCGATCGTGCCGGGCCGCGAGGCCTGACACTTCACCCTGGACTTGACGTCCGGGCGAGACCGGACCCGGACACCTGTACGGTGACACGGGTGGGAGCGGGGCTCCACTTGCCGCCCCCGATCGCTCGGGGGCTGGTCGCTCGTGGAAGGGTACCAGACGTGTCAGATCAACCCTCCGAACAGCCCCCGTATTCCCCCGAAGCCCGCCACCTGGAGGACATCCCCAGCGTGGAGGTGATCAGCCGCGCGGCCGTGATGCTGCTGTCGGCCGGGGCCGAACGGCTCGGCCTGGCCGACCCCGACCCGGCGGCCTCCCCGCACCGCGACCTCGACGAAGCCCGCCGGCTCATCACCGCGCTGGCCGGGCTCGTGACGGCGTCCGCCGAGTACCTGGGCCTGCACGCCGGGCCGTTGCGCGACGGTTTGCAGTCGCTCCAGAAGGCGTTCCGGGAAGCCTCGGCCGTGCCCGACGAGCCCGGCAAGGGCCCCGGCGAGAAGTACACCGGCCCCGTTTACTGACCGCAGTCCCCACCCTCTCGAGGTCCAGGGAGGGCGGGGCTGCTCGACGGTCTCCCGGGTGAGCTCGGCAGTGGTTCGGTTGTCGCGAATGAGTCATCGCGACGTTTGCGAGGCATCACGCCACCGAGCGGCACGGGACAGTCGAGTGGGCGAGGCTCGGGCGATCGGGTCCCGGTGCGGTCGACGTGAGCTGAAGAGCCCCTTCCCCTCATAACACGAGAGGAAGGGGCCCTTCACTGCATGAGATGAGGCGAACCCCGCCCTCTCCGGGAGGCGTCCTTTGGCAAAGCTTGCCGGTCGAGCCATCCGACATCTAACATGTTAGATGTGAGTCTCTCGAAGGTCACCCGCCCGCTCCTGCGCGACGAGGCGTACGACCGCATCCGCCGGGCCATCGTCGACGGCACGCTGCCGCCCGGCGCTCCCCTGCGGGACGCCGACCTCGCCGACCAGCTCGGGCTCTCGAAAGCACCCGTCCGGGAAGCGCTCCGGCGGCTGGCGGACGACGGGCTCGTCGACTCCAAGCCGCAGAGCTACACGCGGGTCTCCGACGTCATGTCCCGCGACGTCATCGATGCCCGGCAGATCGTGCGCGTGCTGCACGAGTTCGCCGTGCGGGAGGCGGCCTCGCGGTGCCGCCCGGCCGACGTCGCCGCGATGCGCGCGGCCAACGACCGGTTCGCCAAGGCCATCGAAGCCGGAGACATCGCCGCCGCCGTCCAAGCGGACGACGAGCTGCACGACGTCCCGGTCCGGCTGGCCGGGAACGCCGCCGTCGCCGCGACCCTCGACCGCTACACGCCGCTGCTGCGCCGGCTGGAGCACGCCCGCTTCAGCTCCGCGCTGGCCTGGAACTCGGTCGAGCGCCACACGAAGCTCATCGACGCGCTCGACGCCCACGACACCGGAACCGCCGTCTCCGTGATCTCGACCATCTGGACCGACCTGCTGGAGGACCGATGACCCTGGCCGACTTCCCGCGCTACCCGCTGCTGTTCGGCCCGTCGCCGGTGCACCCTCTCGAACGCCTCACCGAGCACCTCGGCGGCGCGAAGGTCTGGGCCAAGCGCGAAGACGTCAACTCCGGCTTGGCGTACGGCGGCAACAAGACGCGCAAGCTCGAATACCTCGTCGCGGACGCCCTGAAAGAAGGAGCCGACACCCTCGTCTCCATCGGCGGCGTCCAGTCCAACCACACCCGGCAGGTCGCGGCCGCCGCCGCGCGCGCCGGGCTGAAGGCCGTGCTGGTGCAGGAAAGCTGGGTCGACTGGCACGACCCGCTCTACGACAAGGTCGGCAACATCCAGCTCTCGCGGATCCTCGGCGCGGACGTCCGGCTCGTCGAAGCCGGCTTCGGCATCGGGTTCAAGCAGGCGTGGGAGGACGCCGTCGCGGAGATCGAAGCCAATGGTGGCAAGCCGTACGCCATCCCGGCGGGCGCGTCGGACCACCGGCTCGGCGGGCTCGGCTTCGCGAACTGGATCGTCGAACTCGAAGCCCAGGAAGCGGAACTGGGCGTCTTCTTCGACACCGTGATCGTCTGCTCGGTCACCGGCAGCACGCAGGGCGGCATGGTCGCCGGGGTGGCGGGGAACAAGAACCGGCGCATCCTCGGCATCGACGCCTCCGCGAAGCCTGACGAGACCCGCGAGCAGATCACGCGCATCGCGCGCACCACGGCCGAACTGATCGGCGCCGGCGAGATCGCGGAAGTCGAGCTGGACGACCGCTACCACGCCGGGATCTACGGCATCCCCGACAAGTCCACCGTGGACGCCATCGAGACGTGCGCCCGGCTGGAGGGCATGATCACCGACCCCGTGTACGAAGGCAAGTCGATGGCGGCACTCATCGACCTGGTCGGCCGGGGTGAAATCGACCGCGGCTCGAACGTCCTCTACGCCCACCTCGGCGGGCAGCCCGCGCTCAACGGCTACACGAGCGTGCTCGGCTGAGCCCCCTGGGGCCGGGAAACCGGCCCCAGGGAAGACCTCAGTCCAGCACGCAGAGCACGTCGATCTCGACGAGGAGCTCGCCCGGGAGGCCGACGTACACCGTCGTGCGGGCGGCGTGCGGCGCGTCGCCGATCAGCTCGTTGTAGACCTCGTTGAACGGCGCGAAGTGCGCCGTGTCGGTCAGGTACACCCGCACCATGATCGCGTCGGCCAGGCTCGCACCCGCTTCGGCGAGCACGGCTTCGATGTTCTTGAACGTCTGGCGGGTCTGGCCCGCGACGTCGTCGCCGACGATCTCGTTGGTGGCCGGGTCGAACGCGACCTGGCCGGCGACCTGCAGGAGGTTCCCCTTGCGGACGGCCTGCGAGAACTTCGCCGGCGGCTTCGGCGCGTTCTCGGTGGAAACTGCCGTCTTGCTCATCAGTGCCCCTTTCCGTTCTCCGTCCATCCACTGTGGACGGAAGCTTCCGTGGTCGCGGCGCGCAGGTCCGGGACCAGCGCCAGCAGGCCTTCGTAGTCGAGCAGGACCTTCGGCACCGACATCGACGCGGCGGCCAGCACCTCGCCGTCCGCCCCGCGGACCGGTGCCGCGATGCAGTGGATGAAGTCCTCGTGCTCGGCGTTGTCGACGGCGTACCCCCGCCGGCCGACGCGCTCCAGCTCCGCCAGGAAGTCCGACGGCGTCGTGATCGTGTTCGGCGTCAGCACCGGGTACTCGATGGACCGCGCGATCTCCTCGCGGCGAGCCGGCGGCATCGCCGCGACGAGCACCTTGCCCACCGCCGTGCAGTGCAGCGGCGCGCGCTTGCCGACGCGCGAGTACATCCGCACGGAGTGCCGGCCCTCGTACTTGTCGATGTAGACGACTTCGCCGTCGTCGTAGCTGGCCAGGTGCACGGTGTGCCCGGTGCGCGCGTTGAGCGCGGCCAGCGCGGGCTGCGCGCTGCGGCGGACGTCGATCGAGTCGAGGGCCTGGTTGGCCAGGTCGAACATCGCGCTGCCCAGGCGGTAGTACCGCGTGCCCTCACGCCGGACGAAGTGGTGCTGTTCGAGGGTGCGCAGCAGGCGCAGCACCGTCGACTTGTGGACGCCGATCTCGTCGGCGAGGTCGTCGAGCGTGCACGCGTCCTTCGCGATCGAGTTCAGCAGCGTCAGCGCGCGATCGAGACTTTGACTCAAGCGAGCACGCCCTCTCCGGTCAGCCGGGCCGAAAGCCACTCGTCCGGATCCGCCCGGAGCAGGCTGTCCACGACCGTGCGCGGCAGGGGCACCCCGACGTCGTCGTGGGTGAGCAGGGTCGCCGCGGCCTGCAGATGACCTTGCCGCAGCCGCGCCAGGGGTTCGGCGCCCCGCAGCGTCGCGGCCAGGAAACCCGCGGCGAACGCGTCCCCGGCGCCGACCGGCTCGACGACGTCGACCCGCAGCGCCGGCGCGAACAGCGGCTCCCCTTCGACCAGCGTCGCGCCGCGTTCGCCGTGCTTCACGACGAGCGTGCGCGGCCCCGGCAGCAACGCCCGCAGCTCGGCCGGGTCGCCGGTCCCCCAGACGTGCTGGGCCTCGTCGTCACCGGTCAGGACGATGTCGGCCTGCCCGGCCAGCTCCGCGAGCAGCCGGGGGTCGCGGCCCGCCCAGAGCGCGGGGCGCAGGTTGACGTCGAACGAGATCAGCCGGTCGCCGCGGGGCAGCTCCAGCAGGGCGCGCACCAGCGCGAGGCAGCTCTCGGACAGCGCGGGTGTGATGCCGGACAGGTGCAGCACGCGGACACCGCCGAGATCGAGCCGGTCCAGCAGCGAAGGGCCCATCCCGGACGCCGCGGAGCCCGCCCGGTAGTAGCGCACCGGGCTGCCGCCGGCGCCGCTTTCCTTGATGTAGAGCCCGGTCGGGCGCACCGGGTCGACGGAGCACGCGCTGACGTCGACGCCGTGGGAAGCGATCTCCCGCAGCATCGCCCGGCCGAACGGGTCGTCGCCGACCGTGCTCACCCAGCCGCTCGGCACGCCGAGGGCCGGCAGGTGGCAGGCCACGTTCGATTCGGCGCCGCCGATCGTGCGCGTCCACCGCTTCACCTCGTCCGGTGGGCCGGGTTCGGCGGGTACGAACAGGGCCATCGTCTCGCCGACACAAAGCACCTCGGGCCCGCTCGTCACTTTCCGTCTCCCCCGTCCGTCACCCCGTTGACCTGTGGCGACCCGGATGCTACACCTATGGCACTCAAAATGCGCAACAGTCGTTGCAACATACGCAACCGAGGTCGCCGCCGATGAAACCCTGCCTGATGGACCCCGCCGCGCTCGCCGCCCTCCGCGACGAGCGGATCGACTGGCGCTTCCGCTCGGCTGCCCCCGCCCTGACCGGGCTCACGCTCACCGAAGCCGCGGACCGGCGGCTGAACCTGTTCACCGACGGGTTCTTCGCGCCCTTCGTCGTCCTCGACGACGACGCCCTCGAGCACAACCTGCGGACGATGGCCGCGTGGTGCGCCGCCCGCGGTGTCGTGCTCGCCCCGCACGGCAAGACGACCATGGCCCCGCAGCTGTTCGCCCGCCAGATCGAGCACGGCGCATGGGGCATCACCTGCGCGAACGCCGGTCACCTGCGGATCTACCGCGCCTTCGGCGTCTCCCGGATCCTGCTGGCCAACCAGTTCCTGGACCCGTCGGGCCTGCGCTGGCTGGCCGCCGAGCTGGCGGCCGACCCGGACTTCGAGTTCGTCTGCTGGGTCGACTCGGTTCGCGGCGTCGAGCTGATGACCGAAGCCCTCGAAGGCACCGAACGGCCGGTCGACGTCCTCCTCGAGCTGGGCGCCGACGGCGGCCGCACGGGAGTGCGCGACACCGCGACCGCGCTGGCTGTCGCCGAAGCGGTGCACGCCAGCCCGGCCCTGCGGCTGCGCGGCACCGGCGGATACGAAGGCGCGCTCTCGCACGACACCGACGAAGCCGCGCTCGCGAAGATCAGCTCCTACGTGGACGGGCTCCGGGACCTCGCGATCACGTTCGCGGACAAGGGAATGCTCGACGGGCAGATCATCGTCACCGCCGGCGGCAGCGCGTACTTCGACCAGGTCGCGAACGAGCTGACGAAGCCGTGGCCCGACGGCCTCGACGTCCTGCCGGTGCTGCGCAGCGGCGCGTACGTCACCCACGACGACGGCTTCTACCGCGAGATCTCCCCGCTCGGCGACCACCCGCGCATCGACGGCGTCGCGTCGTTCCGGCCCGCTCT
This sequence comes from Amycolatopsis sp. NPDC028719, assembly GCF_055565395.1. NCBI lineage: Bacteria > Bacillati > Actinomycetota > Actinomycetes > Pseudonocardiales > Pseudonocardiaceae > Amycolatopsis > Amycolatopsis sp. NPDC028719. The sequence continues at coordinate 29,386 of NZ_JBVHUL010000003.1, forward strand.
GCGCGCCTGGGCGCAGGTGACGTCGAAGCCGTCGGCCGAGCTGGCGCTGCTGACCATCGGCAAGCGCGACGCGTCCTTCGACGAGGGCATGCCCGAGCCGCAGCTGCGCCGCACCCCGAACGGCCCCGCCGAGCCCCTCGAAGGGCACGTCGTCGCGAAGATGAACGACCAGCACGCGTTTCTCACGCTGCCCGCCGGGTCGCCGGTCGAGGTCGGCGACTGGATCGGGCTCGGTCTCTCGCACCCGTGCACGGTGTTCGACAAGTGGCCGCTGCTGCCGGTGACCGCCGCGGACGGCGAAACCGTCGTCGATCTCGTCCGGACGTGGTTCTGATGGACGTCGTCGTCAAGAACGCGCTGGTCGCCGACGGCACCGGCGAACCGCTCGCCCGGCACGACGTCGGCATCACCGGCGGGAAGATCGCGGAGGTCGCCGACGCGGGCTCGCTGACCGGCGGGCGGACGATCGACGCCGGCGGGCTGGTGCTCGCGCCCGGGTTCATCGACATGCATTCGCACTCCGACCTGCAGCTGCTGGCGAACCCGGAGCACCCGGCCAAGATCACGCAGGGCGTCACGACGGAGGTGCTCGGCCAGGACGGGCTCTCGTACGCGCCGGTCGACGACACCGTGCTCGAAGCGCTGCGGCAGCAGCTCGCCGGGTGGAACGACGACCCGGCCGGTTTCGACTGGAACTGGCGTTCGGTCGGCGAGTACCTCGACCGGCTCGACCAGGGCATCGCGGTCAACGCCGCGTACCTGGTGCCGCAGGGCACGGTCCGGATGCTCGCCGTCGGCTTCGACGACCGGCCCGCGACGGACGCCGAGCTGACGCGGATGAAGGAGCTCGTCGCGACCGGCCTCGCCGAGGGTGCGATGGGGATGTCGTCGGGCCTGACCTACACCCCCGGGATGTACGCGGATACCGGGGAGCTGGTCGAGCTGTGCAAGGTCGTCGCCGAGGGCGGCGGGTTCTACAGCCCGCACCACCGCAGCTACGGCAAGGGCGCGCTCGAAGCGTTCGCCGAGATGATCGACGTCTCCCGGCGTTCCGGCTGTCCGCTGCACCTGGCGCACGCGACGATGAACTTCTCGGTGAACAAAGGCAAAGCGCCCGACCTGCTGAAGCTCCTGGACGACGCGCTCGACGACGGCTGCGACGTCAGTCTCGACACCTATCCGTACCTGCCGGGCGCGACCTACCTCTCGGCGCTGCTGCCGAGCTGGGCCACCGAGGGCGGGCTCGACGCGACCCTCGCCCGGCTGTCCGATGTGGACGCACGCGAGCGGATCCGCGCCGAGATCGAGGAGTCCGGTTCGGACGGTGCGCACGGCGTGCCGATCGACTGGGACGCCATCGAGATCAACGGCGTCCGCAACGACCACAACGACCACCTGGTCGGGCACAGCGTCGCCGCGTCGGCCACCCAGCAGAACGTGGCACCCGCGCAGCTGTACTTCGACACGCTGCTCGACGAACGCCTCGGCACGTCGTGCCTGATGCACGTCGGGCACGAGGAGAACGTCCAGGCGATCATGCGGCACCGCACGCACACCGGCGGCAGCGACGGCCTGCTCGTCGGCGCGCGGCCGCACCCGCGCGCGTGGGGCACGTTCCCCCGCTACCTCGCCCGGTACGTCCGCGAGCTGGGCGTGCTGGACCTCGCCGAGTGCGTCGCCCACCTGACCGGACGGGCCGCGCGGCGGCTGCGGCTGACCGACCGCGGGCTCGTCCGCGCCGGGTACGCCGCCGACCTGGTGCTGTTCGACCCCGACGCGGTCGCCGACACCGCCACCTTCGACGACCCGCGGCAACCGGCCGCGGGGATCACCCACGTTTTCGTCAACGGCGTCGCCGCCCTCGACGACGGCCGTCCCACCGGCGCCCTCGCCGGTGCGTCCCTGCGCAACCCCCGGAGAGCTCGATGATCCACTGGCTGCAACACACTACGGGTGGCCTGCTCACGCTCGCCGCCGTCTCGATCGCCGTCCTGCTGGTGCTGATCGTCAAGCTCAAGATCGAGCCGTTCATCGCCCTGATCGTCGTCGGCCTGCTCACCGCGCTGGCCGCGGGCCTGCCGGTCGGCACCATCGTCGGCACCGCGCAGAAGTCGTCGGACTCCTTGCTGGAAAAGGGGTTCGGCGGCATCCTCGGGCACATCACGGCGATCATCGGGCTCGGCACGCTGCTCGGGTCGATCCTGGAACGCTCGGGCGGCGCGAAGGTGCTCACCGGGGCGCTGCTGCGGGGCTTCGGCGAGAAGCGGGCACCGTTGGCCATGGGTGTCGCCGGGTTCATCTTCGGCATCCCGGTGTTCTTCGACATCGGCATCTTCGTGCTGGCCCCGCTGGTGTACGTCGCGGCGAAGCAGGGTAAGCGCTCGCTGGTGCTCTACGCGATGCCGCTGATCGCGGGCCTGTCGATCACGCACGCGTTCCTGCCGCCGCACCCGGGCCCGGTGGCCGCGGCCGGGCTGCTGCACGTCGAGCTCGGCTGGATCATCCTGATGGGCCTGGCCTGCGGCATCCCCGCGTTCCTCGTCGGCGGCGTGCTGTACGCGACCTGGATCGGCAAGCGCATCGACGTCGAGGTGCCCCAGGAGATGATCGTCGCCGAAGAAGAAGGCGAAGAGGAGGAGAGCGTGCCGTCGCTGGCGCTGGTCGGCTCGATCATCGCGGTGCCGCTGGTGCTCATCCTCGCCGGCACGTTCGGCAGCATCTGGCTGCCGAAGGGCTCCGCGCTCTCGGGCGTCGCCGCGTTCATCGGCACGCCGGCGGTCGCGCTGACGGTCGCCGTGCTGCTGGCGTCCTGGCTGCTGGGTCTGCGCCGCGGGTTCACCGGCAAGGACCTCAACGAACTGGCCGCGAAGTCGCTGCGGCCGGTCGCGATGATCCTGCTCGTCGTCGGCGCGGGCGCGTTCTTCGGCGCGGTGCTTTCGGCCACCGGCATCGGCAAGGCCGTCGCCGACTCGCTGCACGACGCCGGGCTGCCGGTGCTGCTCGCGGCGTACGTGATCAGCTGCGGCATGCGGATCGCGCAGGGTTCGGCGACCGTCGCCATCGTGACCACGAGCGGGATCATCGCGCCGACCGTGGCGCAGCTCGGGTATTCGCAGGTGCAGCTGGCCCTGCTGGTCATGGCGATCTCCGCCGGGTCGATCATCGCGTCGCACGTCAACGACGGTGGCTTCTGGATCGTTTCGCGGTACTTCAACATGAGCGTGGTCCAGACGCTGAAGTCGTGGACGGCACTGGAAACCGTGCTTTCCGTTTCCGGTTTCGCGGTTTCGGCATTGCTCATGGCCGTGGTCTAGACCATACTGGAGGGCAGCCGCCGCCCGAACCGTTGGGAGACAATGACGATGACCGGACTTTCCCGTCGTACGTTCCTCGGCGCCGCCGCGGGGGCGAGTGCCGCGACCGTGCTCGGCGCGCAGCTCGCTTCCGCTGCCACCACCTCGAAGGGCTGCATCGCCGGAGGGACCGTGTACATCGGCAGCTACACCAGCGGGGCGGGCGGCCACGGCCTCGACGTCTCGAGCCGGTCGGGCGCCACGCTGGGCCCGGTCCGCACGGTGCCGGGCATCACCGACACGTCGTGGTTCGACCGCGGCGCCGACGGCAAGACCCTCTACGTCACCAACGAAGGCGATCCGGCCGGGTTCGTCTCGGCACTGAACGTCGCCGACGCGACGAAACCCAAGCTGCTCAACAGGGTTTCCTCCAAAGGCGGCGCGCCGACGCACCTGAGCGTGCACTCGAGCCAGCAGTACGTGCTGGCGGCGAACTACAGCTCGGGCAGCGTCGTCGTGCTGCCGATCCTGGCCGGTGGCAAGCTCGGCGCGGCCACGGACCTGGTGACGCACCGGGCCGATTCCGGGCAGGCGCACGCCCACCAGGTCGTCAACGACCCGACCGGGCGCTGGGTGCTGTCGGTCGACCTCGGCGCCGACTCGGTGTACGTCTACTCCCTCGACGTCGCCACCGGGAAGCTTTCGCTGCACCAGCAGCTGAAGCTGCCGGCCGGGGCCGGGCCGCGGCACCTCGCGTTCGACAGGACCGGGACGTTCGCCTACATCCTGCAGGAGCTGCGCCCGGAGGTGACGGTCGCGAGCTGGGACGCGGCCACCGGGACGCTGAAGGCGCTTTCCGTCGTGCCCGCCGTGCCGCCGGGCAGCACCGGGGACCTGTTCCCCGGCGAAATCACCCTGTCCAAGGACGGGAAGTTCGCCTACGCCACCGTCCGCGGGCCCAACACCCTGGCGACGTTCTCCGTCGCCGGCGAGACGCTGAAGCTGGTGTCCACTGTGTCCAGTGGCGGCAACTGGCCCCGGCACGTCGCCCTCGACCCCGGCGAGAACTGGTTCTACGTCTCGAACCAGCGTTCCGGCACCGTCACCTGGCTGCCGCGCGACCCGGCCACCGGCCTGCCCGGCGCGGTTGCCGGCAGCCTCGCGGTCCCCGACGTCAACTCCGTCTACTTCGCCTGAGCACAAGCCCTCGTGAGTGTTCAGTCGGGTCAGAACCCGCCTGAACACCCACGAGGGGCACTTACTGGAGGATCCCCATGAGACTGCGCCGCACCCTGCCCGTCGTCGCCGGGCTGGCCCTGCTGGCCGGCTGCGCGCCCACCCAGTCCGCGCCCGCGGGCAACGGCGGGGACGAGAAGACCGGCACCGTCCGCGTCTGGCTGTTCGACGAGGCCAACCGCGCGCCGAAGGAGGCGGCGGTCAAGGAGGCCATCGCCGAGTTCAAGGCCGCGCACCAAGGTGTCGAGGTCGACGTCCAGTGGGTGCCGGTGGAAGGCCGCGCCGACAAGTTCTCCGGCGCCTTCAACGACCCGGCCAACGCGCCGGACGTCGCCGAGTTCGGCAACACCGACGTCTCCAACTACGCCGCCACCGGCGCGCTCGCCGACCTGACCGGCGACCTCGCGTCGTGGAGCGAGGGCAAGGACCTCATCCCGACCGTGCTGGACACCGCCAAGTCGGGCGGCAAGACCTACGGCCTGCCGTGGTACACCGGCATCCGCGCGCTGTACTACCGCACCGACGTCTTCACCGAGCTCGGCCTCAAGCCGCCCACGACGCTCTCGGAGCTCACCGAGGAGGCCCGGAAGATCCGCGCCGCCAAGCCGGACCTCTACGGCATCTCCGTCGGGGGCAAGTACACCTACGCGATGCTGCCCTTCCTCTGGGCCAACGGCGGCGAGCTGGCGCAGGAAGAGGGCGGCAAGTGGAAGTCGACGGTCACGGGTGAGCAGGCCAAGGCCGGTGTGACGCAGTACGCGAACCTCCTGAAGGACGACATCTGCCCGCCCGCGCAGTGCGCGAACCTGACCGGCACGCAGAGCGTCACGGCGTTCGCCGGCGGCAAGGCCGGGATGACCATCGGCGGCGACTTCAACCGCAAGGCCGTCGAGCAGGGCGCGGTGAAGGGCAAGTACGCCGTCGTCCCGATCCCGGGCACGGCCGCGGGCAGCGTCGCCCCCGCGTTCGCCGGCGGCAACCTCCTCGGCGTCTTCAACGCCGGCAAGCGGCGGGGCCTGGCGCTGGAGTTCGTCGAGCTGCTCGGCGGCGCGAAGTACCAGGAGAAGATGTACACGGCGATGGGGAACCTGCCGACGTTGAGCAGCGTGCAGCAGAAGCTCGCGGCGAACGACCCGTTCCTCAAGCCGTTCGTCGACACGCTCAAGGCGGGCACGAAGTTCGTCCCCGCGACGCCGGCGTGGTCGAAGATCGACAGCCAGAACGTGCTGCCGACGGCCGTCCAGCAGATCGCGACCGGGGGCAAGGACCCGGCCGCCGCGCTCACCGACGCGGCCGCGGCGATGGACAAGGCCTTCGGCTAGTGGTGACCGTCCAGGAAGCCCCTTCCGTCACGGCACCCGCACGGAGGCCGAGACGGAAGGGGGACGGCCGGGCCGCCGCGCTCTACCTCGCCCCGGCGGGCATCCTGCTCGCGGCGATGCTGGCCTACCCGATCTACCAGCTGGTCCTCATTTCGTTCTACGACTACGGCCAGCCGCAGGCCGCGGGCAACGCGCCGCTGGTGTTCCTCGGCTTCGCGAACTACGCCGATCTGCTGTCGCAGACGCAGTTCTGGACCGTGCTCGGCAAGACGGTCGGGTTCGCCGCGGCCTGCGTCATCGGCTCGCTCATCGTCGGCACCGGACTCGCCGTGCTGGCTTCGCGGGTGCGCTCACTGCCCCGCACGCTCCTGTTCCTGGCCGCGCTGGGTGCGTGGTCGACGCCGGCGATCGCGGGCTCCTACGTCTGGCTGTTCCTCTTCGACACCGACTTCGGCCTGGTCAACGAGGTGCTCTCGGGGATCGGCCTGCCGTTCGAGCACCACTCGTGGACCTTCGGCACGCTCGGCGCGTTCGGGCTCGTCGCCGCCGAGGTGATCTGGTGCTCGTTCCCGTTCGTGCTGGTCACGATGTACGCCGGGATCAAGGGCGTCGCCGACGAGGTGCTCGAAGCCGCGGCGCTCGACGGCGCGTCGGTGTGGCGCACGACCTATTCGATCGTGCTGCCGACGGTGCGGCCGCTGCTGATGATCGCGACCGTCCAGTCGATCATCTGGGACTTCAAGGTGTTCACCCAGATCTACGTGATGACCAACGGCGGCGGCGTCGCCGGCCGCAACCTGGTCCTCAACGTCTACGCCTACCAACAGGCCTTCGCCGGGCAGGAGTACGGCCTCGGCTCGGCGATCGGAGTCGTCATGACGCTGTTGCTGCTGTCGATCACCGGGCTCTACGTCCGGTCGCAGCGCCGGAGCGCGGCATGGCTGTAGCCGTTCGTCGCCCCGGACGGCTGATCGCGGAGATCATCACGGTGGTGATCGCCGGCGTCGTCGCGTTCCCGCTGTACTGGATGCTGCTCTCGGCGTTCAAGCCGCCGGGCGAGATCCAGTCGGCGAACCCGAAGCCGTGGACGTTCGACCCGTCGTTCGACAGCTTCTCCCGGGTCCTCACGGTGTCCGGCTTCGGGCGGTTCTTCGTGAACAGCCTGGTCGTCGCGCTGGTCGTCGTGGTGCTGTCGCTGGTGCTGTCGTTCCTCTCGGCGGTGGCCCTGACGCGGTTCTCGTTCAAGGGCCGGACCGTGCTGCTGGTGATGACCCTGGTCGCGCAGATGGTGCCGGTGGAGGCGCTGACCATCCCGCTGTTCTTCCTGATGCGCCAGATCGGCGGCGTCGCGCCGGCGTTCGGGCTCAACGAGCTGGGCTCACTGGTGCTGGTGCACCTGGCGTTCAGCCTGCCCTTCGCGATCTGGATGCTGCGCGGGTTCGTCGCGGCGGTGCCGGTGGAGCTCGAAGAGGCGGCCAAGCTCGACGGCGCGTCACGCATGCGGTTCACCTGGCAGATCCTGTTCCCGCTGGTGGCGCCGGGTCTGGTCGCGGTGAGCGTGCTCGCGTTCATCCACGCCTGGAACGACTTCCTGTTCGCCAAGACGTTCATCATCTCCAAGACCGAGAACCAGACGCTGCCGCAGGCGATCCTGGTGTTCTTCAAGCCGGAGGACACCGACTGGGGTGCGGTCATGGCGTCCTCGACGCTGATGACGATCCCGGTCCTGGTGTTCTTCGTCCTCGTGCAACGACGGCTGGTGTCCGGGATGGCCGGCGCCGTGAAGGGCTGACATGGCTTTCGACACCCTGCTCCCCCGCCCGGTCTCGGTGACGCCTTCAGCGGGTTCCTGCCCGTGGCCGTCCACTGTGGACGTCCGGTCCGCTTCGCTGCCGGCGGAGGGGTACCGGTTGGAGGTCACTCCTTCGGGCGTGGTTTTGTCCTGCGGTGACGCGGCCGGCGAGTTCTACGGACGGCAGACGCTGCGTCAGCTCGCGGGTCCTCCGGCGTTTCGCGCGGCTTCCTTCGGTGGCGCGTTGTCCGTGCCGTGCGGCGTGGTCGAGGACCACCCGCGGTTCGGCTGGCGCGGGTGCCTGCTCGACGTCGCCCGGCACTTCCGGACCAAGGCCGAAGTGCTGCGGTTCGTCGACCTGCTCGCCGCGCACAAGCTGAACGTGCTCAACCTGCACCTGACCGACGACCAGGGCTGGCGTTTCGAGGTCCCCGAGTTCCCCCGGCTGACGTCGGTGGGTGGCTGGCGGCCGTCGTCGATGGCGGGGAGCGGGGGCGAGCAGGACGGTCGTCCGCACGGCGGGTTCTACACCGGGGACGACCTGCGGGAGATCGTGGCTTACGCTGCTTCCCGGGCCGTCACGGTGGTGCCGGAGATCGACATCCCCGGGCACGCCCGAGCCGCCTTGGCCGCCTACCCATCATTGGGGACCTCGTCGTCGTACGAGATCTGGACTTCCTGGGGTATCAGCACTTCGCTGCTGTCGCCTACCGAGTCCACTTTGGACTTCTTCCGCCGCGTGTTCGACCACCTGCTGGAGATCTTCCCGTCCCCGGTGATCGCGCTGGGCGGCGACGAGACGCCGGGCGCGACCGACGAGCACCGCGCGTTCGTCCGGCGGCTGGCCGAGCACCTGGTGGCGCGCGGCCGGACGCCGATGGGCTGGGACGAGGTCCTCGACATCCCCGGCCTGCCTCCGATGGTGATCGGCTCGTGGCAGAACGAGGCGGCGGGCGTTCGGGCCGCTTCGGAAGGGCACGACGTCGTGATGTGCCCGGAACAGCACGTGTACCTGGACCACCGCCAGTCTTCGCACCCGGACGAGCCGATCCCGGTGGGGATGGTCCACACGCTGGAAGACGTGTACGCGTACGAGCCGGCGCTGACCGGGCCGCGGCTGCGCGGGGTGCAGGCCCAGGTGTGGAGCGAGCACCTGGACAGCGTGCGGCGGGTGGACTACATGGCGTTCCCGCGGTTGTCGGCGTTCGCGGAGGTGGCGTGGAGCAGCGGTGAGCGGGACTACGCCGAGTTCCTGCCGCGGTTGCGCGACCACCACCTGCCGCGGCTGGACGCGCTGGGTGTCGAGTACCGGCCGCTGGACGGGCCGCACCCGTGGCAGACCCGGCCGGGCGTACCCGGCCGGCCGCGCTGATCACGGCAGCAGCGTCACCACGAACGACCGGGTCGGGCCCACGTTGCCGGCCGCGTCGATCGAGCGGTACTCGATGCGGTGACGGCCGTAGCCGGGTGTCCGGTCTGCGAACGGGGATACCGTCAGGCCGCCCGAACCGAGGTTGCCGTACGCCAGGCCGTCGATCTCCGTGCCGCGCGGGGTGAAGACGTACGGTGCGTTCGGGTCCGTCGGCCAGCCGTAGTACTTGTGCCAGCCGTCGCCGTCCACGCGGAACTCCGGCATTCCGTCGGACGCTGTCAGCCGCATCGTGAACGAACCGTGGAACACCTGGTCCTTCGCGGGTGGTAGCGAGACCGTCGTCGTCGGGCCGTCCGCGTCCACCCTCCAGGTCAACGTGGCGCCGCCGGTCGTCGCCGTGAGCGTGTGCCGGCCGCGTGTCTCCTCGAGAGCGAAGTCGGGGCCGCTTCCGACCGGCCTGCCGTCGAGCGCCCAGCGGACCGGCGGGATCGAACCCGTCGGCTCCCCCGTCTCGACGTACACGACGTCGTGGCCGCCGACCGGCGCGGCGGTGGGCGTCGACGCCACCACAGCCGGGCCGCCGACGGGCGGGGTGGTCACCGAGGTGTCGACCGTCCACGTGCGGGTCGCCGTCGGCCGCACGGCCGGGTCGCGGACGAACGGCGTCGGGTCGGTCACCTTCGCGATCAACGTGTGCGTCCCCGGCTTCACGTGGGCCTGGCGCAGGTCGAGCGCGCCGGAACCGCGCAGGGGAACGCCGTCGAGGGTCCAGGTGACGTCGAGGCGGTGACTCACCGGGTGCATCGGGCGGACCCACACGACGCGGTCGGCGCCGATCGTCCCGGCCGGGGTACCGCCGCTGATGAGCGGCACCTTCGCGGAGATGCGCTGGGTCATGCGTTCGCGGCCGACCTGGTCGAACGCGTAGCCGAGCGTCTTCATCATCGAGTGGGCGCTGGGCCGCCAGACGCCGGTCTGCGTGTACAGCCCGCCTTCGAAACGGCCGATCCTGCCGCCGGAGTCGCTGGGCTCGCCGAGCCAGCGGTACCACTTCGCGTGCTGGTCGCGCAGCTGCTGCTCGGTCAGCACGGTGTGGTGGATCGAGTCCGGCTCGCCGCCTTCGTAGGCGCCGCCCGGGACGTTGCGGGCGTAGTAGTCGTACTCGTCGTCGAGGCCGCCGAGCGAATGCCCCAGCTCGTGCGGGGAGATCAGCGCCGACAGCGCGTTCCCGCCGGACGCCGTCGCGTACGTGCCTCCCGCGCCGCCGTAGGTGCCGCTGTTCGTGAGGGCGAGGATCTGCCGGTTGGCCCGGGTCGTGCCGGGCACGAGGTCGGCGTACCGCTGGGCCGCGTCGTCGTCGACGGTCAGCAGCCGCTGGACGCTCTGCGCGTTGCAGCCGCCCCAGAAACCCATGTTCAGCGGGGTGTCACGGCGAGGCGCGTCGAGCGAGGGGTCACAGTCCACACCGGACTCGGGCGAGGCGATCGACACGGCGTAGACGTTGAAGTAGCTGCGGTACGACTTGAACGGCTCGAGCGACCACAGGGTGCTGACGTGCCGCTGGACGTCGGCGAAGAACTTCGGCTGTTCGGCCGCTGTGTAGCCGTCCCCGAGGACGACGAGGCTGAACCGCTGCGCGACCGGCCCGGTCACCTGGACGTCGGTGACGGAGGCGGCCGGTTCGGCGGCTTGTGCGGGCGTGGCGACTCCGATGGCGATCAGCAGCGCTGCGACGAACCCGGCCCACTTCGACATGGTCCCGGTCTACCGCACCGGAAAAGCCGCCGTAACCGCCGGAAGTCGGGCTATTCTGCCGCGATGGGGAATCGAGGGGGAATCCTGGCGACGGCGGCCGCGCTGGCGTTGCTGGCCGCGTGCTCGACTCCGGCGCCCGCGCCGGTCGCGCAGACCACCACTTCGGCGGCGCCGTCGACGACGAAGCCGGCTCCGGCGTCCGACGCGCCCGCGCTGGGCCCCGGGCCGGGCTCCCAGCGACCGACGACACCGCAGCCACCACCGCCGAACTCGCCGGCCAAGGTGACGTCGGCCTGCCCGTTCCTCGGCGTGACCGAGTCGAGCGCCACGATGGGCGTCGTCCTGGACGCTTACGCGGTCGAGGAGGCGACGACCACCCAGCAGGACGCCACCACCTACCACTGCAACTACGCCAGCCGGACCGGCGGGCGGCAGCTGCTCGACCTGTACGTCACCGTCGTCCCGGGCACGCGGCAGGTCGCGTCCCTGGTCACCGAGTGGACCAAGGACTGCAAGGGCCCGGCGAAGCCGATCGGCGGAGTGGCCGGCACCACCCGCACCTGCTCGCTGGACGGCACCAACTCCGGCGACGTCATGGTGCTGGTCGCGAAGAAGTCGCACGGCCAGACCCGCCTGGCCGAGCTCTACCTCCGCCCCTTCACCGACGAGGTCTACACCAAGCTGGCGCAGCTCCTGACCGACCGGATGTAAGGCGTTATACGCGAGTCAGCCGGTACCAGACTTCGGGCCGTCCGACCTGGCCGTAGCGCGGCTCCCGGTGGGCCATTCCGTTGTCCGCCAAGTACTCGAGGTATCGCCGGGCTGTCACGCGCGACGCGCCGATCGCCGAAGCCGCCGCGCCCGCGGAAAGCCCTTCCGCGGCGCCCGACAGCGCGTCCGTGATCGCCTCCAGGGTCTGGACGCTCATCCCCTTCGGCAGCGGGGGCTGTTCCGTCGTGCGCAGCGCTCCCAGCGCGCGGTCGATCTCGGCCTGACCGGTCACCTCGCCCGACGCGTCGCGGAACTCCCGGTAGCGCTCGAGCTTTTCGCGCAGGGTGGCGAACGTGAACGGCTTCAGCAGGTACTGCACCACTCCGACCGAGACCGCGGCCTTCACCAGGCCGAGGTCGCGCGCCGACGTCACCGCGATGACGTCGATCGGGAGCCCGGCCGCGCGCAGGGAGCGGCACACCGCCAGCCCGTGTGTGTCGGGGAGGTAGAAGTCCAGCAGCACCAGGTCGACCGGCTCGCGTTCGCAGAACCGCAGCGCGTCGCCGCCGGAATGGACGACGCCGGCCACCGAAAACCCGGACAGCCGTTCGACGTAGACGCGGTGCGCCTCGGCGGCCACCGGCTCGTCCTCCACCACCAGCACCCGGATCACCGGTCCGCCTCCTGCCGCGGCAGCCGCACGGTGAACACCGCGCCGCCGTCGTGCCCGACCTCGACCGTGCCGCCGTAGCGGCGCACCGCCTGCCCGACCAGCGCCAGGCCGAGCCCGTGGCCGTCGCCGGCCTTCGTCGACCAGCCGCGGCGGAAGACGTCGGCGTCCTCGGGGACGCCCGGCCCGGTGTCGGCGACGCGCAGCAGCAGCCCGTCGTCGTCCGTGCGAGCTGTGACGACGACCTGGGGATGCCCACTGCCGCGCACGGCCGCGTCGATGCCGTTGTCGATCAGGTTGCCGAGGATGGTGACCAGGTCGCGGGCCGCGACGCCGAGCGAGACGTCGTCGATCACCGTGTCCGGCGTGATCGTCAGCTCGACCCCGCGCTCGCTCGCTTCGGCGGCCTTGCCCAGCAGCAGCGCGGCGAGCACCGGCTCGGCGACGGCGCCGACGACCCGGTCGGTCAGTTCCTGGGCGAGCGCGAGCTCGGCCGTCGCGAACTCGACGGCCTGGTCCGGCCGGCCGATCTCCACCAGGGAAACGACGGTGTGCAGCCGGTTCGCGGCCTCGTGCGCCTGCGACCGCAACGCCTCCGCGAGGCCGCGGGCGGTGGTCAGCTCGCCGGTCAGCGCCTGCAGTTCCGTGTGGTCGCGCAGGACGACGACGGTGCCCTGCGAGCGGCCGCCCGAGCGGACGGCCGTCGTGCTCACCAGGAGCACGCGCGAGTCCGTCAGGTGCAGTTGCTCGGCCCGGTTCTCCGCCGACGTGAACGCCTCCGCCAGTTCGTCCGGCAGCCCCAGCGCCGCCAGCTCGCGCCCGACGGGGTCGGCCTCGAGGCCGAGGAGGGCGCGCGCGCCGTCGTTGCAGAGCCCGACCCGGCCGTCGCGGCCCACGAGCAGGACCCCTTCGCGGACCGAGTGCAGCACGGCTTCGTGGTACTCGAACAAGTTGCTCAGCTCGTCCGGCGCGACCCCGCGCGTCTGGCGCCGCAGCCGGGCGCTGATCAGCCAGCCCCCGAGCGCACCGACCAGCAGCACCGCGCCGGCGACGCCGAACAGCGGCCACAGGCGCTCCCGCAGCTCGGCCGAGATGGCCACGACGGTGATCCCGACGGCCACCAGCGCGACCACGCGGCCGCCCGCGTCGAACACCGGCACGACCGTGCGCACCGACGGCCCCAGCGAACCCGTGTAGGTCTCGGTGAGCTCCCGGCCCCGCTGCGCCTGGTCGATGGTCCCGATGTAGTGCCGGCCGATCAGCGCCGGAGTCGGGTGCGTGTAGCGGATCCCGGCCGGGCTCATGATCGTGATGAAGTCGACGTGGGTGTGGGCCTGCACGCGCAACGCGAACGGCTGCAGCGTCGCGCTCGGGTCCGGCGTCGTCACCGCGGCGGCGACGGTCGGCGCGTCGGCGACGGTCCAGGCGACCGTGTGGACCTGGTCGCGCGCGTTCTCGTCCACCGCCCGCGACGCGTCGAGGTAGGCGAAGGTGATCCCGGCGCCGGCGAGCACGCAGAGCACCACCAGCTGCAGCACGAGCAGCTGGCGCGCGAGGCTCCAGCGGGACCGCATCGTCGGGGGCACCTCCTCATACCAGCACACGGGCTCACCGGGTGTCCGAACGGGACGGTGGCGATCATCGCGAACTCAATGAACACAAGTGAGCCGGGTCACCCGGATGGGCCTACAGTGTGCCGCAACCTGGAACACCCCTGAGCTGGAGGCAACGGTGCCGACCCCACCGACGACCGAGGAGACCCCGCGCAAGCGGGACAAGACCCACTACCTGTACCTGGCCGTGATCGTCGCGGTCGCGCTCGGGATCCTGGTGGGCTTCCTCTTCCCGGGCTTCGCCAAGGGCCTCAAGCCCCTCGGCGACGGCTTCGTCAACCTGATCAAGATGATGATCACGCCGATCATCTTCTGCACCATCGTCATCGGCGTCGGCTCGGTCGCGAAGGCGGCCAAGGTCGGCAAGGTCGGTCTGATGGCGTTGTTCTACTTCATCATCATGTCGACCTTCGCCCTGGCGATCGGCCTGGTCGTCGGCAACATCCTGCACCCGGGCACCGGCCTGCACCTCAACCCGGCCGACGTGAAGAGCGTCCAGAAGTCCGCCGGTGGCGCCGAAGGCCCGGTCGACTTCCTGCTCGGCATCATCCCGAAGACGCTCGTGTCCGCCTTCACCGAAGGCGAGGTCCTGCAGACCCTGCTGGTCGCGCTGCTCGTCGGGTTCGCGCTGCAGAAGCTGGGCCCGAAGGGCGCGCCGATCCTGCGGGGCATCGAGCACATCCAGCGCCTGGTGTTCCGCATCCTCGCCATGATCATGTGGGCCGCCCCGATCGGCGCGTTCGGCGCCATCGCGGCCGTGGTCGGCGCGACCGGCTGGGCGGCGTTGAAGAGCCTCGCGGTGATCATGATCGGGTTCTACGCGACCTGCCTGGTGTTCGTGTTCGTGGTCCTCGGGATCGTGCTGTGGCTCGGCGCCCGCGTGTTCATCTGGAACCTGCTGCGCTACCTCGGCCGCGAGTTCCTGCTGATCCTGTCGACGTCGTCGTCGGAGTCGGCGCTGCCGCGGCTGATCGCGAAGATGGAGCACGTCGGTGTCAGCAAGTCGGTCGTCGGCATCACGGTGCCGACCGGCTACTCGTTCAACCTGGACGGCACCGCGATCTACCTGACCATGGCGACGTTGTTCATCGCCGCGGCCCAGGACGAACCGCTGTCGATCGGTGAGCAGATCGGCCTGCTGGCCTTCATGATCATCGCGTCCAAGGGCGCGGCGGGCGTCAGCGGCTCGGGCATCGCGACCCTGGCGAGCGGCCTGCAGTCGCACCGGCCGGAACTGGTCAACGGCGTCGGTTTCATCCTCGGCATCGACCGGTTCATGTCGGAAGCCCGTGCGCTGACGAACTTCGCGGGCAACGCCGTCGCGACCGTCCTCATCGGAAACTGGACGAAGGAGTTCGACCGCGAGAAGGCGCACCGCGTCTTCTCCGGCCAGGAACCCTTCGACGAGGCCACGATGCTCGACGAGCACAGCCACGCCGCCGGGACCGACGACCTGGACGACGTCAAGGAACCCGCCAGGTAACACCGAAAACGTTCGTGCTCACGCTCCCGCTGAGCACGAACCACGACGGGCCGCTGTGCGAGTTCCCCGACTTCGCGCAGCGGCCCGTTTCCACGTCCGCTTCAGCAGGCGGCGTGCCCGTCGTAGACGACGCGCGCGGCGGCGATGTCTTCGCGGTGCCGCTCCGCCCAGCCGAGCAGGCCGCTCAGCGACTGGTACAGCTCCTTCGCCATCGGCATGGCTTCGTACTCCACGCGCGGCGGGACCGTCGGGTAGATCGTGCGTTCCAGCAAGCCGTCGCGCTCGAGGTTGCGCAGCGTCAGGGTCAGCATCCGGCGGCTGATCCCGTTGACCGCGCGTTCCAGCTCGGTGAAGCGCACCGGGCCGCGGATGGCTTCCAGGAGGATGCCGATCGCCCACTTGCCGCTGATCCGGTTGATGACCTCCAGCACCGTGCAGACGTCGAGTTTCTCCGGGTCGATCTCGGTGACCTGGACAGGTACACCGATGTTCCCCTGGGACATGGAAGTGCCTCCTTCCCGGCGCACCCATGGTCACACATGATGGGCACTGTTACAAGAAGTGCCCTGGCGACGACCAGGGGGAACGCTCGACTGGAAGGTCTGACATGGCCGAGAACCGTCCCATCCGCTCCCGCGGCCTCGCGCTGGCGGTGCTGTGCGCCGCGTCGCTGATGGTCGTGCTCGACAGCAGCATCGTCGCGGTGGCGCTGCCCGCGATCCAGGCCGACCTCGGCTTCACACCGACCGGCCTCGCCTGGGTCGTCACGGCGTACCTGGTCGCCTTCGGCGGCCTGCTCCTGATCTCCGGCCGGCTCGGCGACCTGCTCGGGCGCCGCCGCGTCTTCCTCGGCGGCCTCGGCCTGTTCACCTTGGCTTCCCTGGTCGCGGGCCTGGCTTCGGACGCGGGTGTCCTCGTCGTCTCGCGGTTCGCGCAGGGCGCCGGCGGCGCGCTCGCGTCGGCCGTCGTGCTCGGCATGATCGTCACGATGTACCCCGAGCCGCGGGCCCGGGCTCGCGCGATCGGCGTCTACAGCTTCACGCAGGCCGCGGGCGCGTCGATCGGGCTCATCGCGGGCGGTGCGCTGACGCAGGCGCTCAGCTGGCACTGGACGTTCTACGTCAACCTGCCCATCGGGCTCGTCGCGCTGGTGCTGGCGGTGCGCGTGGTCGAGGCCGACCGCGGCCCGGGTCTGCGCGCCGGCCTGGACGTCCTCGGCGCGGTGCTGGTCACCGCCGCGGTGATGCTCGGCGTGTACGCCATTTCGTCCCACGACTGGGGTGCGCTGGCCGCGTCGGCCGCGCTGCTGGCCGCGTTCGTGGTGCGGCAGGCGAAGGCGCGCACGCCGCTGCTGCCGCTGCGGCTGTTCCGGATCCGCGCGGTCACCGGCGCGAACGTGGTGATGGTGCTGATGGTCGCCGGGATGCTGGGCTTCCAGTTCGTCACGGCGTTGTACCTGCAGCAGGTGCTGGGCCTCGACGCGCTGCGGACCGGCGTCGCGTTCCTGCCGGTGCCGGTGGTGATCGCGGTGGCGTCGCTGGGCTTCGCGGACAAGCTGGCGGCGCGGTTCGGGCCGCGGGCGGTGCTGCTGGCCGGCCTCGGCCTGGTGATCGTGGGCTTGCTGCTGCTGACGCAGGTGTCCGGCGGCTACTTCACCGGCGTCCTGCCGCCGCTGCTGGTGATGGGCCTCGGCGCGGGAGCGGCGATCCCCGCGCTGATGGGGCTGGCGATGTCCGGCGTCGCCCCGGCGGACGCGGGCGTGGCGTCCGGCCTGATCAACACGACCCAGCAGGTGGGCGCGGCGATCGGCACGGCGGTGCTGGCGACGGTGGCGGCGTCCCGGACGGCGAGCCTTCAAGCGGTGGAGCACCGCGAGGCACTGGCGTCGGGCTTCCGGCTGGCGTACGGAGTCAGCGCGGGCTTCCTGATCGCGGCGGTGGCCCTGGGCGGCCTGGTCCTGACCCGCCGGGCCGCTTCCCCGGCCCCGGAACCCGAAGTCTGCGTCGCCGGCCCCGCGTGATCCGAGAGTCGACTCGCGTGATTGCCGGGTCGACACGGCTTCCCCGACCGTGTCGACCCCGCAGTCACGCGAGTCGGCGTTTCCCTCACGCGGGCTGGCGTTCTGATCACGTCAGATAGGCGCGGAGGCCGCGGTGGCCCCGCCGCATCATCAGCGCGTGGTTCGCGCGGAAGAGCGGCCGGGCCACCGCGTCGAGCCGCCGCAGCAGCTCCTTGCGAGCCTGGACGTCCTGGGTGATCCGCAGGAGCGTGTCCGCGCCCGCCGCGTGGACCGCTCCGGCCAGCACCCCGTCCAGGTCGCCGCTCAACCGGACCCGCATCAGGCCCGCTCGCTCGTCCTGGTGGTCCCGGTGCATCCGGACGACCAGGCGGAACGGGAGCCGGGACCGGCAGACCAGCTCGGCGGTGTCGTCGTCCACCCGGCGCACCGTGCGGACGTCCGACCACCACCGCGGGTAGCCGGCGAGGTCGGTGACCGCGCCGAACACCCGCTCGGGCGCGGTACCGGGCAGCAGCCACGTGCTGCTGAACCGGTAGCGCGCGCCCTTCACGGCCTCACACCTGGGCCGAGACCAGCTTCCGGCCGTCCATCGTGACGATGTCGACCGACTTCACGTCGTCGGGCGCGACCAGCGCGGACCCGTCGAGCGAGAAGCCCTGGCTCTCCCACTTCTCCGACACCTGCCAGCTGCCGGCGGTCACCGACTGACCGCCCTTGGTCGTGATCTGCAGCAGGCACTTCTCCCCCGCGTGCACGCCCTTCACCGCGACGTTCACCCGGACCCAGCCCTGGAAGGGGCTCACCGACGCGGCCAGCTGCACGCCGGTCGTCGGATCCCGCCCTTCGACACTCTTCGTGCCGGGCACCTCGGTGGGCGGTGCGGGAATCGCGATGGGCGCGCTGTCCGAACCGGTCTGCCGGCCCACGAGGATCCCGCCGCCGAGCGCGGCCACCACGAGCACCGCCGCCGCGACCAGGGCGAGGCCCCGCCGTGACGACCCGCCCGAACGGACCGGTGCCGCTCCTTCTTCGTCGCGCACCCGCCGCAGGGTCTTCTGCAGCAGCAGGTCCCCGCCTTCGGGCGGCCCGTCGAGGAACGCCTCGGGCGGTACCTCGTCGAGCGACTCGCGCAACGCCACGAGCTCGTTCAGGTCGAACCGGCACTGCGCGCAGGTCTGCAGGTGCCGCCGCTCGAAGTCGGCCGCCTCCCCGGGATCGAGCGCGCCGAGGGCGTACGCGCCGAGCTGCGTGTGACTCTCGTCGACCGAGTTCATCGCGCCACCTCCGTTCCGCTCGAAATCATCGCTGCTCTCAGTGCTCTCAGTGCGTAGTAAGACCTTGATTTCACGGTACCTGGTGCGACGCCCAGTGTTCTCGCCGCTTCGGCCACCGTCCGTCCCCGGTAGTAGATCTCCACCAGGACCTCTCGGTGTTCGTTCGACAGGCCGTCCATCGCGCCGAGCACCGTCATCGAGTCGACCACGCCCTGGGCGTGGTCGCGCTCGACGGCCGGGGTCGGCGCGCCGTCGGCCGGTTCGGCCACCTCCTGTGGCCGGGCCGCCCGGGCACGTGCCCGGTCGGTGACCAGGTTGCGCGCGACGGTCAGCAACCAGCCGCGCACCGAGCCCTTCCCGTCGTTCTGCAGGTCGTCGGCGTGTTTCCACGCTCGGACCAGCGTCTCCTGGACCACGTCCTCGGCTGCCGCCCGATCACCGGTCAGCCTCGTCGCGTAAGCCAGCAGGCTCCGGCCGTGTTCGGCGTACAGCTGCCGAATCAGGTCCTCGCCCTTGGCCTTCTTAGGCCGCCTGCCTCCTATGGCCACCCTCGTCCTCCCGACGGTGTTCTGAGTCGTCGAGGACAGTAGTGCAACCCTCAGCTCCACCGGCGGTGCGTGCGTCGAGCGCAGCGCGACCATGGTGTTCATCGGCTGCCATCCTTCCTCGTTCTGCCCGGAAACCGTCGGTGGTCAGTAGCCGGAGCCGGCGGCCGCGGGCTGGCCCTGGCCGCCCGCGGTGATCTTGCTGCCGTCCGGCGCGATGGCGAACCAGGTGCCGTTGGCGCCCTGGCCGTTCACCTGCCCGGGGGCCATGTCGCCCGAGAACTCGTACAGCGCCCAGCCGTTGAGCGTGAGCTGCCGGCTGCCGTCCGGGCGCGCCACCGTGCCGACCTGGCTGTTCTGGATGCCCTTGAGCATCGGCGCGGCCTCCCCGGCCAGCGCCGGCGGCCAGGTCGTGGCGCACTGCGCGTCGCAATTGGACGTCGGCGGCGCCGCCATGTCCTTGTCGAACCGGTAGAGCGTCTTGCCGGCGGCGTCGGTGACGACCGTCCCGACGCCCGCGACCTCGGTCGCGGCCAGCATGACGTGCCCCGGCTGCCCGTGCTCCGGGCCCTGTGCCCCGGAAGCCATGTCGCCGCAGGCCGACAAGGGGGCGACGACGGCGATCGCGGCGGCGCACAAACTGGCCGTCCGGATACGGTTCATGGCGTTTCTCTCCTCGGTGAGGGCGGCACCGCCGTCCGGCGGACCTCGACACCTGAGACACGGACGGTCGCGGGAAACGGTTCAGCGGGGTTTCGCGCGATTCGGTGCCGGTCCGGGGCCGGATTGGTGCGTTCCGGTGATCGGCACGACCTTGTCGCCGTGCGGGCGGGTTCCTAAGCTGATCACGTTCGCCGCCGCCCCCGCTTCACCCGGGAGCCGCCGTGTCCGTGAAACTCCTCTTCCTCGTCGCGCTGCTGGCCGCGGGCTGTTCGGCCGCCGCGCCGGCACCGTCGTTCACCGCGACGCTGACCACGCCCACCGACGTGGTGCTGAGCTGGCCGGACGACGCCGACGGCCACCGCGTCGAGTACGCCAACGATCCCGCCGGGCCGTGGACGACCCTGCGGTTCCTGCCGCCGCACACGACGAGCTACCACCACCCGGACCTGATCCCGGAGACGCCGTTCTACTACCGGGAACAACCGTTCACCGGTCCGGTCTCGACCGAGCTGCACCAGGTGACGTCGGGCGGCACGGTGACCTTCACGTGGGCCGATCGCACGAGCGACGAAGCCGGCTTCCTGCTGGAGATCCGGCGGCCGGGTGCGCCGGGCTTCGACCCGGTCGAGGTGACCGGCCCGGACGCGACGACGTGCGTGTTGTCGCTGCTGCCCGGAGAGGAGAACTCCGCCTACCGGCTCCGGACGCTGCACTACGGGCCGCTCTCCCCGGTGGTCCACCAGACCACCGGCAAGGCGCGGTAGCGAGCCGTGAATGGCCCATTGAGGGACTTGAAGTCCCTCAATGGGCCTTTCACGGACCTGGCGGCGGTTACTCGGGCGTGAGGACGTGGCGCAGGAACTCGCCCGTGTAGCTCTCCTCGACGCCCGCGACGTGCTCCGGCGTGCCCTCGGCGACGATCGTGCCGCCGCCGTTGCCACCCTCCGGGCCCATGTCGATGATCCAGTCGGACGTCTTGATCACGTCGAGGTTGTGCTCGATCACGATCACCGAGTTGCCCTTGTCGACCAGGCCGTTGATCACGCCGATCAGCTTGTTGATGTCCTCGAAGTGCAGACCGGTCGTCGGCTCGTCGAGGATGTAGACCGTCTTGCCGGTGGAGCGCTTCTGCAGCTCGCTGGCCAGCTTGACGCGCTGCGCCTCACCGCCGGAGAGCGTCGGCGCGGGCTGGCCGAGCCGGACGTAGCCGAGGCCGACGTCCACCAGCGTCTGCAGGTGGCGGTGGATGGCCTTGATCGGCTCGAAGAACTCCGCGGCCTCCTCGATGGGCATGTCGAGCACGTCCGAGACGGTCTTGCCCTTGTAGTGCACCTCGAGGGTTTCCCGGTTGTACCGCGCGCCCTTGCAGACCTCGCACGGGACGTAGACGTCCGGCAGGAAGTTCATCTCGATCTTGATCGTGCCGTCGCCGGCGCACGCCTCGCAGCGGCCGCCCTTGACGTTGAACGAGAACCGGCCCTGCTGGTAGCCGCGGACCTTGGCCTCGGTCGTCGCCGCGAACAGCTTGCGCACGTGGTCCCAGACGCCCGTGTAGGTGGCCGGGTTGGACCGCGGGGTCCGCCCGATCGGCGACTGGTCGACGCGCACCAGCTTGTCGACGTGGCCCAGGCCGTTCACTCGGGTGTGGCGGCCCGGCACCTGGCGGGCGCCGTTGAGCTTGTTCGCCAGCACCGTCGCGAGGATGTCGTTCACCAGCGTGGACTTGCCCGAGCCCGAGACACCGGTGACCGAGACCAGGCAGCCGAGCGGGAACGAGACGTCCAGGCCGCGCAGGTTGTGCTCGCGCGCGCCCACGACGGTCAGCTGCCGCTTCTTGTCGATCGGCCGCCGGATCGCCGGCACCTCGATCTTCCGCCGCCCGGACAGGTACTGGCCGGTCAGGGAGTCCTTGCTCTTCAGCAGCTTCTTGTACGGTCCACTGTGGACGATGTGGCCGCCGTGCTCGCCCGCGCCCGGGCCGATGTCGACCACCCAGTCGCTCGAGCGGATCGTGTCTTCGTCGTGCTCCACGACGATCAGCGTGTTGCCCAGGTTGCGGAGCCGGGTGAGCGTCTCGATCAGCCGGTGGTTGTCGCGCTGGTGCAGGCCGATCGACGGCTCGTCGAGCACGTACAGCACGCCGACCAGGCCGGAGCCGATCTGCGTCGCGAGCCGGATGCGCTGCGCCTCGCCGCCCGACAGCGTCGCCGACGCGCGGTCGAGCGAGAGGTAGGTCAGGCCGACGTCGAGCAGGAAGCGCAGCCGCGCCTGGATCTCCTTGAGCACCGCGCCGGCGATCATCGACTCGCGCTGCCCCAGCTCCAGCTCGTCGAGGAACTGCGACGCCTCCGCGATGGAGAGCGCGCAGACCTCGGCGATCGACATGTCGCCGCGGGTCTTGTGCGCCAGCGTGACGGCGAGGATCTCCGGCTTGAGCCGGGTGCCCTGGCAGGCCGGGCACGGCACCTCGCGCATGTAGCCCTCGTACCGCTCGCGCATGTACTCGGACTCGGTCTGCTCCTGGCGCCGCTCGAGGAACGGGATGACGCCCTCGAACGCCGCGTAGTACGACCGCTGGCGGCCGTAGCGGTTCTTGTAGCGGACGTGCACCTGGTCGTCGACGCCGTGCAGGACGGCCTTCTGGGCGCGCGCCGGCAGGCGGCGCCACGGCGTGTCCATCCGGAAGCCGATGGTCTCCGACAGCGACTCCAGCAGCCGGATGAAGTAGTCGGCGCTCTGCCCGCCCGACCACGGCGCGATCGCGCCCTCGGCCAGCGACAGCTCGTCGTCCGGGACCACCAGCTCCGGGTCGACCTCCTTGCGGATGCCGATGCCGGTGCACTCGGGGCAGGCGCCGTAGGGCGAGTTGAAGGAGAACGAGCGGGGCTCGAGGTCCTCGATGGCCAGCGGGTGGCCGTTCGGGCAGGCCAGGTTCTCGGAGAAGCCGCGGATCCGGTGCGGGTCGTTCTCCGGCAGGTCGACGAACTCGAGCTCGATCAGGCCGTCGGCCAGCCGCAGCGCCGTCTCGACCGAGTCGGTGAGCCGCTGGCGCGAGCTCGACTTCACGCTCAGCCGGTCGATGACCACGCCGATCTGGTGCTTTTCCTGCTTCTTCAGCTTCGGCGGGTCGGTGAGCGCGTGGACCGTGCCGTCGACGACCACGCGTGCGTAGCCCTGCTGCTGCAGGTTCTCGAACAGGTCGACGTACTCGCCCTTGCGCCCGCGCACCACCGGCGCGAGCACCTGGAAGCGGACGCCTTCGTCCATCTCCAGCACCTGGTCGACGATCTGCTGCGGGGTCTGCTTGCTGATCGGCTCGCCGCACTTGGGGCAGTGCGCCTTGCCGGCCCGCGCGTAGAGCAGGCGCAGGTAGTCGTAGACCTCGGTGATCGTGCCCACGGTCGAGCGCGGGTTGCGCGAGGTGGACTTCTGGTCGATCGACACCGCGGGCGAGAGGCCCTCGATGAAGTCGACGTCCGGCTTGTCCATCTGCCCGAGGAACTGGCGGGCGTACGCCGAGAGCGACTCGACGTAGCGCCGCTGCCCTTCGGCGAAGATGGTGTCGAAGGCGAGGCTCGACTTCCCGGACCCGGACAGACCCGTGAACACGATCAGGCTGTCGCGGGGCAGGTCGAGATCCACGCCGCGGAGGTTGTGCTCGCGGGCGCCGCGAACAACGAGGCGATCAGCCACGCCAGGGTCCCTTCAGTGTCATTCTCAGCTGCGGTTGCCGGCCCGGAGAGGAGGCTGCACGGGCGGCCTCCCCATGCTACGAGCCACCACCGACAGAAACTGGTTCCGCGTCCTTGACCTGCGGTTCTTCCGGCTTTCGGCGGGTGGTGAGCCACCGGTGGGCCGGCCGTTCGACCCCCGCGGTGACCGCCCAGCCGGCCAGCACGGCGGCGCCGACGACCACGGGGAGCCGCAGCCAGCCGGGCAGGCCGGCGTCGAGCAGGGCGCGGGCCAGGACGTAACCCAGTTCCTGGTGCACCAGATAAAGACCATACGAGATGCCCGCGAGCCAGGTGACGGCCGGGGCGATCCTCGCCAGTCCGGGGAACCGCCAGTCCGGGCCGCGGGCGGCGAGGCAGACGAGCAGCAGGAGCACGGCGAACCCGATCGTGGACGGCCAGCGCTCGGCGTCCTGCGGCAGCGCGACGTGGAACGGGAAGACCTGCAGGTCCTGCGCCGCGACCGCGGCGGCGGCGAACAGCGCGGCGTGCCACGTCCTGAGCCGGTGCTGAGACCAGAACCACAGCGCGACACCGATGGCGAAGACGTGCAGCCGGTGCAGGCCCAGGCCGTAGAAGAAGGTCTCGGCGACCGGGCTCGCCGTCCCCGGCGGGAAGACGAGGAAGCGGAGCGCGAGCGGGACGAGGATCAGGGCCCACAGCAGGGCGACGGTCAGCCGGTGGGTGCGCCACGACCGCGGCCACAGCAGGGCGGCGCCGGTGAAGGCCAGCAGCTGCACCGGCAGCGTCCAGTAGGAGCCGTCGAGGTAGTAGAACGTCTCCGAGCGCACGCCCCACTCCTGCACCATGCCGAGGTTGGCGACCAGGTCGAGCCCGGTCGGGATGTACCACGGCGACGGGTTCGACGGCGGCCCCGCCGGCACCCCGAAGAGGAAGCCGGTGACGCCGGGCGGGTAGGGCAGGCCGCTGAAGGAGATGGCGGCGTACCGCGTGATGACGTAGGTCACCAGGACCGCGACGAGGTAGGCGGGCACAAGGCGCGCGACGCGGTTCCACAGCCACCGGCGCGGATTGCCCTTGCGGAGGCTCGCGCAAACGAAGAAGGCGGAGATCACCAGCAGGATCGCGGCGCCGAACTGCGCTGTCACCCTGATGGGGTACCCCGTGAGTTCGGGGTGCAGGAGCGCCCCTTGGTGCGTGACGTGCCCGAGGATCACCGCGAGAACGGCGACGACGCGGAGGAGGTCCCAGCTGATCCGGCGCGGCGCCGTCGGGGTGGTGGGCACGGTCTTCCTGGGGTCGGCGGGCTGGGCTTCCCGAGCCTACGTGGCGGGGTGAGCGCACGCTTGTGCGGGTGGAACCGGTTGGAGCGAAACGACTACCGTGTGCGGGGTGAACATCGTGGAGACCTACACCGGGCACGTCGACCCGGGCGGCGACGCCACCCGGCGGACCCTGGACGCGCTGACCATCACCAAGCTGTCCGTCGGCCCGATGGACAACAACGCGTACCTGCTCGTGTGCCGGGCATCGCAGGAGGCGCTCCTGATCGACGCGGCGAGCGACCCGGAGCGCATCTCGGACCTGATCGGCCACGGCCCGGACCGCCCGGCGCTGCGCACGGTGGTGACGACCCACCAGCACCAGGACCACTGGCAGGCCCTGGGAGCGGTGGCGGGAGCGAACGGCTCCAACACGGCGGCGCACCCGTTGGACGCTTCGCCGTTGCCGGTACCGCCGGACTTCCTCGTCGAGCACGGCGACACTTTGACCGTGGGACAGGTCACGCTGTCGGTGATCCACCTGCGCGGGCACACGCCGGGGTCGATCGCTCTTCTTTATCGCGATCCTGCGGGGCACCCACATCTGTTCACGGGGGATTCGCTGTTCCCTGGGGGTCCTGGGCGGACGACGAATCCCGAGGACTTCGGCAGCCTGATGGACGATTTGGAGTCGCGCGTCTTCGGCGAGCTGCCGGATGAGACGTGGTTCTACCCGGGGCACGGGGACGACTCGACGCTGGGAGCCGAGCGCCCGAAGCTGAAGGAGTGGCGCGAGCGCGGCTGGTGAGCTGAGGCTTTACGGAACGGGGCTGCCCGCTGCGCGGGCGGCCCCGTTCACGTTACGTGACGGGGCAAGGAGTTCGCACCGCGTAACAGGCACTCGGGGCGAAGCGACCGTGTCCGGGAACCGGAGCAGTGCCGAGTCGGCCCGCTGCACCGGGATTCCCGCCGAACGGCCGACCGAGGAGTGACCCATGTCCGACTGCCGCAAGTGCCACCGGCCGCTGCACGACTGTTCCGCCTGCAACGGCGGACGGGCGCGCAGCCTGCTGGGCGACAAGCTGTCGTGCAAGAACTGCTCGTCCACGGGCCTGGTGTGCAACGAACACGGCGGCCACTGGAAGTAGGGCCCGCCCGCGCCGCGGCTGCTCCGGACGCCGAAAACGTTCGGAGCAGCCGGGTAACGATCCGGAACCCGAGCGCAACTTCCCGGACGAACCGGACGTCCCCCGTAGACCCAGCGCTGGGACTTCCACCGGTTCACCCCAGGAGGCCCACCATGTCCAGACCCGTCAGACGCGCGCTCCTCGCCGTCGCCATCGTGCTCGCCGGGACGCTCGCCGCCGCTGTGCCCTCGGATGCCGCCGTTCAAAGCGTTCCCACCCTGACCGCCATCCGGACCGGGAACAACCCCACGTTCGACCGGATCGTGCTCGACCTCGGGCCCGGGAGCGCGCCCACTCCCGGCTACCAGCTCGTCGACGAGCTCGTCGCCGATCCGAGCACCGAAATCGTGTGGCTCACCGGGGAGTACTTCATCAACGTCAGCGTGCCCTACGCCGCCGCGCACGATGACAACGGGAACCCCACCTACACCGGGCCGCAGAAGTTCCGGACGCGGAACCTCTCCAACGTCATGGCCGTCGCCGTCATCGGGGACTGGGAGGCCCATCTGCTGGTCGGGCTCGGAGTGCGGTCGCGGACCACGGTGAACGTCTTCACGCTCACCGCGCCCAACCGCATCGTCATCGACGTGGCCCACTGACCGCGGGCGGGGGAGTCATCCGCGCTCGTACGGGATCTTCTCCCCCGCCTCGACCGCGAACGGCAGGTGGTTGCCCGCCGGCGGCAGCGGGCACGTCGCGAAGTCCGTGAACGCGCACGGCAGGTTCACCGCCCGGTTGAAGTCCAGCGTCACCGAACCGTCGGGCGCGGGCGCGCCGACCGGCAGCGAGCGGTTCGCCGCGTACGTCGTGACGCCGCTCGTCTCGTCCGTGAACAGGATGCTGAAGCCGCCGTCCTTGCCGTTGAACGCCGTCAGCATGTGCGGCTCTCCCGCCCAGGAAAAGTGCACCACGCCCGGCGCCGTGTAGACGTGGCTCAAGCCCTCCACCACGGCACCGACCGTCGTGGGCCGCGGCGAGTCGAACGGCTCGAAGCGGCCCGAGACCACCCAGGACGGCGACGGCTCGTACGCCGGGATGCCGTGGAACTCGCGCAGCACCTCGGCCTTCGGGTCGTGGACGCGGATCAGGTACCCCGACCGCCGGGCGACCTCGATCTCGACGTCGCCGGCCAGCACGCGCGTGCCCGCGCCGCTGTTGACCAGCTCGAAGCGGCGGGTCTCGGTGATCGGTGAGCCCTCGTGCGTCAGCGTCGCGCCCGCGGGGTCGATGTACGCCGCTTCGGCGTCCTGCCACCAGCGGCCGGGGATGCCGGGGTACTCCCGCGGGGCGTCGGTCAGCCAGTCGAGTGACACCAGCGCCAGCCAGCCGTGGGGTGCCGCGAGGTCCTCCTCACGCTGCGTCTTCCAGTCCTGCCACTCGCTCGTGAACGTGCTCATCGCGGGCCCTTCTGCTCGGCTATGACGGTGCCAACCCGTCGCCCGAGCCGGTATTCCGCGTCCCAGTATCCGGACCCGTCCACAGCCACGCGATCTCCCGCTCGCCCCCGGCGGGGACGACGACGCGCCGGAAGCCCGCCAGGTCGTCGATCGCCGCGTGGAACCGGTCGGAGACGATGAGCAGCCGGTCGAGCTCCGGTGCCTCGGCCATCGCCGCCTTCAGCACCTCCGCCTCGCACAGCCAGACCGCCAGCGCGATCGCGGCGCCGCCGAAGTTCGGCGGCCGCAGCACGACGTCGCCGTGGTCGGCGGCCAGCCTCAGCCGAAGCCGGCCGAACTCGTTGAGGTGGCGGTTGCGGCGCCGCAACGCCCCGGCCACGTCGCCCGCGAACCCCGTCACGACCCACTCCCTCGGCACGGCCGGCGGGAGGACCAGCGTCGTGTTGTCCCCCTCCGCCCGGCGGTACCAGGTCGGCGTGCGGTACGGCACCGGGACGTGGTCGAACACCTCGTCCAGCACCCCGTCGAGGGTGGCGCCGAGGTGCACCGCGCGGGCGGTGCCGCCGCGGCTCGGGGCGACGATCCCGATCCGGACGACGGTCGCGGCCACCGGGACGGTCCGCATGGCCTCAGTCCTCCCGGGGAGCGAAGGACCACTGCAGGCCGTAACTCAGCCCCTGGTGCAGGTCGTGGAACTCGAGCGCCACCTCGCCGACCCGGTTGACCGTCAGCGCGTCGCCCGAGTCGACGCCGTCGTCGACGACCCGGCCCGGCACGCCGTTGAGCCGCCACACGCGCGGCGGCGGCTCGGCGCGGTCGAACCGGACGCGCACCGAGAACTCTTCACAGCGACGCAAGGGCGTCATGACGTAGTACGGCCGCAGCGACGTCCGCCGCGGCGCGAAGCGGATCCCGTACTCGTGCCGCTGGCCGAGCCGCAACGGGCTGGGGAGCCGCATGACGAACTGCGCGTGGCTCGCCGAAACCTGGCGCGCTTCGACGATCTCGCCGCCGAACAGGACGTCGGCGGTGATGTCCGGCACCGGGTCGCTGCCCGGCTCGGCCGGGACGCTGAAGGAGAGCACCAGCTCGTCCAGCTCGTCGACCTCCGCGACGATCCGGCGCTCCTCCTGCAGATCGGGCGGGTCGTGGTCGAGCCGGAGCACGGCCTTGGCCGACTCGGCGTACCAGCCGGCCAGCGGGTGCCGGTCACGCCCCGGCGGGGGTGCGCCGAGCAGCTCGTCGAGCCGGCGGAACGCGAGGTCGATCCGGCGACGCGCGGTGCGCGGATCGCGGTCCAGGACGCTGGCCAGCCACGAGATCCGCCGGTCGAGGAACTCCCCCGCGGCCTCTTCGTGCAGGCCGAACGCCGCGAGCGCGGCCAGCCGCAGGTCGGCCGGCAGCCGGCCGCACAGCTCGGTGAGCCGCAGGACGAGCTTCTCCCGGGCGGCGGACGGCTGGTCGGCGTCGATGATTTCGCACGCTTCGCGCAGGCAGGGACCGATCCGCTGGTGCAGGTCGGCCGCGTCGAGCCCGCGGCCGCGGCGCAGTTCGTTCAGCTCGCGCACGAACGGGAAGGAGTTCTCCGGCCGCATCCCACCCCCTCCCGGCGCCGCGGTGAAATGACAGACCACATTACCAAAGAATGTTCCGCGCCGGGGGTGACAGATCGCGGACACCCGCATTCACGGAAACACCCGGCCGGCCGGCCCCCCACGAGCCGGCCGGCCGGGCCGCCGCGGGTCAGTTCGCGCCGAAGATCAGCGCCCAGATCAAGTGGCTCTCCATCACACACACCTCCTCATCGCTGCACCCAGGCCGAGGCGGAGATCGGGGCGGAGCCGTGCAACGCCGGCGCGGCCGGCTCCGCCGCGTTTCCGGTGGCCGCGAGGAATCCCGCGACGGCACCGACCACGAACGCGACGAAGACGGATTTCACCAGGGTCAAGATCTTGCAGTAGACGTTCACGGCAAAGCACTCCCCGACCTCGCTTCGAAAATGGAATCCGGCCGGTCGGCATCCGATTTCTTTTCCGGCCGGAACCCAGGATCGCGCGGGGGCGGGGTCCGCTCAGAGGTCCGCTGTCACGGGCGTTGTGTGCCGTTTGGCTCAGAACGGGCGAAGGCGCGCAGGACGCGCGGTTCGCGGATGAGGATCCGGCGGCGGCCGGTCTCGACGATCCCCCGCTCGCGCAGAACGTGCAACGCCCGGGCGACGGTACGCCGCGCCGCGCCAATCTGCGCGGCGATGTCCTCCTGCGACATCGCGCCCTCGATGAGCACGCCTTCCGGGACGCGCCGGCCGTGTTCCTCAGCCAGCCGGACCAGGACCACCGCGACCCGGCGGCTGACGTCGAAGGCGGCGGAGTCGACGCGGGCCGACTCGGCGGCGCGGAGCCGGGCCGCGACGGTCTTGATCGTCGCGATGGCGATCTCGGGCCGGGTGTGCAGGACGTCGACGAACTCCGCGCCGGTCAACTGGAAGACGGTGCACGGTTCGATCGCGCGCACCGACGCCGACCGCGGCCGCCCGGTCACGGCGGCGAGGTCGCCGAGGACCTCACCGGGGCCACGCAGGCCGAAGAGCACTTCACGGCCGTCCTCGACGATCGTGGAGACGCGCACCCAGCCGGACACCAGCACGTGGACGTGGTCGGAGGGATCGCCCTCCATGAGCACGACGTCGTTCGCCCGGAACCGGCGGCGGGTGCCCCGGCCGAGCAGGTACTCGCGGTCGGCATCGGCGAGGTAGGCGAGGAGTGCGTCCTCGCCCGTGTCGTCGTGCCCGCTCATGGTTCCCCTCCGGAGATTCACCGTAACCCCGAGTGGCGGGCCGGGGCGAGAGCCGGGACCGGTAGGGTCGCCGCGTGGACGTGGAGATCTACACCGACGGCGCGTGCAGCGGGAACCCCGGACCGGGCGGCTGGGGCGCGGTCCTCCGCTACGGGCGGCACGAGCGCGAGCTCTACGGCGGCGAAGCCACCCCGACGACGAACAACCGGATGGAGCTGACGGCGCCGATCCGGGCACTGGAAAGCCTGACCCGGCCGTCGCAGGTCCGCGTGTACACGGACAGCACGTACGTGCGCAACGGGATCATGCAGTGGCTCCCGCGGTGGAAGAAGAACGGCTGGCAGACGGCGGCGCGCGAGCCGGTGAAGAACGCCGACCTGTGGCAGCGCCTGGACGCGGCGGCGGGCGAGCACCAGGTCGAGTGGCTGTGGGTGAAGGGCCACGCGGGACACCCGGAGAACGAGCGCGCCGACCGGCTCGCGGTGCGCGGGGCCCAGGAAGCGCGGGAGACCGGGAAGCCGGTCAACGCGGAATAGTCCTCAGTAGACGGTCGGGGCCGCCGTGGGATGATTCCGGGATGACCTCGTGCCCGTGCGGCCTCGCCGAGTCCTACGCCGCCTGCTGCGGCCGGTTCCACGAAGGCGGCCTCGCCGCGCCGACCGCCGAACTGCTCATGCGTTCCCGGTTCAGCGCCTTCGCCGTCGGGGACACCGCGTACCTGCTGCGCACCTGGCACCCGGACACCCGCCCGCGCCGGCTGCGGCTGGACCCGGCGCAGGAGTGGACGCGGCTGGAGATCCTCGCCCGCACCGGCGGTGGCCTGCTGCACGCCGAAGGCACGGTCGAGTTCCGCGCGCACTACCGCCACCACGGCCGCGACGGCTTCCTCGAAGAGAACAGCCGCTTCCGCCGCGCGGACGGCCAGTGGGTCTACCTCGACGCCGAAGCCTGAAATCCGCCCCACGCACCACCTTCACCGTGCTAAACACAGCGGCGATGGGAAAACTGACGCGTCGCGCCCGGGCCAGGGCCGACTACCTCGGCTTCATCGGCGCCCGGGAATGGCCGCTCGCCGCGTCCGGGCTGGGGGTCGTGCTCGGGGTCGTCACGATCCTGCCGAGTGCCGTCGGGGTCGTGCTCTCCGCCGTCGCCCTCGGGCTCGGCGTCGCCACCTTCACCCGGGATGTGCGGCTGCTGCGCCGCCGCTGGGCCGGGTTCGCCTTCACCACCATCGCCGCGCCCTTTCCGACCGCCGAGCTGCCGCCGCCGTCGGCTTACCCGCCGTCGGACTACGTCGCCGTGCCCTCCCGAGGGACCGCGCTGGTCAGCGCCGCGATCGACCGGGACCTCTGGACGGAACGGCACACGATCACCGTCGCCGAGGAGCCGTACCGGCTGCCGCCCGCGCTCAAGGCGACCGCGCCGCACGTGCTGCCGCTGCGGGCGCGCGGGCGGCTGCTGTTCAACGGCCCCATCGTCGGCATGCGCGGCGACCCGCTGCCCGCCGCCGGCGCGCGGCCCGCGCCGATCCGGCTGCACCGCGCCCGGTTCTTCGACGCCGTCTGCTCGAACGAGCTCGGCACGCTCCGCATCGTCCGCGCCGACACCGGCGAGGAGTACGACCTCCGCAGGGCCGAGCTGACCGACACCGACGGGTCGCTCCGCGAGCTCGGCAGCAGCACACTGGCCGACCTCGTCGGCGTCTCCACCGTCGCGTTCACCACCGACGGCAAGCTCGTCACCGTCCGGCAGTCTTCGCTCAACGCCGTGAGCGGGCTGCTGCTCGCGCCGTCGGGCAGCGGCTCGCTCGAACCCCGGGACCTGCGCACCCCCGAAGGCGGCCCGCGCCGGTCCCTCCACACCGCGGTCTGCGCGGGGATGGAACGCGAACTGTGCGAGGAGAGCGGCCTGCGGCCCCAGGACGTCCGCGGGACGAAGCTGACCGGCTTCGCGCGCTGGATGGAACGCGGCGCCAAGCCGGAGTTCTTCGGCGTGACCGAGCTGGCGGTCGACAGCACCGAGGTCGCCGCGCGCCGCCCGGTCAGCGGCGAACGCCTCTACAGCGCCGGGCTGACGCTCTTCGACGTCGACCTCCCGGCCATCGGGACCGCGCTGGACGGCGGTGTCCCGCTCAGCGAGGCACTTCCGCAGCGGATCTGGGAGGACGGTTCGCTGCCGCTCCTGCTGGCCCTGCGCGCCGCGGCGGCGTGGCAAGCGGCCCGCGTCTGACCGGAACGCCCCTGTTCTCCGGGTGACCGGACCGCTACGATCGTCCGCAATTGTTAGGAAAGTTCCCTAACGATGGTCCGCTGTCCCACGCCGCCACGGTGCCTAGGAGGCGCGCTAGTGAGCTATCGGCAGAAAAGAACCCGGACCCTCGTGGCGGCGGCGGTGCTCGCCGTCGCCGTGAGCGGGGCGACCGTCCCGGCGGCCACCGGCCAGGAACAGGCGAGAGCGACGGTCACGGCCGCGAGCCCGGCCACCGCCGTGCCCGGCTTCCTGATCCAGACGTCGGCGCAGGTCGGCGACGACTCGGCGGTCTCCAAGCCCGGCTACAACACCTCCGGCTGGTACCCGGTCGGCCCGCGCTCGACCGTCTACGCCGGCCTGCTGGCCAACGGCAAGTACGCCGACCCGTTCTACTCGACGAACATGAAGAACGTGCCCACCGCGGACTTCCAGGTCCCGTGGTGGTACCGCACCGACCTCACGGTCCCCGACTCCACCCAGCGCACCTACCTCGACTTCAGCGGCGTGCTGTCCAAGGCCGACGTCTGGGTCAACGGGACGCGGATCGCGGACAAGACGCAGGTCAACGGCGCCTACACCCGCCACGACCTGGACATCACCTCGCTGGTGAAGGCCGGCACGAACAGCGTCGCGTTCAAGGTCTACCCCAACGACCCGAACAAGGACCTGTCGATGGGCTGGATCGACTGGGCGCAGACCCCGCCGGACCAGAACATGGGCATCGTGCGGGACGTCCTGGTCCGGCGCAGCGGCCCGGTGGCGCTGCGCGGCGGTCACGTCGTCACGAAGCTGACCGGGCTGAGCCACGCCGACCTGACGGTCAAGGCCGACGTCCGCAACGACTCGGCGAGCGCGGTGAGCACGACGGTCTCCGGCACGGTCGCCGGCAAACCGGTCAGCCAGACGGTGAGCCTGGCGGCCAAGGAGAAGAAGACCGTCACCTTCCCGGTGGTCGGGATCGACAACCCGCAGGTCTGGTGGCCGGCCGGGATGGGCGGGCAGCCGCTCTACGACCTCGACCTGACGGCGAGCGTCGGTGGCACGGCCTCGGACACCTCGCACTCCAGCTTCGGCGTCCGCCAGGTGACGGCGAACAAGAACTCGAGCGGCGGCCGCGCGTACACGATCAACGGGCGCCCGCTGCTGATCAAGGGCGGCGGCTACTCGCCGGACCTGTTCCTGCGCTGGAACGCCCAAGCCGCCGCGGACAAGCTGGCCTACGTCAAGGACCTCGGGCTCAACACCGTGCGCCTGGAAGGGCACATCGAGCCGGACGAGTTCTTCGACCTCGCCGACCGGATGGGCGTGCTCACGCTGCCCGGCTGGGAGTGCTGCGACAAGTGGGAGGGCCAGGTCAACGGCGACGAGAAGGGTGACCCGTGGACGGCCGCGGACTACCCGGTCGCCAAGGCGTCGATGACCGCGGAGGCCGAGCGGCTGCGCGACCACCCGAGCGTCATCTCGTTCCTGATCGGCAGCGACTTCGCGCCCGACGCGACGATCGAGAAGAACTACCTCGACGCGCTGAGCGCCGCGGACTGGCCCACCCCGGTGGTCCCGGCCGCGTCGGCGAAGTCGTCGCCGCAGCTCGGGGCGTCCGGCATGAAGATGAACGGCCCGTACGACTACGTCCCGCCGAACTACTGGCACGACAAGGCGCACAGCGATCTCGGCGGCGCGTGGAACTTCAACTCCGAGACCAGTGCCGGGCCGGACATCCCGACGATGGACACGCTGAAGCGGATGATGTCGCCGGGTGAGCTGGACACGCTGTGGAAGAGCCCGTCGACCCCGCAGTACCACCGGTCGTCCTCTTCCACCTTCGCCAACCTGAAGCTCTTCGGCGACGCGCTGACCGGCCGCTACGGCAAGCCGGCGAGCCTGGACGACTTCGTCCGCAAGGCGCAGCTGGCGCAGTACGAGAACGTCCGCGCGGAGTTCGAGTCGCACTCGCGCA
Source organism: Amycolatopsis sp. NPDC028719 (assembly GCF_055565395.1). NCBI lineage: Bacteria > Bacillati > Actinomycetota > Actinomycetes > Pseudonocardiales > Pseudonocardiaceae > Amycolatopsis > Amycolatopsis sp. NPDC028719. Next base: position 63,673 of record NZ_JBVHUL010000003.1, read on the forward strand.
ACTTCAGCGACAGCTCGAACCCGGCCACCGGGATCATCTACTGGATGCTCAACAGCGGCTGGACGTCGCTGCACTGGCAGCTGTTCGACGCCTACCTCGACCAGAACGGCTCGTACTTCGGGGCCAAGAAGGCGAACGAGCCACTGCACATCCAGTACTCGTACGACACCAAGTCCGTCGTGGTCGTCAACCACAACCACGACGCGGCGTCGAACCTGACCGCGTCCGTGAAGCTGTACAACCTGGACGGGACGGAGAAGTTCACCCAGTCGAAGACCGTGTCGGTGGGCGGTGACGGCGCGAAGACCACCGCGCTGACCATCGGTTCGGTGAGCGGCCTGTCGACGACGTACCTGGCGAAGCTGGTCCTGACCGACCCGTCGGGCAAGGAGGTCAGCCGCAACGTCTACTGGCTGTCCACCAAGGCCGACACGCTCGACTGGGCCAACAGCGACTGGTACTACACCCCGACGACGTCGTACGCGGACCTGTCCGGGCTGAACGGCCTGGCCCAGGTTTCGCTGGGGTCGACCGCCACCTCGACGGCCAACGGCGACGGCACCACGACGACCAAGGTGACGCTGACGAACCCGGCGTCCGGCAAGGTGCCGGCGTTCTTCGTCGACGCGCACGTGGTCGGCGCGGCGGGCGCGCCGGTGCTGCCGGTGCGGTGGACCGACAACCAGGTCAGCCTCTGGCCGGGCGAATCGACGACGCTGACCGCGACGTACCGGACCGCGGACCTCCAGGGCGCCAAGCCGTCCGTGCGGGTCGCGGGCTGGAACACCGGGACGAAGACCATCCCGGCGGACGGCACGGTGACCCCGGGCACCCCGGCCGACTACCAGGCCGAGAACGCCACGATCACCGGCGGCGTCGCGGAGTCGAACCACGCCGGGTTCACCGGCACCGGGTTCGTCAACTACGACAACGCGACCGGCAGCGCGGTGGAGTTCACCGTGAACGCGGCTTCCGCCGGCGCCGCGAACGTCGTCCTGCGGTACGCCAACGGCACCACGGCGAACCGCCCGATGGACCTCACGGTGAACGGCCGCGTTGGTGCGTCCGCGGTGGCCTTCGGCGGGACGGGCAACTGGGACACCTGGCAGACGGTCACGATCCCGGTCACGCTGACCGCGGGGACGAACAAGATCAAGGCGACCGCGACGACCGCCAACGGCGGCCCGAACGTCGACAAGATCACCGTCTAGCACCTGACCGAGGGCGGCACTTTCCCTACGAAAGTGCCGCCCTCGGTCATTCCCAGAGGAGGCGCTGGGCGCGGTCCGGGTCCGAGACCGTCGTGGAGACGTCGTCGAAGAGGCGCGTCACGCGGTCGTCGCTCGTGTAGCGGGGCCAGCCCGGGTCGCCGGTCGCGATGAACCGGACCCACGCGCCGAACATCTCCGTCGCCATCGCCTGCATGCGCTCGGCCGGGAACGTCCGGCCGGCGAAGAGGAACCGCCAGTTCTTGTTGCGGATGTCGTCGAACGTCAGTGGCAGGTCCAGTCCGTGCGGCGCGCCGAGGCCCTTGCCCCGCGGCGCGATCCGCCAGTCCAGCCGGTACATCCAGGCGGCCGGCTGCTTCTCGGCGAACCGGATCGCCGGGATCCACCAGTCCCCCGCGGTCAGCGCCCGGTTGCGGATCTGCTCCTCAGGCCAGTCGAGCAACTCGCCGTACGCCGCGACGGCCTGCTCGACCTCGGCGGCGTCCAGCATCGTCGAGCCGACGCCCAGGAGCTTCGCGCCACCCGACTGCAGCCAGCTGAACAGGTCCTCCTCGTCGGCCGTCGTCCCGATGAGCAGCGGGACCTCGCGGACGGCGTCCAGCGGGCGTTCCGGCAGCAGCTCGTCCCCGACGACCACGCGGTAGGTCACCTTGGTGCCGGACACCGCCGAAACCCGTTGCTGCGCCGCGAGAATCCGCGTCACGGGCAGGCTGGCGAGGTCCTCCGGTGAGGCATCCAGCTCGGCTAGGACCGCGGAAGCGATCGCCGCGCCCTCGGCCGGGGTGTGCACGACCGAGCCGACGCCGGTGCCGCTCTGCACGATCGCCTGGTGGACCAGCCCGTGCGTGGCGGGCACGGCGAGCAGCGTCCCGACCGTGCGGCCGCCGTTGGACTGCCCGGCGAGCGTCACCCGGCCCGAGTCACCCCCGAACGCGCCGACGTTGTCGCGCACCCACTCGAGCGCCGCGACCTGGTCGCGCAGGGACAGGTTCGAGTCGGCGACGCCGGGCAGGTGCAGCATCCCGAGCACGCCGAGCCGGTAGGCGACGGTCACGACCACCACGCCCGCGCGGGCGTACGCGGAGGCGTCGAACTGGTGCGGCGCGCCCATCACCCCGCCGCCACCGTGGATCCAGACGAGCACGGGGTACGAGCCGGGCGCCGCCGGCGCGTAGACGTTCAGGTAGAGGCAGTCCTCGTCGCCGGTGAAGCTCCGCCCGGTCAGCTCCGGCTGCGGTGCCCGGGGTGCCCACTCGACGGCGTGACGGAGACCGGACCAGGGCGGCGCCGGCCGGGGCGCGCGGAACCGCAGCTCCCCCACCGGCGGCTCGGCGTAGGGCACGCCGAGGAAGGTCCTGACCCCGTCCCGCTCGGCCCCGCGCAGAGCGCCGGCCGCGGTCTCCACCGTCGTCACGAACCCAGCCTACGAACTTGCCCTGGAGCGCGCTCCAGCGTGTTGACTACCAGCCATGAGCGCAGCCGAAAACAAGGAACTCCTGAGAACCGCCTTCGACGCGTGGGCGACCGGCGACATCCGGCCGCTGATCGCCGCCATGGCCGACGACGTCACGTGGACCGTCAGCGGGCACACCAGCTGGTCCGGCACCTTCACCGGCAAGGACTCGGTCCGCCGTGACCTGCTCGGCCCGCTCGGCGAGCAGTTCGCCGGCACCTACACCAGCACCGCGAGCCGGTTCGTCGCCGAGGACGACGTCGTCGTGGTCGAGACGCGGGGTCGCGTCGCCACGAAGGCCGGGCCGCGCTACGACAACGAGTACTGCTTCGTCTTCCGGCTCGAAGGCGGCCGGATCCGCGAGATCACCGAGTACCTGGACACGCAGCTGATCGCCGAGGTGCTCCCGGAGCTGGCCCGCTGACGCCCGCCGCGGCGGCCGGGTGATGATTAGCCGGTGCACATAGCGGCAGAGATAGTGGCGCTGGTCGTGACGGTCCTCGTCGTCAGCGCGGTGGCGCGGCGGCTGGACTGGTCCGCCCCGCTGTGCCTGATCGGCGTCGGCGTCGGCGCGTCGTACGTCCCCGGCGTGCCCGAGTACCACCTCGACCCCGAGGTCGTGCTGCTCGGCCTGCTCCCGCCGCTGCTGTACTCGGCGGCCATCCAGACGTCGCTGATCGACTTCCGGAAGAACCGCGGGGCGATCGGGCTGATGTCGGTCGGGCTGGTCGTGTTCACCGCGTTCGGCGTCGGGCTGGTCGCCTGGGCCGTGATCCCCGGCCTCCCGCTGGCCGGCGGGATCGCGCTCGGCGCGATCGTGGCCCCGCCGGACGCCGTCGCCGCCAGCGTCGTCGCCCGGCGCGTCGGCATGCCCCGGAAGCTGATCCGGCTGCTGGAGGGCGAAAGCCTGTTCAACGACGCGGCCGCGCTGGTCGCCCTGCGCACGGCCATCGCCGCGCTGGCCGGCTCGGTCAGCCTCTGGCAGGTCGGCGCCGACTTCTTCCGCGCGGCCATCGGCGGGATCGTGGTCGGGCTGGTCATCGGGTTCGTGACCGCGTTCATCCGCGCCCGGATGAACGAGCCGGTGCTCGACACCGCGCTGTCGTTCGCGGTGCCGTTCATCGCCTACATCCCGGCCGAGGCGATCCACGGGTCCGGCGTGCTCGCCGTGGTCGTCGCCGGCCTGATCCTGGGGCACAAGGCGCCGAAGATCCTCTCCGGCTCGGCGCGCCTGGCCAGCAGGCTCAACTGGCAGACCATCGCGTTCCTGCTGGAGAACATGGTCTTCCTGCTGATCGGCCTGCAGCTGCGGCGGATCCTGTCCGAAGTCGGCGAATCCGGGCTGTCGCTGGGGCTGCTCACCTGGATCTGCGTCGCGGTGCTCGCCGCGACGATCCTCACGCGCATGGTGTGGCTGGTCGGCATCGGCACGGTGAAGCGGCTGGAACGGCGGCTGCTGCCGACCAAGGCGCGGGCCAAGATCTGGCCGTGGCGCTACTCGGCGGTCATCTCCTGGGCGGGCATGCGCGGAGTGGTGACGCTCGCCGCGGCGTTCGTGCTGCCCGCGGACACCCCGCAGCGGGCCGTGCTGGTGCTCGCGGCGTTCGTCGTCGTGGCCGGCACGCTGGCCCTGCAGGGCATGACGCTGCCGCCGCTGATCCGGCGGCTGCGGCTGCCCCGGCCGGATCCGGCGGAGGACGCCCTGCAGGAGGCGTCCGTGCTGCACGACATGACCACCGCGGCGCTGGCGAAGCTCGAGGAGATCCGGCAGCCCGACGACCCGCCGGAAATCATCCAGCGGCTCCAGGACCGGCTGCGGCACCGCGCCGACTCGGCGTGGGAACAGCTCGGCCGTCAAAGCGCGCTGGCCGAGACCCCCAGCGACGCCTACCGCCGCCTGCGCCTGGAGCTGCTCGACGTGGAGCGGGAGCAGTTCCTCAAGGCCCGCGACAGCGGCAGCGCCGACGACGACGTCCTGCGGAAGGTCCTGGAGCGGCTCGACATCGAGGAGTCGATGCTCGACCGGAAGGACGAAGAACCCGAGGTCGAAGGCCGGGAGCTGCGCACCCCGGCCGCGACGGCCGGCTCGTGCAAGCACCTGGTCCACGAGTGGGTGGACAAGGACCCCAGCTCCCAGGACAGCTGCGCGGCCTGCCTCGAGGAGGGCACGACCTGGGTGCACCTGCGGATGTGCCTCAAGTGCGGCAACGTCGCCTGCTGCGACTCCTCGCCGCGCCGGCACGCCACGCTGCACTTCCACGAATCCCGGCACCCGGTCATGCGCAGCTTCGAACCGGGCGAGACGTGGCGATGGTGTTTCGTGGACAAGCAGCTCGGTTAAGGTCGGGGCCATGAGCACGCCCGAGCAGGAGATCGAATACCGCCAGCACCGCTTCAGCCCGCCCCCGGGCGCGACGGAAATCTTCCTCGTGCGGCACGGCGAGTCGGCTCCCGCACGTGGCGAAAACCCCTTCACCCTGGTCGAGGGCCAGGCCGACCCGGAACTCGCGCCCGACGGCCGCGACCACGCCCGGCGCGTCGGTGACCGGCTGGCCGGCGAGCGGATCGACGCGATCTACGTGACGACGCTGCGCCGCACCGCGGAGACCGCCGCGCCGCTGGCGGAGAAGCTCGGGCTGACCCCCGTCGTCGAGCCGGACCTGCGCGAGATCCACCTCGGCGACTGGGAGAACGGCCTCTTCCGGAAGTACACGGCCGAAGGCCACCCGATCGTCGAGCGGCTGTGGGCCGAGCAGCGGTGGGACGTCATCCCGGGCGCGGAGTCCGACGAGCGGTTCGGCGCGCGGCTGCGCGGCGCGCTGACCCGGATCGCCGCCGCGCACCCCGATCAGCGCGTCGCCGTGTTCACCCACGGCGGCGTGATCGGCGAGGTGTTCGCGCAGGCCAGCCGCTCGGTCGAGCGGTTCGCGTTCCTCGGCGCGGACAACGGGTCGATCTCGCACCTGGTGCTGCACGGCGACCGCTGGATCATCCGGCGCTTCAACGACACCGGCCACCTGGCTACTCCGCTCGGCTGAGCTTCCCGGCCGCGACGCACTGCACGGTCACCAGGATCGAGACGGCTTCCGCGGCGAGCAGCCCGATCAGCACGAGGACCTGGGTCAGGCCGGCCTGGATCGGGCCGGCGCCGCCGAGCAGCACGCCGACGTAGGCGCCCGGCAGGGTCACCAGGCCGACCGTGCGGGTCTGGTCCAGCACCGGGATCAACGCGTGCCCGGCGCTCGGACGGCAGATCTCGAGCGCGGCCGGACGCGGCAGGAATCCCAGGGCGAGCGCGGCTTCGTACTCGCCGTGGCGGGCTTTCAGCTCGTCGAGGGACCGGCGCGCGGCCTGCGACGTCGCCGTCATCGCGCCGCCGATGACGATGCCGGCGATCGGCACGACCGCGATCGGCTCGAGCGGGACCACCCCGGCGCCCAGGACCAGGGCCAGCACGGGGGCGACGCCGGCCGCGATCGCCAGCGCCGTCCACGGGAGGTTCGCCCAGGTGCCGGCGCGGCGCGCCGACGTCACCGCGGCGATGCCGAACATCAGCAGCACGAACAAGCCGGTGAGCGGGCCCGACCGCAGGACGGCGGTGATCACGAGCGACACGAGGGCCAGCTGCACCACCGCCCGGACGGCGGCGATCAGCACGTCGCGTCCGCGGCCGAGCCCGCCGGCCCGGACGACCGCGGTGCCGGCGGCAGCGAGCAGGACCAGCACCGCCACGAGGGCGGGCCCGAAGGTGATCGCGGCGTCGTTCACGCCGCCCATGGTGCCGTCAGACGGCGCAGCTGAACTGGCGGCCCGGCTCGGCGACGGTCTTCTCGGCGACGACGACCCCGTCGACGACGATCCGGCAGCGCAGCTCGCCGGGCCCGGGGTTGCGGGCGGCGACGCTGTAGAACTCGGTGCGGCCGGCCGGGCCGACGCGGGTGAACTCGGCCGACCACGGCGTCGTCACCTCGGCGTGCTGGGTCAGCGCCGAGCCCTCGCCGGCGTATGTGACGTCCTGGGCGCCGTGCGCGCCGAGCAGCTCGTAGACGACGGAGTGGCGCACGGTGGCGACCGCGGCCGGGACGACCGGCGCGGCCACCGGCTCCGCCCGGGCCGGTCCGCGCGCGGACCGGGGCACGACGAACGCGGTCACGGCGACGGCCGCGGCCAGGACGCCCAGCACGACCACGACGCTACCGGCCGACCGGGCGCGGCGCGGGCAGTCGTGGCGGGACGGGATCGCGGTGGGAACACCCATGGAGAGGTCTTCTCTCGTCGCGCGCACTTCCGTCGAGTGCGTCGACCTCTATCTCGCCGTGACCTCACTGCGCGTTAGCGCCGAATCGCGAGAAGTCCAACTTTCACCCAATCGGGTGCTCGGGCGGTGGTGCGGTTTTTGTCGGACCCCGGGTGCATCATCGGGGGTGTGTACGAAGAGGCGGCACCACCCGCGCGGCTGGCGGGCGTGGCGCGCTGCGTGTGGCGGTCGGCTTCGGCGGGACCGAAGCGGATCGTCCCCGACGGCTGCCTGGACCTCGTCGTCGGCGACGGCGGGGTGTTCATCGCGGGCCCGGACACGGCGGCGTGGTCATCGGTGACCCAGCCGGGCGCCGAGCTGCGAGGGGTGCGGTTCACACCGGGTCGCGCACCGGCGGTGCTCGGGGTGGCGGCGGACGAGCTGCGCGACCGGCGGGTACCGCTGGGCGAGCTGTGGGGGCGTGCCGGGGAGGTGCTGGCGGAGAGGTTGCTGTCGGGCGAGCTGACCCCGGCGCAAGCGGTTGCGTCGCGGTTGCCGGAGGTGGCCCCGGCTGATCAGGCGGTGGCGGCGCTGATCGCGAGGCTGGACGCTGGGGCGACGCGGGTCGCAGAGGCGGCGGCGATGGTGACGGGTGCTGCCGAGGTGCTCGCGCCGGGAGGTACGAGTCCCGGGCAAGCTGCCGGTGCGGCCGCTCGTGGTGGCGCGGATCCGGCGCGTGTCGCGGCCGCACTCGCCCGGCCGGGGGTCGGCCCGGCCGAGGCAGCCGCACTGCTCGGCCGGCCAGGCGCGAGCCCTGCCGAGATCGCCGCAATGCCGGCCCGGGGAAGTGCGAGCCCGGCGCAAGCCGCCGCACTCCTCGGGCCAGGCGCTCCCCGCGGCGCGCCGGAGGTCGCGGCCGCCCGGCTCGAAGATCCCGGGCCCTTCGCCGTGAGCGAGCGGCGGCTGCGGCGGCGGTTCGTCCAGGCCGTCGGGTACGGGCCGGCCACCTACCTCCGCGTCGCCCGGTTCCAGCGGGCCGTCGCGCTGGCTTCGCGGGTCCCCGGGCTGGCCGCGCTGGCCGTCGCCGCGGGGTACTCCGACCAGGCGCACCTCAGCCGGGACTGCCGGGCCCTCACCGGCCTGACCCCGCGCGCCTACTTCCGCACACCGTCCACTGTGGACGGGCCGGTGCGTGATCGGCGCCGTTCGGCGTAACCCGTGCGGGCAACCGGAAGTGAACCTCGGCCGGGAAGGTAAGCGGACGGTAAACGGCCACCAAGAGCGCTATCCTCCGTTCGACCGGCGATCAGGGAGGGGCGTGTGGCCACCATCAGTGACGTCGCGGCGAGGGCCGGCGTCTCCACGGCGACCGTGTCGCGCGCGCTCAACGGCAAGTCCACTGTGGACCCGATGCTCGCCGCGCGCGTCCAGGAAGCCGCCACCGAGCTCGGCTATCACCCGAACGGGCTGGCGCGGAACCTCCGCCGCCAGGAGACCGCCGTCCTCGCGCTGATCATCTCCGACGTCGAAAACCCGTTCTTCACGGCCATCGCACGCGGCGTCGAGGACCTCGCGCAACGGTCCGGCTACTCGGTCGTGCTCTGCAACTCCGACGAAAACGAGGACAAGGAGCGGCGCTACATCGAGGTCGCGCTGCAGGAGCGGGTCGCCGGGGTGGTGCTGTCCCCCACCGGCCGGTCGACGAACGTCGAGGGCCTGCGCCGCCAGGGCACGCCGCTGGTGGCGGTGGACCGGCCGCTGCCGGCCGACGCGGGCGACCAGGTCCTGGTCGACACGCGTCACGCGGCCGCCGACGCCACGCGCCACCTGGTGACGGGCGGCTACCGCCGCGTCGCCTGCCTCACCGGGCCCGCCGGCGTCCGCACGGCCGACGATCGCCTGGCCGGGTACGCCGACGTCGTCGGCGAAGCGAACGTCGTGTCCCGGCGGGCGGAGTACCGCGCCGAGGGCGCCCGGCTGGCGGCGCTGGAGCTGCTCGACGAGCCGTCCCCGCCGGACGCGCTCCTGGTCGCGAACAGCACGATGGCGATCGGCGTCCTCGAGGCCCTGTCGTCGCGCGGCCTGCGTCCGGGCCGCGACGTCGGCATCGTTTCGTTCGACGACGCCCCGTGGACGACGCTCATCGACCCGCCGCTGACGGTGGTCGCCCAGCCGGCGTACGAGGTCGGCCGGGTGGCGGCGCAGCTCCTGCTGGCCCGCATCACCGACAGCGGCCGCGAAGCGACGACCACGACGCTCGAGGCACGGCTGATCGAGCGCAAGAGCTCCCGCCGCTGACGCCGGACGAAACCGGTTCGCACACCACGAGAACCAGTTCCCACGCCAGGGAAACCGCGAAGGTCGACCCGCGTGCCTGGAGAGTCGACTCGCGTGATTGAAGGGTCGACTCGCGCGCATTTGGGGGTGCGTGGAGCGACGTGCCCGGGGGGCCGGCTCGTGCCGGGCCCCCCAGGCACGCCCCACCCCCTGTGTCCCCCATGGCCGGCGCCAACCTCGCCGGATCCTGTGAGCACGGAGCGGAAATCGTTTACTCACCTCGGAACGTAAGTCCGGACCCCGAGCACTGTCAACCCTGGACAACGTCCTCCGTTCCGGGCAGACTGACCGGAAGTTGCTTACTCAACGTGTTGACTGATGTGCGTTAAGTGTCGATCCTGGTGAATTCACCCACAGTCCGGGCAAGAAACCGCACGAACCCGCACACGCGCGCTGTTTCGGGTTAACCTGAGCCACATGTCTGTAGCGCTGGAGAACATCCTCGCCAAGGCGGGCCTGAAGGTCGACGCGAACGAGTTCCTCACGCTCGTCGAAGACGCGGCGCGCAGACTGTCCCCACCGAATCCGGATCCTTCGCACTACTTCTCCGCCGATCAGCGCGCCGCGCTCACCGACGTCGGCCTCGATCTGTCACCTCGCCGAGAAGGCGAGCCGGACTTCCGGGCCCGCACCGTCGCCGCCCACGCCGTCCTCGCCGAGGGCGCGCTCAGCGTCAACGAGGCGGCGAGGGCCCTCGGGGTCGACGACAGCCGCATCCGCCACCGCCTCAAGGAAGGCAGGCTGACCGGCTGGAAGGACGGCGGCTGGCGGCTGCCGGCGTGGCAGTTCGCCGGCTCGGGCGTGCTGCCCGGCCTCGAGGTCGTGCTCAAAGCCCTCCCCGACGACCAGCCCGCGCTCGTCGTCGCCGCGTTCATGAGCACCCCGCAGGCCGACCTGGTCATCAACGAGCATCCGGCGACCCCGCGCCAATGGCTCCTGTCCGGGGGTGACCCGCACCACGTCGCCCGCCTCATCGCCACGCTCGGCTCGCCGTTCTAGGCTGGGCCTCTCCGAGCAAGATCACCGACAAGGACGGACCACCCCCGACCCATGGCCCGGCTCCCGCTGCCGCCCGCCCGATCCGTCCTGGTCCGGCAGCTGAACCGCGCCGATGACGTGGTGACGGTCCAGCCCGCGACCAGGCTCGTCCGGATCTTCACCGCGCACGGCAACCACCCCCAGCAGTGGAACTCGTTCCGCTACACCGGCCCGCTCCCGCACGGCCGGTTCGACCAGCAGTCGCCCGGCCGCGGCGGCGCGCCGGTCACCGACCCCGCGAACGGGGTCCTGTACTTCGGCCTCACGGTGCGCACCTCGGTCGCCGAGGTCTTTCAGACGAGTTCGGCGGTCGACCGCCGCACGCGCGGCCCGCGACTGGTCGTCGTCCGCCCGACGCGCACGCTGCGGCTGCTCGACCTGACCGGCCTGTGGCCGACGCGGGTGGGTGCTTCGCAGGAAATCTCGAGCGGGCCCAAGAAACTCACCCAGGCGTGGGCCCGCGCGATCCGCGGCGCGTTCAGCGACCTCGACGGCCTCTGGTACCGCTCCTCGATGGACTCCGGCGACCCGGCGATCTGCCTGTGGGACCCGCCGGCGGGCGCGGCCCTGCCGATCGCGCCGGACGTGCTGCTGCCGCTGGACCACCCGGGCCTCGACGTCCCGCTCGGCCGGGTCTGCGAAGAGCTGAACTACACGCTGCTGAACTGAGCTTCGAGCAGCGGGAGGATCGTGGTCAGGTCGCCGGAGTCGACGACGTGGGTGGCGACGGCGCGGGCCACCGGCGCGGCGTTGAAGCCGATGCTCATCCCGACGGCGGCGAAGAGCGGCAGGTCCGACCGGCTGTCCCCGACCGCGACGCACCGCTCCGGCGCGATGCCCTGGGCGAGGGCGAAGTCCCGCTTGCCGTACTCGTCCAGGTGCTCGGCGACCGCGCCGGTGTAGCGCCCGTCCACGGCCTCGGGCACCGGCCCGCAGTAGGCGGCGAAGCCGAACCGCCCGGCGAGCAGCCGGCCCACCGGGGTCCACGCGAGCGTCGTCAGGATCGGGCGCAGGCCGTGCTCGCGGCACCACGCCACCGTCTCGGCGATCCCGTCGACCAGCGGCAGGGACTCCAGCCGGGCCCCGATCTCGGCCTCGGTGTGCCCGGCCCAGCCGCGGGCGTCGATCACCGACGCCTCCTGGTTCGTCATCCGGCCCGCGACGTAGGCGGCTTCGGCCGCGACGAGCTCGGCCTCGTGCCCCAGCACCGCGGCCACCCAGGCGCAGGAACTCGTGCCGGGGACCAGCGTGCCGTCGACGTCGAAGCAGACCAGCCCGTCAGCCAAGGGTGCCTCGCGGGCAGACGAACCCCACGATCTCCGACGCGATCAACCCCGCCTGTTCCGCCGGATCGGCGTCCAGGATCGCCCGGGTCTCCGCTTCCGAGGTCCGGAAGAACGCCACGCCCGTCACCGGCAGCGAAGACGACGGCTGCGGCACCGCGCCCGCGAACAGCAGCGTCCCCGCCGCCTGTTGCCGGCGGGCCGACGACAGGTGCCGGGCCCGCAGCTCACGCGCCATCTCCTCGGAGATCTCACCGGCGCGCGGGCCCGCCCGGAACAGCACCATCCGCCAGGTCTCGAGCTCGAAGTCCACCTCGGGCACCGTCATGACCACCGACGTTCGCAGGCGGCGACCCCCGGCGCAAGAGGCCTACAGGTGCCGCCCCCACCACTCGAGGATCGCTTCGAAGCGCTGCACCCGGTGGCGCGGCCGCCCGGACCGGGACAGCTCGTGCCCCTCACCCGGGAACAGCAGGAACTCCGCCGGCGCGCCCGCGCGCCGCAGGGCGACGAACATCCGCTGCGCCTGCTCCAGCGGGCACCGCCAGTCCTGCTCCGAATGGACCACCGCGAACGGGATCTTGATCTGCGCCGCGTAGGAAAGCGGCGAGCGCTCACGCTGCACCTCCGGCGAAGCGCCGATGTACGCGTCGACGAACGTGTAGCCGATGTCTGAACTGCCGACCATCGAGTCCCACGCGTTGACCGCGCGCTCGCTCCACGCCGCCTTGAACCGCTCGCCGTGGTGGGCCGCCAGCCAGCTCGTCATGAACCCGCCGTAGGAACCGCCCATGATGCCGACGCGGGAGGCGTCCAGGTCCGGCCGTTCCAGGGCCTTGTCCAGCAGCGCCAGGACGTCATCGACGTCGACCGTGCCGAAGCCGTGCGTGATCGCGTGGCCGTGGGTCTGCCCGTAGCCCGCCGACCCGCGCGGGTTGCCGAGCACCACCGCGTACCCCGCGGCCGCGTACACCTGCGCCTCGTCGAACACCGCCCAGTCCTGCTGGGTGAACGGGCCGCCGTGCACCACGCGCAGCACCGGGTGCGGGCCGTCGCCCTCGGGCACCACCAGCCAGCCGTGCACCGGGTAGCCGTCCGGGGCCGTGGTCTCCAGCTCGATCATCGGCCGGATGCCCTTGTCGCGCAACGGCTTCGAGTAGTCCGTCAGCACCTGCGGGTTGCCGTCGCGGAGCAGCACGACCTCGCCCGAGGTGTCCGGCGTGGCGATCACCGCCGCCAGCGTCGTGCCGTCCAGCGTGAACGACCGCAGTGCGGTCCGGTCCGCGTAGACCACCGGCAGGTCGGCGAGCGGGGCGTCCGCGGCGTCGACCGCGACCGCGCGCAGCTCCACCGCGCCGCGGTTGCGGACGGCCACGAGCACGTCGCCTTCGCGCGGCGCCGGCGGGCCCGCCGAGGTTTCGCAGTCCACGGTTTCGATGTCGGTGAGCCGGCGCGCCTTCGCGGGGCCGGCCCCGAACTCCGGCGTCGCCGTGTAGAGACCCGTCATCGCGGCTTCGTGGTGTTCCGCGAAGGACTGTCCGAAGTAGAACAACGTGCCGTCGGCGGCGAACACCGGACGCTCCGAGTACCCCTCGCCCCGCACGACGACCTCGGGCTCCCCGCCCTCGGCGGAGATCACGCAGACGTCGCGGTAGTCGCTCTCGGCCGCGCCCCAGTCGGGCGGCGCGGTGAAGACGACGCGGGTGCCGTCCGGCGTCCACACCGGGCCGGTGACGTCGTACCCGTCGCCGGTCAGCGGTTCGGGGTCCGGCAGTTCCTCCGCCAGGGCGTCGATGACGAACAGCCGCTGCGTGCGGTCGCGCAGGAAGCCGACGTCGTCGATCCGGTAGTCCATGCGCGTGATCCGGCGCGGGGCCTCGGCGGCCGGTTCCGGCGTCTCGCCGTCGGCGTCCGCCGTCCCGTACCGGCCGGCTTCCGGCACGCGCGCGGTGAAGGCGATCCGCCGCGAGTCCGGCGCCCACACCGGCTCGCCGGCCCCGAGGTGCAGCGACGTCAGCCGGCGCGCGTCACCGCCGTCGGCCGGCATGACGTGCAGCTGAGGGCTGCCGTCGGCGCCTGGGCCCTCCCCCGCGCGGAGGAACGCCACCCAGCGCCCGTCCGGGGAGATCGCGGGCGCCGAGTCGCGCGGACCGTGGGTCCACGCGGACTCGCCGCCGTCGAGCGACACGCGCCGCAGCGAGCTGTGCGCGGCGTTCGTCTTCAGGTCGGGCTTCTTCAGCGCCGTGAGCAGCAGGTTCCCGCGCAGCGCGGGACGGCCGGGAACGACGAGGGCTTCGATGTCGGCAGGACGCACGTCCTCGACGGTACCCGAAATCCTTAGCGCTGCGAACGACCTTCGTCGGGACTTACGCCGAGACCTGCTTGCGCTCGTCGCGGCGGGCCTTGGCCAGGCTCGCCACCGTGGTCACGGTGAGCACGACGATGATGACGCCGAGGGAGACCCAGTTGTTGATGTCCAGCCAGTCCGGCACGACGTGGTACTCGTGCAGGGCGTGCAGGAACAGCTTCGCGCCGATGAACGCGAGGATCACCGCGAGGCCGTAGGTCAGGTAGACCAGCTTCGTCACCAGCCCGCCGAGCAGGAAGTACAGCTGCCGCAGGCCCATCAGCGCGAACGCGTTGGCGGTGAAGACGAGGAACGCCTCCTGCGTGATGCCGAAGATCGCCGGGATCGAGTCGACCGCGAAGAGCAGGTCCGCCGAGCCGATGGCCACGATCACCAGCAGCATCGGCGTGATCATCCGCTTGCCGTTGATCTTCACCGTGTAGTGGTGGCCGTGGTAGTCGTCGGTCACCGGGGCGAACTTGCGCACCTGCCGGGTGACGGCGTTCTCGTGGTACTCCTCGTCCTCGCCCTTGCCGCGCAGCATGCTGACCGCGGTCCAGACGAGGATCGCGCCGAAGAGGAAGAACACCCAGACGAACTGCGCGATCAGCGCGGCCCCGATGGCGATGAAGACGCTGCGGAAGGCCAGCGCGAGCAGGATGCCGACCAGCAGCACCCGGTGCTGGTGGATGGCGGGCACCTTGAACGACGCCATGATGATCATGAAGATGAACAGGTTGTCGACGCTCAGCGAGTACTCCGTGATGTACCCGGTGAAGAACTCGACGCCCGGGTCGTGCCCGGCGAAGATCCACACGCCCGCACCGAAGAGGACCGCGCAGGAGACGTAGAAGATCACCCAGCGAGCGGCTTCCCCCGTGGTCACTTCGTGCGGCTTGCGATCGACGATGACCAGGTCCAGCGCGATGAGCGCGAGCAGGCCACCGATCGTGGCGATCCACAGCCACAGGGGGACAGTCATGAAACCCAAACCTCCGGATAGTGCGCATGAGCAACTAACCGGAGGTCTCTTCCGCCGATGGAACACCGGCCGACGGTGCCGGGGGACGCGAGGCCACCGTGCTGACGACACCGCCGCGAAGGAATACTCCCCTCACAGCGGCTCCAGTCTGCCGGTTACCCCCGCTCGAACGCCAGCCGAGATCGCGCACGTCACCAGGTTGGTCCTGTAATTTCGGTCACCTCGGTCCACCAGGCGGTCACGAGCGTGTGATCGACGTGAGCCGGTGAGGACGTTCTCAGGAAACTTCACCTACGGTCACCTCGTGCCCCGACTCCCGCTCCCGCGCACTCGCGGAGCCCGCCTCACCGCGCTCGCCGCCGCCGTCGTGGTCCTGGCCGCCGGCGCGGTCTTCTGGATCACGCGCCCCGGCGCGCCCCCGCCGGTGCCCACCCAGGACGCGCTGATCGACCTGCCCGCCGCGCCCGGCTCGGCGGAGCAGGTCAAGATCGACACGACCACCTACCTGCCCGCCACCGTGCCCGCACCCGCGGTGCTGCTCGCGCACGGGTTCGGCGGGGACAAGAACAGCGTCGCCGACGACGCGCGCGAACTCGCGCGGAAGGGCTTCGTCGTCATGACGTGGTCCGCGCGCGGGTTCGGCAAGAGCACCGGCAAGATCGGGCTCAACGACCCGGACGGCGAGGTCGCCGACGCGAGCCGCCTGATCGACCGCCTCGTCGCGCAGCACCAGGTGACCACCGGCCCGGACGGCGACCCGAAGGTCGCCGTCACCGGCGCCTCCTACGGCGGCGCGCTCTCGCTGCTGCTCGCGGGCACGGACAAGCGCGTCGACGCGATCGCCCCGGTCATCACCTACAACGACCTCGCGCAGGGCCTGGTCCCGAACGCGGCCACGCCCGGCCCGCAGGCATCGAGCACCCCGGCCGCCGGTGCCTTCGCGACCGACGGCGTGTTCAAGAAGAGCTGGGCCGGCATCTTCTTCTCGGCCGGCTCCGGCGCCGCCTCCAGCGGCTCGCCGTCGGCCGAGGCACCGGAAGCCGGGCAGGCGACCGACACGGGATCCACCGGAGCCGCCGGGGCGGCGGCCGCCGTTCCCGCCGCGCCCCCGGGTGCGGGCGGAGGTCGCCAGAGCGGGCCCGCCGACCCGTGCGGCCGGTTCACCGCCGCCGTCTGCCGCGCCTACACCGAGCTCGGCACCACCGGGCGGGCGAGCCAGGCGAGCGTCGACCTGCTGCGCCGCGTCTCCCCCGTCTCGGTGACGGGCCAGATCTCCGTCCCGACCCTGCTGGTCCAGGGCGAGAGCGACACCCTGTTCGGCCTCGACCAGTCCGACGCCACCGCGCGCCAGATCACCGCGGCGGGCGGCAAGGTGCGCACGATCTGGTACACCGGCGGCCACGACGGCGGCAAGCCCGGCCCGCAGCTGCGGGCCAAGATCGCGGACTTCCTGTGGACCGCCGTCGACGGCGGCGACCCGGGCACCGGGTTCAGCTACGACGTCCAGGGCACGTTGCGCGCCAACGGGACGCCGTCGGTCCGCACGGTCACCGCGGCCGCTTACCCCGGCCTGACCGGCCCGGCCACCGAGCGCCGGCCGCTGGCGATGAGCGGGCCCGCGCAGGCGATCGTCCGCCCGGCCGGGGCGAACCCCTCGGCGGTGAGCGGGATCCCCGGGCTCAACGGCGTCGCGAGCAGCACGTCCCGGCTGGGCGCGCTGTTCAGCAACGACCCGCCGGGTCAGGCCGCGCAGTTCACGACCGCGCCGGTGGACGGGCAGGTCGTCGTCAGCGGCGCCTCGACCGTGCGGCTGCAGGTCGCCGCGGACCCGGCGCACCCGCAGCCGGACGCAGTGCTGTTCGCGAAGCTCTACGACGTCGGCCAGGACGGCTCCCGGGTGCTGCCGGCCAACGCGATCGCGCCGTTCCGCGTGAGCGGGCTGCCGGCCGACGGCACGCCGGTCGCGGTCACCGTGACGCTGCCCGGCATCGTCCGGCCGATCGAGGGCGGGCACTCGCTGCGCCTCGTCGTCGGCACGACCGACCAGGCGTTCGCGACGCCGGCCGCGCCCGCGGTGTTCCGGGTCGCGCTGGCCGGCGGCACCGCGCTGGCCGTACCGGTCGTGCCCGGGACCTCCGTCGGCTCGCCGGCCCCGGTCGGGCAGCTGGTGGGCATCGGCGTGACGCTGGCGATCGGGCTGGCCGCGGTGCTCTTCGCGGTGCTGCGGCGCCGCCGGGCCACCGACATCGATCCGGAACTGTCCGCGACGCCGCTGGTCATCGAGGGGCTGCGCAAGGAGTACCCGGGCGGGTTCGTCGCGGTGAACGACCTGTCCTTCCGCGTCGAGCCGGGCCAGGTGCTCGGCCTGCTCGGGCCGAACGGCGCGGGCAAGACGACCACGCTGCGCATGCTGATGGGCCTGATCACGCCGACGAAGGGCCACATCCGGGTCTTCGGGCACAAGATCACCGGGGGCGCACCGGTGCTCTCTCGCATCGGCTCGTTCGTGGAGGGATCCGGCTTCCTGCCGCACCTGTCCGGCCGGGCGAACCTCGAGCTGTACTGGGCGGCCACCGGACGGCCGGCGGACAAGGCACACTTCGGCGAGGCGCTGGAGATCGCCGGGCTCGGCTCCGCGGTCGACCGCCGGGTCCGGACCTACAGCCAGGGCATGCGGCAGCGGCTCGCGATCGCGCAAGCGATGCTCGGCCTGCCGGAGCTCATGGTGCTCGACGAGCCGACCAACGGGCTCGACCCGCCCCAGATCCACCAGATGCGCGAGGTGCTGCAGCGCTACGCCGCGACCGGCCGCACGGTGGTGGTGTCCAGCCACCTGCTGGCCGAGGTCGAGCAGACCTGCACGCACGTCGTGGTCATGCACCGCGGCGCGCTGGTCGCCGCGGGCGAGGTCGGCGAGCTGGCCGCGGCCGGCGGCGAGGCGACGTTCCGGGTCGACGACCCGGAAGCGGCCGCGGCCGCGCTGAAGGCCGGCGGCGTCACCTCGGTCGACGTCGACGGCGATCTGGTGCACGCCGACCTCGACGGGCTGCCGCGCGCCGAGGCGGTCGCGACGCTGGTCCGCGCCGGCGTCGCGGTGGAGCAGGCCGGGCCGAGGCGCCGCCTGGAAGACGCGTTCCTGCAACTGGTCGGAGACGAGTCGTGAACACTTCGAATTCGGGCGTCCACACCGACCCGCACGCGCTCGACGAGCTGACCGACGTCGCGTCGCACGAGCACGCCGAAGTCGGGCCGGACGGCGCCGTCGCGGGGTACTCCGCCCGGCGGACGCTGCGCCTCGGCGTCGAGCTGCGGCGCCAGCTCAAGCGGCGGCGCACGCAGTTCCTGCTCGGGTTCGTCGCCCTCCTGCCGTTCATCCTGGTGATCGCGTTCGAGGCCGGGCAGTCGAACCCGAACCGGCGCAGCGGCGGGTTCGTCGACCTGGCCACGGCGTCCGCGCCGAACTTCGTCGTGCTGGCGCTGTTCGTGTCGGGCACGTTCCTGCTGCCGATGATCGTCGCGCTGTTCTTCGGCGACACGATCGCGAGCGAGGCGTCGTGGTCGAGCCTGAAGTACCTGCTGGCCGTCCCGGTGCCGCGGCACCGGGTGCTGCGGCAGAAGGCGATCGTGTCGGGGCTGCTGTCGGCCGCGGCGCTGGTGCTGCTGCCGCTGGTGTCGCTCGGCGTCGGGGTGCTCTGGTACGGCGCGGGCGACGCGATCAGCCCCACCGGCGACGCGGTGTCCTTCGGCGACAGCCTGCTGGCCATCGCTCTGTCCACTATGTACATCATCCTCCAGCTGGCCTGGGTGGCCGGGCTGGCGCTGGCCCTGAGCGTGTCGACGGACGCCCCGCTCGGCGCGGTCGGCGGCGCGGTGCTGGTGGCGATCCTGTCGCAGATCCTGGACCAGATCACGGCGCTGGAGGGCCTGCGCAACTACCTGCCGACCCACTACGCGTTCTCGTGGATGGACCTGATCTCGACGGACGTGGACTGGACCAACCTGGCGAGCGGGATGCTGTCGGCGGTGATCTACGGGACGGTGTTCTTCCTGTACGCGGGGCGGCGCTTCGCCCGGAAGGACATCACGAGCTGACGTGGGCGGCGAGCGGCGGGGCCACGCCGCTCGCCGTCGCCGGCCGGACCGCGCCGGGGTACGGTCGGGCGCGTGCCGATCACCCTGGACAGCCACCACGACGTCGCCGTGCTGCGGATCGACCACGGCAAGGCCAACACCCTCGACAGCGACTCCTGCAGGGAGCTCGTGCTCCGGCTCGAGGAGGTCTCGCAAGCCCGCGCCGTGGTGCTCACCGGCACCGGGCGCATCTTCTCCGCGGGCGTCGACCTCAAGCGGATCCACGACGGCGGCGCGTCGTACGTGTCGGAGTTCCTGCCGCTGCTGTCGGACGCGCTGCTGGCCGTGTTCGGCTTCCCGCGGCCGGTGGTCGCCGCGCTGAACGGGCCCGCCGTCGCCGGGGGTGCCGTGCTCGCCGCCGCGTGCGACCACCGCGTGCTCGGGTCCGGCGGCATCGGCGTGACCGAACTGCTGGTCGGGCTGCCCTTCCCGCTGGCCGCGCTGGAGATCCTGCGCTGCGCCTACGGCACGGCGCCGCTGCCCGCACTCACCTACTCGGGTCAAGTCCACCGCGGCGAGGACGCCCTCGCGCGCGGGCTGGTCGACGAGCTGGCCGCGCCGGACGACGTCGTCGAGCGGGCGCTGGCGGTCGCGACCCGGCTCGGCGAGCTGCCCGCCGAGGCGTTCGGGCACACGAAGGCCCAGATCCGCCAGCCCTTCCACGAGCGGATCGCCGAGTACCGCCACACCGACGACCCCGAGGTCGAGCGGCTGTGGCGGGCACCCGCGGCGCTGGCCGCCGTCAAGTCCTATGTGGACAAGGTGCTGCGCTAGGCGGTGCGGACGCCGCTCTCGGCGAGGGCCTTGATGCCGTCGACCGTCTTCTGCATGTTGCCCTGCAGCTCGCCCAGCCGCATCGCGACGATCTCCTCCTCGTGCTCGGGCATCGAGCCGATGATCGTCGTCAGGTTGGACGGCCCGGGGCCGATCTGGGCCCACTGGCGGAGAATCGTGCCCTCACCGTCGGGGACGAGCTCGAAGCGCCACGACGCGGCCGGGTTCGTCACGTCCATCACGGCCCACGCGAACAGCCGCCCGGGCTCGTAGCCGGTCACGGTCGAGACCGTCTCCCACTCCCCGGCGACCGGGTGGGAGTTGCGGCCGCGGAACTGCGCGCCCAGGCCGGGCTCGGCGCCCTCGACCCAGCCGCCGCCCTGGAACTCGGTGGAGAACCGAGCCGGCAGGTCGATGTCCAGCAACCAGGACCAGACCTCGGCCGGTCCCGCGTCGATGCGGACTTCGACCTGCGTCGTCGGGCAGTCGGAAACCTTCATGGCGGACCCCTCGCTCGATGCCGGTGCCTACGGGATCGGACCGTAACGTCGCGCTGACCAGCCGGACAACTCGCACGGTGCCCGCGGGTGCGCACGACGGAGGACGCGCGCGCCACCCGCCGAAAGTCGGATTCTGACCGATGCTGCGCCCGGACAGCCGATTGCCGACCGCCGCCGGTTCTGTGAGGGTCCCACGGTGGGATCCGAAGCCGGGGAGGGTGCGTCCATGCGCAGAGTGTTCACCGCCGTCGCGGCGGCCGTGCTGGCCGTGGTGGGGCTGGCGCCCGTCGCGAGCGCGGGGCCGGCCGACATCGAGGCCGCCCTGCGGAAGATCCCCGGCCTGACGATCGTCAAGGAGGATCCGGCGCCGGCCGGGTTCCGGTTCTTCGAGCTGACCTTCACACAGCCCGCCGACCACCGCCACCCCGGCGCGGGCACCTTCCAGCAGCGGTTCACCCTGCTGCACCGCGACTTCGCCGCGCCGACGGTCGCCTTCACCAGCGGTTACAACGTCAGCACCGCGCCGAACCGGTCGGAGCCGACGCAGATCGTCGACGGCAACCAGCTCTCGATGGAGTACCGGTACTTCACGCCGTCACGCCCCGAACCGGAGAACTGGGCGAAGCAGCTGACGATCTGGCAGGCCGCCGCGGACGAGCACCGCGCGGTGCAGGCGTTCAAGGCGATCTACCCGGGCAAGTGGCTGGCCACCGGCGGCAGCAAGGGCGGCATGACCGCGACGTACTTCCGGCGCTTCTTCCCCGACGACGTCGACGCGACGATCCCCTACGTCGCGCCCAACGACGTCATCGACCCCGTCGACGTCTACAACCGGTTCCTGTCCCGGGTCGGTGACGACCCCGGCTGCCGGGACGCGCTCAAGGCGATCCAGCGCGACGCGCTGAAGCGGCGGGCCGAGCTGGGCGTGATCGCCGCGGCGGACGCGGCGCAACGCGGGCTGACGTTCTCGATCGTCGGCTCGGCCGACAAGTCCCTCGAGATCTCGGTGATCGACTCGTACTTCGCGTTCTGGCAGTACCAGAAGCAGGCGGACTGCGCGACGGTGCCGGCGCCGGGAGCGCCCGCGGCCGACGTCTACGCCTGGTACGAGAAGGTGGAAAGCCTCAACACCTACTCGGACCAGGATCTGGCGCCGTACGTCCCGTACTACTACCAGGCGGCCGCGCAGCTGGGTTCGCCCGAGGCGTACGACGGCTACCTGCGCGACCTGCTCCGCTACCCCGGCGCCGACCAGCCGAAGACGTTCGTGCCTTCGTCGGTCAAGATCCCGCGGTTCGACTACCTGGCCATGCCGGACATCGACTTCTGGGTGAAGTCCCGCGGCACCCGGCTGCTGTTCGTGTACGGCTCGAACGACCCGTGGGGCGCCGAGCCGTTCGAACTGGGCTTCGGCAGCCGCGACTCGTACCGCTACTACGTGCCGGGCGGCAACCACGGGTCGAAGATCGCGCAGCTGCCCGCGGCCGACGCCGCCGCGGCGACCGCGACCGTCCGGCGCTGGGCGGGGTTGTCCCCCGCTTCGGCGTTGACGGCCCGGAGCGCGCCGGCCGGGTTCCCGGACTTCGACGCGGACCTCACCCTTTCGGCGCGGCCACCACTGTGACTTCCCCTCAGGCCGGGCGTAGTCTCACGGCACGTTGACGGCCCGGCCTGAGGAGGCGGCATGCCTCGTCCCGTCCACTTCGAGATCCACGCGGGTGAGCCCGAACGCGCGGTGGCCTTCTACACGGCGGTGTTCGGCTGGAAGTTCGAACGCTGGGGCGACGTCCCGTACTGGGTGATCACGACGGGCGAAGGCGACGGCATCGACGGCGGGCTCGTGCCCCGGGTCGGCCCGGCCCCCGAGGACTCGGCGCCGGTGCACGGTTTCGTGAACACGGTCGACGTCGCCGACCTCGACCACGCGCTTGCCGCGGTGACCGAGGCGGGCGGATCGCTGGCGCTGCCGAAGAGCCCGGTGCCGGGGGTCGGCTGGCTGGCGTACGTCAAGGACACCGAAGGCAACATCTTCGGCATGCTCCAGCCGGACTCGGAAGCGCCGGCACCGTCTTAAGGACGTTTCGCCTTCGGCAGCCTCCGGACGACATCGTCGTAGGAGACGTCGATGAGTTCTTCGAGCTCGGCGTCGGGGACACCGGCGCCGAGTTCGACGCGGTTCCAGCCGTAGCGGCCGAGGTAGTCCATGACGGTGACGGCGTCCGGGTACCGTTGCCGGATCTCGGCGGCTTCGTCCTTGGTGGCACCGCACTTGACGGCGACGCTGCCGGGCTCGTCCTGCCCGATGAAGGCGAAGCCCTTGCCCCCGACCTTCGCGACGAGCACGTGGTCGCCGAAGGGATAGGTCTCCTCGGCCCCGGGCTTGCCGAGGCAGTAGGCGACGACGGCGTCGATGTTCACGACTCGAACTTCACGAGTTCGAGGTCGGTCTGCGGAAAGTCGTCCCCGATGCAGAGCAACGGTTCCCCCGCGACGAACGCGGTCGCGTAGGTGAGGCAGTCCCCGAAGTTCAGCCCGGCCGGATGGCGCCCCTTGCCGAACCGCATGAATGCCGTCTGCGCCGAACGCCAGTGGGCGTCGCCGAAGGAGATCACCCCGAACCGCCGCTGCTGCAGGAAGTCCGCGAGGAGGGCCTTCCCGCGCGGACCTTCCTTGTGCACGAGGACAAGGGTGGTCTCGACGAGAGTCGGCGCACCCACGCGGCAGACAGGCGCGGAACCGATGATCTTGCCGAGGAGCGGAGCCATCGGCTCGCCCATGATCGTCGCGATCATCGCCGAGCTGTCGATGATCACACGCCACCGGGCCCGTATCCGAGGATCCCTTCGCGTTCGGCCTTGCCGATCGGCACACCGCGGTTCGCCGGGGAGACCTGCGGCCAGATCTCCTCCTCCAGGAACCGGACGAACGCGGCCCCGTCCCGAGCCGAGTTCTGCTCGGCCTGGAGCTGGTCACGGCGCATCCGGAGTGCCTCGCGCACCGCGCCCGTCTTGGTGTCGCCGGTCAGCTCGGCCACTTCGGCCGCCAGGCGCTCGGTCTCGGGGTCCTTGATGTTCATCGCCATGGTGTAATGGTACTGACGATGGTGTAATACTTCCATTTCCTCCCCCTCGGCCGGGCCGCTACTTGATGCCGGCCGCGTCCATGCCCCTCAGCTCCTTCTTCAGGTCCTGGATCTCGTCGCGCAGCCGGGCCGCCAGCTCGAACTGCAGGTCCCGCGCCGCCTGCATCATCTGGTCCGTCATCTGCTGGATCAGGTCCGCCAGCTGGGCGCGCGGCATCGCCGAGACGTCCTTGTCGACCAGCATGCCCGAGCTGCGCACCCGATCGCCCTGCTCCGGCTTCTTGCCGCGGGAGGAGTTGCGGCCCGAGCCGCCCACCGAGACCTGCTCGGTGTCCTCGGCCTCGCTGTAGACCCGGTCAAGGATGTCGGCGATCTTCTTCCGCAGCGGCTGCGGGTCGACCCCGCGCTCCACGTTGTAGGCCACCTGCTTCTCGCGGCGGCGGTCCGTCTCCTCGATGGCGTGCTTCATCGAGTCGGTGATCTTGTCCGCGTACATGTGGACCTCGCCCGACACGTTTCGCGCCGCGCGGCCGATCGTCTGGATCAGGGACGTCCCGCTCCGGAGGAAGCCCTCCTTGTCCGCGTCGAGGATCGCCACCAGCGACACCTCCGGCAGGTCGAGACCCTCGCGCAGCAGGTTGATGCCGACCAGCACGTCGAAGTCGCCCGCCCGCAGCTGGCGCAGCAGCTCGACCCGGCGCAGCGTGTCGACCTCCGAGTGCAGGTAGCGCACCCGGATGCCCAGCTCCAGCAGGTAGTCCGTGAGGTCCTCGGACATCTTCTTCGTCAGCGTGGTGACCAGGACGCGCTCGTCCTTGTCCGCGCGCTCGCGGATCTCGTGCACCAGGTCGTCGATCTGGCCCTCGGTCGGCTTCACGACCACCTTCGGGTCGACCAGGCCGGTCGGCCGGATGACCTGCTCGACGAACTCGCCGCCCGCCTGGCCCATCTCGTACGGCCCCGGCGTCGCCGACAGGTACACCGTCTGCCCGATCCGGTCGGAGAACTCCTCCCAGGTCAGCGGCCGGTTGTCGACCGCGCTCGGCAGCCGGAAGCCGTACTCGACCAGGTTGCGCTTGCGGGACATGTCACCCTCGTACATGCCGCCGATCTGCGGGACGGTCTGGTGCGACTCGTCGATCACCAGCAGGAAGTCGTCCGGGAAGTAGTCGATCAGCGTCGCCGGCGCGGTACCCGGCCCGCGGCCGTCGATGTGGCGCGAGTAGTTCTCGATGCCGGAGCAGAACCCGACCTGCCGCATCATCTCGATGTCGTAGGCCGTGCGCATCCGCAGCCGCTGCGCTTCCAGCAGCTTGCCCTGCTTCTCCAGCTCCGCCAGCCGGTCTTCGAGCTCCTTCTCGATGCCCTGGATCGCCTTTTCCATCCGCTCCGGGCCCGCGACGTAGTGCGTCGCCGGGAAGATCCGGACCTCGTCGACCTCCTTGACGATGTCCCCGGTCAGCGGGTGCAGGTAGTACAGCTTCTCGACCTCGTCGCCGAAGAACTCGACGCGGATCGCCAGCTCCTCGTACGCCGGGATGATCTCGACCGTGTCCCCGCGCGCCCGGAACGTGCCGCGCGCGAAGGCGATGTCGTTGCGCGTGTACTGCACGTCCACCAGTGCCCGCAGGAAGACGTCCCGGTCGAGCTGCATGCCGACCGCCAGCTTCGACGACCGGTCGAGGTAGGACTGCGGGGTGCCCAGGCCGTAGATGCAGGACACGCTCGCGACCACGATGACGTCCCGCCGCGACAGCAGGTTCATCGTCGCCGAATGCCGCAGCCGCTCGACGTCGTCGTTGATCGACGAGTCCTTCTCGATGTACGTGTCCGTCTGCGCGATGTACGCCTCGGGCTGGTAGTAGTCGTAGTAGCTGACGAAGTACTCGACCGCGTTGTGCGGGAAGAGCTCGCGCAGCTCGTTCGCCAGCTGCGCGGCCAGGGTCTTGTTGGGCGCCATCACCAGCGTCGGCCGCTGGACGCGCTCGATCAGCCACGCCGTGGTCGCCGACTTGCCGGTACCGGTGGCGCCCAGCAGCACGATGTCCTTCTCGCCCGCCCTGACCCGGCGTTCGAGGTCGTCGATGGCCGCCGGCTGGTCACCGGCGGGCTGGTAGTCGCTGACCACCTCGAAGCGGCCGCCGGTCCGGGGGATCTCCGAGACCGGGCGGAAGTCGGACTGGGCGAGCACGGGGTGTTCGGTTGCGAAAGCCACGTCGACCAGAGTAAGCCGACCCACCGACAATTTCCGTCGGGCCTGGTCAGCGGGGCCGGGACACCGTGACGGAGATGACTTCGCCGCCGGTCACGGCGCGGTACGGGCCGGCGCCGGGCGCGGGTGCGGCCGGCCCGGCAAGGTCGCGTGGCTCCGGTGGGGCAGATCGTCCATCGTCATCGCGGTGCCCCTTCAGCAACTGCAGTCACAGCAGGAACAGCAGTCGCAGCAGCCGTCGCAGCCGGCACAGTCGCAGCCGCCGGTCGAGTGCGGTTTCCCGCTCCACGGGCCGGGAAAGGGATCGCGGCAGCAGAACTGGCAGGTGCAGCACATGTAGGGGGTGAGAGCGCAGCCGAGGAAGAAGTTGCGCTTCTTCGGCGGGACGGCGAACTTCGGGTACCAGAGTCCACCGCCCTTGCCGTCGAGCGACTCCGGACCGCCGGAATCGCCCGGCCCGCCGGGACCACCCGGGCCGCCAGGACCTCCCGGCCCACCGGGACCACCCGGGCCACCTCCGCCAGGGCCCCCCGGGCCGCGGCCGCCGGGCGCACCCGGCGGCGGGACCGGGCCGGGCGGCGGAAAGCCTTGCGGCGCACCGGTTCGCGGGCCGCCCGGGGGCTGGTGCGGGTACTGCTGAGGAGCCGGCCCCCGGCCGATCCGGCCCGGCGGCGGCTGCTGCGGGTGCTGCGGCGGGGTGGGTCCCGGCCCGATCCACCCGGGCGGCGGCTGTTGCCCGGCAAGGCCGCCCGGCCACTGTTCGCCGGCCGCGAACGCCGCGCCGGACCCGGCACCAGCGGCCGAGTCCTGCGCAAAGTCCGCGCCGCTTCCGGCCACCGAACCAGCTTCAGCGGCCGAACCCTGACCGAAGCCCGAGCCGCTCCCGGCCGCCGACCCAGCACCGGAAGCCGAGCCGTGACCATGCGCCGAGCCGTGTCCGAACGCGCGTCGCACTGCCTGCCGCAGCTCATGGACCAGCAACGCGTGCACCAGACCCGGCTCCGCGAACTCCGCTTCCCGCAACGCCAGTTCCACCCCGAGCACCGCGTCGTCGCACAACCGGCGCGCCTCCGCCAAGGACGTTCCGGTCGCCCGCAACGGGTTCCAGGCACCCGCCGCCGCGTCGGCCGTGTGGTCCTCGACCGCGTCCAGCAGGTGCGCCACCCGGCCGAACAGCCGGCCGGCCTCCGCGAGGGGGGCCACGTTCCCCGGCCGCCCGGCCAGTTCCGCCGTCCGCGCGAAAGCCGCGGACGTGGCCAGCTCGGCGGGCTCGGTCGCGAGGAGCGCCGAGTCGCCGAAGCGAACGGAATGCTCCAGCTCCCCCTGCCGCTCGACGGCTTCGGTGAGCACCGACGTGTCGAACCCGATCCGGCCGCCGGTGCTGCTGCCCTGCGCCGCCCAGCGGGCCGCGACCCTCCGCGCGGCCATGGCCACCGGACGGCGGCCGAACGCACCGTCGCGGTCCTCGACGTGGTCGCCGACCTTCGCCGCGGCCAGCACCAGCGACACCGCCGCGGCGAGCTGGGCCCCCTCGCCGCGCGCCACCGACGTCGAGCGCATGCCCCGCAGCGGGCAGGGCCCGGCGTCCCGGCGCTGGTCCGCGCGAGGCGTCTGCGCCTCGACCAGCGCGGAGATGATCAGCCCGTCGTAGTTGGTGACGACGCGGGCCAGCTGCCCGTGCTCGTCGCGCAGCGTGAGACACAGCCCGCACAGGTGCGCGACCCAGTCCGCGTGCAGGCGGCCGGACAGCCGGTGCCGGCACGGCCTGATGATCCCGAACATCCCCAGTCCCCTCGGCTCCCCTGATCGTCGGCGCACCTTAGCCCGAACGAGTGGCGCGCGCGTCGCGTATACGCGATTCGTGACCTGCCCGGCAGGATGACCGCATGGCTGAACTGCACGCGCCGAAGGTCGAGCTCTTCGACCCCGCCGAGCGCGCGAACATCGACCCGAAGGGCATCCGCCGGGAGGTCGAGGAGTACCGCGAGGAGCCGTTCGGCCTGTACCTCGCGCGCCCCACCCCCGGCCGCGCCCAGTTCCACTACCTCGAGTCGTGGCTGGTGCCCGGGCTCGGGCTGCGGTTCACCGACTTCTGGTTCTCCCCCGGCCACGAGCGCGACCAGGACTTCTACCTCGACGTGGTCCGCGTCCGCCGCGACGGCCCGCGCTGGGTCGCCACCGACCTCTACGTCGACCTGGTGCTCAAGGACAAGCTTTCACTGCGCGTGATCGACACCGACGAGCTCCTCGAAGCCCACGCGGCCGGTCTCCTCACCACCGAAGACGCCGAGTACGCGCTGAAGACCACCTACGCCGCGGTGGAAGGGCTGGCCGCCCACGGCTACGACCTCTCCGCCTGGCTGTCCACGAAGGACATCACGCTGACCTGGCGCCGGCACCCCTAGGCCGAGTAGTAGGCGAGGAACATGTCCACGCCGCGGCTGATGAGGTCGTGCGTGCGCTGCTCGCCGATCCGTTCGCCGTAGGCGGCGTGCGTGAAGTGCGGGTAGAGGACCAGCGCGTAGAGCTGCACCAAGGCCAGGTCGACGTCGGGAATGGCGAGTTCGCCGGCCTCGATGCGCTTGCGGAACTCCCCGGCGAGGATGGCGGACGTCAGGTCGGGACCGTTGGCCTTCCACGCCTGGCCCAGCTCGGGGAACCGCTGCGCTTCGCTGGCGACCAGCGCGCGTAGCGCCAGCACCTGCGGCTGCGCCATTCCCGCCACCCAGCCCGTCGCCGTCCGCACGAGGATCTCGCGGATGTCGTCGGACTCGGCCAGGCTCTTCTCCAGCGCCAGCGTCGACTGCTGGAGCGCTTCCTTGAGCGCGTCGTGGATGACCGCGTGGAACAGCTCGCTCTTGCTGCCGAAGTGGTTGTAGATCGTCACCTTCGACACGTCGGCCTGCCGGGCGATGACGTCGATGCCGGCTTCGAAGCCGCGAGCCAGGAACGTCTCGCGGGCGGCGTCCACGATCGCCCGGCGCTTGAGGTCGGCGCGCTCGCCGGAGGGGGCACGCCGTCGCGTCTCGGTCATCGCCGCAGCATACCAAGCTCCTGAACTGAACCGTTGAGTTCATATGAACTGAAGCGTACAGTTCAGCAGCGACCCAGGCGACGACCAGGAGGAACCATGCTGACCGAACCGGAAGTGACCTCGGTGGGGCGCCGCGACCACCCCCGCGCGCGGCTGGCGCTGCTGGCCTTCGCGATGCTGATCGTCTCCCTCGACCAGTACATCGTCGTGGTGGCGCTGCCCGAAATCGGCCGCGACCTGGGCTACTCCGCCCAGACCCTCCAGGCGGTGATCAGCACGTACGCGATCGCCTCCGCCGGGTTCCTGCTGTTCGGCGGCCGGGCCGCGGACCTGCTCGGCCGGCGCCGGGTACTGGTGACCGGCCTCGCCCTCTACGCCATCGCGTCGGTCGTCGGCGGGCTCGCCACGGTGCCACTCCTCCAGCTCGCCGGCCGGGCGCTCCAGGGCCTGGGCGGGGCGCTGGTCTTCCCCAGCACCTTGGCGATCATCACCACGACCTTCGCCGAGGGCCGCGAGCGCAACCGCGCGCTGAGCGCGTGGGGCGGAGCCGGTGCCGCCGGCCTGGTCGTCGGCGTCCTGCTCGGCGGGGTGCTCACGCGGGGTTTCGGGTGGCAGGCGGTGTTCTTCGTAAACGTTCCGCTGGCCGGTGTCGCGCTCGTGGCGGCGTTCGCGCTCATCGCACCCGACCGGCCCGGTGCGCCGGGGCGGCGGTTCGACCTGGCCGGCACGCTGAGCGTCACCGGCGCGGTGACCCTGCTGGCGTTCGCGCTGGTCCAGGGCCCGGACGCGGGATGGGACTCCCCCGGGATCGTGGCGGCCCTGGTCGCGGGGACGCTGCTCGCCGGCGCCTTCGCGGTGATCGAGCGACACAGCGCCGACCCGTTGGTGCCGCGCCGCCTGCCGGCCAATCCGAGTCTCCGGCTGGCGTTGGTCGTCGCGTTCCTGTTCACGGCCACCTTCGGCTCGCTGCTGTACTTCCTGTCCCTCCACTTCCAGGACGTCCGGGGCTACGACGCGCTGGCCACCGGGCTCGCGTTCCTGCTGCCCACCGCGGTGGTGGTCGCCGGCTCGGTGCTGGCCGGGCCGCTGGTGACCCGGATCGGCGTCCGGCACACCCTGCTCGGCGCGCTCGCGACCGGCGCGCTGGGCGCGTGCCTGCTCGGGTTCGCGCTCACCCCGGACGGCTCCTACGCCGGGCTGGTGCCCGGCCTGATCGCGGTCAGCGCCGGCGACGGGATGGTGTTCACGGCCATGTACATCGCCGCGGCGACGCGCGTGCCCGCCCCGCGGCAAGGGGTCGCCTCCGGGATCGTCACGACCGGTTCCGGCATCGGCGCCGCGGCCGGGCTCGCGGTGCTGGTCCTGATCGCCAACGCCGGTACCCGGAACCTCGGCGGCGACGCGCTGCGCGTCGCGACCGGTGACGGGATCCGGACGGCGGTGTTCGTCATCGCCGGGGGCATCGCGCTCACCTTCCTGCTCGTGCTCGCGTCACCCCGGCGCAGCTCCTGACTCCTCGCGCATCCTCCGGACGGTGGATACGGGGTCCGCCGCCGGAGGACCCGGTCCGGACCGTCCTGACGATTCGCCGGAGGCCCCTCGCGCGGGAGTCTCGGTGTGTCGCAAGCGGATCGAGAGGGGAACAGCGCCATGCCGGTCATCGAGGTCGAGCACCTCCACAAGCGGTACGGGGACAAGGTCGCGGTCGACGACGTGTCGTTCAGCGTCGAACGCGGGGAGATCTTCGGGATCCTGGGCCCGAACGGGGCGGGCAAGACCACGACCGTCGAGTGCCTGGAGGGCCTCCGGACGCCCGACGGCGGTGTGCTTTCGGTGCTGGGGCTCGACCCGCGCCACGACCGGGCCGAACTGCGCCAGCGCGTCGGCGTCCAGCTCCAGGAGAGCCGGCTGCAGGACAAGCTGCGGGTCGGCGAGCTGCTCGACCTCTACGCCGCGTTCTACCGGACGCCGGCCGACCCGGAGCGGCTGCTCGCGACGCTCGGCCTGGCCGAGCACCGGAACACCGCCTACAAGAAGCTCTCCGGCGGTCAGCAGCAGCGGCTGTCCATCGCGCTCGCACTGGTCGGGAGCCCGGAGGTGGCGGTGCTCGACGAGCTCACCACCGGCCTCGACCCGCAGGCCCGCCGCGACACCTGGGACCTCATCGAGGCCGTGCGCGCGCAGGGCGTGACGATCCTGCTGGTCACGCACTTCATGGCCGAAGCGGAACGGCTCTGCGACCGGATCGCGGTGATCGACGCCGGGCGCGTCGTCGCCGTCGACACCCCGGCCGGGCTGGTCGCCCGGGTCACCGACGAGCAGGTCGTGCGGTTCCGGCCGTCGATCCCGCTCGACCCGCGCGCGCTCGAGGCGCTGCCGGAGGTCCGGAAGGCCGAGTGGCACGCCGACCGCCTCGTGGTCAGCGGCCGCGGGAACGTGCTCCACGCGGTGACGTCGCTGCTCGCCCGCCTCGGCGTGATCGCCGAGGACCTGCGCGTCGAGCAGGCCGGCCTCGACGACGCCTTCGTCGCACTCACCGGCCACCGGCCGGAATGAAGGGGGAAACCATGTCCGTCCTGACCAAGCTGACCACCGCCGAGGCCAAGGTGTTCCTGCGGGACCCGGGCGCGCCGGCCGTCGTCGTCGGCATCCCGCTCGCCCTGCTGCTGGTGTTCGGGCTGATGCCCGGTGCGAACGAGCCGGACCCCGAGTACGGCGGGCACAGCGCCCTGGCCACCTTGATCGCGCCGATGGCCATCACGATCCTGCTGGCCATGCTGGCGCTGACGCTGTTCCCGGCCGCGATGGGCACCTACCGCGAAAAAGGCCTGCTGAAGCGGCTTTCCGCGAGTCCCGTGTCGCCGAGCCTGCTGCTCGCCGCGCAACTGCTGGTGAACCTGGCCGCCGCCGTCGTCGTGGTCGCGCTGATCGCCGGGGTGGGCGGGCTCGCGCTCGGCATCCCGTTGCCGGGCAACCCGGGCGGCTTCCTGCTGTCGCTCGTGCTCGGGGCCGTGGCGCTGTTCTCCGTCGGCCTGCTGGTGGCGGCACTGGTGCCGACCGGCCGCGCGGCCAGTGGCATCGGGAGCGCGCTGTTCTTCCCGATGCTGGCGCTGGGCGGGGTCTGGGTGCCGAAGGAGAAGCTGCCGGTCTTCCTGCAGCACGTCGCCGACGTCCTGCCGCTGGGAGGCACGCTCAACGCGCTGCGCGCCACCTGGGCCGGCGACGCCCCGGAGCTGCTCCAGCTCGGCGCGATGGCGGTCTTCGCCGTCGTCTGCTCGACGATCGCGGCGCGGGTGTTCCGGTGGGAGTGACGACCGCGGCCGCCGCGGCCCGGGTCCGGCCGGTCGCGCCGGTCGCCACGCGCCCGGTGGCGATCGTGACGGCGCTGATGGCGATCCCGTTGCTGCTGACCGCAAACCGGTACGGCTACTTCGGCGACGAGCTCTACTTCCTGGCCGCCGGCCGGCACCTCGCCTGGGGCTACGTCGACCAGCCGCCGCTGCTGCCCCTGCTGGCCAGGACCATGGACGCGCTCGGGCAGTCACCGTTCGTGCTGCGGATTCCCGCCGTGCTGGCGATGCTCGGGGGCATCGCGCTGACCGCGCTGATCGCCCGCGAACTCGGCGGCGGGGCGAAAGCGCAGACCCTGGCCGCCGCGACCTTCGGCGTGTCGTCGTTGTTCCTGGCGGGCGGGCACTACCTCGCGACGTCCACAGTGGACCCGTTCCTCTGGACCCTGCTGCTGTGGCTGCTGGTCCGGTGGCTGCGGACCCGCGCCGACGGCCTGCTCGTCTGGGCCGGCGTGGTGACGGCGCTCGCGCTGTACACGAAGTTCCTCATCGGCGGCTTCTGGCTCGCCGCCGGGGTCGCGCTCCTGGTGTGCGGACCACGGGAACTGCTGCGCCGGCCCGCGTTGTGGCTCGGCGCGGCGATCGCCGTGGTGGCTCTGGTGCCGACGCTGCTCTGGCAGGCCACGCACGGCTGGCCGCAGTTCGGCATGGGCGCGGCGATCTCCCAGGAGGTCGGCAACACCTGGGGCGGGCGGCTCACGTTCGTGCCGGCGGCCTTGCTCACCGCCGGGATCCCGGTCGGCGCCGTCCTGCTGGGGTACGGCCTGTGGCGGGTGCTGCGCGACCGGGAGCTCCGCTTCCTCGGCTGGACGACGCTGCTGCTGACCGTGGCGTTCGTGGCGGTGAACGGCCGGTTCTACTACCTCGCCGGGATGTACCCGGTGTGCTGGGCGATGGCCGCGGTGGCGCTCGAGCGCCGGGAACCGTCGCGCTGGTGGCGGTGGCTGGCGGCCTGGCCGTGCTACGCGCTGTCCGTGCTCCTGGTCCTGCCCGTCGCGCTGCCGGTCTGGCCGCGGGTGTGGCTGACCGAGCACCCGTCCCTGCCGTCGCCGGTGTTCGCCTTCGCCGAGATCGGCTGGCCGGAGGGGACCCGGTCGGTTTCCGACGCCTTCGCGAGGCTGCCGAGCCGGGAACGCACGGCGGTGGTGACCGAGACGTACTGGGAGGCCAGTGCGCTCGACCGCTACGGCCGCGACCTCGGCCTGCCGGAGCCGGCCAGCGGCAACCGCGGGTACGCGACGCTGGTCGTACCGCCCGAAGACGCGACGGACGTCCTGTACGTCGGTGCCGACCCGCGGCCACTGCTCGGGCGCTTCGCCGTCGTGCGGCCGATCGGGACGGTCGACACGGGCGACGCGAAGCCGAGCTACTTCGACGGCGTGCCGCTGTGGCTGGCGAGCGGGCGGACCGAACCGTGGTCCGTGCTGTGGCCGAAGCTGGTGAACACCCACACCTGAGCCACGTGCCCGGCGTCACCGGTCGCGGGGTGACGCCGGGTGGCCCCCGTAGGGTGCGGGAAGGACCGGCGCCTACCCAGGACGAAGGAGCACGATGGACGCCGTAGCCACGGCCCCCGACCAGGCGACAACCCAGCTCGCCCCGTTCGCCCGGCTGCCGGTCGCGCTGCCGGCGCTGGGCACGGCCACCGCGTTGCTGCTCACCGCGGGCCGCTACGGCTACTTCGGTGACGAGCTGTACTTCCTCGCCGCCGGGAAGCACCTGGCGTGGGGCTACGCCGACCAGCCGCCGCTCGTTCCGTTCCTGGCCTGGGCGATGGACTCGCTGGCGCCCGGCTCGCTGGTCGTCTTCCGGCTGCCGGCGATCGCCGCGACGGCGGCCGGCGTCGTCGTCACCGCCCTGATCGCCCGCGAGCTGGGCGGACGGCGCAAGGCGCAGGCGCGCGCCGCGGCGGCGTACGCGATCTGCGGGCAGTTCGTCGGCAGCGGCCACTACCTGGCGACGTCGACGATCGACCCGCTGCTGTGGACGCTCGTGCTGTGGCTGCTGGTCTGCTGGGTCCGCACCCGCGACGACTCGCTCCTGGTGTGGCTGGGTGTCGTCACGGCGGTGGCGCTCAACGGCAAGCTGCTCATCGGCGCGTTCTGGGTGGTGGCCGGGGTCGCGGTGCTCGTGTTCGGGCCGCGCGAGCTGCTTCGCCGGCCGAAACTCTGGCTGGGCGCGCTGATCGCCGCCGTATCGCTGGTGCCGACGCTGCTGTGGCAGCGCGCGAACGGCTGGCCGCAGCTCGGCATGGGTGACGCGGTCGGCGCGGAAGTCGACGCGGCGGGCGGGCGCGAGAGCTTCGTCCCGAACCTCCTCGCCGGCGCCGGCTGGGTGATCGGCGCGCTCGGTGTCCTCTACGGCTTCGCCGTGCTGCTCGGGAGCGCGCAGCTGCGGCCGTACCGGTTCCTGGGCTGGACGGCGCTGGGTGTCGTCGCGGCCTTCCTGCTCGCCAACGGGCGGTACTACTACGCCGCCGGGATGTTCGGCGTGCTGTGGGCCGCGGCCGCGGTGCACCTGGACGGACGTGAACCGGCGCTGTGGTGGCGATGGGTGCCGACCTGGCCGGTCTTCGTGCTCTCGGCCCTGTTCAGCCTGCCGTTCACGCTGCCGCTCTGGCCGGCGCACTGGCTGGCCGACCACCCGGGCGCGCCGCGGCCGGCCTACGCGGCCGAAGAGATCGGCTGGCCGGACCTCGCCGGCGACGTCGCCAAGCTGTACCGGACCGCGCCGCCGGGCACGGCCGTCGTGACCGGCGGCTACTGGCAAGCCGGTGCGCTCGACCGGTACGGGCCCGAGCACGGCCTGCCCGAGGCCCACAGCCCGAGCCGCGGCTTCTGGTACTTCGGCCGGCCTGCCGACGACGCCGGCACCGTGCTCTTCGTCGGCTACGACCCGTCGAGGCTCGCGAAGTACTTCGCGTCCGCGCACCTCGCCGGGCAGGTCGGGAACCGCCTGGGCGTCGCGAACGCGAGCGAGCACATGCCGGTCTGGCAGCTCACCGGCCGGACCGCGGACTGGGCGGCGATCTGGCCTCGGGTGAAGGACATGAGAGCGTGAGCGTCCGGGTCGGCTGGAACCGCCCGATGTGGCCGCTGGAGTCGGCGAAGGCCGCCACCGGCTGGCAGCCCCTGCTGAACCGGGTCGAGCGGTACCTGGGCGGTGGGTTGCTCGCCACCGCGACCCTGATCGCCCTCGCCTTCGGCGGGCACGACAGCCGCTGGTGGGCGCTCACCGGCGCGCTGGTCGCCGCGACCGCGCTCTGGCTGCTCGCCACGATCACCCTCCCGGTCCCGCGGGTGCGCGAGCACCCCGCGTTCGCCCTGCTGAGCTTCGCCGGCGTCATCGGGCTGGGCAGCGTCCTCGAATCCCGGGACGTCACGTTCGTGATCTTCATGATCTTCGCGTTCTTCTCCGCGATGCGGCTGCGGCCGACGTGGCTCGCCTTCGTCGCGCTCGCGGTGACCTCGCTGCTGATCAACACCCTCGGCAACGGCGGGCCGGTCCACGCGTTGCAGGCGAGACCTGGGGTCTGGATCACGATCATCCTCGTGCAGACCACGGCGATCGGGGGCGGTGGGCTGCTGTCCGCGGCCGTCGCCCGGCAGAACGAAGAACGCCGGCGCATGCTCGACGACCTCGCCGCGGCCCACGCGGAAAACGAAGGCCTGCAACGGCAGCTGCTCAGCCAGGCGCGCGAAGCGGGAATCCTCGACGAGCGGCAGCGGCTCGCCCAGGAGATCCACGACACCCTGGCCCAGGGCTTCACCGGCATCATCACCCAGCTCGAAGCCGCCGCGCTGGCCGAGGACGAGCCCGCGGAACGGCAGCGGCACCTGGACTCGGCGGCCGCGCTGGCGCGGGAGAACCTCGTCGCCGCCCGGCGTTCGGTGCGCGCGCTGCACCCCGAACCCCTGGACACCGCGGCGCTGCCCGACGCGCTCGCCGGCGTCGCGACGCGGTGGAGCGGGCGGACCGGCGTGCCCGCCGCGTTCACCGCCACCGGCGAGCCGCGGCCGCTGCACCCCGAGATCGAGTCGACCATCCTGCGGGTCACCCAGGAAGCGCTGTCCAATGTGGACAAGCATGCCGCGGCGGGCCGCGTCGGCCTCACGCTGTCCTACATGGACGACGAGGTGACCCTGGACGTCCGCGACGACGGCGCCGGGTTCGTCCCCGGGCCCGGCCCCGGCTACGGGCTGCCCGGGATGCGGCGGCGCGTCGAACGGCTCGCCGGTACGCTGCACGTCGAGTCCGAACCCGGCGGCGGCACCGCGATCTCGGCCGTCCTGCCCGCCGTCCCGTCCCCGCCGGAGGCCTCCCCGTGACGATCACCGTGCTCATCGCCGACGACCACCCGATCGTCCGCGACGGCCTGCGCGGCATGTTCACCGGCCGCGGCTTCGAGGTCGTCGGCGAGGCGGCGAGCGGCGCCGAAGCCGTCACGCTGGCCGAGCGGCTGCGCCCCGACGTCGTGCTGATGGACCTGCGGATGCCGGGCACCGACGGCGTCACGGCGATCACCGAGCTGGCCCGGCTGGGCAACCCGGCGCGGGTCCTGGTGCTCACGACCTACGACACCGACTCCGACGTCCTGCCCGCCATCGAGGCGGGCGCGACGGGCTACCTGCTCAAGGACGCGCCGCGCGAGGACCTCTTCCGCGCGGTCGAAGCCGCCGCCCGCGGCGAGGCCGTGCTCTCCCCCGCGGTCGCCAGCCGGCTGATGGGCCGGATGCGCGAGCCGGCGCGGGAACCGCTGTCCCAGCGCGAGCGCGAGGTGCTCACCCTGGTCGCCCGCGGCTCGACGAACAAAGAAGCGGCGAAGAAGCTCTTCATCAGCGAAGCGACGGTCAAGACGCACCTGATCCACGTCTACGCGAAGCTCGGCGTGAACGACCGCGCGGCGGCCGTCGCGGTCGCGTTCGAACGCGGGCTGCTGGGCTCCTAAAGCGTCCAGCCGGTGGCCGCGGCCCACTTCTCCGCGCGGGTGAAGACGCCGTTGACGAACTCCTGCTTCTCGTCCGCGTAGGCCGCGACGTTGCCGTCGTCGGCGTGCGCGGCGGCCAGCCGCAGCTTGACGTCGCGGTAGTCGTCCCGCTCGTCCGCGTTCGCGCGCAGGTAGTCGCGGAACAGCAGGGCGAGCCGCCACGCCGGCGTTTCTTCGGACCGGACGTGCAGGTTCACCGCGCGCTTGGGGTCACCGCCGACGTGCAGGCGCTTGGGCCACGTCCCGGTGCCGTCCAGGGCGTCGTCGACCCAGTCGCCCTCCAGGCGCGGGAACCCGGCGTCGGACAGCAGCTCGCGGAGCGTGTCCGCGTCGTCCAAAGTGGACACGGTCAGCTGGAAGTCGAGGACGTCCTTGGCGGGCAGGCCGGGGACGGCGGTGGACCCGATGTGGTCGGCGCGGCGGGCGAGCTCCCCGGCCACGGCGCGGATCCGGGCGAGCACCCGCTCGGCCTGCGCCGGCCAGGTGAGGTCGTACTCGGCGATCTTCGGGGACACCGGCGGCCGCGGCCGCCGCAGCCGGACGTTCGCCTCGAACGGCACGAGCCGGTCGGCCCACAGCGCGTCGACGTCGGCGAGCACGGCGTCTTCGGCACCGCCGTTGTCGAGGAGAACGTCCGCGACGGCGCGGCGCTGCTCGTCGCTCGCCTGCGCGCGGATCCGGGCCCGCGCGTCCTCCTCGGCCATGCCCCGCGCCGTCACCAGCCGCCGGACCCGCACCTCGACCGGCGCGTCGACGATCACGACCAGGTGGTACGCGGTCGCGAGGCCGTTCTCGACCAGCAGCGGGATGTCGTGGACGATGACGGCGTCCGGCGCGGCGGCGGCCATCAGCTCACCGGTGCGGGCGCCGACCAGCGGGTGCACGATCGCGTTCAGCCGGCGCCGCGACTCGTCGTCGCCGAACGCCCTGGCGGCGAGCGCGGGCCGGTCGAGCGAACCGTCGGCGGCCAGGATCTCCTCGCCGAACTCCTCGACGAGCCGGGCGAGCCCCTCGGTGCCGGGCTCGACCACCTCGCGGGCGATCCGGTCGGAGTCGATCAGGACGGCACCGTGCTCCGCGAGCCGGTTCGCCACGGTCGACTTGCCGGCCCCGATTCCACCTGTCAGCCCCACGCGCAACATGCCGATCACCCTAGTCAGGCTCGCCGGACGGGCGAGTGGTGCGCCCATCCGTGTGACACAGGTAGCTGCCCTGTAACTCCGGTAAACGTTTTCCGATACGCCCGGCAGCGGGTCACCGGCCCGCCTGGTCAAGGGAGGGACCATGGACATGGCGAAGCTCGGCAGGGCGGCGGTGGTGGTACTGGGGGCGGGCGGGCTCGCCATGGGGGCGCCCGACGGACCGGCGGGACGGGCCGAGCCGGCCGGTCACTGCCTGTCCGGTGTCTACCGGATCCAGGTTCAGCCGTCTCGCACGGTGTACGCGGTGAAGAGCACGTGGATCCCGTTCGTCGTGACGTGCCCGAAGGGCCAGGTCACGACGCCGCCCGCGTGACGGCGTAGCGAATGCATACGAACGGGTGAACCGCAAGGTGATCGTGACGCGTGACTCAACCGATATCCGGACACGCCGCGTTGCTTACTCACCTTCACCGGCCCGGCTGCGTACCGTGCGCGCGACAGGGTCGCCCACACGGAGGAACGATGGCGGACAGCAAGCACGCCGGGAGGCACCGGCTCGGCACGCCTGGGCTGGTGCACTGCCTCGTCCACCGCACCGTGGCCGACGCGCTGGCGGACTACCGCCGGACGTGGCTCAGCACTCTGCTCGTGCCGGCCAGGCACAGCTTCGCCGGCCTCCGCCGCAAGGCCCGCGCCGCGGCCCTCGAGCGCATCTGGGTCCCCGCGGTGGGCACGGCGACGATCCGGCCGGTGACCGCCCAGGCCGCCGCTGCCTGACGGCGGCCGCTCGCGGCCTTGCCTCAGCGGCCGGCCTCGTGCGTCTCGATGGTGATCTCCGAGGACAGCGTCCGGTGCACCGGGCACTTGTCGGCGATCAGCATCAGCTTCGCGCGCTGGTCGTCGTCCAGTTCGCCCTCCAGCTCGATCTCGCGCGTGATGCGGCTCAGCATCCCGCGCTCGGTCTCGCACTCGGCGCAGTCCTCGGCGTGGATGCGGTCGTGGCGCAGCCGGATCGTCGCCCGGGTCAGCGGGAAACCCTTGCGGTTCGCGTACATCCGCAACGTGATCGCCGTGCACGAACCCAGCGAAGCGAGCAGCAGCTCGTACGGGTTCGGGCCGGCGTCGGCGCCGCCGACCTCGACCGGTTCGTCGACGAGCAGCTCGTGGGTCGCCGTCGTGACCTGCTGCGTGTAGGTGCCGTCGCCGCTCGCGGTGACGACGACCGTGCCGGGCTCGGGGTGTTCCATCCGGGTCAGTCCTCCCAGGGTGATGCCAGGATCGTGGTGACGAAGTCCGTGCGCTCGAAGCCTGGCACGAACCGGGCCAGGACATCGGCTTTGACGTTCCCGAAAGCCGTGTCGGGCCGGTCACGGATGCCGTCGGTGAAGGCCTCGAGGATGCGCCGCTTGAAGTCCGGCCGCGGGTGCGCCGCCACGACCGCGGCCCGGGCCTCGGCGGGGAGGTCGTGGTAGCCGATGCCCAGGACGTCGTACTCGACGCCGGCCGTCACCAGCGCGACCTCGGGTTCCATGTACTCGGGGATGCCCGGGGTCGTGTGCAGCGCGATGGCCGTCCAGGCGACCCGGGCGCGGTCGGCGTCGACGCCGTGGCCGAGCAGGAAGCGCCGGGCCTCGTCGGCGCCGTCGAGCTCGAAGCGCCGGTCGGTGCGGTGGCCGGCGACGAGCCCGAGGTCGTGGAACAGCGCGGCGACGTAGAGCAGCTCGGCGTCGAAGTCGAGGCCGCGGCGCCGGCCTTGGAGCGCGCCGAACAGGTAGACGCGCGCGGAGTGGTCGTAGAGGAGCGAGCCGGCGGTGTCGCGAACGTACTCGGTGGCTTCGCGGGCGAGGGCGGTGTCGGGGATGTCGAGGTTCATGACGCCGACGATGCCCGCCCGCGCGCTGCTCGGACATGCGTCCGGCGGACGGGAACCCCGCACATCCGGACATCCGGCACGTTCCCAAGACGCGCCGGATATCGTATCTTTTGCTGCGGGTCGATCACCCGGATGTGCGCGAAGGGGGTGCGCCGTGGCCACCAGGCACCTGTCGATGCGCCCCGCCGAGCAGGGCAGCCGCGAGCGCTTCCTGGACACGGCGCTGGCGGTGCTGTTCGACCGCGGCGTCCCGGGGCTGACGGTGCGCGGCGTGGCCGAGGCGGCCGGCGCGTCGACGATCTCGGTGTACGCGCGCTTCGGCGGCCGCGCGGGCCTGCTCGACGCGCTGTACGAGCGCACGTTCGACTCGCTGCGGCAACTGCTGGAGGGGCTGCCGCCGGCCGGCCCGGACGGGGTCGCGGACCTGCTGCACCTCGCGCTCGAGTACCGGCTGTTCGCCCGGCAGAGCCCGGCCCGCTACGCGCTGATGTTCGAGCGCCCGGTGCCGGGGTTCGACCCGGACCCGGCGCTGCGGTCGGCGGTCCTGCGGACGACGTTCACCCTGTTCATCGCCCGGGTCCAGCGGGTGTGCCCACCGGGAGCGGACGCCCGCGAGACGGCGTACCAGCTGTGGACGGCGATGCACGGCCTGGTCGGGGCGGAGCTGATGCTGGCTTCGCGGACTCCGCTGCCGGACTGGTTCATCCCGCCGACCGACGAGGCGAACGAGCGGATGTACCGCCGCGGCATCACCGCGACGATGGCCGGCTTGGACCTGCGCAACCGCTGAGGCGGGCTGGACTCGCGATGCGCCCCAATGTGGCCTTCGGTGCGTCTGACGCACCCAAGGCGGCCTTCGGTGCGTCAGACGCAACCAAGGCCACATTGGGGCGCTCGAGGCGGGGCGAGCTGAGCCGGGGTGGGACGGGAACGCAGCGAACCCCCGGTCCGCTCGGGACCGGGGGTTCGCTGTCAGCTCAGAGCGCTACTGCTCACGCACCGCCGGAGAGCTTCTCGCGGAGCGCCGCGAGCTGCTCGTCGGAGGCGAGGGTGCCGCCGCTGCTCTTCGTGTCGGCCGGGGCCGAACCCGAGGTGTAGCTTTCCGCGCCGCTCTCGATGCCGGTCGCCGCGTCGGCCGCGGCCTCCGCGTCGGCCTCGACGGCCTTCTGGACCTGCTTCATGTGGGCCTCGTAACGAGTGTGCGCCTCGGCGTACTGGCGCTCCCACTCCTCACGCTGCTTGTCGAAGCCTTCCTGCCACTCCTGGGTGTCCGGGTCGAAGCCCTCGGGGTAGATGTAGTTCCCCTCGGTGTCGTACTCGGCAGCCATGCCGTACTGGGCCGGGTCGAACTCGGTGTCCGGCGTGACACCCTCGTTCGCCTGCTTCAGCGACAGCGAGATGCGACGGCGCTCGAGGTCGATGTCGATGACCTTGACCATGACGTCGCCGTTGACCTGGACGACCTGCTCCGGGATCTCCACGTGGCGCTCGGCCAGCTCGGAGATGTGGACCAGGCCCTCGATGCCCTCTTCGACGCGCACGAACGCACCGAACGGAACCAGCTTGGTGACCTTGCCCGGCACGATCTGGCCGATCGCGTGGGTGCGGGCGAACTGGCGCCACGGGTCTTCCTGGGTCGCCTTCAGCGACAGCGAGACGCGCTCGCGGTCCATGTCGACGTCCAGGACCTCGACCGTGACCTCCTGGCCGACCTCGACGACCTCGGACGGGTGGTCGATGTGCTTCCAGGACAGCTCGGAAACGTGCACCAGGCCGTCGACGCCACCCAGGTCCACGAAGGCACCGAAGTTGACGATGGACGACACGACGCCCTTGCGGACCTGGCCCTTGGCGAGCGCGTTGAGGAACTCGCTGCGCACCTCGGACTGCGTCTGCTCGAGGTAGGCACGGCGGGACAGGACCACGTTGTTGCGGTTCTTGTCCAGCTCGATGATCTTCGCCTCGAGCTCGCGGCCGACGTACGGCTGCAGGTCGCGGACGCGGCGCATCTCGACCAGGGACGCGGGCAGGAAGCCGCGCAGGCCGATGTCCAGGATGAGGCCGCCCTTGACGACCTCGATGACGGTGCCCTTGACGGGCTCGTCCTTCTCCTTGAGCTCCTCGATCGTGCCCCAGGCGCGCTCGTACTGCGCGCGCTTCTTGGACAGGATCAGACGGCCTTCCTTGTCCTCCTTCTGGAGAACGAGGGCTTCGACCTCATCGCCGACGGTGACAACCTCAGCCGGGTCGACATCGTGCTTGATGGAGAGCTCACGCGAGGGGATGACGCCCTCGGTCTTGTAGCCGATGTCGAGCAGGACCTCGTCGCGGTCGACCTTGACGATGGTGCCTTCGACGATGTCGCCATCGTTGAAGTACTTGATCGTCTTGTCGATAGCCGCGAGGAAATCTTCCTCCGACCCGATGTCGTTGATGGCGACCTGCGGGGCCGCGTTCGGGGCGGTCGGGGCGGTGGCGGTGTCGATGGTCATTAGGCGGGTTGCTCCGGTGGATGGGAATCGAGGGTTGGCAGTTGTCGGCGCGATGGGCACTACGGCATGCGAAGACCCTGCGAGCAAACGTCCACCAGTGAACGACCGCGGCATGACCCGCAAACGGTGCGCGACCCGAGCCCGACCAGAAGCTGAGCGGAAGGCAGCGCGAACCCACTGCGCTAACACTCATCCTACGCGGCGGCCGCTAGGCGGCACAATCAGGGTCCCCCTCGGTCGCTAAGGTCCTCGCGGAAGCAAACCGCACGCACCAGGACGCAGGGACCGGAGACCACCATCATGCCACCGGAGGAGCCGCCCGCGCCGGGGCGCCACGACGCGGCCGAGTACCGGCTGGGCACCACGGCCGTCGCCTACCGCGCCGTCGAAGGCCCCGAAGCCGCCGCCGCCAACCTCGCGTGGTGGGACGCCGACGCCGACGACTACCAGGCCGAACACGGCGGGTTCCTCGGCGACGCCGACTTCGTCTGGTGCCCGGAGGGCGTGCGCGAAGAAGACGCGCGGCTGCTCGGCGACGTCCGCGGCAAGCGCGTCCTGGAGGTCGGCTGCGGGCAGGCCGCGTGCTCGCGCTGGCTGGCGGCCCACGGCGCCCGCGCCGTGGCGACCGACCTGTCCGCCGGCATGCTGCGCCACGCCCGCGAAGGCAACGAGCGCACCGGCGCCGACGTCCCGCTCGTGCAGGCGAACGCCGAGTACCTGCCGCTGGCGTCCGGCAGCTTCGACGCGGCCTGCTCGGCCTTCGGCGCGATCCCGTTCGTGGCCTCGGTGGACGCCGTGTTCGCCGAGGTGCACCGGGTGCTGCGGCCGGGCGCGCCGTGGGTGTTCTCGGTGACCCACCCGATGCGGTGGATCTTCCCGGACGACCCCGGCCCGCAGGGGCTCACCGTCACCCAGCCGTACTTCGACCGCACGCCGTACGTCGAGGTCGACGGCGAGGGCACCGCGACCTACGTCGAGTACCACCACACCCTCGGCGACTACGTGCGCGCGCTCGCCGCGGCCGGGTTCACCCTCACCGACCTGGTCGAGCCCGAGTGGCCGGCGGGGCACACCCGGGTCTGGGGCCAGTGGAGCCCGCTGCGGGGGCGGCTCTTCCCGGGCACCGCGATCTTCCGCACGCACCGCTCGTGAACCCCCTCGAAAAGGAGCAGAACGCCCGGTTCGCCGCGCTCGACCCGCTGCTGCCGCCGATCGCCGCCCCGCCGGCGGCGAGCGAGCCGCTGGTGGTGACCGTCGGTGGACGCCGGGCGGGCGGTCTGCTGACGCACGTCGTGCACGCGCCGGGGGCGTGGCCCGCACTGTGGGGCCCGCTGGAGGTCTGGGACCTGACGGCGGTGCCGGGCGACAGCGGCGCGGCGGGCCTGGCCGCGCTACTGGGGGCCTGGCGCGAGCGGATGCGCGGGACTCGGCCCGATCCGGACTCGGGCTGCTCGCTGGCCTGGCCGAGCCGCGACGCCGAGGCATCGGCGGTCCTGCTGGCCCACGGCTTCGCGCCGATGACGTGCCTGGCGGTGCGGACCCCCGCGCCCCCCGCGGCAGAAGGGCCGTCGCGGGTGACCGTCCGCCTGGCCGGCGAGGGCGACGTCGAGGCGCTCACCGATCTGCGCGTGGCGGAGTGGCAGTACACGTCGCTGGTCGGCACCGCGGTGCCGCGGCCCGGCGCGCGGGAGCTGCTGCGCGCGGAGGTGGTCCGCTCGCTGCGCTTCAGCGGCCTGGTCTGGCTCGCGGAGGACGACGGCGTCCCGGTGGGCCTGGCCGCGTGCTTGCTGACCGCGCCCGCGCCGGGCGACGGCATCCACGGCCGGCTGATCCCGGGCCGCTGGGGGTACGTCGACACGCTGTCGGTCGCACCCGGCGCGCGGGGTGCCGGCGTCGGCCGGGCGCTGATGGCGGTGGCCCATCGCGAGCTGCTCCGGCCGGAGGGAAACGGTACGTTCCTCTTCTACCACCCGGCGAACCCGCTCTCGCCGGTGTTCTGGCACCGGCAGGGCTATCGTCCACTATGGACGATGTGGATCCGGCGCCCCGCCTGGTCCTGACCGACGCACCACCAGGGGGATCCATGGACATCGCCGAGCCGCTGCTCGCCGCCCACCGCGCGCGTTTCGCCGCGGTGGACGCCCTGCTGCCGCCCGCCGCGCCCCCGGCCGAGGGGCGCCGGCTGGACGCCGCGACCGCGGACGGCACCCGGGTCGCCGGCGTGCTGCAGCGGCACCACGCCGCGCCCGGCGACGTCACGAGGTTGTGGGCGGCCGCCGACGTCTGGCAGCTCTTCCCGTACTTCGGCGCCACCG
Organism: Amycolatopsis sp. NPDC028719; assembly: GCF_055565395.1. Taxonomy (NCBI): domain Bacteria; kingdom Bacillati; phylum Actinomycetota; class Actinomycetes; order Pseudonocardiales; family Pseudonocardiaceae; genus Amycolatopsis; species Amycolatopsis sp. NPDC028719. The sequence continues at coordinate 108,471 of NZ_JBVHUL010000003.1, forward strand.
GCACCGAAGGCGTGGACCTGCTGCTTCGCGCACTGAAGGGCGTGCTGGAGACGGAGGAGATCGGCGACGACTCGTCGTGCGTCGTCCTCTGGCCCAGCCGGGACGCCGAGGCGATCCGCGCCTTCCTCGACCACGGCCTCGTCCCGCTTTCCGCCGTCGGCGTGCGCACGGCTCCCCCGCCCGAGCCGGACCCGGCGGTCGCCGTGCGCCGCGCCGGGCCCGGCGACTTCGCCGCGGCGTTCGAACTGGCCACCGCGACGTTCGACTACACCGGGCTCGTGGCCGCGACCCGCCGGGCGAACACGGCCGAGCTGCTCGCCCCCTCGCTGCGGGACGCGCTGGCCGAGGACGAGCCGACGGTGTGGCTGGCCGAGGAGGACGGCGAGGCGCGCGCCCTCGCGCACTGCGCGTGGCTCGACGCGACGCCGGGGAGCGCGGCGGCCGAGCTGCTGCCGCCGGGACGGTGGGGGTACGTGAACAACGTGGTGACGGCGCCCGGCGAGCGCGGCGGCGGCGTCGGCCGGGCGCTGATGGCGCACGTGCACCGGGAGCTGCGCCGGGGCGGCGCCACGCGCACGTACCTCTACTACAACCCGACCAACCCGCTGGCCTCGGTGTTCTGGCACCGGCAGGGTTACCGTCCACTGTGGACCAGCTGGGAAGTGCGCCCGGCGTCGGCGCTCCGCTGAGCGAACGCCGGGTCCCGCGTTCTCCCCCGTTCGGGGTCACCAGGCAGCGTCGCGGCTCCCGGGATGCGACAGTCGGCCGCGGACCGGTGCATCACCCACGGGTGTGACGTGCGTCCGGTGATCTTGCCGCGCTCCTCCGCCAGGACTAGCTTTTGCACTGACCGGTCAGTGCAAAAAGTTCCCGACGCTGGAGTAACCGTGCAGGTCCGAGCCGATCGGGTGTCCCTCGAAGGACACCACGGCCCCTTGTTACCGCCCACCTCGCTGACCGTCGGCGAGGGCGACCTGGCGATCGTGCACGGCGAACCCGGCGTCGGTGTCACCGCGTTCGGCCTCGCGCTCGCCGGGCGGCTGAAGCCGACCACGGGCACGGTGCACGCCGAAGGAACCGACGCCGGGCTGCCCGAGCTCGTCGCGGTCGTCGACGCCCCCGGCGTCAGCGAGCCCGACGACGCGCTGGCCCTGCGCGTGGTCGTCGGCGAGGAGCTGGCGCTCGCCCACCGCCCGGCGGGCAAGGAGGACGTCGCGCGCTGGCTCGCCGCGCACGACGCCGCGCCGCTCGCGGGCACGCGGTTCGAGAACCTCGCCCCGGCCCTGCGCACCCGGCTGCTCACCGAGCTGGCCGCCGAGCGCAAGGGCGTGCGGCTGCTCGTCCTCGACACCCCCGACCGGCACACCAGCGACGTCGAAAGCTGGGCGGGTCTGGCGCGCGAGCAGGCCGAGCGCGGCCTGGCCGTCGTGGTGCTGGCCGCGACGACACCGTTGTCGGCGCTCCCCTTCCCGCCCGCGCGCCTCGGCTCGGCCGAGCAGCCCGAGCCGCGGCACCACTCCCCCGAACCCGCCCCCACCGAAGAGCTCCCCGAGAGCACTGACGGAGTCCCCGAATGAACGCCTTCCGGATCGCCCGCAACGAGCTGCGCCGCCTCTCCACCGGCACGATGCCGAAGCTCGCACTGGTCGCGCTCGTGCTGGTGCCGCTGCTCTACGCGTCCTTCTACCTCTACGCGAACTACGACCCGTACGGCCGGCTCGACAAGCTGCCCGCCGCCGTCTTCACCAGCGACGCCGGCGCGAAGGACGCCGGCGGCCAGCAGCGCAACGTCGGGCGCGAGGTGACCGACGAGCTGGTCGAGTCCGGCACCTTCCAGTGGCACGAGGTGTCCGAGCAGGAGGCCCGCGACGGCGTCCGCGACGACAAGTACTCCTTCGCCATCGGCATCCCCAGCGGCTTCTCCGCCGCACTGCTGGGCGTCGGCACCTTCCAGCCGCAGCAGGCGACGATCACGCTGACCACCAACGACGCCAACAACTACCTCTCCGGCACCATCGCGAAACAGGTGGCCGAGCAGGTGCGCAAGACGATCGCGGAGAAGGTCGGCAGTGAGGCCGCGGACCGGTTCCTGGTCGGCTTCTCGACGATCTACGCCAAGATCCAGGAGGCCTCGACCGGCGCGTCGCAGCTGGCGGACGGCGCCACCCAGCTGAAGTCGGGGCAGCAGCAGCTCGCCGACGGCGCCGCCAAGCTCGCGGACGGCTCGTCGACGCTGGCGACCGGCCTGGGCACGCTCAAGAGCAGCACCGCGGAGCTGCCGTCGCAGACGCAGAAGCTGGCCGACGGCGCTTCGCAGGTGGCGGCCGGGGACCAGAAGGTCGCCGACGCGGCGTCCCTCGCGGCCACGGCGTCGTCCGGCATCCAGGGCAAGCTCGACTCCTACCGCACCCAGCTCGTGACGGACCTGCGCGACGCCGGCGTGCCGGAGGCCCAGATCCAGGCGATCGTCGCCAAGGCCGACCAGCTGCGCTCCCCCGTCGACCAGGCGAACAGCAAGATCCAGCAGGCCAACGGCGACCTCGCGAAGCTGGCCGACGGCGCCCGGCAGGTCTCCGACGGCGCAGCCAAGCTCGCCGCCGCGTCACCGCAGCTGACCAGCGGCATCGCGCAGGCGTCGGACGGCGCGAACCAGCTGAAGGACGGCGCTTCGCAGCTCAACGACGGCGAGAAGACGGCGGTGAACGGGACGAACCAGCTCGCCGACGGCGCGGTGAAGCTGCGCGACGGGCTCGCGGCCGGCCTCCAGCAGATCCCGAACCCGGACGACCCGACCCGCAACGCGACGGCCACCACGATCGCGGACCCGGTGGCGGTGAACGCCAACGGCGAGGCGTCGGCGGGGACGTACGGCGCCGGTCTCGCGCCGTTCTTCATCTCGCTGGCCACCTGGATCGGCGCGTTCGTGCTGTTCCTGATCCTGCGGCCGCTTTCGACGCGGGCGCTGACCGCGGGCGCGGCGCCGTTCCGGGTCGCCGTCGGCGGCTGGCTGTCGTCGGCGCTGCTCGGTATCGCGCAGGTGATCGTGCTCTTCGGTGCGGTGACGTGGCTGGTGGGCATCCACATCGCGCACCCCTTGGCGGCGATCGGGTTCGCGGTGCTGGTGTCGCTGACGTTCACGTCGGTGGTGCATGCGCTCAACGCGTTCTTCGGCGCCGTCGGCAAGTTCCTCGGGCTGGTGCTGCTGGTGCTGCAGCTGGTCAGCGCGGGCGGGACGTTCCCGTGGCAGACCATCCCGGACGCGCTGTACCCGCTGCACGTGGTGCTGCCGATGGGCTACGCGATCGACGGCTTCCGGCACCTCTTCTACAGTGGCGCCACCGTGCAGATCCTGGGTGACATCGGCGTGCTGCTGGCGTACCTGGCCGGCGGGATCCTGGTGTCCACCCTGGCCGCGCGCAAGCGTCGCGTGTGGACGGTGTCGGCGCTCAAGCCCGAGCTGAGCCTGTGAGCGGCGGGACGAAGCAGAAGCTCTTCGAGGCCACCTTGCGGCTCTCGAAGAGCCGGGGCCTGGTCGGGCTGACGGTCGACGACATCGCCGCCGAAGCCGGCGTCGCGAAGGGCACGGTCTACTACAACTTCGGCTCGAAGGACGGCCTGGTCGACGGGCTCCTGCGCTACGGGGTGGACATGCTCGCTCTTCGGCTGCGCGCCGCGGTTTCGGATGCGGATCCGCTCGACGTGATCGAGGCGCAGGTCGACACGACGCTGGAGTTCATCGCGAGCTATCCGGGGTTTTCGCAGATCCTCGTGAGCGAGCTGTGGCGGACACCGGGCCAGTGGCACGGCACGCTTTCCCTGCTGCGCGAGGAGATCATCTCCATCGTGAAGCAGCAGTTGTCACGGTTGGAGGAGGCCGGCCGACTGCCGGAAGGGGTACAGATCCCGACGGCGGCGGCCGGGCTGTTCGGCACGATGCTGGTGGTGGCGCTCGACTGGCAGGTGTTCGGGCCGCAGCGGACGCGGGCCGAGGTGCGGGAAGCGGTGATGGTGCTGATCCGCGGCCTCGGCCGCCGCTGACGCCGGTCTCGCGGCACCCTCCGCGATTCCTGCGGGCGCCGGGTTCGAGGCCGGCCGCCGCTCGGAGGCCCGCGGGGGCGCCCCCGTTTTCCACGCTACCGCCTGGCACCGACAGTTCCCGGTCTCCGATGCAGTGAATGACTCATTGCTGGCGTCCGACGCAAGGAATGAGTCATTCACTGCGTTCGGGCGGCCGGGCGAGCAGGCGGGCGGCCGGCCGGGCAGGCAGACGGGTGACCGGGCGGGCAGAGCCGTCAGCAGCGGTCTTCGATGCTAGCCAAGGGCGGAGCCGTCAGCCGCGGTCTTCGATGCGGGCCCGGACCGCCGCCGCGTACGTGTCGACCGCCGTGGCTGCCGCCGTCAGCTCGCAGGGGCCGTCGATCAGCAGCCTCTTCGCCGGGGTGTACGCCTGCTCCAGCTCCGGATCGCCCGCCAAGCCGTGCTCGCGCGCGAGCTCGTTGTCCGCAGTCAGGCGGGCTCGCAGTTCCTCGCGGCGGGCGACCAGTCCGTCGAGCACCGCGCGCTGGCGGCGGCCGTCCTCGACCGCCGGGGCTACCGCGTGCTCGTGTCCGCCGATGTGCTTCTCGACCCACTCCGCGTCGCCGTCGACCTCGGCCGAACGCAGCTGCTTCAGCGCGCCGCGCAGCCGCTGGGCCCGGGCCGGCAGCATCGCGACGCCGGTGAACCGGGTCGCCACGCGCAGCTGGTACGCCTCGATCTCGGCGAGCTCCTCGACGGACTGGGTCAGTACGTCGAGCCGGCCCGCGAGGTCCTCGGGCGCCGGGCGGGCCCCGAGGGTGCTCGCCTGCACCGCCGCGACGCCGGGCGAGGACTCCTCCCGGAACCCCAGCAGCAAGCGGATGCCGAGTTCGGCCGCGCGGCCGGCGAGCGGCGCCAGCACCTCGCCGACGAGCCGGTCGGGTTCCGCGGAGTCGTCGATCGCGTCGATGACGAGCGTGCGCCCCGCGACCCCCGTCGTGAGCCGGTCTTCGATGCGGTGGCGGATGGCGTCGGCGGTGCGGCCGGTGGCGTCGACGGCGAGGTCGACGCTGCCCGCCGGCGGCATCTCGCCGAGCGCGGGCGGCAGGCCGGGCACGCCGAGCGAACGTTCGCGGTCGGCGAGGACGATCCCGAACCGCAGCGCCGCGGCTACCGGCGAGCCGGCTTCGCCGGTGTCGACGACCCAGACGGTGCCGGGCTCGGCCTTGCCGAACCAGTCGGCGACGCGCTGCACGAAGGACACGTCGACGGCCTCGCCGACGGGCCGCGAGAAGCTCGCGTCGACGGCCGGACTGCCCGAGGTCCAGATGCTCAGCTGCGGCAGGTGCCCCAGCATGGTCTCGACCGGGATCATCCAGGTGCCGGTGTCCTTGCCGACGACCACGCCGACGACGTGACCGGTCGCCTCGTCGAGCACCGCCGTGCCCCCGAAGCCGGGGCCGAGCGGTTCGGCTTCGGCGGTGCGGAAGAGGCGGACCCACTCGCCGCCGGCGCTGCCGGGGTGCTCGGGGCCGCCGAGCCGGGCGTGGGTCCAGCGGCCGACCGACCCCGGCGGGAAGCCGAAGGCGCGCACGAGCTGGTGCTCGCCGAGCGGCATGCGGTGCAGCGGCGCGCGGAAGACGCGGGATTCGGGGCGGTCGAGCCGCAGCACGGCGAGGTCGCCGCGGCCGCCTCCGTCGGAGGGCACCCAGCAGCCTTCGACGACGGTGGCCGTGCCGGGCATCGCCTCGGCCAAGCCGACGAAGTCGACGCTCAGCGCCGAGCGTGGTCCCCCGGCGGTTTCGACGACGTGCGCGCTCGTGAGGACGTGGTATTCGTCCAGCACCGTGCCCGCGCCGCACACCCGGCCGAGTTCGTCGTGCAGCCGGACCCGCCAGCGTCGTCGCTCACGCTCGAACCCCATTCGGCGGACCCTACGCCGTGATCGTCGCGCCGCGGGCGCCGACCTCCCTACCCAGCGGTAATGGCTCGACCGAACGGAGTCCGGCGTTCGTCGCAATGCCAACGGTTTCCGCGCGCGGATGACCGAACGGGCTTCCGGGGAGACCGCTCAGCGGGACCGTGGCGCCGTCCGGCGGTCTGCCCGAAAGCGCACCCGACACTGCACCGCCTCACCCGTCAGACCCGGCCGAAGACCGCGCTTCCCGGCGCCGCGGGGTCGTCGCCCGCCCAGAACTCGTACCAGTGGCCCGTGAACTCGTCGTGGGACAGGCGGCCGTCGCCGTCGGTGTCCAGGAGGGCGAACACCTCGGCCGTCGGGGTGCCGGGGCCGCTCCAGGCCTCGATCATCCGGCCGTACTCCGCCGCCGAGATCGTGCCGTCGCCGTTTTCGTCCACCGCTTCGAACATCGCCGCCGCGGTGCCGGTGACGGCGCCCGGCGTCTTCGGGAGCTCGTCGACGACGCCGAGGACCTCGTCGAGGGTGACCTTGCCGTCACGGTCGCGGTCGGACGCGTCGCGCAGCGTCGCCCACCAGCCCATCATGATCATGGTGAGCTTCTGCCCCTCAGGGGTGCTGCCGTCGGTGCCGCGGAGGTCGAGCCATCTCGCCGTCAGGGCCCGGAAGTCGGACTCGGTGAGGTAGCCGTCGTCGTCGGCGTCCATGGCGCCGAAGATGCCGGAGATCTTGCGCCGCTGGAATTCGCTGGCCATGTGCTGGTCCTTCCGGCCGGGCTCGGCTGGGCTGTTCGGGCCACCCAGCTTGGTCCGGATGACCGGCACCCGACGACGTCCGCCCAGGTACTTCTGCGCCACGACCCGGTGGTCCGGGCCGTGGCGCAGAGTGACACCCGCTGGACGGGTCCGGGTGGCGAAGCCCCCGGATGTCCCAGAGGTCAGTGCGCGGCTTCGTTCCAGGACCGGCCGTAGCCGACCGAGACCTCCAGGGGCACGGCCAGCTCGTAGGCCGACCCCATGCCGTGGCGCACGAGCTTCTCCAGCTCCTCGCGCTCCCCTTCGGCGACCTCGAGCACCAGTTCGTCGTGCACCTGCAGCAGGATCCGGCTCTTCAGCTTCGCCTCGACCAGCGCGCGGTGGACGTTGAGCATGGCGACCTTGATGATGTCGGCCGCGCTGCCCTGGATCGGGGCGTTCAGCGCCATCCGCTCGGCCATCTCGCGGCGCTGGCGGTTGTCGCTGTTGAGGTCCGGCAGGTAGCGGCGGCGGCCGAAGACCGTCTCGGTGTACCCGTTCTTCGCCGCGACGCCGACGACCGAGTGGAGGTAGTCGCGCACCCCGCCGAAGCGGTCGAAGTACGCCTCCATCTGGGACTTGGCGTCCTCGGTCGAGATCCGCAGCTGCTGCGAGAGGCCGTACGCCGAGAGCCCGTACGCGAGGCCGTACGACATCGCCTTGACGCGGTAGCGCAGCTCCGGCGTGATCTCCTCCGGCGGCATCGAGAACGCCCGCGACGCGACGAACGTGTGCAGGTCCTCGCCGGAGTTGAACGCCTCGATGAGGCCCTCGTCCTGGGAGAGATGCGCCATGATCCGCATTTCGATCTGGCTGTAGTCCGCGGTCATCAGCTCGGTGAAGCCCTCGCCGACCACGAACGCGTCGCGGATGCGGCGGCCTTCTTCGGTGCGGACCGGGATGTTCTGCAGGTTCGGCTCGGTCGAGGACAGCCGCCCGGTGGCCGCGATGGTCTGCAGCAGCGTCGTGTGGATGCGCCCGTCGTCGGCGACGGACTTGATCAGGCCCTCGACGGTCGTGCGCAGCTTCGTCGCGTCCCGGTGCTCCAGCATGTGCTGCAGGAACGGGTGTTCGGTCTTCTCGAACAGGCCCTGCAGCGCCTCGGCGTCGGTCGTGTAGCCGGTCTTGGTGCGCTTGGTCTTCGGCATGCCGAGCTCGTCGAACAGCACGACCTGCAGCTGCTTCGGCGAGCCGAGGTTGATCTGCTTGCCGATGACCGCGTACGCCTCCTCCGCCGCCTGCGTGACGCGGGAGAGGTAGTGCGCCTCGAGCGTGGTCAGCTGCTCCAGGTCGACGGCGACACCGGCGATCTCCAGCTCGGTGATCACCTCGAGCAGCGGCAGCTCCAGCTCGGCGAGCAGCCGGGCGCCGCCGATCTGCTCGAGCTCCTTGTCGAGCGCGCCGGCCAGCTCGAAGATCGCGCGGGCCTTGACCAGCTCCTCTTGGATCTCCTTCTGCTCCAGGCCTTCCGCGCCGCCGTCGAGCAGGGACAGCTGCCCGTCGCCGCCGTCGGTCTCCGAGCGCAGCTCGCGGTGCAGGTAGCGCAGCGCGAGGTCGTCGAGCTCGAACGTGCGCTGCCCGGGCCGCACCAGGTACGCGGCCAGCGCGGTGTCCATGGCCAGGCCGTTCAGCACCCAGCCGCGCGAGCGGATCGCGTGCAGCGGGACCTTGAGGTCGTGGCCGGTCTTGCGGATCTTCGGGTCGGCGAACCACGCGGCGAGCGCCGCGTCGTCGGCCTGGTCCATCGCCGTCACGTCGACGTACGCGCCTTCGCCGTCGGCCGAGGCGAAGGCGACCGCGCGCAGGTCGGAGCGGACCGACGTGCCGACGGCGCGGAAGGCCAGCGCCACCGGCTCGCCCTCGCCCGCGTGCGCCGCGAGCCACGCCGGGAGCGCGCCGGGGGCCAGCGCGCTACCCGAGACCTCGAAGCCTTCGTCGGCCTCCGGCTCGGCGCTCTGCAGCGTCGCGAACAGCCTGTCACGCAGGACGCGGAACTCCAGCTCGTCGAACAGCGCGTGGACCGCCTCGCGGTCCCACGGGCGCAGCTCCAGCGCGGCCGGGCCGATCTCCAGCTCGACGTCGCGGATCAGCTCGGTGAGCTGCCGGTTCAGCTGGACCGAGCTGAGGTGCGCCCTGAGGGCCTCCCCGGCTTTGCCTTTTACTTCGTCGACGCGGTCGATCAGGTCGTCGAGCGAGCCGAACTGCTTGATCCACTTGGCCGCGGTCTTCTCGCCGACACCGGGGATGTTCGGCAGGTTGTCCGAGGGGTCGCCGCGCAGCGCCGCGAAGTCCGGGTACTGCCGCGGGGTGAGCCCGTACTTCTCCTCGACGGCGTCCGGCGTGAACCGGGTCATCTCCGAGACGCCGCGCTTCGGGTACAGCACGGTGACGTGGTCGGTGACCAGCTGCAGCGCGTCGCGGTCGCCGGTGCAGATGAGGACGTCGAAGTCCAGGGCCGTGGCCTGCGTGGTGAGCGTGGCGATGATGTCGTCGGCTTCGAAGTTCTCCTTCGTCAGCGACGGGATGCCGAGCACGTCGAGCACCTCCCGCACCAGGTCGACCTGGCCGCGGAACTCGTCCGGGGTCGTGCTGCGGTTCGCCTTGTAGTCGGCGAAGGTCTCCGACCGGAACGTCTTGCGCGAGAGGTCGAACGCCACCGCGAGGTGGGTCGGCGCTTCGTCGCGCAGGAGGTTGATGAGCATCGAGGTGAACCCGAAGACCGCGTTCGTGACCTGCCCGGTCTTGGTCTTGAAGTTCTCCGCGGGCAGCGCGAAAAAGGCGCGGTAGGCCATCGAATGGCCGTCGATCAGCAGCAGCTTCGGCCGCTCGGCGACACCGGTCGTTCCTGTGGCGTTGGCAACGGTCGTCTTCTCACTCGGGCTCACGGAGCCGAGTCTAGGCTGAGGGTCCGACACTCCTACGTGTCGCATAGGAACAGGAGCTTTGCGTGACCGAACGTGCCGCCCCCCTCGACGTGGACCGGCTGTCGGGCATCGACCCGGCCGCCGCGGACCAGCAGCTGAACGACAAGGTCGGCATGAAGCTCCTGGAAGCGACCGCCGAACGCGTGGTCGGCACGATCCCGGTCGAGGGCAACCTCCAGCCGTACGGCCTGCTGCACGGCGGCGCCAACGCCGTGCTCGCCGAAGCGCTGGGCTCGACGGTCGCCGCGCTGAACGCGGGCCCGGACCGCGCGGCGATGGGGCTGGAACTGTCGTGCACGCACCACCGGGCCGTCCGCTCGGGCACCGTCACCGGCGTCGCGACGCCGCTGCACGTCGGCCGCGGCACCATCACCGCGGAGATCGTGCTGACCGACGACGAAGGCCGGCGCACCTGCACCGCCCGGCTCACCTGCGTCGTCCGGGACCGCCCGCCGGGCGCCTGAGCCGTGGACCTCGACCTCGCCCAGGTGCGGGCGTTCGTCGTGACCGCGGAACAGCGTCACTTCGGGCGCGCGGCCCAGGCGCTGTTCCTCACCCAGCAGGCGTTGTCGAAGCGGATCCGGAAGCTCGAGGACACCCTCGCCACGCCGTTGTTCCTGCGCACCAACCGTTCGGTCGAGCTCACCGCCGACGGCGAACGCTTCCTCCCGCACGCGCGCGAGCTGGTGCGGGTGGCCGACGCGGCGGTCGCCGCCATGGGCGCCGAGGACCGGCCGCTGCGCCTCGACGTCGTCGACTTCCGGCTCTCCCCGATGTTCCTGCTGCGCCGGCTCGCCGAGCGGGAGCCGGCGCTGCGGATCGACCGGGTCGCCGGCGCCGGGTTCGCGAACGCCGTCGAACCGCTGCTGGCCGGCCGGCTCGACGCCGCCATCGGCCGCGTCACCGGCTTCGGCGGGCCGCTGCCCGACGAGCTGGAGCACCGCCCGCTCCGGCTCGAACCCCTGGTCGCGCTGCTCGCCCCGGAGCACCCCCTGGCCCAGCAGGACGTCCTCCGGTTCGATGAGCTGCGCGCCGAGGGCATCTGGCTGCCCGGGTCCGGCGGAGCCGCCGAATGGCTGTCCTACCTGCGGGCGATGTGCGAGCAGTTCGACGTGCCGATCGACGACTCCGGCGTCAGCTACGACCTGCGGCACACGCTCGAGCAGACGCGCTACGGCAAGCGGCGCGTCACCCTCGCCGGGGCCGACATGGAGCTCGCGCCCGACCTCGACCTGAAGGTGCTGCCGTTCGAGCCGTCGCCGCTGTTCCCGTGGTCGCTGGTCTGGCGGCGCGGGAAGGCGCACCCGGCGCTGCGGCGGCTCCTGGCCCTGGCCGGGCGCACCAGCCGCGAAGAGGACTGGTGCGCCTACGACCCGGAGCACGCCTGGCTGCCGGCGGACGACCTCAAGCTCGCAACCGCCGCGCGAACCACTCGCTGAACGCCGCGTCGACCCCGGCCGCTCCCGGAGTGCCCGGCGGGAACTCGTGCGCCATCCCGTCCACCGTCAGCAGCTCGGTCCCCAGCTTCGCGCGCAGGGCCTCGGCGGGCTCGCGCACGGCGATGTCGTCGTCCGCCCCGGCGACCAGCAGCAGCGGCGCGGTCAGCTCGGCGGCCCGGTCCACGTAGTCGTAGCGCGCCGCGACCGCGCGGGACCGCTCGGTCCACGAGTAGGTCACGCCGAACCGCCGCTCGTTGGCGGCGATCACCGGCGCGAGCTGGACGACCGGGCTGGCGACCGCGGCGGCGGCGATCTCGGCGTCCCCGCGCGCCAAGACCTCCAGCGCCACGATGGCCCCGGCCGAGCCGCCGAACACGCCGAGCGGCCCCGTCGCGCCGGGCAGCCGGTCGCGCAGTTCGGCCAGCGCCGCCGGGAACTCGCCCGCCGCCTGCTCGGTCACCGGCTGGAACACGTTGAGCACGGCGTCTTCGCTCGCCCGCCGGAACACCTCGTCGTAGCCGCCTTCGGGCAGCCGCGCCCCGGAGAGCGGGAGCCCGAAGTAGACCCGCCACGCCTGGAGACCCGCCATCGGGACGGCCTCCGCCATCGCCCGCTCACCGGCAGGCGCGTCCATCAGGTGCCAGCCCGCCACCAGCGCCGCCGGCGCGCCGGGGTCGACCGGCGGCACCGCCACGAACGGCACGCCCGCCGCCGCACCCTCGATCAGCTCGCCCATTTCCGTCTCCCTGTCTCTCGGCTGCCTCCAGCCAACCGCCGGCGGGCGGGGCGGGTCCAACAGCCGGTCCGGCACCCACGACAACCGGTGGTTGTGGCCCCGGTGCCCGCAGGGGCGGCCGTTCGGGCAGAGGTGGGCGGTCCCGGTGAGCGGGGGTCCGTTCGGCCGCCCGAACCGGACGTAAGGTGCATCCCTACGGCGGTGTCCGGCCCGCGGAGCCCCCGCGAGGGTGAACAGCGGATCGCCGGGAAAGCGGCCACGCACCGCCCGCCGAAATGGGCGATGACATACCGCGGAAACACGCCTGTCATCCATTCGCACATCAGGCGCCGATACTTAGCAGCGCTGCGTGACCAGCGGCGGGCTGTAACGCCACGCCATTCGCCTTTTCGTGCAATTCGTGTCGGTTGCGATCGTCACGATGTGGACACAGAGTAGTGAGGCCGCCTGTGCACACGACGGGCGAGAGGGATATCTTCCTGCCCTAACCTAGCCCCTGTGTCGGGGGCAACGCCTACCGGCGGCTGGTTGGTCATGGGAGGTAGTCGGTGTCAGGAGTGCGTTTTGGACGGGTTCTCGCCCTCGCGGCGGCGACGTCGCTTGCGCTGGCGGGCTGCGCCGGCGGCAGCAGCTCGTCGGGCAGCGGTGACGGCAGCACGCTGAAGATCGGGTTCATGGGCGACCTGACCGGGGAGAACTCCGGGATCGTGATTCCGCCCAACAACGGCGCCAAGCTCGCCATCGACGAGTACAACGCCACGAATCCTTCGGTGAAGCTCGAGCTGAAGAACTACGACAGCCAGGGCAAGCCGGAGCAGGCCACCTCGCTGGTGCAGACCGCGATCGGGACGGACAAGATCACCGCCCTGATCGGCCCGGCCTTCTCGGGTGAGTCGAAGGCCGTCGGCGGTGTCCTCGAGCAGGGCAAGATCCCGAGCGTGTCGCCGTCGGCGACCAACCCGGGCCTGGCCGCGAACGGCTGGAAGTACTGGCACCGCGTCGTCGCGAACGACAACGACCAGGGCCCCGGCATCGCGAACTTCCTCATCACGGCGAAGTCGCCGAAGAACGCCTACGTCATCTCGGACGACCAGGAGTACAGCGTCGGCCTGGCCGACGCGTTCGAGAAGACCTTCAAGGACAAGGGCATCACGACCGAGCGCGACAAGTTCGCCAAGGACGCCTCGGACTACTCCTCGACCGTCCAGAAGGTCAAGGCCGCCAACCCGGACGTCATCGCCTACGGCGGTTACTACGCCCAGGCCGGCCGGCTGCTCAAGCAGCTCCGCGACGGTGGCGTGAAGGCCACCTTCGCCACCGGTGACGGTTCGCTCGACCCGCAGCTGGTCTCCGGTGCGGGTGCCGCGGCCGCCGAAGGTGCCGTCGTCGGCTGCCCGTGCAACATCCCGGACGCGGGCGCGACCAACGACTTCGCCACCAAGTACAAGGCCAAGTTCAACGTCGCCCCGGCGATCTACGCGACCGAGGGCTACGACGCCGCGACCGCCATCATCAACGCGGTCAAGGCGGGCAACACCACCGGCGAGAAGATCAACGAGTTCCTCAAGACCGAGGACTTCAAGGGCGCGTCGAAGCAGATCAAGTTCAAGGACAACGGCGAGCCGCAGACGAACGCGATCTACGTCTACCAGGTCGTCGGCGGGGTCATCAAGAACCTCGGCGCCTCGACCGAAGCCAAGATCGCCGGCTGACGGAGCTAGAACCACCTAACGGGAGCGGGGGCGCTGTGCTCGGACACAGCACCCCCGCTCCCCGCCAATGTGGCGACCATCCTCGCCCCGTCAGGTAAGGCAACTACGTCATGTTCCAAGATCTGCAGAGCCAGTTTCTGGGCAGCACCATCGGCGGCCTGGTAGCCGGCTCCATCTACGCCCTCATCGCCCTCGGCTACACGATGGTCTACGGCGTGCTGAGGCTCATCAACTTCGCGCACTCGGAAATCTTCATGATCGGGACGATGACGTCCCTGTTCATCCTCATCGGCATCGCCGGTGGCACCGCCCCGATCACCGTCGGCGTGCTCGGGATGATCGGCATCCTGCTGCTCATCGCGGTGGCCTCCGCGATCACGTCGGGCGGCTCGGCCATCGTGCTGGAGCAGCTGGCCTACCGGCCGCTGCGCAAGAAGGGCGCGACCCGGCTCGCCGCCCTGATCTCGGCCATCGGCGCCTCCCTGTTCCTGCAGGAGCTGTTCGGCCTCGCGATCATCCCCGCCCTGTCGGACAAGGCGGGCAAGGTCCAGCAGAACGCCCCCCGGTTCGTGCCGCACGAGGAGCTGTTCCGGATCGGCAACGGCGTCGTGCGCACCGACCACGTCTTCGTCATCGCGGCCGCGGTCATCGTGATGGTCGTGCTCGACCAGCTGGTCAGCCGCACGCGCATCGGCCGCGGTATCCGGGCGACCGCCCAGGACCCCGAAGCCGCCGTGCTCATGGGCGTCAGCATCGACCGCATCGTCCGGATCACGTTCCTGCTCGGCGGGGCGATGGCCGGCGTCGCCGCGGCGCTCTACGTCATGGAATACGAAAACACCGACTACCGGGTCGGCTTCCTGCTCGGCATCAAGGCGTTCACCGCGGCCGTGCTCGGCGGCATCGGCAACCTGCGCGGCGCCCTCCTCGGCGGCATCGTCCTGGGCCTGGTCGAGAACTGGAGCTCGATCTTCCTCGGCTCCGAGTGGAAGGACGTCACCGCGTTCGTGGTCCTCGTCCTCGTGCTCATGCTCCGGCCCACCGGCATCCTCGGTGAATCCCTGCAGCGGGCACGCGCATGAAAGGCGACGGAGTGTCTGACAACAACGAAACCCCGGCGCGCAAGGGTTTTCACCCCATCGACGGGATGCGCGACTGGTGGGCCGACGCGCCGCAGTGGCAGCGCTACGGCGTCTACCTCGCCCTGATCGTCCTGGTCCTGATCCTGCCCGCACCCTGGATCGGCTCGTTCATGTCCCCGTATTCGGACTGGACGACGGTGCTGATCTTCCCGGTCGGCACGTACATCCTGCTGGCCGTGGGCCTCAACATCGTGGTCGGCCACGCCGGCCTGCTGGACCTCGGCTTCGTCGCGTTCTTCGCGATCGGCGCCTACACCTGGGCGTCGATCGGCACGTCGTACGGCTGGTCGTACTGGCCGACGGTGGTGCTCGGCATCTTCCTGGCATCGGTCTCCGGGGTCATCCTCGGCGCGCCGACGCTGCGGCTACGGGGTGACTATCTCGCGATCGTGACGCTGGGCTTCGGCGAGATCGTCCGGATCACCGCGAACAACACCGACGCCATCGGTGGCGCCCGCGGCATCACGAACGTCCCGCACCCGGAGCCGATCTTCGGCATGGAGTTCTTCCTCGACCCGGCGCCGTACTACTACATGATGGTCGTCGCGATCGTGCTGGTCATCGTCTTCTCGGTGCGGCTCACCAAGAGCCGGGTCGGGCGCGCGTGGGCGGCGATCCGCGAGGACGAGGACGCGGCCGAGCTGATGGGCGTGCCGACGTTCAAGTTCAAGCTGCTCGCCTTCGCCATCGGCGCCATGATCGGCGGGTTCGCCGGCACGATCTACGCGAGCAAGGCCGTGTTCATCGAGCCGAACAACTTCCCGTTCATCCTGTCCGCGACCATCCTGGCCGCGGTCGTGCTGGGCGGCTCGGGCAACCTCCCCGGCGTCATCCTCGGCGCGTTCGTGATCGCCTGGCTGCCGGAGCGGTTCCGTCAGTTCAACGACTACCGCGTCCTCATTTTCGGCGCCGTGCTGGTGCTGATGATGGCGCTGCGGCCGGAAGGCCTGCTGCCGTCGCGGCAGCGCAAGGCCGAACTACGGGAAGGAACCGGTGGCATGGGCGCCATGGGCGCGGAAGTGGCCGGTCCCGACTCCGAGGCTTCGGCGGAGGTGACGAAGTGAGCACGCTGCTCGAATTCGACAACGTGACCATGCGCTTCGGCGGCGTCACGGCGTTGCGCGAGGTCAACCTCAGCATCAACGAAGGCGAGATCTTCGCCCTGATCGGCCCGAACGGCGCGGGCAAGACCACGGTGTTCAACGTGGTCACCGGCGTCTACCAGCCGACCGAAGGCGAGGTCCGCTTCGACGGCGACCGCATCGACGGCATGAAGCGGTTCAAGGTCACCAAGCGCGGCATCGCCCGGACGTTCCAGAACATCCGGCTGTTCCACAACATGACGGCGCTCGAGAACGTCATGGTGGGGGTCGACGCGCATCACAAGACAGGTGCGATCGGCGCGACGCTCGGCCTGCCTTGGCACCGCAAGGAAGAGAAGCACGGCCGTGAGCGGGCTCGCGAGCTGCTCGACTTCGTCGGCATCGGCCGGGTCGAGGACAACGTGGCGAAGAACCTCTCCTACGGCGACCAGCGCCGGCTGGAGATCGCGCGGGCGCTGGCCACGGACCCGAAGCTGCTGCTGCTCGACGAACCGGCCGCGGGCATGAACCCGGCGGAGAAGAACGGCCTGCAGGCGCTGATCCGCAAGATCCGGGACGACGGCCGCACGGTGCTGCTCATCGAGCACGACATGGGCCTGGTCATGCACATCAGCGACCGGCTCGCGGTGCTCGACTTCGGGCAGAAGATCGCAGAAGGGCTGCCGCACGAGGTGCAGAACAACCAGAAGGTGATCGAGGCGTACTTGGGGGTGTCCGAAGATGCTTCTTGAGGTCGAGGACATCAACGTCCACTACGGCAAGATCGCGGCCCTCAAGGGCATGAGCATCCAGGTCGACGAGGGTGAGATCGTCTCCCTCATCGGGGCCAACGGCGCCGGCAAGACCACTACGCTCAAGACGATCTCGGGGCTGCGGCCGCTCACCAGCGGCCGGATCCTGTTCAACGGCCAGGACATCTCGAAGACCCCGGGGCACAAGCGCGTGCTGCTCGGGATCGGCCAGTCGCCGGAAGGCCGGGGCGTGTTCCCCGGCATGACGGTGCAGGAGAACCTCCTGATGGGTGCCTACACCCGCAAGGACGACCTCCAAGCCGACCTCGAAGAGGTCTACGAGCTGTTCCCGCGGCTCGACGAGCGGAAGACGCAGTTCGGCGGCACGATGTCGGGCGGCGAGCAGCAGATGATCGCCATCGGCCGCGCGCTGATGACGAAGCCGAAGGTGCTGCTGCTCGACGAGCCGTCGATGGGCCTGGCGCCGATGCTGATCGCGCAGATCTTCGACATCATCCGCGAGATCAACAAGCGCGGGACGACGGTGCTGCTGGTGGAGCAGAACGCCCAGCAGGCGCTGAAGCTGTCGGACCGGGCGTACGTGCTCGAAACGGGCCGCGTGGTCAAGAGCGCGCCCGGGGCCGAGCTGCTGAACGACCCGAAGGTCCGGGCCGCCTACCTCGGTGGCGACCTCGGCGTCTGAGATCGTTTCTCCAGGGGGTCCGGCTTCGCGCCGGGCCCCCTTTCTCACAGCTTGATGTCGGTGCCTTCGACGTTCTTCATGTCGCTGATCGTGGGCCCGCCGAAAGCCCTGACCGCGACCGGCTTCCGGTCCTTGGGGATGTCCCAGTAGAGGTCGAACTCCACGCGCACGCTGTGCCCGAGGTCGAACTGCGCGGGCTGGCGCTTGATCAGCATGGCCTGCTCGTCCGGCGGGTGGGTGGCGCCCTGGTCGTCGACGAGCAGCTGGCGCTTCGGGTCGAACAGGACGCTCGAGGTGCCGGTGTTGGTGATCACTAGCCGCAGGCGCACGAACTGGCCCTTGGCGGGCATTTCGGTATGGCTGCCGGTGATGCTGGGCAGGCCCGCGGCGAGGCCGAGCAGGGTGAACTCGGTGTCGCCGTTCTTCGCGGGTGGCACCTTGAGGGCGGTCTCGTCAGGGCGGACCTGACGTGGCGGCAGTTCGTAGGTGGTCGGCGCGGGTGTGCTCGGGGCTGCTTCGCACCCCGTCAGCAGCATGAGGGCGACGACGGCCGGCAGCAGTTTCACCTGGGTGATTCTGCCGCCGGCCGCCGTTCCCGGCTAGGTGCCGATGCTTTCGACGACGGCCTCCGCGACGGCCTTCATGGTCGTCCGGCGGTCCATGGCGGTGCGCTGGATCCAGCGGAAGGCATCCGGCTCGGTGAGGCCCTGACGGCTCATGAGCAGGCCCTTGGCGCGGTCGATGACCTTCCGCGTCTCGAGCCGGTCGGTGAGCCCGGCGACCTCGGCCTCGAGGGCCTGCAGCTCGGAGAACCGGCTGACGGCGAGCTCGATGGCGGGCACGAGGTCCCGCTTGGCGAAGGGTTTGACGAGGTAGGCCATGGTGCCGGCGTCACGAGCGCGTTCGACGAGGTCACGCTGGCTGAAGGCGGTGAGGATGACGACGGGCGCGATCCGGTCACCGGTGATCTTGGCCGCGGCTTCGATCCCGTCCAGCTTGGGCATCTTGACGTCGAGGATCACGAGGTCGGGCTTGAGGTCGGTGGCGAGGGAGATGGCCTGCTCGCCATCCCCGGCCTCCCCGACGACCTCATAGCCCTCTTCGCGCAGCATTTCGACGAGGTCCAGCCGGATGAGCGCCTCGTCTTCCGCGACGAGCACCCGACGCTGCGGCACGGTGGCGGCACCGTTGGCCTCGGTAGCCTGATCGGTCACCGGGGTCCTCCTGAAGACTCGGCGGGACGTGGGTCTTCGCGGCTTCCCGCGAACCTGAAGCCTACCGGGAACGATCCAGAAGAAGAGATGGCGTTCACCACGAAGTGGCGGGCGCGACACTCGCCGCCCCGGTCACTCGCCGGGTGCGGTGATCCCGTAGAGTCACTGCGTCACGCCCCCGTAGCCCAACTGGCAGAGGCAACGGATTCAAAACCCGTCCAGTGTGAGTTCGAATCTCACCGGGGGCACGAGGAAATCCCAGGTCAGAGTCCTATACAAGCGAACGCTGCTGCCTGGCAGCCAGCGTTTACGCAGGTCACGGCGTGTGAGTTCGAATCTCTCAGGGGTACGACTGGCAAAGACCGGAAAAAGATCCCTGTCTGCGGCCATCTCACCATTCCCGACCACGATCACCGGTTTCTGCGACAAGAACCTCTGCCCCAACATTGACCGGGCCGTAAGGCCCGGGACGCACAGGCTGGCTCTGGCTGCGGTCTGCCGCCGCTGGCGATGCGCCCGCCCCCAGCTGCGACGGGCGGTGCAGCGTCACCACCAGCACCACGGTGGTCAGGGGTGGGCCGATCCAGCTCAGGCGGTGATCGCTCGAAGCGCCGCAACACGGCCGTGAGAGCGGTCACCCTGCTCGGCGTTCGACGTCACGCTTCGGGCGCGTGGCCGCCAGCGCCGGTCGACCTCTTCGTCTCCGGCCGGCTTCCAATTCCAGCTTCGCTAGGCGACATCGTCACCGGCCCGATCGTCCACCGCGTCAGCAACGGTGAGATCAGCAGGTCGAGGCCGAGCTCGCGATCGAGGTCGACGACCAGTTCGCCCCCAGTCGATCACGCTGGGCGAAGGTGTCAAGCCCCGCGCGGAGGACGACGCACTGGCCGACGCCGAGGCCGCCGGCCTGCTCCTCGACGACACGCCGACTGCGGACCCGCGACTTCGTCTCGGTCCGCGGTGAACGCCAGCGACTCAGAGGTCCGCGGCCAGTTGCCGTCCTCACCCCAAGTAATCGGTCCCTACGTCACACGCGGCAGCCGCCCTTGCTCGGCGGCCAGTGACAGTCGCCTCGGCGCTGATGACCCAGCTCGAGACAGCGACTCTCCCAGCCAGCGACGGAATCCGAGTGACCCCTATAGGCTTCATCGGCGGTGACCGAGGTCGCGGGTACGCCGACGTCCATGGCGCGGATGAGCATCCGCTGTGCGAGCACGGCCTTGGTCGCGACTCAACCTCATCAGAATCGCGGCCTCGCAGCAGCGATCCCGATCGGCGGTCCAGGATTTCGGTACGACGCACTACGAAGTGCGGCTGGAGTAGTAGGCGCGCCCGGCCTTGTCCTGCTGGGCCAGTCGCATGCCAGCCGCGGCGAGCCTGGCCGGCCGGGGGACCCGGAGCATCTTGCGCGACCTGGAACAGACTCGCCTGGTCGAGCAGCACCCGGCTGGCCGGGTCCGGTCTCTACGGACGTGCCGGCGGACACCACGGGTTTCCGACGCGCCTCGGCGAGCAACTCCGCGATACTGTACGGCAGGTCCGCCGGCCGCCTTCAGCCCAGCGGAGCACCATCGAGTCGCGATTTCAGAACGGCCACGAGATCGTCATCGCCCAGCTGTACCGCCAATTCGACCGCCTTCAGCGTTTCGGAGCGTGCGGCCGCGAACTCCTTCCGCTGCACGTGCGCTTCGATCAGCACCATCCGGGCCCGAATCTCGCTCTTGGCGTGACCGGCATCGGCGCTGTGCGCGATCGCCTGCCGGAGGTAATGCACGCCCTTGTCCGGATTGCCGGCGAGCAGGTGCGTGGTCCCCAGCGTGCACTCAATACTCGCAATCCCTCGACCCTTCCGCTCTCCCGAGATGGCAAGGGCACCTTCGAAGGTCTTGATGGCGCCAGCGAATTTCCCCTCGGACTTCAGCTGTTCTCCCAGCGCCGCCAGGATGACCGACTGGGTCTCCTTGTCCCCCGCTGCCGCGGCTTTGAACATGGCGTCTCCCCACACCAGCATCGCTCTGCGCTTGTCCCCCGCCGCAGCGGCGGCGTAACCCTCCCCGATCAGTGCGTTCAACGCCGTAGTCCGATCCGAGACCGCTCGGGCGGATCGACCGGCCTGTCTGGTGTACCGGGCCGCTTCTTCCGGCCTTCCCAGCTGGCTTAGCAGTCCGGCAACCCCAGCTTCCACGGTCTGCATACCCGTGCGCTCGCCCGACCGCTCGGCCATCGTGAGACTTGTCGTTAAGAAATCCAGGGACTCCTCAAGACGCCCCTGGTGCTCGCAGTAGGTGCCGAAGACGACGCCCAAGACAGTGGCCTTGCGGTAATGGCGCTTGTCGTGCGCCCATCGGAGGGCTTGAGCCACTCCGGTCTGCTCGGCCTCGCACCAGGCCAGGGCCTCCTGCACACTGGCGAACCATTGACCTTCATCCGGCAACCCGCCGATCAACGCCATGGCGGACCGGCCGGTTCGCTCTTGACAGACCAGCAACCTCTCGCGCGCGGCATCCCGCACCTCTTCGGACATCTCTTCAGCACGCTCAGTCGCGTAGAGGTGAACCAGGTCGTGGAAGCGGTACCGCCCACGTCGGTCCGCCGGGTCCAGGAGTCCGGCGCAAGTCAGTCCGCGCAGGACCTTCCTCGCCGCGCGCTGATCCACGTCGGCCAGGACAGCGGCCTTTTCCACACTCGACAGTGACCCGAAATCCAATGCGAGCATGCGGAACATACGACGCTGCTCTTCGGTCAACCTCCAATAGGACAAATCGAACGCGCGCCGCACCGCTTCGATCTCACCGCCGGCGCCGTCTTCGCAGGACAGTTCGTCAAGCCGCGTTTCGGCATTGTTCAAGGCTTCGGCGATCTCCGGCATGCTCGCCTCTTCGCAGTTCGCGAGCAACGCAGCGACGATGCGCAGCGCCAAGGGAAGGTGCCCGCAGAAGCCGATGACCCGCCGGGTCGCGGCAGGATCGGACCGGACGACCTCGGCACCGGCTCGGGACACCAGCAGCTCCTCCGCTTCGGCACCGGTCATGACACCGAGCTCCAGGTGCACGGCGTTCAGGAGACCCAAGCGATGCCGGCTGGTCAGCAAAGTGCGATGGGCGGGATCAGCGGGAAGCAGGCCACGGACAGCTCCGGCTGACGAAACGTTGTCCAACAGGACCAGCGCGGGACCGAATTCCTCGGCGTGCCGCGCCAGCAACGTCCGGTACACGACCGTCAGCTCTTCGAGATCCGCCGAGATCCGGCCCCGCGGGTGTCCCAGCGCGTGGATGAACCTCGCGAGAACCCCTTCGGGTTTTTGCGGATCGTCACGATAGCCTCCCAGGTCGGCGAACAAGACTCCCCCGGGAAACCAGCCGCGGCCGGCCGCGAGGTGCGCCACGTGCACCGCCACCGCGGTCTTGCCGCAACCGGCCAGTCCCGAGACGACCGCCGGCGCTTCCGCACCCTGCGGGTCGAGGACGGCCACGATACGGTCCACGACGGACTCGCGGCCGACGAAGGCCGGCACCCGAGGTGGCAGCTGGAAGGGGCGTGGCGGCGCTCCGTCTCCCAGGTACACGTCGCCGTGGTGGATCCCCACCTGGACAACGCGGTCGGCGTTTCCGCCGAAGAAGTTTCGAACTTCAGTCAAGACAACTTCCTATCAGCCTCGCTCCGGGCAACAGCGATCATCCCAGCCTGTCGGCTTGCTTCTTCGATCCGGGACAGCAGAAGCTCCGCGTTTTCGCCTTGCCCGAGTCCGTGGAGGATCCGTGCCAGGCTCCGATGGAGTTCGTATCTAGCGTTCCGGTTGATATCCGGCGCCAGCTCGTCGAAAACATCGATCAATACGTCGACCGGCGCCGCACCGCTCGCGCTGATCTCCACCACCTTCTTGAGTTCCCCGGTCACCCCGCCCAGCCGGGCGACGTCGTAGTCGTTGCGGCGCAGCCACCACAGGGCCGCCGACGCCACATCGGCGAACGCCGTATTCCTGAGGTATCTGAGCTCGGTTCTTTCCCGGTCGTGCTCGGCATCGAGGAGCCGTTGCTCGCGAAGCCGCCGGGCGTGCTGATGCGCCAGCTGCAGCTGGTGCGGCTCGACGGAAACGACGACATCTTCCGCCCAGACACGAGCGGGTGCCCCCTCGCCCGGCGTGCAACGCTCCGCCAGCTCCCCCGCGACGCGGGCCGCGGCGAGGTCGGCGTGGGTCGGCAAGTAGTCGAGGAGCCGCTTCGCGGCGCGGGCGGCCACCGCTTGACGAGCCTTCTCCCGCCAGGCAGGCGACGTGTCCCAGACCACGGTGCAGCTCAGCTCGAAGTCGAAGTGAGGGAGCTTGCTGGGTACTGCACCCGCCAGCGGAGCGCGGTAGTCCGGCGCGCCTCCGACACCGCCATGCGCTGATCCGGCCGATGTGCCACGACGAGGCCACCACACGCTCAGTCTCCCTCGGTCTCCACCACCGCGCCGGCGAAGGGATGCCGGCGCAACATCTTTTCCGCCAGCGCGTGGTGCACCTCGGCACGGTTGTCCGTCCCGTCCGTGTCCTTCCAGTAGCGGGGCACGAAGCCCAGCCACCCGTCGGCGGCCCGGCTCACCGCGCCGATCCGATCGATCGGCGCGCCGGGCGCCGTGGCGGCTTCGACGAGCACGTCCAGCAACGGGTCCTGCCGGTCCGGCGTGGTCGCCAGCTCGAGCCAGGCCACGATGGCGTCTTGCACGAGCGCCAGGTCGTCCAGGACGAGCAGCGCCTGCCAGACCCGGACCAGCACCGGGTGGTGCTCGGGCCGGTCGAACTCAGGTTCCGGCAGGCCGGCGTCGGCGACGACGAGTTCCCGCAGGACTCGGACCGCGAAAGCCCGCTGCCGGTCCTTGGCACTGCGCAGCCACTCGTGCAGTTTCGTCAGCACCTGCGCGAAGGCGCGGTTGTCGCGGACGAGGGCGAGGACCCCGGTGACGACCTTGTCGCTGACCACCCGGTCACGGTGACCGGCGAGGTTGCCCAGCCGAGTCAGTGCCTTGTCCGTGTACCGGCGGCCGAAGTCCGACTGGCACACCGCCAGGACCAGATCGACCAACTCGGGGGCGAGCTCGGCCGTACTCGCCCACGTGTTGAGCTGACGGTGCACGACGGCGGCGCTGCGGTCGTCCAAGGCTCCCTCGGTCAGCAGGTGGACCGCCAGTCGCGTCGGAGTCGCCTTGCCCGACTCCACCCAGCGCTTCGCCACCTGAGAGACGTACTTGACGACATCCTGGGACGCGCAGAGTTCGAAGAACCGGTCCACCATCCCGGAAACGGTGGCGCTGTCCAAGCGGGTCTGCTGACCGAGCCCGAGCGCGATCACCCAGTCCACCAGCCTGCCGCGCAGTTCCGGATACCCGCGCCAGACGTGCCGGAGAACCGAATGGTCGTAGTCGAGGCGGTCGAACCGCGCCCGGTCGTCGACGAAGCGCACGCCGTCGAGTTCGGCCAGCCGTCCGGCGAAGCCGCGCCCTTCCAGCGGCTTTCCCGTGCTCACCGAATACCCGGCGGCCGCGAGGAGGACGCGTTCCGCCCAGTACTGGATCTCCGTCGTACCGCCGTTGAGAAGGGCGACGGTGAGCAGCAGGCTCCGTCGCCTCGGCTCGTCTACCTCGTCGTAGGTGGAGATCAGCTCCGCCGACCAGTTGCCGTAGGCGAGTACCGCCTTGGCGACCACGGCACTCGCTGACACGTCCGCACCCGCCGTCCGGTATTCGTGAGTGACGAGTTCGGCCATCCGGGCGGCGTCGGCGGGATCGGCCCCCGCGAGGACGGACGCGGTCTCGGTCAGCGCCGCCTCCGCGGGTATCTCGGCAGCGACCAGGTGGGCACGAAGAACATCCGTGGCGGCCGGCTTGGTGACCGGCTCGAGCCGGTTCTGGTACAGCCCCTGCAGCCCCGGCGGCGGAGGTTCGGGGAGGAGCACGACCAAGTGGGCCTTGGCCTTCGCGATGGTGACCAGGAAGGGCCTGAGCTGCTCCTCCACCTTGGCGAAAACCCCGGCACCGGCTTTGGTCAGGTCGAGCAGGACGTATGCCTGCGACGCGACCCGGCGCAGGGCGAGCTGGGTTCCTTCGTCGAAGTCGATGACATTGATCGTCGGATCTCCGGCACCCGACGCCTTGGCGAGCACGCAAACGCCAGCTGTCCAGCGGCCACTGCGTGGCCGGCCGTGCATGAAGAGGATCTTGTGCTCACGCAACGACGCCACGAGCTGCGCGAACTCTGCTGGCTCGGCGAACCGGTCCTTGAGCCAGGCGAGATGACTGAAATCGATTTCGTCCCTGACGACGAGGTCGCGATAGCCGCTGCCGTCGCCGAAGAGCTGGACCAGGTCTTGCCGCTTGTCCACGTTCACGACGATGTCGCCGTCGACATCGCCGTCCACGGTCACGTTGCCGTCGCCGTCGATCAAGGGGTGCTCGGCGAGGGACGAAAGGGTGTCCAAGACAGTCATCAGTCACCCTTCCAGTGCTTGCGAACGTTCTGCTTGATTCCTCCGCGCACGCTGCCACCGGTGACAATGTTCCCGTCTCCGACGGTGTGCTGCGCCGAATTCCGGGATTTGTCGGTCATCCGGTGCTGATCTCGCATCTGCGTCGCGTTTCCGCTCACCGCGCCGTTGATCGTGTTCACCACGGCGCCATCGGTTTCCCCGGGCCCGACCGGTGTCGGTTCCGCTTCCTCCGGCGAGCCTTCCTCCGAAAGTACCATTCCGCCGCTGAGCAGAGCCCCGGACGGTTTCGGAACGTGCAGATAGGCCTCACCCACGAAGCTCTTGACGGACACCGGGACTCGGACGAACTCGCCGGGCGCTTTGATCGCGTATCCCGAGAGCACAACGTCTTCATAGACCCGTGCCGAGACGATCGCCGCGACGAAAGTCACCTCGGGGTCGGAGCTCTCGAGCAGCCGGCGGACCGGCTCGCAGTCCAAGAGGCGGTGGTTCTCGACCATGGCCGCGCCGGACCCATCCCCCAGCCGGGCGTCGTCGGAATCGGTCAGCGGACCGACCGCGACGCTTACCCGCATCCGGGTCGGCTCGCCGTTGCGACCGAGGTGCATCTGGTGGTGGTAAGCCAGTTCGCCTTGCAGGGCGTCGAGGAACGGCCCAACGAGGATCGGCAAGGTCTCCGGACGGAACCCGACGGCGAAGCCGTCGCCGCGTCCGGCGGGGAACCGGCGTTCTTCCCAGATCGCGGCCTGGCCTGCGCGTTCGAAGGCCCGCTGCAGGATGATCGGGATCAGTTCGGTAAGAGCGTGGTGGTCCGCGGGTGGGACCCCGCTGAAGTTCCTGACGTCCACCGAAACCACCGCTCGGTAGGACGGAAGTTCGCAGGCGGAAGGTAGTGCGTTTTCTGGCATGAGGAGAACTCTGGTCGAACCATGTCGACTCCGTTGTCCACCGCTGGACGATCGAATATGACGTGCGTCACTTCGATGACGGGTATGCGCAGCGCCTCAGCTTGTCGAAACTCTCGACGGTCAAGCTGCGCTGAGCGCTCAAGACACGCTCGTTGCGCAGCTCTGCGACGAGGCCGGCTACCAGACTTCGTGACAGCCCCAGCACAGAGCCGATCCGGGTCTGGGACATCGGGATCAGGCAGGGGTCGTGACCGGAATCGGCCAAATCGGTCAGCTGCACCATCAACCTCGCGATCCGCCGCACCGGCGGCAGGCTCTGCATGTCCACCGAGTCCTGACCCGCCCGTTGCAGCTTGGTCGCGATGTAACGCCCGACCTCACGGTGCACACCATCCTCATCGAGGATGCGCCTGAAGGTCACTGACGGCACCGCGAAAGCCACGCAGGTTTCCAGCGCGAAGACGTCCGCAGTACGCAACCCGCCGACTTCGAACGCCACCTCACCGATCACGTCACCAGCGCCGCGCAGGGCGATGAGGCGGTAGTCACCCTCCTCGGTGTGACACCCCACTTCGACCCGCCCCGATGTCAAGAGCAGTACTGACGTCGCCGGTGCCCCGCGCACCAAAATCGGCTCGCCCTTGCTGAACCTCCGTTCGAAGCCGACGTCGCACAAGGTCGACCACGTGAGTTCAGGGACTAGCGCGCGAAATGACTGGCGTCCTTGCTCGATCAGCACGACCTGTCACGTTAACCGCTCTCCGGCCGGGCTCCCGAAGAATCACTCGTTCGGCCGGTTTCTTCGCTCCCCGCGGTCCACAGACGGTTTCCGGAGAGCTGTGGCGGCCGCTAGAACGGTGAACGTCCTGGATCCGGACGCCCACCGCGGATAGATTGAAGTTCATGCCTGAACCGATCTTGGTGTCCATTGCCGCTGCGCTGGCGACGAAGGGCGCGACCGGCCTGTACGACCTGGTCAAACGCAAGTTCGCCAAGGACGCCGCGGCGGCTGCGGCGCTGGAAGCCGCATCGTCCGCGCCGGCTGACTCCCAACCGGTCATTGCACTCGCCCAACGGCTGCACCAGGCCAAGGGGGACGACCCTGAATTCGCCCGCGCTCTGCACGCCGAGTGGCAGAAGCTTCCGGAGAGCCGAATTCTGCGCGACAGCGTGAGCAACCACGTGACCGGCACCGTCAGCGGCAAGGTCGTCCAAGCCGGCAACGTCCACGGCAACATCACCTTGTGATTCTTCGAGCAGATGTCCCCGCTGCCTCGCCACAGAGCCATCGGATCACCGAACGGCAGGTCGTGCCGAAGTCGTATTCGGAGTTCTCCGTGCTCGGTCGCGAGACCGTGACCAGGTAAATCGGCGGCTCCAAGATCTCGTCAGCCTGTAATTTCGAGTACCTCGCTTCAACGCTTCGTTCAGAAGCTCGACCGTCCCGATCGTCAGCAGGGGGACACCCGGAACTTGCTACAGCGGGACTGGTACGCCAGCACAGTCCTTTGAGTCGGCAACTCGCTGAGCAGCGTCACGCCATCCTGCTCACGGCTCGCTGGCCGTCCGTGCACATCTCCCCGGCCGGCCCAGTTACGCCGACAAGGGCTCGAACCAGGCGGCACTGCACGGCAGCTGCGAGCCTGAGGGGAGCCCGGGAGCGCACGGAAGCCCCGACAAGCCTAAGCACAGACTAGGACCACCGCGCCGGACGACCGGCGAAGCAACCTTTTGACATCATCCGACACCGTCCGGTATGTCGGTCGCCGTCTCGAGGTGCCATGTGTCAACGTCCAGCCCCAACTTGGGTTCGTCGTAGTCGACGGCCCAGCCCCGATGGCGCGCCATCCAGGCCAGCACCGCCGAGAGCTCTTCGGCCACCAGCTCTCGGGTGACCGCCGTGGCGATCACGTCGAACCCGCCACCGACGTCGACGAAGTGCGGCGTGTGGTGGTCGTGCACGTACATCGGCGGCCGCAACTTCTTTACCTGCGACGCCGAGGAGGGGCAGGAGGCAAAATGGCTCGTCGGGCGCCTGTGCCTCCCTTCTCCACTTCTCCTGAAGGAAGCTCGGGCGCGAGCCACGGCGGACGATCTGACGATCGCCACAAAGTCAGCACCCAAAGGGCAATCGGCGCCTCAGCGCGAGCGGCGTTTTGATGCCGCTTCACCACTCCCGAGGCCGGATCCGTGACAGGAGCCACCCTCGCCGGGAATCGAGACGACCCCGTTCGCCGAGATAGCGTCACTCCCAGAACCCGCGCGCGTGCCGCCCATGCCGTTGATATGCGAATATCAACCTTCGACCACCCGGCTCGGGGGTGCACTGAATGGACGAACCTGCGAACGACGGGCATGCCCGTAACCGATTGTTGGGCGATGTGGCGGGCAACGCTATCCAGGCCGGCCACATCGACGCCATCCATCTGTTGTCAGGACCGTCCTCAACCGTGCCCCGGCAGTTGCCACCGGTTCCGGAACGACTCATCGGGCGCGGCCGTCAGTTGACGCAGCTCTCCGAGCTGGTCGCGGCCCATCGACGGCTGAATCGGCCGTTGACCGTCGTGCTCAGTGGCATGAGCGGCGTCGGCAAGTCAGCGCTGGGCATCGTGTGGGCGCACGACCACCAGGCGCTTTTCGATGGTGGCACGCTCTACGCCGACTTGACGGCCTACCGCCACCACGGCGGACTCGATCATCGCGCGGTGTTCGCCTCATTTCTTCGCGCCCTTGGCGTCCAGGCACCACCGACTTTCCTGCCGGAGTTGCTTGCGCTCTTCCGAACCCGGACGGCCGAGACCAGAGTCCTGGTGGTCCTCGACGACGTGCACGACGGCGACAACGTGAAGCTGTTTCTGCCGAGCTCGGCAGGCAGTACGGTGATCGCCACCAGCTCCAGCCGACTCGCCGCCCTCGTCACACAGGACGCGCGAATAGTCGACGTGCCGCCGCTGAGCTCCGAGGACAGCGCACGTCTGCTGTTGAACATGCCATCCGCCGACAATGACCAACTGTCAGAGGTCGACGTGCGCGAACTGGTCCGCCCCTGTGGGGGGCTGCCCATCGCGCTACGAGTGCTCGGCGCGCTGATCGCGCGTCACCGCCGTTGGACCCTGCAACGTTTCCGCGACTACCTGTCGGACAATGGCGAACTGCTGGCTCGGCTGTCCCCTCGGCACAAGAGGCTGGACGAGGTATTCACCGCCGCCACCAGCGCCCTCGGCGAGGCGGCGGCATGGACGTACCTAGTTGCAGGACTGCATCCGGGGCACGACTTCGGCACCGAGGTAATCGAGACGGCGAGCGGTCTGCGGTCGGACACCCTGGACGACGCACTGGACGAGCTGTGCGAGGCGAACCTGCTACAGCCGCGGGGCCCAGACCGGTTCCGGATGCACGACCTCCTCCGCCTGCATGCCGGCAACGCCGCGACCGCCGACCCACGGCTCTCCGGTGTTCCCCGGATGATCGTGACCTGGTACCTGCTCGGGGCCGCAGCGGCCGACCGCGCCGTACTCGGCGATCAACGCTGGCGGCTCGCCCGGCACGACCTCACCGGTTGGCACGATGTTTTCACGCCAGCGACCGGCATGGCCTGGTTCGAGCAGGAACGGGCCAATCTGCTGGCGTCGGTGCGCATCGCCGCTACTCACGGCTGGAATGACGTCGCGTGGCAACTGTGCGAAGCGTTGTGGGCCTCCTACCACAGCCGGGAGCACTATGTTGAGTCGATTGACGCACACGAGCTAGGTGTGACCGCAGCGCAGTCGTGCGGCAACCGGACAGCAGAGGCGCGCATGCTCAACCAACTCGCCCGAGCACATTTGGAACTCAAACACTTCGAGATCGCCGAGTCCGTGCTGACCACCGCGCTCGATGTGTCATCCGGCTGCGATCTACGGGCCCGTGCCACGGTCTTGGAGTCGTTCGGGGTGTTGTTCCGACGCCAAGGACAGGGCGAGCGAGCGGCCGAGCATTTCCGGGAGGCGTTGGAGGTCAACGAGGTCATCGGCGACGCCCGAGGCGTCGTCCTGCAGTGCTACCAACTGGCAGAGACGCTGGTGGACACGGGCGCGGCAGCGGCAGCCATCTGCGCGCTGGACCGGGCGGTGGCGGGCCTCGCAACGCTCAACGACGAGTATCTGGCCGCCAGAGTGTGGATTGTGCTCGGCGCTGCGCACGTAGCCGCGGGCGAACCGGCGAAGGCCGCACCAATGCTGCGCGACGCAGCCGAGACGATGCGTACCCGCCGGCAGCCAACCAAGGAGTTGCAGGCACTGCTGTCGCTCATCGAGGCCGCGCAGCAGATCTCCGATGCGGCCACGTCAGAACGGGCGCAGGCTCGTCTCATCGAGCTCCGGGGCGACGTGGCTACAGACTGAGACTGCCAACCGGCCGGATGGTGACCGGCATCGATGTGCCACCGGCCGCCCCCATCCGTAGGCTGAATGTAAGCTCGGGTTCCATGGTGCTGGCCGCCCATCGGTGTACAGCGCTACCGACCGCGATGGGGTCCAACATCAGCGCCGGGCCGGTAGCCACCAGCACGCGGCCGTCACGCAGGCCCAAGACGCACAAATCTCTGCCACCGATCACCACCACGTCGGCCCGGCTGTCGGTGAGCGTTTCACGAATCCATCCGTGTGCGTCGCCATCCGGGGGTTCGGTGCGCCGCACGACGACATCGGCCGTTGCCCACGTGGCGTCGTCGATCTCGGTGTCCTCGACGACGAGCAGCGGAGTGGGCTGCCAGTTGTGGTGGCCATGTGCTCCCACGACCGCGGCAAACCGCTCGACCATGACCACCTTCCAGTCGTCGACGACAACCGACGTGTGGAATGCGGTGATGTCGTTGCCGGTAATCGGGCGGGGTAGCGCGATGGGCACCACGCGTGGCGGTCCGGCGGGCGCGGACAGCGCCATCAGCTCGTAGAAGATCTGTCGGAGCAGCCCGCTGGCCTCGCTCTGGCGACTGAGCATCTGATCGGCAATAGAGTCAAAGCTGGCGGGATGATGGCGCACCGACACCGACTCGATCTGAGCCCGCAGGTCGCCTGCGGGGTCGATCTTTTCCACCGTCTGTCCCATTGCCGCCAGGATCGAGTCCGAGGCGAGATCGTCCAGTCCGTCAACAGCCTGCAGGAAAGGTCGCCCCATCGCTGCCGTGTAGAAGGCCACCGAGCCGTGATCGCCGATGCCGACATCGGACGCGATGAGCGCAGCCTGCCACCCGTCTTCGGGACGGAGTAGGAGTAGCCCGGCATCCAGGGCGTCACGGAGCCAGCCACGTACGGCAGCCGGACCGTGGTACGCCCAGATGTTCGGGTGCAGAATGAGCGCCACCCGAAACTCGTCGATGGGCAAATGCGCCACCAGCCGGTCGATCAGCCGTTGCTGCTTGGCCAGCAGGGAATTGACGTCCCAAGTAGAGCTGACGACCACCAGCCGCTGACCGGGTAGCACGCCGAGAGCCGCACGGAAGATATCCCGCCGTCGCCGGTTGGCCTGGATCCGGTCCCACGTCGGATCACCGACCACCTGGGTCCGATCTGCAGCCTCCGGACAGGTTCGTCGCAGCTGCTCCAGTTGCCTCGGATGGGACAGCCCGATCACCGTCGGGAAGACTTCGCCTTCGAAGGTCAGTTCGCGTCGCGACAGACCGACCGGCGAGACGTCGTCGCTCGTGCGCGCAGTCAGCAAGCGGTTGTACCCAGCGCCGTGCGGAATGACTACGAGCGGCCCGTCGAGAGCCGCAAGCGATGTGTTGACATGCGCCGCCAGGACCAGATCAAAGTGCTGACTGACAGCCGCTGACCAGGTCAACGGATGCATACCGACGGCAGTGAGATGCGCACCGAGGCCCACAGCAAAGGCAGAGCCTTCATCAATCACATAGCTGACATCGACCCGACTGTCGGCTTCGAGCATTGTTGTCACGTCGAGCAGCCGGGACAGCGACGTCAGATTCCGGACAACAACGAGCGCGGATCGCTCAGGCACGATGGTTGGCCCGGCTTCGCGCCCTGCTCGCGGCACCCGAACCTCCAGATTGGAACTGAGAGTGGCCACTCTACCCGTCAGAGTTCGCGCAAGCCACACCGCATACTCGCTGATCAGAACCCTGTATCGGCTGGTCGGCCGATACCGAGACCCGTGTCCAGCGCCGATCGCGCGCCTCCCGTCCAGCCTCCATGATGTCGCGGCAAATCGGACAACCGCCAGCGAGTTGGCGCACACGACCAGCTATCGACGGAGCCGGGGAACGTCGCCGCGGCTATCGGGGCGTCGACGTAGGTTCTCATCAGACCCGTTCCCATCCTTCGGCAATCCTGCTGGTGAAGACTAGAACATGCGCATTGCGCTTATCTCGCGCTTCCCCGCGGCCGACGCTCCATCACCAGCCGCACGTCGACTCGGATCAGCAGCCCGTCGGGCACGACGATTGGTGTGATTGCCGCCGGAATCTCACCGGGGGCACAGACAGCAACCTCACAAGCACGCCCGCCGGGCGCAACTTGTGAAGACATCTCCTCGGTGATCCTTTCCGCCGCGCCGGTGATCACCGGCAGCTGATCTTCGGGAAGTGTGATCTCCGGTGTCGCACGATCGCCCTCGGCGTCAATCCGGATGCCCAGCTGCGTGACCTCGAACAGCGTCCGAAGCAGGCCTTCCGGCGCCTGCGCCAGATTCAGCGCCAGGTAAGGGAGCGCCGTCGATCAGCCCGACATCCTCGGCTGTCGGCACGTCGGGGCCGGTCCTGTCGGGCTGCCCGAGCTCGGCCAGTGCGCTCGCCACGTCGGCTCGCTGCCTTTCAAGGTCGTTGTACCGCCCTCTCAGCGCCTTCGTGAAAGGATCGTCAGGGGCGCCGTCGGTGGCCTGCTGCAAGCAGTGAATCTTGCTTCTTCGTGACCTCGCCGAGGACCTTGCCGAGCCGCTTGGCTTCAGCCTCCTGATCGCGGGCCGCCTGGTCGTCGACGCCCGCCAGGTCGCTCTCGAGGGTAGCGCGGCGGTCCGAGCCGAAGACGCGGTCAGCGAAGAACCGAGCAACGGCGTCGAGGATGGCGTCCTCGCGGAAGTACAGCGCCTTCTCGTGGCCCTGGTATTCGTCCGGGCGCCCGCGGTTCGTGTTGCTCGGCCGGCAGAGGTAGCAGGACCTGTCGTGCCGCGGAACGCCGATCATCCGCCGTCCGCAGGAGCTGCTGCACTGTCGGCGTTTCGACGATGGCGGTCGGCTGACGCACACGTCCGCGCCGCGCGGGCATCAGCAGGAGCAGAGACGCCACCAGTACTCCCCCGGCGCCGGCGAGCAGTCCAGGCGTCACACCGCTGTCCTGCTCGACCGGAGGCGCGACCTCGGCGGGACGTGGGGTTGCAGGCGGAACAGCGGCTGGGGGGCGAGGCGTGGCCGGCGTGTGCGCCGGAGCCGCTGGCCGGTCCATCGGATGGTTCCGCCTCATGCGCGGGCTCTGTTGGCCCTCACCACGCCTGCGCGATCGACCGCCTCCCGCCGGATCAGCTGGTGTTCGACCTCGATCCCGGCCCCGACACCTCGATCGTGCACTGCTGCTGCCCGCCGAACGGCTCCACGACGCCCTCGAACGCAGCCGGCGAGTCATGTGGGTGAGTCCGGCAGGCGAAGATGCGCACTTGAGGTCGGATGACACGTCCCAAGCCTACGCGGTGATCTTGTTCCGGAGCATCGCCAGCTGCGGGTCGGGCCGCCTGGTGACATCATGATCCGCGGCATAGTCGGCGTCCTCGATCCGTCGACCTCACCGGTGCCACCCTCATCGACAGCGACGGGGTTCAGCGGGGTGAGGTTCGGCGGTGTCGCCTGGTTCGACGGGGCGGTCTGCAACGGACGCGTATTCGTTCCGACTGAGCACGGTGCACCCTGGCCTGCTCCACGCCATGAACTGGGGGCGCAGGGCAGCGAGCAGGCGGCAGAACTCAGCAGCGCCCGACGGTCGTTTGGTTCGATACTTGGGTGGCGATCATGTATCCCTGCCCATACCCGGAGTCGACCTTGAACCAGCGGTTGGTGCCGTTCCACCACTGACTATCGGTCCAGCAGCGCATGGTCACCGCGGTGAGTCGGGGCATCTCGAAGTAGATCCCCGACGTGTTCGAGGTGTTCGAAAGACTGCATGTGGAACTGTTGCAGTAGGAAGGTCCGTAAGCCAGGGCTTGAGGTGCAAACGCGATCAAGGCCCCTAGCGCGGCGATTGCCGCATCAACCGCTGTTCTCGGTCGCGTAGTTCTCATGATGGCCGCCAATGCAATCCCGGAGTCCGCGCGGTATGGATCGTTGATTGTGGTCAAAATATTTTGTTTGAGGGATCTCGTGATCATGTGTTCAGCTGTTCGCCGAACAGCGGGACCTCTTCGCGGTCTTCGGCTGCGGTGGGCGGCGTGTTGATTTGCGGAGTTTGTCGGCGAACTCGGGTGTTCCGCAACCTCGACCCTCGAGATGAACCGGTCGACGATGTCATGGGCCTGTCGCGTGTCAGGCGATCAGGGAAGCCGATGATCGCCTGTGCGATGAGCATGGCTGTGGACAGGACCACTCCCGTGTGCGGGGGCTACCGCGTGGCCAGGTTTACGACGTCACGGCGAGCCCCTCCGGTTCGCTGCCGACGGGTACGGTCGCGACCACGGTGTTCGTCACGGTGTCGATAACCGACATCGACCCCGAAGCCGAATTCGTGACGAACACGTAGCTGGCGTCGGGGGACGCCGCCAACCCTTCGGGCTCGTCCTGCACCGGGATGGGCGCCGGTGCATTCCGGCCCAGCAGGGACACCGTGTCGGAACCGGCGTTGGCGACGTAGACCTGGCCGCGGGGGGTGACCGCGACGCCCACCGGCGCCTGCCCGACCGGCTGGGTCGTCATCGGCGTCGGCATCGTGGCGCTGAGGGAGTTCACGCTGTTCGCACCGGTTGCCGCCACGTAGACACGGTCGCCACTCGGGGTGACCGCGATCCCGGCCGGGAACCGGCCCACGGGCAGCGTCGCGACGATCCGGTCCGAGCCGGTGTCGATGACTGAGACCGTGGCCGCGCCGTTGTTGCTGACGTACACCAGGCTCCCGTCCGGGCTGGCCGCCGGGCTGTGCGGGAACCGGCCCACCGGGATGTTCCGCACGACCGTGTTCGTCGCAGTGTCGATCACGGTGACGTTGTCGGCGCCGAAGTTGGTGACGTAGGCGTGCGATCCGGTCACGGTGACACCGAACGGGTGGAGGCCCACCGGCACGGTCGCGAGTGTCGCGTAGGTCCGGGCGTCGATCACCGAGACGGTGTTGGAAAGCTCATTGGTGACGTAGACCCGGTCCCCGCCGGGTGCTGCGCCCACG
The DNA here is from genome assembly GCF_055565395.1 of Amycolatopsis sp. NPDC028719. Taxonomy (NCBI): domain Bacteria; kingdom Bacillati; phylum Actinomycetota; class Actinomycetes; order Pseudonocardiales; family Pseudonocardiaceae; genus Amycolatopsis; species Amycolatopsis sp. NPDC028719. The sequence goes on from NZ_JBVHUL010000003.1 coordinate 143,632, forward strand.
CCGACCGGCGACCGTCCAACTCGGACGGTCGCCACCACCTCGTTCATCCGGGTGTCGTACACGGTGACGCTGTCAGAACCGCTGTTCGCGACGAACACCTGAACCCGTGAAGGGTAGGCGTACGCGTCCGGGCAAGCGAGACCCAACGACAGGAGCAGCGCCGCCAAGAGCCGGCCGCAAATCCTTCCGGCGGCCCACTGTGAACGACGAATCGTCGCCGTGTCGTCTCCGAATGACATTGCCTTCTCCCAGGTACAGTGAACATGTCTTGCACAGGAAATGAAGGCCTTTCAGATTTCTGATCGGACGCCTTCCGGGTGACCGGTTGGCGAGGCGCTTGTGGCGCGCCGATCTCCCCGGCCAGCTCCACGCTAACCGACCACTCGATGAGTCTGCCACCGGAACAAGATCATGATCGCCTTGACGGGTGAAGACGCCGCCATAGCACGCGGATCACCGCGCCCACCCCCTACCTTTGTCACAGATGTCGTGCGCGATGCCGGCGAAACATCCCGACCGGGTAAATTTCGGCTGTCACGCATTTTGCGGAAACCAATTCGGCGCCAACCATGCCTGCCGCCGGCAATGGCCGCTATCCGCTGCAGACTCGACTTCGCCGACGTACGCTCCGGCCACAGCGCGGAGATGAGTAAGAAAACGCGCTACCCAGCGTGGGTCGTCCGCCGTAACGAACCGGATGGGCTGACCTACCAGCCCACCGAAGTTGTTCCATGTCCGCACCTCCACACTGCCGGGCACCACGCCACCGCCCGCCGAGTTCTCCGTAGGTAGCCTGATCAGCGCCTCATGGTCGAACGACGTGTGATCGAGTCGCCGAAGACGTGCTCGAGTCGTCCGCTGTGGCGTCGTACAGGATGCGCGCAAGGTCGCCACCGGATATCCAGCTCACCACTCTGGAACGTCGACGACGTAACGACCAGAGTCCGGTTGTCGCTGTCCACATAGGATACTCCGGCCATTTGCGTCGCGGCCGCAGCACTTGGCCGAGCAGGCTCATCCGGTCGAGGACGCCCAGGGACGCGCCGCGAAAGTTGGCCTCGGCGGCGGCGAGCCGCCGAGAGGTGACCAAGTCCAGTTCACCCGACGCGGCAGCGCCGCACGACTCTCGCCATCGTCGCCACCCGAAACAGCGCAGCGGCCTCGACAGGAAACGGGTTTTGGGTGGACCGGTTGTCCCGTGGCGAACGAACTCGGCTCAAACGCCTGCACGGAAGGCTGCGCCCTCTGGCGCTTCGCCCGCGGAAATGACAGGGTTGGCAAGGCGGGCTTTCACCCGTACTCGGGCGATAGCTTGCTGAAAGAGTGAAAATGGATCACGTTCACGATGTTTCAGCGGCGTTGCTGGAGCTGACGGAGTCGCTGAGACCCGAGCACCCGCGCGACGAAACGCTGGCGCGGATGGCCGCGCGCGTGGTGGTGCTGGTGCCCGAGGCCGACGCCGCGAGCGTCACCCTGTTCGAGCACGGCGTACCGGCCACGGTCGCGGCGACCGACGAGGACGTCCTTCCCCTCGACAAGGCCCAGTACTCCCTCGACGACGGACCGTGCCTCGAGGCGACGCGCACCGATAGCGAGCAGGCACGCACTCGGTGGCCCGCGTTCGCCGACGCCGCATCCGCGGCCGGCATCAAGACGTCGCTGTCCTGTCCCCTGTTCGTCCGCGCCGACGACGTCACCGACCGGAGAGGGGCCGGCTGCCACGGCCTGCACCTGTCGGGTGCGCTGAACGTGTGGAGCCGGCAGGCGGGGACGTTCGAACCGGTGCACGCCGCGTTGATCGCCGTGTTCACCACGGCGATGTCCGGGGTGATACTGACCGCGTCCCGCTGGGCCCTCGCCCAGGACGAAATTCGCGGCCTGATCAGTGCACTGGGCACGCGAGACGTGATCGCGACGGCCAAGGGGATCGTGATGGCCCGCCGCCGTCTCACCGTCGACGAGGCGTTCGCCTGGCTCACGCAGATGTCCCAGCGCACCAACCGCAAGGTCCGCGACCTCGCCGCGGTCATCGTGGCCGACCCCCGCCTCGTCGAAGCGCGATAGGACCGGCAGAAGAGCAAGCGGGCGGTGCCGGTGCCGGCGCTGCGAGCGGGGTAGCCGGCTGATGGTTCGGCCGCGGCCGCCATCGGAGCACGCACTTCCTGCCACGCGCTGCCGGCCTGGGCTCTTGTCTTCCTGTTCCGCGAGACGACCTCCGTATCGGAGACACACCACCAGTCCGCGAACACTGACAGCAAGGCCCGCCCAGCCGATCGCCGGCTCTGCTGCCGTCGATCCCGGCCGCCTGGCCTCGGGAACGGCGCGTCCTTGCCCCCGCACATCCGCTGCGGCGGGACAGGTCATGTCGGCACCGTTGCAGCGACCGTTCAGAAGCCGGCCAGCGCGTCGTCGAGCGTGGAATCGATCGACAGAACGCCGCCCAACCCCGTGATGTCGATGGCTCGCCGGGCAGTACCCGTGGCCACCACGCGCAGTGCCGTGCCGATGCCCATGCCGCTGCGGGTCTTGAGCAGGACAGTCAGCCCCGACGAGGCAAGGAAATCCACGGCGCTCAAGTCGATGATCAGTTTCGCCGGCTGGTCGGCCAATGCTGCGGAGATGGCGTCGTCGAGCTGCGGCGCGGTGGCGAGGTCGACAGCGCCGGTCGGGGCCACCACGACTGCGCCGTCGACCCGCCGTACCGACACCGTCGACGGGCCTTCGCGCCCGGTGACATCGGCGGGCTGAGGATCCGGAGCGGTCATACGACCATGATGCCATTACCGGGCTCCACGTAACGGTCATCACCACCAGCCGAGCGGGTGCTTGAAGTCGACGGCGTACTCACCGCATGCAGCCCTGCGACAGACCAGCCGACCGCGAGCCCGTCAATGGGCTGATCGTTGTCCCGGAACTGGGCCAGCACCTCGTTCACCACGCCCGTCCGCCCACCGGCCACCAGATCGGCGATGACGGCGTCCGCCAGCGGATCCCCTGGTACTTCAGCGTTTCGAGAGCGGACAACCCCGCCCACCGCCCGATCAAGCTTTCGGACATCGGGGTCAGCCTCATCGAAAGCCGAATTCCGGCGCCAGCGCCGTTCGGGCACGGCCACGCCTCGATCCGGTGGCACCATAATCACTGCCCGTGACCCCACCGGCGGCGCAGGCGACTACTGGACACGTCACCGGTCCAGGGAGCCGAGGAGCCAGCTGCACGCCGAGCCGGGAGTCTCGTCGAAGTAGTAGGCGCGGATGGCCACCAGCAGGTCGCCGGTCGCGATGTACCCGTCGCCGTTGCGGTCCAGGTGGTGGAACGCCGCCCGGGCGTCGGCCTCGGGTAAGCCCGTCAGCACCGGTCGCCGCGTCCGAGTCACCGACCTCATTGGACAGCAGCCCGGCACCGAGGGTCGGCGGTGCCGGCGTTCCGGCCAGCAGAACCCCGGCCATGAAGTACAACCCAGCCAGTCGTACGGGTCGGAATCGGCGCGTCGGCAGTTCAGGCGCTGCGCTTCGTCGGCGCCGAAGCACGCCGGTCCGCCTCGTCCGCGGCGGCCACGTGCCGGCGGGCCGCGGCTTCGTCGCCGGCCGCGCTCGCCGATTGAGCCGCGGCGCGTTCATGGTGGGCTTCCGCCCGGCGGATCGCCGCGAACGACTCCTCCACCAGTCGTGCCCACTGTGGAGTGTGACGCGGATACTGCCGCGCTTCGCCGCGCGCTTCTGCCGCAGCCGCGAGCTCTTGGTAAGCCATCGCGTGGCACGAAGCGACTTCCGCGAGTACGCGCTGGGTCTTGCCCCGGTAGAGACCGTCGGGTTCGGGGCCGGCTTCCAGTCCGACCGCCAGGCTGCGGTGCGCTGCCGCAGCTTCCCAGACCCGTTCCGCGTCCAGGCGCAGCCGGCGGACCTCCGGGAGCACCCAGGTTTCGGAGGTCTCCTTCACCGCTACGTCGGTCGTCATGTCGTGGTCACCTTCCTTCTTCCTCGCTCGGTTTCCACCCTGACACGGGAAGAGGGAGTCGCAACTGACGACTGCCTTACGATCGTGGCCGCAGCCCGACCAGGGGCAGCTGCCACGCCATCCGGCGGCGGGCGAGGTCGCTGCCGTCGTAGCGCCACCCGAGCAGCTTCCCCAGCGCGAACCGCACCACCGGACCGGCCAGGCGGTTGCGGTGCTCGTAGCCGGCGATGACCGCGACGGCCTCGTCTTCGCCGAGGACGCGGTGTTCGGCCGGGAACCGGCACCGCCCGACGACCACCTCGACTGGCGACCGCGCCTGGATGTTGCGGAACCAGTCGGCTCCCGCACCCAACCCGGCTACGACGACGTACTCGTCGCCGTCCACGCCGACGACTTCGAGCACCGTGCGGTACATCCGTCCGGACCGCCGCCCGAGGTGGGTCAGGCACAGGAAGCGACGGCCGAGCAGCCACCCGAGTCCCTTGTCGTACAACCGGACCGGTGCGCGGAATACGAACCTGGCGACTCGGTTCACCGCGCGGCCCCGGCTGCGGCCCGGCGGAGGTTCGTGACCACCGCGGTGGACTTGCCCGCGAGCACGGCGGCGACGTAGCGGTCGAGGACCGGAACGCGGGCCAGCCGCAGCGCCGCCCGCCGGATCCCGAGTCGGAGCGGGCTCTCCGGCAGGAACCAGCGAGCACTGCGGCGAGCTACCTGCTGCTTCTCCTCGACCACCGGCCGCATCAGACGCTCGTACTCGGCGAACGCGTCGGTGACCGCCTGGTTCCGCAGCAGCTGTTCGCCGAGCACGAAGGCGCCGGCGACGCCGAGCGAGGCGCCTTGCCCGGCGATCAGCGAGACGGCGGAGCACGCGTCCCCGGCGAGCACGACGCGCCCGCTGCTCCAGCGCGGCATGACGATCTGGGCGACCTGGTCGTAGTACACGGCCTCGCTCGGTGGGCATCGACGCAGCGCGCGGGGCACCAGCCAGCCCAGCGATCCGTACTCCTTCCGAAGCGCCGCTCCGGTGTCCTCGGGCAGCCGGGCGTCATCGGTGCGGTGGACGGCGAAGGCGGCGACCCGGCCGTCACGCAGGCCGTAGAAACCCATCTGCCGCCCGATGGTGTCGGTGAGGCAGAACCGGTCGCCCACCGCGTGGTGGATCTCGGGGTCGGTGAACACGAACGCCGCGGTGTGGAACCCGAGGTACCGCAGGAACCGGTCGTCTTCTCCGAACACCAGCCGCCGCACCGCGGAGTGGATCCCGTCGGCGCCCACGAGCACGTCCGCCTCGACGACTTGGTCCCCGGCGGTCACCCGCACGCGGTCGCCCAGGTCCTCGACCGCCGTCACTCCGGCGCCGAACCGGATATCCACAGTGGATGGCAAGTGCTCGCGCAACGCTCGTTCGAGGTCGGGCCGCATGATGCCGCACAGGCGGTCCCGTAGCGTGCGGGCGAAAGTCGTGTACCGCACCGCCGCGCGGCGGTGGCCCCGCTCGTCGAGCAGGCTCGCCTCGTCCACCCGGTAGGCCAGCTCCCGGATCCGCGGCAGTACGCCCATGTCCTCGGCGGCGTCGAACCCCGCGCCGAAGAAGTCGATCATGTATCCCTGTTCGCGGGGTACCGGAGCACGCTCCAGCACCACCACCTCGGCCCCGTCACCCGCGAACTTGTTCGCCACCGCCAGACCGGTGATCCCGGCTCCGCACACCACGACTTTCACCGTTTGCCTCCTTCGTTTCAGACGAGCCGCCGCATGACACCGGCCACCCCGGCCGGAGTCGCGTCCGGAGCTACCGCGCGGTGCATGAGCAACCCGTCGATCGCGGCGCCGAGCACCACGGCTGTGCCGTCGGGGTCCACCACGCCGAGCTGCCGCAGCCGGTCGCCGATCACGCCCCGAAGGCCGGCCAGGACCGCCGCGATGCCCGCGCGCAACGTGGTGTCCCGGGTCGCGGCCAGGTAGCCCTCGACGAACAACAGCGACATGGGGTCGGTGCCGGTGTACTGCTCCACCGCAGCCACCATCGCGTCGACCACCGCTTCCGCCGTGCTCGCCGTGGCGAGCACGGGGCCGAGCTCGGCCGATACGGCTCGCATCGCCCCCAGCACCGCTTCGACCAGTACGGCTTGCACCGACGGGAAGTGGTAATGCACCACGCTCGGCGTGACATCGGCCCGCTCGGCCAGCGCCCGGGTACTCACCGCAGTCCACCCACGTTCCGGGATCAACTCGGCGGCGGCGGCGACCAGCCGCCGCCGGACGGCCTCACCCCGGGCGGCGGACGGAGACGGCATCACGACCTCCTCCAGGGCGATCGCCCTGAACACTCGCCCAACCCGCACCGAACCAGACTAGCACAACTATTCGTCTATGCAACAATTTGTCTGCTGATAGGATCCGGAGAATGCCGACGCGAGTACTGCTCGTCGAAGACGACGTGATGATCAGCGAGGCCCTCAGCCTCGCCCTGGAGGACGAGGACTTCGCCGTGACGACCGCGGCGACCGGCGAAGACGGCCTGGAGCTGCTGGAGTCCACCGCGGTCGACGTCGTCCTGCTCGACCTCATGCTGCCCGGCATCGACGGTCTCACCGTCTGCCGCGCCGTGCGCGAGCGCGGCGACCTCCCGATCATCGTCATCACGGCCCGCACCGACACCCAGGACGTCATCGCGGGCCTCGAGGCGGGTGCCGACGACTACGTCACCAAGCCGCTGGTGGCGGGCGAACTCGCGGCGCGGATCCGCGCCCTCCTCCGCCGGGCGGCTCCGGAACGGCCCGCCCACTTCACCCTCGGCGGCCTCGAGATCCGGCCGGACGAGGAAGCCGTCCACCGCGACGGCGTCCCCGTGCACCTGACGCGCACCGAGTTCCGCCTGCTGGCCGAGCTCGCGGCGGCCGACGGCAAGGTCGTCACCCGCGAGCAGTTGCTCCAGCGCGTGTGGGGGCACGACTACTTCGGCGACACGCGGCTGCTCGATGTCCACATCAGACGGTTGCGCCGCAAGGTCGAACCCGACCCCGACACACCGAGCCTGGTGCTGACCGTCCGCGGCAGCGGCTACCGCATCGCCCCCGAGCCGTGATCCGGCGGCTTTCGCTGCGCTGGCGGGTCGCGGCGGCCTTCGGCATCGGCCTCGCGCTGGTGATGACCATCCTCGCGGTGGCCACCTGGAACCTCACCACCGGCTACATGCTCGACCAGCGCGAGCAGAGCGTCACCCGCCAGTCCGAGGTCAACGTCCACCTCGTCACCACCGCCCTGGCCGAACACGCCGACGACCTCGACGAGCTGCTGACCGGCCTGGCGACCGGCCCGGACTCGTCGATCCTGCTGTCCCGTCCGGCCGGCTGGCTCACCAGCGGCCGGCAGCTCGATCCCGGCGTGGTCCCGCGCGGCCTGCTCGACGAGGCCCACCGCGGGATCACGGCGCGACAGCGGTTCGCCGCCGACGGGATCCCGGTGCTGGGAGTGGCGACACCGGTCGGCCCGGACAGCGTCTACGTCGAGCTGTACCCGCTGCTGGAGCTGGACCGCACCTTCCGCTACCTGAGCACCCTGCTCATCGCCGGCACCGTCGCGGCCGCACTCTTCGGGGTCGGGCTCGGCGCCTGGGCCGCCCGCCGCGCACTGCGCCCGTTGACCGCCCTGACGACCGCCGCGTCCCGCGTCGCACGCGGCGACCTCGCGACCCGGCTCCCCGACCAATCCGACCCCGACCTGGCCCCGCTCGCCGCGAGCTTCAACACCACCGCCGGGCAGCTGGAACAGCGCGTGCGCCGGGACGCGCGGTTCGCCTCCGACGTCAGCCACGAACTGCGCTCCCCCCTCACCACCATGGTGAACGTGAGCGAGGTGCTGGAACGCCGGCAGGACGCCATGCCGCCGACGGCGCAACGCGCACTGCGGCTGCTGAGAGCGGAACTGCGGCGGTTCCAGCGGATGGTCGTCGACCTGCTGGAGATCTCACGAGCCGACCAGGACGAGGCCGACAGCACCGTCGAGCTGGTCGACCTCGGCGAGCTGGTCCGCAACGTCGTCGAGAGCAGACCCGCTTCCGCGGTGCGCATCGAGACGGACTCCGCCACGCCGCTCGTTTCCGTGGACCGCCGCCGGATCGACCGGGTCGTCGCCAACCTGCTCGACAACGCCGACCACTACGGCGGCGGCGCGGTCGCCATCACCGTCCACCGCCACGAGGGCCGCGCCCGGATCATCGTCGACGACGCCGGCAGCGGCGTCCCGCCCGCCCTGCGCGAGCGCATCTTCGAGCGGTTCGCCCGCGGCCTGCACGCCGCCCGCCGCGATCAGGACACCGGCAGCGGCCTCGGGCTGGCCATCGTCGCCGACCACGTCCACCGCCACGACGGCCGCGTCTGGGTCGAAGACCGCCCCGGTGGCGGCGCCCGGTTCGTCGTCGAACTCCCGGAGGCCGCGTCATGAAGATCGCTCTCGCGCTGCTGGCGGCGCTGTGCCTCGCCGGCTGCGGCGTGACGACCGAGGACGAGCCGGAGCCGATCACCACCCCGGTGCCGACCGCGACCCCGACGGTGACCAGCAGGCCCGCTCCACCGACGCCTTGCCCGCCCGAATCGTCAGCCAGTCGTCAGGTGCAGCCCGCGCCGTCGCCCACACAATGAGGGCATGACCGTCGAAACCCACCAGGCCGACGACATCACCGACGAGGTCCGCACCTGGCTGACCGGCGAGTTCGCGTCGCTGCTGCCCGCGGCCGACATCGCCGAGATCGTCCGGTCGGCCCGCACCGACCTCGAAGGCCAGATCGTGCCCGAGGCCATGGGCGAGATGCTGCACCGGCTGGCCCGGTTCCGCGTCCTGCGCACGCTCGAACACGCATGACGTCGTATCGCCAGCACTGCCCCGTGGCGACCGCGGCCGAAGTGCTCGGCCAGTCGTGGACCCTGCTCGTCGTCCGGGAACTGCTGCACGGCAGCAGCCGCACCAGCGAGATCGCCCGCGGCGTGCCGGGCATGTCGTCCGCGCTGCTGGCGCGGCGGCTCAAGCAGCTCGCCGAAGCCGGTGTGGTGACGCGACTGGCGTCCACCGGCGAAGGACGGTTCGCGCTCACCCCGGCCGGGCGCGACCTCGCCCCGGTGATCGAGCACCTGGGCCACTGGGGCCGTCGCTGGATGCCGCCACCCCGCAGCGGCGACCTGAAGCCGAACCTGCTGCTGCTCGACATCTGCCGGAGCATCGACCCCGCCCGGCTGCCCCGGGAGAAGGTCTCCCTGCACCTGCGGTTCGCCGAAACCCCGCCACCCCGCTGGTGGTGGCTGGTCCTGTCCCCCGAGGGTGCGTCGTCCACCGACACCGATCCCCGGCTGCCCATGGTGGCCCGGATCGACTGCACCGTCTCCGCGCTCGCCGGGGTCTGGCTCGGCCACCGGACCTGGCGGGAAGCACTGTCCGAGCAAGTGATCCGGTTCGACGGAACCCGCGAAGCGGTCCGGAACACGATCGCCTGGCTCGGCCGGAACCGATTCACCGAGCCGGCCCTGAAAGTTTCCGCATCAAACAAAACGACGACACAACAGTTTGACTGAACCAGCTTGCTCCGGGAGCCGTGTGCTCCAGGGAAGACACCGAACTCCCCTGGAGGCCGACGATGAAGTCCCGGAAGCCGTGGATCGCGCTGTGCGGCACGCTCACCCTCGCCGTCACCGCGTGCGCTCCACCCAACACCCAGGTCGTGACGGCTCCTCAGCTCCCGGTGGCGACCAGTCAGGCGGTGGCACCGGCGCCGCCGACGCTGACCGAAGGCAACCTCACCGAGACGCCGTTCGGGCCGATCAGCCCCGCCGGGAGGAAGCTGCTCACCATCGTGGAACAGACCAGCCTCCGCGAGATCACCACGTCGACGTGGGCCCTGCAGCGCTCGGCCAACCCGGCCGTCCAGGAAGCCGCCCAGACCGTCATCACCCAGCACAAGGACCTCGAAAACCGCGACGCCGGCATCAGCACCCGGATGGGCCTGACCGTTCCGACCCGGCCCGCCCCCGACATGCAGGCCGGGATCGACCGCATGCGCGGCGAATTCGGGGACGCGTTCGAGCGGGACTACGTCAACACCCTGCGCAACGCCCACGCCGAGGCCTTGATCCTGGTGTCCACGGTGCGCGCCGACACGCGCAACACCCTGGTCCGGCCGTTCGCGGACCTCGCGGGCGACTACATCAAGACCCACATCAACCTGCTCGAGAAGACCGGCGACGTCGACTACGCCCAGCTCCCGGTGCCCGACCTGTGAAGCAGCGGGGTCAGCGGCGGTACGGCGCTCCCGGCGCCGGCTGCCGCACTCCGGGCCGAGGCCGGGACACCGGCCTCGGCATGGGCGGTCGCGGCCGGTGCACCAATACGGGCCTCACCTGCGTCCGCGGTCGCGGGGCCGGCTGCACTGGGCCGGGCCGGTTGGCCCACGAATCGAACACGACGACCAAACCGGCGAAGACCACGACGACCAGACCTGCGGGAACACTCACCAGCGCCACCACGATCCCGGCGACGAACAGCATCGGCAGCACAGCGAACAGGCAGTACGGGTCGACCTTGCCGAACATCGGCCGCGCCAATCCCTCACGCGGACTCATGCGCACCCCACGATAAAAGGTTGCCTCCACTCATTGTTGTAGTATGCAATACTTTACCCATTGTCGCCAGTGTCCTTGATCACCCGGACAAATCAGATCAATCGGGCGGAAGGCGAAGGTTTGGCGCGGCTGATCAGCAGGTCCATGCCCACGTCGGGCACACTGGTAGCTATGCCTCGCAGCTCCCCTGCCCTCGACGCGACGGACGTCGACGCTGTCACCGACGCCGTGCTGACCGCTTCGCGCCTGCTGGTGGCCGTGTCGGCCCGGTCGATCGCCGCCGCCGGCGACGCGATCACCCTGCCGCAGTTCCGCCTCCTGGTGGTCCTGCAGACCCGGGGCCCGCTCAAGCACGCCGACCTCGCGGAATACCTGCAGGTCACGCCGTCCACCGCGAGCCGGATGGTCGACCGCCTCGTCACGGTCGGCATGGTCGACCGGCAGCACAGCACCGTCTCCCGCCGGGAAATCGTGCTGGCTTTGACCCGCGAGGGCACGAAGGTGGTCCGCCAGGTGACCGCGCGGCGACGCAAGGAGATCGCGAAGATCGTCGCCCGGATGCCGGACGAAGCTCGCCACGGCCTGGTCGACAGCCTCACCGCCTTCGCCGAGGCCGGCGGGGAGCCGCCCGCGTCGGCCGTCGCTCCCGAAGCCGTCTGGACCTGACCGCCGCTACCGCAATCGCGGTGCGTTCCGGCCGACCGCGTAGCCGGAGAGCAACTCCGTGAGCGGCGGCCCATCGCCGGGCAGCGGTGGAGCCGAGCGACCCCCCTTCTGGCGCCCGGCGAGCACGTCCGCGACGAAATTCCCCACCTCGGCCGGGGCCGCGATCACCCGCGTCCCGAGCCGGGCGACCACCGCCGACGGCTGGTGAGGCGTGTTCTCCAGGCAGACCTTCCAGCCACGTTCGGCGGACCAGATCAGCATGACGCCGCGCTCGGGTGGTCGGCACAGCGGTCTTGCAGCGCGAGGTACGCCGCCGGGCGGTTCCCGAGCTCCCAGGCCGTGGCCTGCGAGGGCACGTCCACCGCCGCGGCGACCGCGCGCACGTAGCCGGCCAGCCCGAACGCCTCGTGCGCGGCCTCGTTGTCCAGCATCAGCGCGTCCCCGCCGTGGCGAGCGCGGACAGCACCGCCTGGTGCGTGAGCCAGCCGGTCAGCTGGTGGTCGCCGTCGAGCACCGGCAGACCGGTACCGGGTGCGTTCGTCAGAGCCGTCAAGGCGTCGGCGAGCGAGGTCTCGCACGTGACCAGGGGAGGCAGTTCCGCCAGCTTCCCGACGGTGCCGTCGAAGTCGTCCCCGAGCGCCTCGGCCACCGCCTGCGCCGTGACGCAGCCTTGATAACGGCCTTCTTCGTCGACCACCGGCAAGATGCCGTGCCCGGACACGGCCAGGGCGTGCGCGGCCCGCTCCAGCAGGGTACCGGCGGGCAGGGGTTCGGGAAGCGGCTCGGCGACAGCCTCGACCGTCGTGGCGGCCAGCCGGCGCTCCTGCGGGTGCCGGTCGAGGTCGACGCCCCGGCGGCGCAGCTTGAGCGTGTAGATGGTGTCCCGGGAAAGCGCCCGGCTCGTGGCCGTGGCGATCACGATCGCGGTGAGCATCGGCAGGATGATCGTGTACTGCCCGGTCAGCTCGAACAGCACGATCACCGCCGTGATCGGTGCCCGCGCGGCTCCCGCGAACGCGGCCCCCATCCCGATCAGCCCGTAGACGCCCGGCGACGCGGTCAGCGACGGCAACCAGGCGTGCATCAGGATCCCGAAGGCTGTCCCGCCCATCGCGCCGATGAACAGCGACGGCGCGAACACCCCGCCCGAGCCGCCGATGCCGATCGTCAGGCTCGTCGCGACGATCTTGCCGACCAGCAACAGCAGCAGGAATCCGATCAGGTACTTGCCTTCGACGGCGTTCTGCAGCACGGGGTACCCGACGCCGTACATCTGCGGCAGGGCCAGCAGCAGCCCGCCGAGGAACACGCCACCGACAGCCGGACGCAGCCACTCCGGCCCGCGCCACACCCAGTCGCAGAAGTCCTCGATCCAGTACAGGACCCGGGTGAACAGCACCCCGCACGCACCCACGACAACGCCGAGCACGACGAAGAGCAGATATTCCACCGGGTTGCGCAAGGTGAAGGGCGGCAGGTCGAGGAACGGGGTGTTCCCGAACGCCGCCCGCCCGACCACGCTCGCGGTCACGCTGGCCAGCACCACCGCGCCGAACGACTCCGCGGCGAAGTCGCGCAGGATCAGCTCCATCGCGAAGAACGGACCGGCCAGCGGCGCGTTGAACGTCGCCGCGATCCCACCCGCCGCGCCGCACGCGACGAGCACCCGCAGCCGGGACTCGGGCAGCCGGGTGAGGCGGCCCAGGGTGGAGCCGAGCGCGGACCCGATCTGCACGATCGGGCCCTCGCGCCCGACCGAACCGCCGGAGCCGATGGTCAGCGCCGACGCCAGCGCCTTCACCGCGCTCACCTGCGCGGGAATCCGGCCGCCGCGCTCGGCGACCGCGTACATCACCTCAGGCACGCCGTGGCCGCGCGCCTCCGGCGCGAACTTGTACACCAACGGCCCGTAGATCAGCCCCGCCACCACCGGCGCGAACAGCAGGAACCACGGCCCCAGCTCCGGAAGCCACGGATGGGCAGCCCGCCCCGCGTCGGCGTAGTCGGCCTGCCCGGAGAACAGGTGGGTGAACGTCGTGATCAGCCAGCGGAACACGATGGCGCCGAGCCCGGCGCCGGCCCCGATGAGCACGGCCAAGCCGACCAGACCGCTCCGGCTTTCCCGCAGCCACCTCCCGATCGGCTGCCGGACCGGGACCGGGACGCGCCTGACCGACATGCTGTTAGCTGTAGACACTATTGCAGTATGCAACACTTTGTTCGATCACGCGGCACGATCCCCCACCCGCACCCTCGCCCTCGCCCGCTGACGGTAGGTCAGCACCGCACTGAGCCCGCTCATGGGCCCGCTCATGGGCCCGCTCGAGTGCCGGTGATCAGCAGCAGTGCTCGCCACACCAGGCCGCGCGGCCTTCCTTCACCGCGACCGCGGCGATCACCAGGGCGACAATCGGGTCCGCCCACGGCCAGCCGAGCAACGACACCGCGGCCAGCACGGTCCCGACCGTCGAGTGCTCCGCGGACTCCGCGCCGAACAACGCGGACCGACTCAACCGAGACGTAGGCAGCGAGCGCGAAGAACGACAGCGCGATCACCTTCGACGTCGCTGGGACCGCGCTGAGATCGCCGAAGCCGTCCGCCTGCTGGACCGGGTCCTGTGCTTCGGCGCGCCCGGGCCGTACGTGTTGCAGGCGACGTTCGCGGTCCTGCACGCCCAGGCGCCGAGGGCCGACGACACGAACTGGGCCGGGATCGCCGCGGTGTACGAGCAGCTACTCGGGTTGACGCCGTCTCCGGTGGCCGCCCTCAACCACGCCGTGGCGGTCGCCATGGCCCACCACCCCGGCCGAGGGGCCGGCCTTGATCGACCGGATCGAGGGCTACCACCTGTTGCATGCCGCTCGCGCCGATCTCCTGCGTCGCCTCGGCCGCGCGGACGAGGCGGTCGCGGCGTACCGGCGTGCCCACGACCTCGCCACCAACGCTACCTCGCGAGCCGTATCCACACGCTCGAAAAAAGTGAGTGATGAGCTGTCGAGAAGCCGTGCAGCTGTTCGTCCTCTGGTGAGTCGACCGACGACTCGCCGAAAGGACACCACCCATGAGCAGCACGTCACCAGCCACGACCTCGGTTCAGGCCGACATCGTCGTCGATGTTCCCGTCGAGCAGGCCTTCCGCGTGTTCACCGAACGGTTCGACGAGGTCAAGCCGCGCGAGCACAACCTGCTCCCGTTCCCGATCGAGCGGACCGTGCTCGAACCCGAGGCCGGCGGCACCGTGTACGACGTCGGCTCCGACGACAGCCGGTGCACCTGGGCGCGGGTTCTCGCCTACGAGCCCTCGGACCGGCTGGTGATCAGCTGGGACATCAGCCCGCGCTGGCAGCTGGAGTCCGACCCCGGCCACACCAGCGAGGTGGAGATCCGGTTCACCGCCGAAGGCGCCGACCGCACCCGGGTCGTCCTCGAACACCGGCACCTCGACCGGCACGGCGAAGGCTGGGAGAGCTTCACCGGCCTCGGCTCCGACTCGGGCTGGCCGCTCTACCTCGAGCGGTTCCGCGCCGCGACGCAACGGGATGCCGCAGAGGCCTGAAGCGGATACCGTCCACACCGGATCCGATCCTGGCGACAGCGGAGAGGCCACCTGAGCACAAGCACGCCGGAGTCACACCGCGATCGAGCGGAAGCATTGCGTACGGCGGTGGGCGGCGACACCGGAGTCACCGATGCGGCGCTGCGGACCGCGGTGGCGGCTCGGGCAGCGGGCGGGCCGCCGGTTGCCGAACCGTACGACGAGCTGGCCCGGCAGATCGGTGAAGCCTCCTACCGGGTGACCGATGCCGAGGTCGACGCCGTCCGGCAGGTGGCAGGAGCCGACAAAGCGGCGTTCGAGATCATCATGTCGGCCTGCATCGGGGCGGGCCTGGCTCACTGGGACACCGCGGTCCGGGTCATCGAGGAGGCGACCGATGCGCCTGCCTGAGGTCGAACGCGGTGACGGTCTCCGCAGCAGAATGCTGATCCGGGTCATCTCCCTGGCGCTGGGCGCGCGTCTCCCGGACGCGGCCCGGGTTGCCTTCTACCACAAGGGCTTCGTCGGTACAGCCCTCGGCGCGTGGACGCAAGACGCGATGCGCGGACCAAGCGAGTGGTCCGTGGCGGAGCGGGAGCTGATGGCCGCGATGGTCGCCCAGTGGAACTCATGTCCCTTTTGCGTCGGGGCGCACCGGGCCATCGCCGTGCACGGGATGGACAAGGCGGTGGCGGAAGCGGCCCTCGCCGACTACCACACCGCACCTGTCTCGGAGCCTCTGCGCGCCACGCTCGCCGTTCTGGAAACCATGACCGTGCGCCCTGATGAACTGCAGGGCGAGCAAGTCCGAGCGGCGCTCGCCGCGGGTGTTACCCGGCGACAACTCGAGGATGCGGCCGCAGTTGCGGCCGTGTTCGACATCGTCACCCGGTATGCCAACGCGCTGGGCTTTGCCATTCCGACCGACGCCGAGTTCGACAAGGCCGCGGGCATGATGCTCAAGCGCGGCTACGCCTGACCTGCTTCTGGCCGGAGTATCGCCGTCGCCGCGGCGCCCGGCGGCCGTGCGGGACGTCGGATTGGCGTAGCCAGCGTTCGGTGCCGAGCCCCTATCCTGGCCGAAGAGTTCCGCTACGTCCTGCCTGGACCAGCGAGAACAGCGCACCGCAGTCCTGGCCGTCTGGAACATCCGCGACAACTACCATCGACCCCACACCGCCGCCGGAAACCAGGCACCAGCGTCCCAGCTCCTCACCGGCGTCACCAACGTCATGGCCTCATACAGCCAGGCGCCAGAAGCACGCCGACAGCATCTTCGTGTCGAATGGAGCCTGTAATCCGGTGGCGCTGGTGGGCACAGAAATCTCGCGGCACCACGGTCCTGATCAGGGCCGGCACACCGACCACCAGCGCCAACCAGCACGTCGATGCCGTCAACGAGGCCGCCTCGCACGTGGCTGAAGTACAGCACGCAGGGCGCGAAGCCGAGCCACAGCGCCGCCACGAAGGCCAGCGAACTGGGCAAGCTCGGCGTCAGCGCGCCTTCGGCGCCCGGTCCGATCCAGAAGTGCTGTTCGACACCACGGGTGACGATGTTCCCTCCGGCGTTCCTCGTCGCTCAACGTTGCATAAGACAACGGTTTACGCTTCTGACGAAGATCTGGCGCGGCGGCGAGGCACCGCTCTGTACCCCGCCGCCGCGTCACGACGCCGCTTCCGCCCAGGCCGGAGCCTTTCGGCACCCCGGGGTCCGCGCCCCCAAACCCATGACGCGTTCCCTCGCTCACGACGGCCGCTCCGGACCCGCCGGCGCCGGACTCCACTGTCCCGTGGAATTCTCCCGCCGGACCTGACGATTTCCTTGCGATCCCCGGCATGACGACGTTGACACTCGCGCCGATGGCCGTCATGTCGGCGCCGCGGGCCACCAAAGCGCCTCCGAATGCACCGGGTCCGAAGAGTCCTGGGTGCGCGGCGGCACCAACGGACTCATCGCTGCCACGGACAGGACGCGACCAGCGCGTTACCGCCCGCGGCGTCCGCGACAGAGCCGCCGAAGCCGAAGGAGACGACTGAAACTCAACTGCCTGGCTCGCGCAAGGCGGCCACGACCTCCGTGCCGGTGAGCCGTCGCGGGCCCACGTAGTACAGCGTCGCCCCGGCCGGAAGCTCACCGTCCCAGCCGGGGTTGACCACCAGGCCGTCGGCCGCGCAGGCGGCCAGGATCGTGGCACCGAACGCCCGGCCCAGAGCCACGCGGCACCGCTCGGTCCGCAGGGTCCCGAGCGACTGCGGTAGCGCCACGGAGTAGGTGCTCGCACCTCCCGCGGTCATCAGCTCCGCATAGACGTCGGCGATTCCGGGCGAGGTCAGCTCCTCGGTGACCATTCGCGGGGTGTGCCACTGCACGCACTTGATCTTCGGGTCGACGTAACGGACCAGTTCGGCACGCTCCATGTCCCGCAACGCCACCACGACGTGCGCCGAGGGGTTCGCGTGGTCGACCGTCACCGCGACGGCCAGTGCCTCGTTGTCGTCGGCCATGTCCACCAGCACCGTCGCCGCGCGGTGCACCGCCGCGCGGGCCAGCACGTCGGCGGCCGTCGGTTCGCCCCGGACGAACTCCACCGGCTCCCCGGGCATCGGGTGCACCGGGACCCCCTCACCCGTGCACAGGACCAGCCCGGTCACGCCGTCGGCCAGCAGCTGAGCCACGATCCGCTCGGTCCGGCCCGCCGTGTAGCCGATCAGCACCGTGTGCCCGGTGGTGCGCACCGGTTCGGTCCCCTGCATCCGCCGTCCTTTCGCCTGCTCGAGCGCCGTGGCGAGCCGGGTGAACACCGTCGTGAGGGTCGCGATCCCGCCGATGATGACGTAGCCGCCCACGAAGTGTCCCGCGACGCTCTGCGGCGAGTAGTCGCCATAGCCGACCGTGGCGGCCGTCACGACGAAGTACCACCAGTAGTTGCCCGGACGCACCAAGTCGCTGCCGGCGGGTTCGGCGAGTGCCATCAGCGGCCAGCTCGTCGCGAACACGAACACGACGACCGCCACCGGTAACAGCCGGCCTCGCCTCAGCACCCAGCGCGCCAGCAGCCGCGACAGGAAGAACGTCATCCATCCCCTTCGCCGGCCCGGTCCTCGATCTCGCCAGCCGAACACATCGCCGGACCGGACACAACGGACTTTACCCGACTGTGACCGCTTCACGCTGAGGTCGACCAAATATTGGCGTGTGCAATGATGCCGCTGGTCAACGTTGACCAGTGTTCCGGTCCCCCAAGGAAAGTCGGGAGTCCATTGCCGACAGTCAGAGCCGAGAAACTGTACAAAGTGTTCGGCAGGCGCGCCCAGGAAGCCGTCCGCCGCCTCGAGAACGGCACGCCGCGCGACGAGCTGGACCTGCCCGGCGTCACCGCCGCGGTCGCTGATGCCTCCTTCGAGGTGCGCGACGGCGAGATCTTCGTCGTGATGGGCCTGTCGGGCTCGGGGAAGTCGACACTGCTGCGCATGCTCAACGGCCTGCTGCCGGCCACCGCGGGACGCGTGCTCGTGGACGGCCAGGACCTCACCGCGCTGTCCAAGAGCGAAGTCCGGCAGCTGCGCAGCCGGCGGATGAGCATGGTGTTCCAGCACTTCGCACTGTTCCCGCACCGATCCGTGCTGGACAACACCGCCTACGGGCTGCGCGTCCAGGGAGTTCCCCGCGACGAACGCACCCAGCGCGCGGAAGAAGCGCTGCGGCTGGTCGGACTGGACGGCTGGGGCGACCGGCTACCGGCGCAGCTCTCCGGCGGCATGCGCCAACGCGTCGGCCTCGCCCGCGCGCTCGCCGCCGACACCGACATCCTGCTGATGGACGAAGCATTCAGCGCGCTGGACCCGTTGATCCGCAAGGAGATGCAGGACCAGCTGCTGCAGCTGCAGGCCAGGCTCGGCAAGACCATCGTGTTCATCACCCACGACCTCAACGAAGCCATGCGCCTCGGCGACCGGATCGCCATGATGCGTGACGGCCGGATCGTCCAGCTCGGTACGGCCGACGAGATCCTCACCTCGCCCGCCGACGACCACATCGCCCGGTTCGTGCAGGACGTCGACCGGTCCCGCGTGCTCACCGCCGGTTCGGTGATGGCCCCGCCCGGGAAGACCCTGCCGACGTCGTCGGGTCCGCGCGGCTCGATCCACACCATGCGCAAGCTCGACGTCACCGAGATGTTCGCCGTCGATCCCGACGGCGGGCTCGTCGGCATCGTCACCATGGCCGCCGCCGTCGCCGCCGCAGCCCGTGGCGCGAACACCGTCACGAGCGCGGTCAGCAACGGCTTCGCCGAAGTCACCGCCGGCACCAGGGTTTCCGAACTGTTCGGTCTCGCCACCGGGGGCCGGCCGATCGCCGTTGTCGACGACCGCCGCCGCCTCCTCGGCGTAGTGACCCCGGCGGCGATCCTCGGCGCCCTGGCCCGCCACACGGAGGTGAGCACCGATGCGTGAGGCAGCCTGGCAGGTTCCGCGGATCCCCGTGGGCGACTGGTTCCAAGCCGTGGTCGACTGGCTGCAGAACAACATCGGCCCGTTCTTCGACGCGGTCGACACCCTCATCAAGGGCGTGGTCGAAGGCCTTTCCGATGCCCTGCAAGCACCACCGGCACCGGTGCCGATCGTCCTGTTCGCCGCGCTCGGCTGGTGGCATCGTGGCTGGCGCTTCGGCGTCGGCTCCTTCGCCGGCTTCGCCCTCATCGACGGACTGGACCGGTTCCCGTCCGCGATGCAGACGCTCGCCCAGGTGCTCGTCGCCGGTGTGGTCGCGGTCGTGATCGCCGTGCCGATCGGAATCCTGGCCGCGCGCAACGCGACGGTCAGCCGGATCGTGCGGCCGGTGCTGGACTTCATGCAGACGCTGCCGGCATTCGTCTACCTGATCCCGGTGATCTTCTTCTTCTCGATCGGCCCGGTGCCCGGCGTCGTCGCCACCGTGGTGTTCGCGCTGCCACCCGGCGTGCGGCTGACCGAACTGGGCATCCGGCAGGTCGACCCGGAAATGGTCGAAGCCGGTGAGGCGTTCGGCTCGCCGCCGCGGAAGATCCTCACCGAGATCCAGCTTCCCCTGGCGCTGCCGACGATCCTGGCCGGGGTCAACCAGATCATCATGCTGTCGCTGTCGATGGTCGTGATCTCCGGCATGGTCGGCGCGCCCGGCCTCGGCGCCGAGGTCTACGCCGCGGTCACCAGCCTGAAACTCGGCTCCGGCTTCGAAGCCGGCCTCGGCGTCGTCGTCCTGGCCATCTACCTCGACCGGCTCAGCAGCGCCCAGCCCGAACGGAAAGACCGCTAGAGAAAGGAAGAAGCGTGCGGAACACCCCGAAGACCCGCCGGATCGCCGCCCTCGGCGTCGCCGTGCTGTCGGCGCTGGCGCTCACCGCCTGTGGCGGCCGCGAAACGCAGTCCGGCAACGACCAAGGCTCGAAGTCGGTCACCATCGGCTACATCAACTGGGACGAGGACGTCGCGCTGACAAACCTCTACCAGGCCGTGCTGGAGAGCAGGGGCTACCAGGTCAAGACGCAGCTGCTGGACGTCGGCCCGATCTACGCCGGCCTGGCCAAGGGCGACGTCGACCTGTTCCTCGACGCGTGGCTGCCCGCCACGCACGAGCAGTACTGGAAGCAGTACTCGAACCAGCTCGAAGACCTCGGTACCTGGTATGACAACGCGACGCTGAACCTGGCCGTGCCCGACTACGTCCAGGGCGTCGACAGCATCGCCGACCTCAAGGCCCACGCCGCCGACTTCGGCGGCAAGATCACCGGCATCGAGGCCAGCGCGGGCGAAACCGGGATCGTGCAGAAGAACGCGATCCCGAAGTACGGCCTCGACGGAACGATCACCCTGCAGAACTCCTCGACGACGGCGATGCTCGCCGCGCTCGACTCGTCCATCAAGGACAAGAAGCCGATCGTCGTGACGCTGTGGCACCCGCACTGGGCCTACTCGCGCTACCAGCTCAAGGACCTGAAGGACCCACAGGGCGCGATGGGCACGGGCGAGCAGCTGCACGCCATCGGCCGCAAGAGCTTCGGCACCGACTTCCCGGCCCTGGCGAAGGTCGCCAAGAGCGTCAAACTGACCGACGAGCAGCTCGGCTCGCTGGAAGACCTGATCCAGCAGGCGCCCAAGGGCCAGGAGAAGGCCGCGGCGCAGCAGTGGATCGACCGGAACAAGGCGTTCGTCGACCAGGCCTTCACCGGCCTCTGAGGTTCGTGCGGCCGCCGCCACGCGCCGGTGGCGGCCGCACGTCTCACCGGCGGGTCCGCTGGTGGAAGGTGAGCTTCCAGCCGCCCGGCCGGCGCGCGTAGACACTGCTCACCTGCGCCGAATACGGCAGCGCCGAGCGCGTCGCCGCGATGCTGTAGCGCACCACTCCGGTGCCTTCGCTGAGCTGGACGCAGCGCAGCCCGTGCAACCGGAACTCCTCCCAGGCAGCCACGCACAACGCGTCGAGCGCCTCGTCGCGGGTCCGGATCGGCGGCAGGTCCGAAAGCAGCACCACGATCTGCTCGTCGAAAACGTCCTCGTAGAACTTCCGGGCAGCCGCGGGCGTCGCCATGAGCGCCTGCCAGCCCTGCTGCTCCAGGTCGATCAGCTCGTCGTGCGCCACCGGCCGTCCTCCACCACGGTCCGGCGGTCGCCGGTGCCACTGCCAGCGTTCCGCATCCGGAAGCGGTTGCACCTGACGATTACCTTGCGATTCCGCCCGCTCAGCCGTTCTCGCCGGGCCGGTGGCGTTGCTGCCGCACCAGGACGACGACCAGGCTCGCCACGGCGGCGCCGAGACCGGTCAGGTCGACCGGGTTCAGGCCGGCGTACCCGTCGAGCCAGATGGCCGTCCAGCCGAGGACAGCGGTCAAGCGCCAGTACCGGTGACGGGCCGGGACGAAGGCGAACGCGATCATCGCCAGTGCCGCGGCGAACACGATGGTCACCCGTGCGGCTCGTCCTGCGCGGGAACCGCCGCGGCCCGGTGGTGATGGGCCTCGGCCCTCCGGAGCGCCGCGTATGACCGGTTCATCGCCGCGTGCCACTCCGGTGACGTAGCCGGCCGGCTTGTGGCCGAGTGCCGCGCTTCGACGGCGTCCGCCAGCTCCAGGAAAGCCATCGCGTGCTCGGCCGCGACCTTCGCCAGCCCCCGTTCGACGCGGGCTTCGAATTCACCGCCCGGCTCGGCGGCTGTCACCAGCCTGGCCGCCCGGGCCCGGTGGACGGCCGCGGTGCGCCACATCAGCTCGGCGACGTCCTGCAGCCGCGACACCTCGCCATCAGTGCGTTCCACGCCGTAGCCCCTCGCTGCTCCGCTTCAGGTGGCGCAGCTGCGAGCGGGTGTGCTCGCGGTCGCGGGCGACGCCGCCGAGCAGCCGGGAGAAGGCCAGCTCCATGAGCCGCGCGCGGAGCCCGGCCCGGAACTCGGCCCAGACGTGCGCGCGGACCACCGTGCTGTCGTACCCGTACCGCTCGACGCTCCACGTGACGCTCTCGGCCACGTCCACCGGCAACCCCAGCCAGTGATAGCGCGCGAACGAACTGCGGTTCAGGACCGGCGCCGGCCGCAGACAGGACGACTCGGCCCGCTCGCCCGGTGGCGGAGAGGTGCCGAGCCACTCCCCTTCGATGCTGCGCAACGTCTCGCGAACCGCCGGAACCGGGGCCGCGATGACGATGCCCTCCACGTAGTCGAACACGGTCACGCCCCCGCTCCGACGACGCTCACCGGGCACGGCGCGTAGTGGAGGACGGTCCGGCTCACCGAACTGCACAACACGCGCCGGACGGGATTGCGGCGGCGGTCACCGACCACGAGCAACGCGGCGTGCCTCGCGCGGTCCAGCAGCGCCCGTTCGGGGAAGTCCCGGACGATCTCGTGCTCGAAGGGGACTTCCGGGTAGGCGGACAACCAGCCGGCCAGTTCGGCCACCATCGGCTCCGACGGGCCGGTGTGCTTGCGGAACCGGCCGGTCATCGCGTGGACGAGGTGCACCTTGACCGCGTGCCGCTGGGCGAAGTCCAACGCGAACGCCAGCGCGGCGGAGTTGTCGGCTGCCGGGTCGAGACCGACGACCACGGGGTACCGCGCGGTCCCTTCCACAGGATCCTCACCTCGGACGACGACGAGTGGTCGTCCGGACGCTTTCGCGAGTCCGGCGGTGGTGGACCCGAAAACCGCCCGGCCGAGCGGGCCCGTGCCCGGCGGGCCCACCACCACCATCACCGCTGACGAGGAGCGCGCTGCTTCGGCGATCGGCCTCCGCAGCGGCCCAGAACACAGCTCGAAGCGATTCCTGGGTGCCGTCGTAGCCGGAGACGATGACCGCCGGCTCCGTCGTGGTCACCGCTCTCCCCGATCGCGCAACGCCCGGGCCAGCACGAGGATGCCGACGCCCCAGAGCGCCAGCACGACGACTCCGGCCGCGACGTCGCCGGCGGTGGTGGACGGGGCCGGGATTCCGTGGTTGTAACCGAGGGCCATCGGCGCCACCACCAGCCACGCCCCGGCGAGCGGGAGCACCGGACGCCACCGGTGCGCGGTCGACGGCGCCACGAGCTGCGCGGCCCCGCACAGCAGCACGACCGAGCCGACGAGCACGTCGTTCCAGTAGCCGTTGAAGCCGCCGCCGCTGAGCTCCTGGTCCAGCTGGAACGGCGAAAGCGCCAGCCACAAGCCGGTCAGGAAGGTCAGGGCGTTCACCACGGCCAGCGCCAAGCTGGGCCCGGAGACGCTGTGGTTCGTGGTGGGGAGGGTCCGGGTCCTCATGGGTCCTCGGCTCCTTTCGTCGCGAGTGCGGCTCCAGCCTCTCGCGGACCGGCGCCACCGCACCTGACGATCAGCTTGCGATCCGCCTCAGCCGCGTTCGAGCACGGCTTTCAGGAACGTCCGCGTGCGCTCTTGGGTAGGCGCGGTGAACAGCTCCTCCGGCGGGGCGTCCTCGACGATCCGGCCGCGGTCGAACATCAGGACCCGGTCGGAGACGTGCCGGGCGAACTCCATCTCGTGCGTGACGCAGAGGATCGTGATGTCGGTGCTCGCGGCGATCTCCTTCAGCACGGCCAGCACCTCGGCGACCAGCTCGGGGTCCAGCGCCGAGGTGACCTCGTCGAGCAGCAGCACCTGCGGGCGCATCGCCAGCGCCCGGGCGATCGCCACCCGCTGCTGCTGACCACCGGACAGCCGAGCCGGGTGGGCGTCCATCTTGTCGGCCAGCCCGACCAGCTGCAGCAGCTGAGCCGCTCGGGCGTCAGCCTCCTCTCTGGACAGACCCAGCACCCGCAGCGGTGCCTCGACGATGTTCTGCCGGACGTTCATGTTCGGGAACAGGTTGAAGTGCTGGAAGACCATGCCGATGCGCTTGCGCGCCGACCGGAGGTGGCGCTCGTCGGCCGGCACGAGGCCGCCGTCCTTCATGCGGTGGCTGAGGCACTGGCCGCCGACGTGGATGGCGCCGCCGTCGACCCGTTCGAGGGTCATCAGCAGCCGCAGGATCGTGGTCTTCCCCGACCCGCTCGGCCCGATCAGCGACACGAACTCGCCGCGCCCCACGCGGAAGCTCAGCTCGTCGAGCACGACGTGGTCGCCGAACCGTTTGACGACCTGGTCGAACCGGATCATCTCAGAGCTGTCCGACACGGCGCTCCACCTTCCGCACGAGGATCGACGCGGGCAGGCTCACCAGGAGGAACAACAGCCCTGCGAGGGTATAGGGCTCGATCACGCGGAAGGTCTCGGCGCCGACCTCCTTGGCCCGGTTGAGCACGTCGAGCACGCCGATGGCGAGCAACAGCGGAACCTCCTTGAACATCGAGATCGTGTAGTTCCCCAGCGCGGGCAGGACCCGCGGAATGGCCTGCGGCAGCACGACGCCGGTCCACACCCGCCGCCGAGGCAGGTTCAGCGCCACCGCCGCTTCCCACTGGCCGGCCGGGACGGCTTCGATCCCGGCGCGGTAGACGTCGGCGGTGTAGCAGGCGTAGTGCACGCCGAGTGCGATCACGCCGGTCACGAACCCGGACAGCCTGAGTCCGATGGCGGGCTCGATCAGGTAGTAGAGCACGAAGACCTGGATGAGCAGCGGTGTGCTCCGGATGAATTCGACAGCTCCGGCCACGACCGGGCTCACCACCGGCACGCGGGCCCGGCGCAGCAACGCGAGCACGATGCCCAGCGCGTAGGCGAGCACCGAACCCAGCAGTGTCAGTTCGACGGTGGTGAGCAAACCGTCGAGCAGCAGCGGGACCGACGCGGCCGCGCTGTCCCAATCCCAGTCCATCTCACACCCCCGCGGTCTGGCGGCCGAGCCGCCGCGCTCCGGCGCGTTCGAGCACCCGCATGCCGTACTTGATCACCAGCGCGAGCAGCAGATACAGCACGAGTTCGGTGCCGTAGATCCACACGATGTCCTGCCCGAACACAGGCCGGAGCAGCTCACCGTGTTCGGCGATGTCACCGGCCGAGATGAACGACAGCAGCGCGGTGCTCTTCAGCAGCTGGATGAACAGGTTCGTGAACGGCGGCAGCATCTCCACGACGGCCTGCGGCAGCAGCACCCGCCACATCCGCTGGGCGGGCGACAGGTTCAGCGCGACGGCGCCCTCGTACTGGGCCCGGGGGACGGAGTTCACGGCGCCGCGGACGATCTCCGCGCCGTAGGCACCGTGGTTCAGGCCCAGCACGAGGATGCCGGCGAACAGCGGGACGAGCTTGAAGCCCACCAGGGCGGGCAGCACGAAGTAGAGCCAGAACAGCTGGACCACTTCGGACGTGCCCCGGAAGACCTCGACGTAGACCCGGCTGATCGCCCGGACCACCCGCGAACGGGAGACCAAGGCCAGCCCCGCGGCGAACGCCAGCACGATCGTCAGGACGATCCCGCCGGCCGCCGCGGACACCGTCGTCGTCAGGCCCTGCAGGATCGACGACAGAATCGTGCCGAAGGAGTCAGGCAAGGCGATCTCGCATCACGCGGTACACAGCTTCTCGGTTGTCACGTCGGGCTTCGGCAGGTTGCTCTCGGCGAAGCCGAACGGCGACGCGATCTTCACCCACTCGCCACTGGCGTGCAGCTTCTTCAGCTCGGCGTCGAACGCGGTGCGGAGGGTGTCGTCCTCCTTGCGGAAGACGAAGCCCCCCGCTGATATCACCGGCTTCCCGTCGGCCATCGGCACGAACCCCGGTGTCACCTCGACCGCGGCGGAGGGGTTCTGCTTGACCAGCCACTTCAGCGAGATGTCGGTGAGCGCGGCGGCGTAGACCCGGCCGTCGGCTACCGCGCGCAGCATGTTGTCCTGCGTGTCGAGCGTCTGGATCTGCTCCTCGGCGACTCCGGCGCCGGTGAGGTAGCCCTTCTCGACCGCGGCCGAGAGCACCGCCACCTTGACCTTCTTCGCGGCGACGTCCTCGAGCTTCAGCACGCCCTGCGGGTTTCCCTTGGGCACGAGCAGAGCCGTGAGCGCCGAGTAGTCCGGTGCCGAGAAATCCGCGGCCTGGCAACGCTTGCCGGTGATGTTCATCCCCGCGGCCACGACGTCGAACTGCTTGGCGGTCAGGGCCGGGATGAGCTGGTCGAACGGGACCACGCTGGCCTGCACGCCGTCGATGCCCAGCGCCTTGAACACCGCACGGGCCACCTCCGGCGCTTCACCGGTCGTCTTCCCCGAACTGTCGGCGAACCCGTACGGCGCCTCGTTCGCGATGCCGATCCTGATCGTCTTGGTGTCCTTGGCCGCCTGCAACGCGTCCTTGCCACCGTCGGCACCGCCGGTGCTCTCGCACGCCGACATCAGCACGCCACCGCCCAGCACGACCGCCGTGGTGAGCACCGTTCGCCGCAGCACGTCGCGGCGAGTCCATCCCTCGTGCGTCATTCGCACCCCTTCACGATCCGAGTGGCCACGAACCTAGGCGCGAGTTTCTTTTACCACAAAGAAAACGGCGAATGCTGTTACTCGAACGTGACGACTGACCGCAAGGTAACCTTCCAGTGTTGCCGAAATCCGAAGTACCCCACCTGACGATCACCTTACGATTCGCAGCACGGATCGTAAGAGGACCAATTCACGCCTACTGCCCCTCTTCGCCACATCAGTCGGTGTACTGGGGCTCGTCGGCTGCGGCCGCGGCGAGCCCGCCGCGGCCGCGCCGAGCACATCCGCGCCGTCGGCGACCGCATCACCGACGTACACCGTCACCGCGAGCACGGCGGAATCGACTTCGCCGCCACCGTCGACCTCGGCCGTTCCAAGCGGAAACGTGCTGTGCGGCGCGAGCGATGTCGGTTTGGCCCTCGGCACAGGTGACGCTGCGGCGGGATCGGTCTACCGTCCCCTGCTGATCACCAACACGAAGGTGGAACCGTGCACCGTGCAAGGCTTCCCTGGAGTGTCCTATGTGGCCGGTGACGACGGTCATCAGGTGGGTGAAGCTGCTTACCGCAGCGGAACGAAGGGAGATCCGGTCCGCCTGAAGCCAGGACAGACCGCAGCGGCGGTCATCCAATTCGTGAACGTGCACAACTACCCGGACGGCATCTGCCGGCCGACACCGGTACGCGGCCTGCGCATCTACCTGCCGCAGGAAACCGACTCGAACTTCGTGCCCATGCCGGGAACGGGCTGCGCGAACGACGATCTCCCCGGCAACCAGCTCTCCGTCAAGACCGTGCACCCGGCCTGACCGCCGTACTTCGAAAGGATTCGCTGAGTCACCATGATCAAGGCGTTCGTCCGCGAGTTCCCGACCGTGCACCTGCTGATCGGCGTAGCCGGCAACCTGATCTTCTTCGTCGGCAGCGTCTTGTTCGTCTGGCACAGCACCGAGTCGCTCGCGATCTGGCTGTTCATCGTCGGCTCGTTCGGGATGCTGCTCGGCGCCGTCGGCCAGGCGCTGTACCTGCACGAGCGGCACCGGCTCTCAACGGAGTAAGCTCGCGGATGGAGTGCCGGGAAGCCTGGTCGGCGTCGTAATCGAACGCGGAGGCTTCCCATGACGATCGACGCGATCGGCTTGACCAAGAACTACCGCGACGTCGTCGCGGTAGACGGGCTCGACCTGCACGTGGCACCCGGCGAAATCCACGCCCTGCTCGGTCTCAACGGCGCGGGCAAGACGACCACCATCCGGATGCTGCTCGGCATGGTCCGCCCCACCAGCGGCCGGGTGTCAGTGCTGGGTACGGCAGTCCGGCCCGGTGCGTACTCCGTCTGGTCCCGGGTCGGCCACCTCGTCGAAACTCCGTCCGCCTATCCCGACCTCACCGTCGAAGAGAACGTCCGGCTGGCCGCGCGCCTGCACGCCCTGCGCGACGGGACGGCCGTCGCCGAGGTCATCTCACGGCTGGGCCTCGACCACCACCGCCGGCATCGCGCACGGACGCTGTCGCTCGGCAACAAGCAGCGTCTCGGCCTCGCCAAAGCCCTCGTCCACCGGCCCGAGCTGCTGATCCTCGACGAACCGGCGAATGGCCTCGACCCGGCCGGTGTCGTCGAGATCCGGCAGCTACTGCACGACCTCGCGCACCGCGACGGCGTCACCGTGTTGCTGTCCAGCCACATCCTGACCGAAGTCGCCCGCCTGGCGACCCGCATCGGCGTACTCGACCGCGGCCGGCTCGTCTGGACCGGTGCCGCCGCCGACCTGATCGCGCGGGCCCGCCCACGGCTGCACGTCGTCGTCCGCGAGCGCGCCCGGGCCGCCGCGGTGCTCCACGCGGCCGGGCACCCCAACGAGGACGACGGCCAAGGGCTCTCGCTCAGGGGAGACCGGGCGACCCGGCACCCGGACGAGGTCGCCACGCTGCTCGTCGACGCGGGCTGCCCGCCCACCCGGCTCGCCGTCGACCAGGACGACCTGGAAACCTGCTTCCTCCGTCTGGTCGGCGCAGCGTGAACGCCGCCGTCTGGGCCGAGCTGCTCAAAGCCCGCCGGTCCCGGCTGCCCTGGACGACCGGCCTCGCGTTCACGATCGCGGCCGGCTTCGGCGGCCTGGTCATGTTCATCCTCCAGGACGTCGATCGCGCCCGATCCCTCGGCCTGCTCGGCACCAAAGCCGCGCTCACCGGCGGCACCGCGGACTGGCCCGGCTACTTCGCCCTGCTGTCCCAGACCGTCGCGGTCGGCGGCACGCTGCTGTTCGGGCTCGTCGTGGTGTGGGTGTTCGGTCGCGAGTTCAGCCAGAACACGGCCAAGGACCTGCTGGCCCTGCCCACCCCGCGCGCCGCGATCGTCGGCGCCAAGTTCGGGGTCATGACGGCCTGGTGCTTCCTGCTCTCGCTCTACACCTACGGGCTCGGGCTGGCGATCGGCGCAGCGATCGGCCTGCCCGGCTGGTCGCTGCCGGTTGCGGCCGGCGGTCTCGTGAAGCTGGTGCTCACCACGGTGATGACGATCGCCCTGGTGACGCCGTTCGCGCTGGCCGCCAGCGCCGGGCGCGGCTACCTGGCCGGAGTGGCTGCCATGTTCGCGGCGACTTTCCTGGCCCAGGTCGTGGCCCTGCTGGGCTACGGCCGGTTCTTCCCTTGGTCGGTCCCGGCCCTCTTCGCCGGGACGGCCGGCCCGGACAGCGAGCTGCCCGGGCCCCTCGGGTACGGCCTGGTCGTGCTGATCGGGGTACTCGGCGCCACGGGCACGGCGGCGTGGTGGAACCGCGCGGACCACGACCGATGACCGGAAGGTCCACCGCGGCACGCGACACCACCGGCCGGCGGCGGCTTGCGCGCGGCTCGACGTCAACTAAGGTGAGCAAGCGCTCGTTCAGTGCGCTGGCCGAACCTTCGAAGCGAGGCACGACATGGCGGTGGATCCCCGCGGCAAAGACCTCAAGCGCTACCTCGCCGAAGACCCCGGCGGCCCGGTCGTAATGCTGAACCTCCCGCGGTTCCGCGAAGGCGGCCGGGACAGCTACGCCCAGTACGCCGCCGCGCTCGAGACAACCTTCTTGCCCCGCTACGGCGCCGAGGTCCTCTACGCGGGCGACGGCTCCACCTCGCTCGTCGCCGAACAAGGCCAGGACTGGGACGCCGTGCTGCTCGTGCGCTACCCGAGCCGCGAAGCGTTCAGCCGGATGGTCGCCGACCCGGAGTACCAGCAGGTCACTCACCTGCGCACCGAAGCGCTGACCGAAGCCGTCCTCCAAGCGACGACGCCCTGGTCCGGCTCGAAATTCTGACCAACCACGTCTTCGACCCGCACCCCGGCGCCGTACAGGGCTGCCGTTGTGAAACGGGTCGCCGACCGGAGCGGGGCATGGCCATGGGCGAGCAAGGCGCGGCGCGCTCCACGATCACGCGAAACTCGATAGCCAGCACCGTCGTGCTCAGTATCGGCGGCGAGATCGACGTGTCGACCCGCCGCGCCGCGGACGCCAGACTCCGTCCAGCAATCGACCCTCGACCTCGGCCCGCGCTGGTCGTGGTCGATCCGACCGCGGTCGACTTCTTTTCGGCTGCCGGTGCGCATTTGCCGGCGGGCTTCGGCCGGTCTTGCTGCGAGTTGGCGTTCACGTCGAACTCCCGCCGGTGGCCGGAAGCTCGCCTCAACCACCAGGTTCCGAAGCAAAGCCCCTGGTCAGGCCCGTTCCCATCCTTCGGCGATCCTGCTGAGGGCTCGAACCCGCGCATGTTGTTCACCGCGCGCTCCCCCGCGGCCGACGCTCCATCACCAGTCTCACGTCGACCCGGATCAGCAGGCCGTCGGGCAGGACGATTGGTGTGACTGCCGCCGGAATCTCACCGGGGGCACGATCCAGAACCCCACGAGCGCGCCCCTCGGGCGTCCCTTGCGGGTTCATCCGGTCGCCGATCCTCTCTGCTGCGCCCGTCACCTTGATGACCTCGTCAGCGGGCAGGGTGATCGTCACTGTCGCGTGCTCGCCCTCGTCGTGGACCTGGATGCTGAGCTGAACCACCTCGAAGAGGTCCTCAGACCCGCACAGCCGGCCGGCTTGGTCTCGCATCGACGCCTTACGGATCACCGCGCTCGAGCCGGAAATTGCCCGGCGGAGGAACCCGGATCCATTGGCATGGCACGTACTCGGCGCGATTCGGCATGCGCTGGTTCCTGAAGCGATACCTTCGCCGCTTCACGCAGGACATGGCGACCGGGCTGGCCGATCACGCTGCCGGCGACCGGCCCCGCCGACCGAGCTGAGAGGCGGCAACGTGCGAAAGGCGCTCGGCCTTCGCCTGGCGTGCAACGGGTGCAAGACCGACTGGACGGCCGATGCGGACAGGGCTACGTACAAGGCGGAATTCCTCCCCTCCGCAGGCCGCCCCGTGGCAGGGGCCGCAGTCGGACTTCACGAATGGCCGAGCGATGTCGCATCGTTTCGGGATGGCACGCGCAGGTCAGCCGAGGCTGCGCCCGGTGGTGGAGGTGAAGCGGAACTCCACGCTCACCGGGAGAACTTCCAGGTCAAGCGCCTGGTGCAGCCGGGGAAGCATCTCCGCCGCCAGGTGTTCCCGGACCTCCTGCGGGTCAGCGTCGTGGGCCAGTGTGACGACCAAGGCCAGCGTCGGGGCCTCGCGAGTTCCCGCCAGCGTCGCGCGCGCCTGGTGCACACCGGGGTGAGCACGCAGTTCTTCGGTGAACGGGACGACGGCCGTGTCGGCGGCCAGTTCGGTGCGGCCACGGTCCGGGTCGGTGTCGAAGCGCCAGGTCCGGGTGGGTGGCCGGCGTGTCAACTGGGCGAGGATCCAGCGCAGCGCCAGCAACCCGAGCAGCACCGCGACCGCGGCGGTGACGTACCAGGCCCACGCCGGCGGCGCCGCGGTGCCGGGCACCAGCGTGGTCGCCGGGTCGAGGACGTCCAGGCGCCCGAAGTGTGTCGCCACCGCGAACCCGCCGGCGGCCAGCAGGAGCAGTCCGAGCAGGGCCAGGACCGTGCGGTTGAGCCGCGCCGGTCGGTTGAGGCCGGTCATGTCGTCCTCCTCGGGGCACGGACCCGCACCGTCACCGCGGGCGGGGTGGCCGGGCGGATCCGGTCCAGCCGGCCGGCGACCGCCGCGCGGACGGCCTCGGCCAGGCCGTCGGGACGGGTGCGGGCGGTGTCGACGCGGACCTTGATCCGCCGTCGGCCGAGCTTCACCCGGGCAGCGGAGACGCCGTCGACACCTGCGGCGGCGGCGCGCAGCGTCGTGCGATAGCCGCCGCGGGCGACGCCGGAGTCGAACCGCCCGGCCAGCGGCAGGACGGTGGCCGTCCCGGGCAGGATGGCGGCGAGCACCAGCACCAAGCCGGCCAGCACGAGAACGCATCCGGCGACGGCGGTCGCGAGGTCGTTCCAGCGCAGGTCGTGCAGGGTGGCGGCGACGGTGTCGTAGCTGATCCAGGGGCGTTCGCCGAGGATCAGCTGGATGGCGCTCACGGCGATGAGCACACACGCGGCCAGCAGCACGAGCGCGCTCAGCAGGGCTGGGACGCTCCGGCGGGGACGGCGTTTCATTCGACCCTCCGAGAGCCGGCGACGGTGCGGTGCAGGGCGGTGACGGTGATGTCGACGCGGGTGACGGTGAGCCCGGTCAGCTCCTCGACGCGGCGCTCGAGGTGCTCGCGGGCCCGCTCGGTCGTCCGGGTGACCGAGGCCGGGTAGGTGGTCGAGAGGCGCACGTCCAGTGCCACCTCGCCGCCGGTGACATGGGCGGTGACCCTGGCGGACCGGTCCGGGGCTTCGGCGCCGAGGCTGACGCCGAGGACCCGGCCCGCGGCGCCGCCGACATCGTCGATCTCCAGCACCGCGTGGGCGGCCAGGCGTTGCACGGCCTGTGCGGCGATGGTGAGTGTGCCGCGTTCGAGGGTGGCGGTCACGGTGCTCAGCCCCGGTCGCGCCCGGACAGCTGGGACAGGTCGAGCTTGCCGTCGAGGACGCGGCCTGCGAGGAAGCCGATCGCGCCGAGGACGGCGACGGCGGCGAACGCCCCGAACCCGCCGAAGGCGACGGCCAGGCCGAGCACGAGGCCGGTCAGCAGGCCGAGCTGGGTGGAATTCACGAGACCTTCTCCTTCGCTTGCTGCTCCACAGTGGACTGTTCGACGAGGTCCGCCAAAATGACATGGACGGCCCGCCCGGTGACGCTCGCCGCGGCCCGCACGGCCGCGGCGAGCTCGGCGGCCACCACCGGAAGGTGCGCGGTGACCGCGATGGTGACGTCCTCCTCGCGGACCCGGACTCCTTCGACCCGCCGTGGCGGGTCGAGGGTGGCGATCTCCCCGAACCGGCCGCCGTGCAGGCCGGCCACGCCAGGCACGGCCAGCACGGCGGCGGCGATCCGGGCGGCGTCGGGCTCGGGTGTCACTGCACCCGGCCGGTGTCGGTGGTCTCGCCCTCATCGTCGGAGGGCAGGTGCAGGTCGCCGACGTGGATGTTCACCTCGACGACCTCGAGGCCGGTCATCTGCTCGACCGCGGTGATCACGTTGCGGCGCACCGAACGTGAGAGGTCGGCGATGGAGACGCCGTACTCGACGATCAGCTGCAGGTCGACGGCGGCCTGCTTCTCCCCGACCTCGACCGACACGCCTTGGCCGGCCGAGGCGGTCGCGCCCGGGATCCGCTCCCGGATCGCCGAGAACGCCCGCGCGGCGCCACCGCCGAGGGCGTGCACGCCGGGCATTTCGCGGGTGGCCAGGCCGGCGATCTTCTGCACCACGACGTCGGAGATCGACGTCGAGCCCTGGGCGCTCACCAGCGCGCCCTCGGTCTTCGCGGCGGGCTGGGACGAGCTGGTCTGCGCGGGAACCTTGGTGGCAGCAGTGGTCATCGTGGTCTCTCCTTCGCACGGGACGGATGTCTTGGATCGGCAGAGGAACCGACTTCGATCGTTTCCTCCACACAGGACAGACACCCGAGCGGGCAGTTCGTCACGACCCGATCATGTGAGGTACGCCACTCATCCGGGAGGTGCGCTGTGCCGGCATGGCGGCATCCGCTGGGAATACGCGGACTGCGACGGCGGTGCCCTCTGCTACGGCGACATCAGGGGTGGCGCGTCGAGGTTGCGGATGGCGCCTACCAGCCGGGCGACATCGGCGTCCGAGGCGATCGCCATGGACGCCGCCGACTTCACGAACGCCGACACCGTCACAGATCACTCGACATCGTGAACCACGGAGATTCCGCGAGGAGTTCGCGCATGGCGGCCCGCCGCGTCACCCACGTCCATGACCATGCCAGTTCGGACGTCGACCTCGACCACGACAGGCTCCGAGCAGCCGTCACGGCACCCGCAGCGCCGCCGCGGGCGGTCCTGAGCGCCCGACCTGCCACCGGTCCGGCCGCCACTCGCACCTCGGGGCCCGGTTCGGCGCGGAATGGGCGTCAACCAGCACCGCGATGCCTGTAGAGGGGAACACCACGTTCTCGCTCTCCGTTCCGGTCGAGACCGCAGGTCGCCGTCTGGCACACGTGCTTCCCTCAGAGAACCAAAAGCTGATCGCGGTCATGGTGCTCAGTTCGCCGCGCTGAGGATTGCCTCGGCCACCACGTCCGGGTGCACCAACGGGACGGCGTGGGAGGATTCGACCTCCACGACCGTGGAGCCCGCCCGCTCGGCCATCCACCGTTGGGCCTCGGCGGGAATCGAGCTGTCCTGAGTGGACACTACGGCCCAGGACGGCAAGGTGTGCCAGCTGGCGGGCTTCACGAAGCTGCCTTCCAGGGTGACCGGGTTGAACGGCTTCTGGGCGGCGGCAAGGATCTTCTGCTCACGCACGCTGGCGTCGCCGGCGTAGACCTCCCTGAACTTGTCCGGCCGGAGGTAGATCTCCGCACCTCCGGGGTACCCACGCACAACCAGGTTGTCCGGGGTGAGCAGGCTGCCCGGGAACTTCTCGTTCAACGCGCCCGCGGTCTCCCCCGCGTCCGGCTGGAAAGCAGTGACGAACACCAGTGACCGGACTTGCGGGGTCAACGCGTCCGGAGCCGAGATCACCGACCCGGCGTAAGAGTGCGCAACGACCACGAGCGGGCCGTCGAGGGTGCTCAGGAAGTGCTTGACGTAGGCGACGTCGCCGTCGAAGTCACGCATGGGCAGGGACGGCGCGATGACGGGGTAACCCACGTCCTGCAGCCGCACGGAGACCCGGCGCCACACCGAGGCATCGGTCAGAGCGCCATGGATGAGAACGAAGGTCGGCTGGTTCATGGGATTCGATCTCCTGAGGTTGAGTCGGCGAGACACCCAGCCTTGCCCCAGGGACACCGAGCGGACAGTGGCAGTACTGCCGACTACCGAAAGTTTTCCGCCACTCGGTCAGGCGAGATCGAACCTGAACGCTTTCCGGTGTTCTCGCGGCGAAACGTTCGTCGAGCGCCGGAACTGCACCCGCAGGTTCGTCGCCGTGCCGAAACCGACCCCGCGCGCGATGTCCGCCACGGAGAGTTCCGAAGTCTCCAGGAGCTCTTTGGCTCGGGCGATGCGCTGGTCACGCAGCCAGGCCAACGGCGAAAGGCCGACCTTCTCGCGGAAGCGCCGGTGGAAGGTCCGCTCCGACATGGCGAACCGAGTGGCCACGTCCTTCACCGACAAGGTGTTGTCCAGCGACACGAGCATCCACTGCTGGGCCCGGGCGATGACGTCATCACCCGGCGGGACGACCGCTTTCTCCACGAACTGCTGCTGGCTGCCGGCCGGCCGGGGCGCCATGACGATGCGCCGTGAGACGTGCCGCGCGGCAGCCGGCCCCAGGTCGACGTTCAGCAGATGCAGGCACAGATCCACGCCGGCGGTGACACCCCCGGAAGTCCGCCCCGCGCAGCAGCTCCAGCCCGCCGTCCGGAACGACCGTGGTCCCGCCGGCCACGGGCACCGCACCGCCACCGACGGACACCGTTACGAGGTGGTAGGCCTCGGAGGCCTCCCGGCCGAAGATGTGGACCGGGATCGCGTAGTCGAGCGGCAGCACGTCATCGGGCAGGACGACCACGATCCGGTGCCGAGTCACGGCAGGACTCTATAGGTGCACCAGCTGACTGCCGAAGCCGAGAGCACGCGCTGGGCCCAGCTGAAGCCGGGTAGAGGCGGAGCGACGACGAGCTGCAGCCAGGCGACGACACCGGCGCCGGCCGATAACAGCGGGAAGGGTTGGCCGCGGGCATCAACGGCGGCCCCGGTGCTCGGCGATCAGGTCGGCGTAGAAGTGACCGCTCGCCTTCACGGTGCGGAGCTGGGTCTCGAAGTCGACTCGGACGAGGCCGAACCGTTTGTCGAGGCCGTTGTCCCACTCGAAGTTGTCGAGCAGGGACCAGGCGAAGTACCCCTTGACCGGCGCGCCCGCCTCGGCGGCCGACGCGACCGCCGTGAGGTGCTCCTCGAAGTAGGCGATCCGGTCCTCGTCCTGGACGGAGCCGTCTTCGGCGACCTTGTCGTCGAACGCGGCACCGTTCTCGGTGATGTAAATGGCCTGCGCGCCGTAGTCGTCGTGCAGCCGGTGGATCAGGTCGGCCAGCCCCTGACCGTGGATTTCCCAGCCCATGGCGGTGGTGCCCGCGCCCTCCGCCGGCAGCTGCCTGGCGAAGGGCGCGGGGCCGGTGGGATCGTCCTCGACGATCTGGCGGAAGTAGTAGTTGAGGCCGTGGTAGTCGGTGGGCGCCGCGATCACGTCGAGGTCGTCGCCGAGCACCGGTGGCTCGACGCCGTAGACCTCGAGCATGTCGGCCGGGTAGCCGCGCCCGTTGGCCGGGTCGAGCCACCACCGGTTGACGTGCCCGTCCATCCGCTTCGCCGCGGCGATGTCCTCGTCGCGGTCCGAGGCGGCTTCGATGCCCGACAGGTTGCACACCAGACCGATGCTCGCCGGGCGGGCGGCGTGCGCGCGGATGGCCTGCACCCCGAGCCCATGGGAGAGCAGCAGGTGGTGCGAGGCGTGCACAGCCTGCGTCAGGTCCTTGACACCGGGGGCGAACCGGCCCTCGAGGTAGCCGAGCCAGGCGGCACACAGCGGTTCGTTGACGGTGCTCCAGTCCCGCACCCGGTCGCCGAGCCGGGCGGCGACGACCGCGGCGTACTCCGCGTAGGCGTAGGCGGTGTCCCGCTCGGGCCAGCCGCCCGCGACCTGCAGCGCCGAAGGCAGGTCCCAGTGGTACAGGGTGACGAACGGGCGGATCCCGGCTTCGCACAGGGCGTCGACGAAGCGGTCGTAGTGGTCGAGACCCCGGGGGTTCACCTCGCCGCGGCCGGTCGGGATCACCCGGGGCCAGGCGATGGAGAAGCGGTAGGCGTCGAGACCCAGTTGCTTCATGATCGCCAGGTCTTCGGGCCAGCGCCGGTAGTGGTCGCACACGACGTCGCCGGTGTCGCCGTTGTCGATGGCGCCGGGCAGCCGGCAGAATTCGTCCCAGATGGACGGCAGGCGGCCGTCGACGTCGACGGCGCCCTCGACCTGGTACGCGGCCGTGGCCGCGCCCCACAGGAAATCCGCGGGCAGAGAAAGCTTCAAGGCAGGACCTCACCTAGGGAAGTACGTGGGCGGGAGGGGGTTTACTTGACGGCGCCGGCGGTGAGCCCGGAAACCAGGTAGCGCTGGAAGAGAAGAAATCCGGCGACGATCGGCACCGAGACGATCAGGCTCGCGGCCATGACCTGGTTCCAGTACACCTGCACCTGCGTGGAGTACTCCTGCAGGCCGACGGCGAGTGTCCTGGTGTCCGAGTCGGTCATGACGGAGGCGAACAGGACCTCGCCCCAAGCCGTCATGAAGGAATAGATCGACACCGCGACGATGCCGGGGACCGCGGCGGGGATGACGACGCGGATGAGCGCGCCCACCGGCCCGTTGCCGTCGACCATCGCGGCTTCGTCGAGCTCCTTGGGGATGGAGTCGAAGTAGCCGGCGAGCATCCAGATCGCGAACGGCAGCGAGAAGGTCAGGTACGTCAAGGTCAGGCCGAGGCGGGAACCGTACAGGACGATGCCGGTGGTGTTGCCGATGCTGACGAAGATGAGGAACAGCGGCAGCAGGAACAGGATGCCGGGGAACATCTGGGTCGACAGGACGGTCATGGCGAAGAAGTTGCGCCCGCGGAACTTGTACCGGTTGATGGCGTAGGCCGCGAAGATCGCGATCAGCACCGAACAGACGGTGGCCGCGCCGGAGATGACCAAGCTGTTCAGGAAGTACTTGGCCAGCGGGATGGTCTTCCAGATGTCGAGGAACGGCTGGATCGTCAACGTCGTCGGAATCCACTGCCACGCGCCCTGGACGTCGCCGAGGGGCTTCAGCGACGTGGAAAGCATCACGTACAGCGGCAGCAACGTGAAGAGCGCGAGGAAACCGAGGACGAAGCGGCGGGCCCAAGGGACCCAACGAGGCTCAGACACTGGCCCTCCTCCTCCGGCGGGAAGCCACCGCGAGGTACGCGGCGCTGACCACCATCAGGAACAGCAGCAACAGCACCGACATGGCGGAACCGAGGCCGAAGTTCCAGGTGACGAACGAACTTTGGTAGATGTGGATGGAGATCAGCGATGCCTCGCGTGGGGCGGACTTCCCGAACAGGACGTACGGGGTGTTGAAGTCGTTGAACGTCCACAGGAACAGCACGAGCAACAGCACCTGGTTGACCGGCCGCAGCATGGGCTGGGTGATCGCCCGGAACTGGGTCCACCAGCCGGCGCCGTCGATCGACGCTGCTTCGTAGAGCTCCCCCGGGATGTTCTGCAACCCCGCCATGACGATGAGGAACGCGAACGGCCAGTTCCGCCACACCGAAACGATCA
Source organism: Amycolatopsis sp. NPDC028719 (assembly GCF_055565395.1). NCBI lineage: Bacteria > Bacillati > Actinomycetota > Actinomycetes > Pseudonocardiales > Pseudonocardiaceae > Amycolatopsis > Amycolatopsis sp. NPDC028719. Next base: position 182,117 of record NZ_JBVHUL010000003.1, read on the forward strand.
ACAGCGACCAGAAGCTGTTGTCCCCGATCAGCCAGAAGGAGTGGGTGCCGAGCAGGCTGTTCACCAGGCCGGTGTCGCGTTGGAACATGAACGACCAGGTGATGACGGCGGCGTACATCGGCAGCGCGTACGGAACGAGGAACAACGTCCGCAGCAACCCACGCCCGCGGAAGCTGCGCTGCATCAGGACCGCGGCGGACGTGCCGAAGAGCCAGCAGAGCCCCACCGACAGGACGGTGTACTCGACGGTGATCGCGAACGAGTGCGCCAGCGCCTTGCCCGTGGCGGTGTCGAAGTCGAGGACGAACTTGTAGTTGTCGAGCCCGGCGCCCGGGGCCGCCGACCAGTTGCGGATGTAGTACTGGGTCAGCTTGACGAAGCTCATCACGACGCCGACGAGCATCGGGACGACGTGGATGAGCAGTTCCAGCAACAGCGCCGGCAACAGCAGGAGGTACGGGAGGGCCGGCCGGCGGCGTTTGCGCCGCGGGCTTCCGGGCCGGGGGGCTCCAGCCGCCTTCGCAGCCGGAGCCCCCCGCACAGCGGTCGTCATGTCCGGGTCAGCTCCCGGCCGCGATCTGCTGGTCGGCCTGGGCCAGCTGATCCTTGATCTTGCCGGCCTCGACCGTGCGGCCCGCCGCGACGTCGGCGAACATCGTCTTCATCGCGGTGCCGATCAGCGTCTCGAACTGTGATTCCTGCGTGACCTGCGGCATCGGTTCGGCGGTGGTGCTCAGGACGCTCTGGAACACCTTGACGTCCTCGGTCTGGAACGCCGGGTCACCGTAGGCGTCCTGCACCGTGGGCAGCGAGCCGTAAGTCTTGTTCAGCAGTGCCTGCTCGGGCGCGGAGACCATGAACTTCACGAAGTCCAGCGCGGCGTCGGGGTTCTTGGCGCTCTTGAACACCGCCAAGTTGATGCCCGCGACGAAGCTGGTGACCTTCCGGCCGTTCGCGGGCGGGTTGGCCGGCAGCGGGATCGGCGCGACTCCGATGTTGGCCATGTCCGCCCCGATGTTCTTGAACGAACCGGTCGACGCCTGGTTCATGAACATCGCGGCTTTGCCGTCCACCAGGTCCTTGAGGGACTTCGCGGTGTCGGCGTACTCCGCGTTCGACGGGTTGACGATCTTGTCCTTCTGCATGAGGTCGACGTACTGCTGGACGGCCGCGACCGCCGGGTCCGACGCCAGCTGCGGCTTGCCGTCCTGGGAGAAGAAGTTCGCCCCGTGCTGGGCGCCGAGGATGGCGGCGTGGTGGCTGTTCTCGGTCACCTGGCCCGCCTGCAGCGACAACCCCCACTGTCCCTTCTGCGGGTCGGTCAGCTTCTTGCCGTCCGCGACGAGCTCTTCCCACGTCGCCGGGGGCGCGGTGATACCGGCGTCCTTGAACAGCTTCTTGTTGTAGTAGAGACCGTAGGCCTGGCCGTAGAGCGGCACACCCACCGGAGGCTGGCCGTTCGCACCGGTCGCGGCCAGCGACGGTCCGAGGAACCGGGCCTTGCCCCCCACCTTGTCGAGGGCGGCGTCGTCGAAGGGCAGGAACGCACCGGTGGCCTGGAGCGACGCTGACCACGTGTTGCCGATGTTGAGGACGTCGGGCCCCTGACCGGAAGTCGTCGCGGCCAGGATCCGGTTGAGCAGATCCGACCACGGAACGACCTCGAGCTTCACCTTGACGCCGGTGGCCTTCTCGAACTTGTCGAGCTCGGGCTGCAGGACCGCTTTGTCGTTGTCGAGACTCGTGCCCTGGTTGGAGGCCCAGTAGGTGAGTTCCTTGGGGCCGTCGGCCGACGTGGAGTCGCCGCCACCACAGGCGGCGGTGGTAGCGGCGGCCAGCGCCAGGACGAGCGCTGACGCAGTGGTTCTCATTCGCATCTGAAGTCCTCGGGGTGTGCGGACGAGCCACGAAGGTCTCTGTGACTCAGGACACAGCTTAATTCGCGCCTTGATTTAACTCGTGTGACCAAGAAGAGTCAAGGCCGTGAACCCCGTTTGTTCACGCCGTGAAAGAAGGTCACCAGGAGAGCACGCACCATGACGCAGCGCCGACCGGGCACCGCGGGCTCCCTCGGGCGAGACAACCGCTCCCTGCTGCTTCGCTCGCTGTACTTCAGCGCCCCGGCCAGTCGGCACGCTCTGGCAGCGGCTACCGGACTGAGCGCGGCCTCGGTCGGCAAAGTGGTGCGCGAGCTGGTCGGCGAAGGCGTCGTGATCGAAGCCGGCTCCCTGGGTTCCGACGGCGGCCGACCGCGGAAACTGCTGCGCATCGCTCCCGGTTGCGGTCACGTGGTCGGTGTGGACGTCGGCGAAACGGGGATCCGGATCGGGCTCTTCGACCTGTCCATGACCGAGCTCGCCGATGCCGACCGCCCCCTGGATCCCCGCCGGCACGGTCCGGAAGCGGTCGCCTCCCGAATTTTGTCCGGCTTGACCGCCGTGCTGACGAAGACCGCCGTTCCCACCGACGCCGTCCTCGGAATCGGCATCAGCGTGCCCGGCGCTGTCCGGCAGACGCCGGGGAAGACGGTGGGCTCGCAGCGGTTCGGTCGGGACCCGATCTCCCTTACCGAGCTGCTGCGTGCGGGCACCGACCTGCCATTGCATTTTGACAGCCAGGCCAACACCGTGGGACGGGCCGAGCTGTGGTTCGACAGCGGCCGGGAAACGCCCAGCGCGGTGGTCTTGCTGCTCGGCACGGACGTGGAAGTCACCATCATCTCCGGAGGCTCCACTGTCCACAGCGGCCCGGGCGCGGGAGAGTCCGGGCACACCGTCCTCGTCGCCGGCGGGCGCTCCTGCCGGTGTGGCAGCAAAGGCTGCCTTGAAGCCTACGTCGGCGCCGAGGGGATCCTCGACCGTTTCCGCGAAGCGGGCGGCGTCATCGCAGGAGCCGCCGACCAGCAAACAGCCCTCGCCGCCATCGTCGATGACGATCAGGGAACCGGCGTCCTGGCGGAGACTCTCGGCTACCTCGGCGCGAGCATCGGAGGGCTGATCAATCTGCTCAACCCCACCCGCGTCATCCTCGGCGGCTGGGCCGGCTTGCTCCTCGGCGCACGCGATCTCGACGCCATCCGCGACGCGGCCCGCCGCCATGCGCTGAAGTACTCGTTCGCCACCACATCGATCGACCTGTGCAGCTTCGGCCCCGAGGCCGCGGTACGCGGTGCCGCAACCCTGCCCCTCGAGCACTTCCTGGGCGGCCGAAGCAGTCCGGGACAGCCAGTCGCGGGCGTGTAGAGGTTGATCAGGTTGCCGTCCGGATCGCGGAACGGCATTCCCTGAGAGCTGTCGATCATCGGGTTCGACGACTCACCGTTGTGCCAGGTGATGACGGGCCACCCTCGAACGAGAAGGGTCGGCCAGTCGACGAGGACGTCATCCGCACGACACCGGCCACCGCAACGCGATGACCGCAAGCTGGCGCGGACGGCGGTAGGTCCGGCGGTGCTACGCCGTGCCCGGATGCCACGCTGGTCGATGACGTACGACCCGGTCAGCTGGCTCGAGGTCTCCCCCGGTCGGCGTGGGATGAGGCGATCGCCCGTCGTGCAGATCAGACGAGGCGTGGAGTGCACACTCAGCGGAAGACGGCCGGACACAGCCCCACCGTCCCCCGTTTCTATTCCGCCGAACAATGGGGCGGATAGCAATGCCCATGACTCCTGGGGCAGAGATCAGGGATCCGGCGGGGTCGGGGCACCACCCGGCTGAGGGTCGAGGTGAGAAGACCCCGCCGGTTCACCTGACGGACGCTCCCTCGGGGGTTCGTCGAGAGCGGAGCGTCACGCCACATCAGTTTATCGATCCGCTTGACTCTGCTTCACGCGAATCCGAGTGGATTCGGCGTGAACGCTTGTGCGAATGATGAGAACAGACAAAGGTCGCCGCGGCTGCGCACCTGCCCGGGCCAAGCGGACAGGTGGCTTCGCAGCGCGGCGACCCTGGTACTGGCGACGGTCGCAGCGTGCGCTTTCCGCGCAGCGACCGAGTTGCCGCCGGGTGGGGCCGGCCCACACAGGGGGTTCGGTGGCCGGCCCCACCCGCGCCGGCCTGGCGGGACAGTGCGGTGGGCACCCTGACGCGCAACAGGAGTGTGCCACTCGGTTCGAGCCCGGGTGTCACTTCACACTGACACGCACCGCCGGATTCCGCGCCCGCGGCCGGCTTCCGCACACACAACGGGCGGCCGGGGCACGGAGCCTCAGTTGTCCTGGCTGGTGCCGCCGTCGGTCACCGCGCCCGCCGCGCAGTTGTACGGGGACTCGCCGCTGGCCTCGTGCTCGCCCGGCGACAGGATCGGGACGCCGATGCCGTTGAGCGAGTCGCGGATCGGGACCTGGACACCGAGGACGTTGACGTCGTTGCCGCAGATGCCCGGCGTCACGTTGACGTTGTGCAGGACGTCGGTGTTGTTCAGGTTGACCAGGCCGACCTGGCCGCTGTAGTCGTAGCCGTGGTGACCGTGGTGGTGCCCGTGCTCCTCGTCGGGCGTGCCCGCAGCCGCGATACCGCCGGTCAGGAACGCGCCGGCAGCCATGGTGGCCGCGACGAAACCGATCTTCTTCAGCATGAATTCTCCTCGGATCGACGATTGCTGTGGCGGCAATTGAGGTGTGTTCCGCCCAGAAGCGAAACCTACTGACGCCCCCTACCCCATTCCACTTCGAGACCACCATCGTGTAACCATCCCGACTCCCTGACCGGGCTTTTGCGCCACGAACGGGGTAGCGACGCGGAGACAGCTCCCCGCCGGAACCAGAGCTTTTCCGGGTTCCGGAAAGAATCCGCGAACGCTGGACACGGGAAACTCGTGGACACAATTACACACGGTGCCCAGCGAGCGCCGAAGCCTGATGCGTCACGCTTTGGAATAGCCGTCCAGCACCACCACCACTCCGCTGCGTCACAAAAGCGCGGACCTGATCCTTCGAAAGTGGCTGCGGTTTCGTTCTCCTACGCTCGACGTCCAGCACCCGACGTGACGCGAAGGAGTCGTGCGTGGTGGGTTACGGAATGCTCGTGGCATCGGCCCTGCTTTACGCGGTGGGGATCGTCGCGCAGAGCGTGGCGGCTCGCCGGGCCGAGAGCAGGCCCGGCGCAGGCGTCAACCTGCTCGCCCGGCTGGCCACGGACCCGCTCTACCTGGTGGGTTTCGCCGGCCAGGCAGGCGGGTTCGCGTTCGCCTTCTTCGCGCGCTCCTCGCTGCCGCTGTACCTGGTCCAAGCCGCGTCGGCGGCGGCGATCGGCCTCGCCACCGCGTTCGGCGTGCTGGTCCTCGGGTGGCGGATCCGGACCGCGGAAGCCCTGACGCTGGTGCTGCTGGCGAGCGGGCTGATCGTGCTGGCCGCGTCGGCGGCGCCGTCGGTCGCCGACGACCTCGGAGCGGGCGGACTCGTGGTCCTGACCGCGGTGGTGGCCGCGACGGGACTGGCCATGATCCCGGCGGGCCGCGCCGGCACGTTCCTGGCGCCCGCGGCGCTGTCCGGGGTGGCGTTCGCCGTCGTGGCGGTGGCGAGCCGCAGTCTTGCCCACCTCGATCTCGTTGCCCTGCCGGCGAACCCGCTGACCTGGCTGATGCTGGCCGCCGCCGTGCTCGGCCAGGCTTCGATGGCGGTCGCGCTGCAACGCGGCCCGGCCGCGGCGGTCGTGGCCACGGCGGACGCCACGACGATCGTGCTGTCCTCCGTCACCGGCATCACCGTGCTGGGCGACGACGTCGCCGACGGGAGCCGGCCCTGGGTCGCCCTCGGTCTCACCGTCGTCGTCGCCGGCGTCCTGTTCCTCGGCTCCCAGAGCCGAGCCGGAACACGCGCGGGGGAAGCCGCATGAGCGGACGGCCCCTGGCGAGCGTGTCGGTGGACCTCGACAACCTGTGGGCGTACCTCAAGACCCACGGTGACTCCGGCTGGCGCCGGTACCCCAGTTTCCTGCCCTCCGCCGTCCCCCGGCTGCTCGAGATCCTCGGCGAACAGCGGCTGACGACGACGGTGTTCGCGGTCGGCGCCGACGTCGTCCGCGAAGACGGGGCGAAGGCGGTCAACGACATCGCCGCGGCCGGGCACGAGGTGGCCAACCACTCCTTCGGCCACGAACCCTGGCTCCACCGCTATTCCCGCGTCCGGCTCGAAGAAGAGCTGAGCCGGACGGAGGACGCGATCGTCTCGGCCGGCGCTCCCCGGCCCACCGGCTTCCGCGGTCCTGGCTACAGCGTCACGCGCGACCTCGTCGAGCTGCTGGCCGAACGGGGCTACGCCTACGACGCGAGCACGTTGCCGACCTGGATCGGCCCGCTGGCCCGCGCGTACCACAACCGCACCGCGCCACCGGTCACCGGCGACGACGGACGCGGCGAACTGTTCGGCGGCTTCTCCCGGGTGCTGGCACCGGTGCACGCCCACCGCTGGCGGACGACCGGCGGCACCGCGCTCGTGGAGCTCCCGGTGACGACGATGCCGCTGCTGCGCACCCCGATCCACGGCTCCTACCTCCTGCAGCTCCACGAAGTTTCCCCGCGGCTGGCCCGCACGTACTTCCGGACGGCCCTGCGCCTCTGCCTCGCCCGCGGCGTCGCTCCGTCGCTGCTGCTGCACCCCACCGATGTCCTCGGGAGCGCCGAGGCACCCGGGATGGAGTTCTTCCCCGGCATGGCCACGCCGGGCGGGCGGAAGGTGGCCTGGCTGGGGTGGGTCCTCGACGCCCTGCGCGCGCACTTCGACGTCGTCGGCACCGGCGAGTACGTCCGCCGGGCCGACGTGCGGCGCGAACGCCCGGTGACCCGCCTGGACGGCCGGAGATGACCACGTTCACGGTCGTGCTGCCGGCCGAACCCCGGACGCACGCGGCGACGCTGCGGGTTCTCGCGTACGCCACCGTGGCGCTGGCCCCGGTCGAGGGCTACCTCACGGCCGTCGACGCGCAGCTCGGCAAGGTCGCGCCCGCGCTGCTGATCGCCACCTGGCTCGTGGTCCGGGTCCGGCAGCGGCGGCTCCCCCGGCCGACGCCGCTGCACGCGGTCCTCGCGCTGCTCGCGGCGGTCGTCGCGACGACCGCGGCCGCCCATTCGTCCGGTGTCTTCACCACCGGGTACACCCTCCGGTGGCTCCCGTTCCTGGTGGTCACCGCGGTGCTCGCCGACGTCGCCGGCCGCGAGGTCCCGATCCGCGGGCTCCTGCTGGCCATGGCCGCCGGCGCCACCGTGGCCGGCGCCGGCGCGCTGTACAGCCTGGTCGTCGACGGCGAGGCGCGGGCCAGCGGTCCCCAGCCGGATCCGAATGACCTGGCGTACTTCCTCGTGGCCGCGGTGCCCGTGCTTTCCGTGGCCTGCCAGGGCTTGCGTCGCCGGAACCTCGTCGTCACCGTCGCCGGCGCCGTGCTGGTGGCGGGCTCGCTGGCGACGTTCTCCCGCGGCGGGGCGCTGGGGCTCGCGGCCGCCGTCGGCTGGCTGCTGCTGCGCCGCGTGCTGCCGTGGCGGGTGCTCGGCGCCGCGGCCGCGGCGGTCGCCACGCTGGGTCTGGGGGCGCTGCTGTTCGCCGGGCCGGAACTCGACCGGGCCGTGCAGGAGAAGAGCTTCATCGCCGCGTCCAATGTAGACACACGCGAGCTGCGGTGGCAGGCCGCGGCCCGCATGGTGACCGCCCACCCGGTGCTCGGGGTCGGTCCCGGCGGGTTCCGTGAGGAGTACGCCGCCGAGTCGCACGACGCCGAGGTCGACGAGCAGACGCCGGTGGCGCACAACATGTACCTCGAAGTGGCCGCGGAACTGGGCCTGCCGGGGTTCGCGCTGTTCACCGGCGTGATCGCCGTGGCCGCGGTGGCGAGCGAACGGGCGGTGCGGCACGCGCCCACCGGGCCGGTCCGCGCCGAGGCCGTCGCGATCCAGGCGTCGCTGCTGGCCGTCCTGGTGACTTCGACGTTCCTGTCCGAGCAGTACTACCTGCCGTTGTGGTCGCTGTCCGCGCTCGCCGTCGCGGCCGGGAGCCGAGTGGGAAGGGCTGGTGCCGATGCGTGTCCTGCACGTGATCAGTGAGATGGGAGCCGGTGGGGCCGAGACGCTCGTCGCCGGCATGGCCACCCGCGGCGACGAGTACGGCTGGGTGTCCGCCGTCGCGAGTGCCGGCGGCTTCCGGGCCGACGCGCTCGCCGCCGGCGGGGTGACGACGTATCCCGTTCCGCTCGCCCGCCGCAGCAAGGCCGGGGTGCTGCGGGCGGCGCGGGGCGTGCGCCGGGCGGTGTCGCGGTTCGCTCCGGACATCGTGGTGGCGCACAACGTCGGCGCGAGCCTGGTGGCCCGGCTGGCCCTCGTCGCCGGTCGCCGGCGACCGGTGGTGACGGTCTTCCACGGCGTCGCCGACGAGGAAATCCCCGCGGCCGCGCGCATCCTGCGACGCACGTCCGACCGCGTCGTCGCCGTCTCCGCGGCGGCGGCGGACCGGCTGGCCGAAGCGGGCCTGGACCGGCCCGACGTGATCCGCAATGCCGTCTTCGCGCAGCGCCCGGTGTTCGGCCGGGCCGAGGTGCGGGCATCGCTCGGTCTCGCCGACGGCACGCCGGTCGCGCTCTGCCTCGCCCGGCTGGAGCCGCAGAAGCGCCACGACGTGCTCCTCGACGCCTGGTCCCGCCTCGACGGCGACGCGGTGCTGTGGCTGGCCGGCGACGGAAGCCTCCGCGCCGGGCTCGAGCGTCGCGCCGAGCCCTTGAACGGGCGGGTGCGGTTCCTCGGCACCCGGAAGGACGTGCCGGACCTGCTCGCCGCGGCCGACGTGACGGTGCTGGCCAGCGACTGGGAAGGCCTGCCCCTGGCCGTGCTCGAGTCGATGGCGGCCGGGCGGCCGGTCGTCGCGACCGACGTCGGCGGAGTCCGTGCCGTGCTGTCCGGCGGCGGCGGGCTCGTGGTGCCGCCCGGTGATCCCGCGGCCATCGCGGAGGCGCTCGCCGCACTGCTGTCCGACCCGGCCGCCCGGCACTCCGCGGCGGCCGAGGGGCTGCGCACCATCGAGCGGGAGTACGACCCGCACACGGTGATGAAGGCCTACGACGAACTGCTGCGGACCGCGCTCGGAGGTGGCCGGTGAACGACCTTCTGTCCAGGATTCCCCGCACCGCGGCGGTGAGCGTCGCGGCCGCGCTCGTGGTGGGCCTGCTCGTGCTGACCGTCGGCCTGCTGCGTGGCCAGGTGTACCAGGGGCGGGTGAGCCTGCTGGCCGAGCCGGCCGGCCAGGCGGACGGCCCGGCCGCGCAGTACGGCGAAGTCGTGTCCCTGGCGTTGCCCGCGCTGGTCGAGCTCGCCCGCAGTCCGTCCGTGTTGCAGGCGGCGGCACCGGTTTCCGGCTACGCGCCCGAAGAGCTCGGCACGCACGTCTCGGTGGAGCTCGTGCCGGCTTCCGGGCTGGCGCGCCTGTCGGTGCGGGCGCCGTCGGCGGAGCAGGCGGGCGCGACGGCGTCGGCGCTGGGCAAGGCGATGATCGACGCGAACCTGCTGGCCCCCGTGGGCCGGCTGCGGGCGCTGGACCCCCGCCCCGACGTCGTCCCGGTGGCGCCGGACGCACCGCTGGTGACCGGACTGGCCCTGGTGGCGGCGATCGCCGCGGGTCTCGCGACGGCGGCGATCCGCCGGACGACGCCGTCGCGGCTGCGCGGCGGATCGGGCGCGGTGCGCCGTTCCCTGGCCGCGGCGGGCATCCACCGTCCGGTGGCGGTCCTGCGCGCCGACGACCCGGCGGCCGCGGACCGGCTCGCGGTGCTGGGCCGCGCGGCCGGGCGGCCGGTGCGCGTCGTGCCGGTGGCGCCCGAACTCGCGGAGACCGCGGCCAAGCTGGCGGCCGCGCTCCCGGACGAGCACGACGGAACCGGCACGTCGGTGGTGGCGGTGACGGGAAAGCGGCACCACGACGAACTGACCGCCACGGCCGGGGTGTTGCCGGCGGACGCGGTGCTGGTGGCGGTGGTGCTGGCGTGAGCGGGACGCCGGCGACCCCCCTCGCCGTGCGGCTCCGCCTGTCCGGCCTGAGCCCCCTCCACCGCGGCATCCTGGTCGTCGCGGCCGTCGCCGGTGCGATCGGTGCCTGGCACGCACTCGCGCCGTCGTGGCAAGTCCCCCTGCCGACCGCCGCCAACGCGGCCGAAGAACGGCTGCAGGACTTCCGCGACGCCCTGTACTTCCCGATCCGGGAATTCCTCGCCGGCGGCAACCCCTACGACCCCGCCGCGATGTTCGCGCACTGGCCGGTGCGCCAGGACTTCAACCTCTACCAGCCCTACCACCTGCTGCTGCACCTGCCGTTCGCCCTGCCCGGCTACCGGGCCGGGGCGGTGGCGTTCACTGCGGTCAACTTGCTGCTGCTGGTCGCGCTCGCCGCGCTGGCCGGGCACGCGGTCCGGCGGTTCGTGGCCGTGCCGGTCGCGGTCACGACCGTCGTCGTCGCCGCGCTGCTGGTGACCAGCCAGGTCGGGAAGGCACAGCTCTACGTCGGCCAGGTCAACCCGTTGATCGCGCTCGGCGCGGCGGGCGCGCTGCTCGCCCGCAAGGACCGGCCCGGGTGGGCGGCGGTGGCACTCGCGCTCGCGTGGCTGAAGCCGCAGTACGGCTTTCCCCTGGCCGTCCTGCTCTTCGCCCGGGGCTCGCGGCGGGTGGCGCTGACCGGGACCGCCTTGGCGGCGGCCGCGAGCCTGCCGGTCGTGCTGCTGCTCGTGCTCCGGGGCGGGGGGATCGGCGCGTTCGCCGACGTCGTCGTCGCGAACCTCACCCACGCCCGGGGGACCGACTACGGCGCCGTGGACTCCCCCACGGCGCAACGCGTCGACCTCGCCGCCGTGCTGTTCCGCGTCACCGGCTGGGCGCCCACGGCGATCGAGCTGGTGGTACTTGCCGGCGTGCTCGCCGCGAGCGTGCTGCTCGTCCGGCGGCTCGACCGGCCGGCCGCGAACCCGCTCGCCGACCTGCTCACCTGCCTGGCCGTGGTGGTCTGCGTGGTGCACCAGCCCGGCGACGTCCTGATGGCCGTGCCCGCGATGGCCGCCGTGGCCGCGCTGTGGTGGCGGGACCGGGGCCCCGCCGGGCTCGCGGTGCTCGTGCTGGCGGTGCCCTTCGCTCATCTGTACACAGTGGACTCACTGGTGGTCGCGACGCTCGGCGCGCGGGCGGCTGTCACGGTCGACGGTGTCGCGGTGGTCGTCGCGTGGGGCCTGGTGGTGTCCGTCGCCGTCCGGTTGTCCGGGATGCGCGCCGAAGCCGGGGCCGGCGGATGACCGGCGGGCTCGGGACGCGGGTGGTCCGGGGTTCGCTCTGGCTCGGCGTGGTGAACCTGGTCAGCAAGAGCAGCCAGATGCTCGTCACCCTGGTGCTGGCGGCGCTGCTCACCGAGGGTCAGCTCGGTGCCGTGGCGCTGGCCGTGGCGCTGGTCAACCTCGGTCAGGTGGTGCAGTCGATCGGCGTCTACGACGTGCTCGGCCGCACCACGCGGGACCCGCGCCGGATGGCGGGGACCCTGCTGGTGATGAGTGTGGGCGCCGGCCTGGTCCTGGCCATCGTCCTCGCCGCCGCCGCGGGCCCGGTCACCGCGTTGCTCGGCACCCCCGAAGCCGCCGGCCTGGTGCGCCTGGCCGCGTTCGGCCTGCCGTTCTCGGCCGCCGGCGGGGTCCAGATGGGACTGATGCACCGCGAACTGGACTTCCGCCGCCGCCTGCTGCCCGACGGCGGTGGCGCGGTCCTGGGCGCCGGCGTGACGGTCCTGCTCGCCCTCGCCGGCGTCGGCCCCGCCTCCCTCGTGATCGGCCTGCTCGGCACGGCGATGGCTCAGCCGCTGCTCGGTGCGCTGGCCGGCGGCGGCGTCCGGCCGCACTGGGACACCGAGGCGGCAAGGGAAGCCGTGCGCTGGGTCGCCGTCGTGGGGCCGGCGGCCGTCGTCGGTGCGCTGCTGGTGAACCTCGACTACCTCGCCGTCGGGCACGTCATCGGACCGGCCGCGGTCGGTGTCTACTCGCTGGCCTACCGGCTCGCGTGGGTGCCGTACATCATGGTCGCGGTCGTCCTCGGCGCGGTGGCCTTCCCCGTCTTCACGCGCTTGCGGCGCGAAGGCGATTCGCTGACGGAGGCGGTCACGCGGTTCAGCCGCGCGGTCCTCGTGGTCACCGGCGGTCTCTACCTCGCGCTGGCCGTCCTCGCCGACCACGTCGTGCTGCTGGGTGCGCGCTGGGCGGACGCGGCCGGCCCGCTGGTGCTGCTGGCCGGCTACGGCTGCGCGATCTCCCTCCTGCAGATCTGGTACCAGGCCGTGAAGGCGACGGGGCACGCGCGGCGCTACCTGGCGCTCGAAGGCACCCACCTGGTCCTGCTCGCGACCGGGCTGGGACTGCTGACCCACGCCGGGATCGGGGCCGTCGCCGCCGTCCAGCTCGGGGCGGCCTGGCTGGTGGTGCCGATCGCCTGGCGCGTGCTGGCCGGGCTCGGCGTCGCGCCGCCGGTGGCGCGGCTGCGGGGAATCGTCGCGCGCGTGCTGGGCGCCGGTGCCGCCGGCGCGCTTCCCGCCCTCCTGCTCGCCCACACCGGGTTCTTCGGCCCCCCGGAGTCACTGCCGGGTGCCCTCGCCGAAGGCGCCGTGCTCATCGCCGGGTACACCGGCGCCACACTGGTGTTCCAGCGCGGCGAGCTGTCCGCATTGCGCCGGGGCGGGCTGCGGTGAAGGTCGTGCACGTCTCCCAGCCCTCGACGGCGGGCGTGGCCGTCGTCGCGCTGGAACTGGCCGTGGCCCAGCGGAACCGCGGCTGGTCGGTGACCGTGGTGTGCCCGCCGTCGGGCCGGCTCGCCGAACGCGCGCGAGAGCTCGGCGTCGACGTGCGCGGCTGGCCGGCGACCCGCTCCCCCGGCCCGCGAGTGCTCGCGGAAACGGTCCGGCTCGGGCGGATCCTGACGGAGCTGGCACCGGACGTCGTCCACCTGCACAGCTCGAAAGCCGGGCTCGCCGGACGGCTGGCCCTGCGTGGCCGACGGCCGACGGTGTTCCAGCCGCACCTGTGGTCCTTCGAGACCGCGCGCGGTCCGGTGCGACGGGCGGCCGCCGCGTGGGAACGGTTCGCGTCCCGGTGGACCGACCTCGTCGTGTGCGTGAGCGACGACGAGCTCGCGGCCGGCCAGGACGCGGGCATCACGGCCGACGCGGAAGTGGTCTGCAACGGCGTCGACACGGCGAAGTTCACCCCCGGCGACCGGGCCGCGGCGCGGCGGCGGCTCGGCCTGCCCGAACGGGCGCCGATCGCCGTCTGCCTCGGCCGGTTCGCGGAGCTGAAGGGGCAGGACCAGTTGTTGTCGGCCTGGCCGGACGTCCTGCGGCGGTTGCCGGACGCGAAGCTGGTCCTGGCCGGCGACGGGCCGATGCGCCCGGTCTGGCGGGACCGGCACCCGGTCGCGCCGCACGCATCGGTGCGGTGGACGGGACACACCGACGACCCCGCGGCGTTCTACACCGCCGCGGACGTCGTGGTGCTCCCCTCCCGAGCCGAGGGCATGGCGCTGGTTCCCCTCGAGGCCATGGCGTGTGCCCGGCCGGTGGTCGCGTTCGACGTCGGCGGAATGCGCCAGAGCATCGCCGACGCCGGTGCCGTCGTGCCGCCCGGCGACCTCGGCCGGCTCGCCGGCGCCGTCGCCGCCCGGCTCGCCGACCCGGTCCTGGCCCGGGCCGAGGGCCGGCGCGGGCGGCACCGCGCCGAACTTTCCTTCGACAGCAACCGGATGGCCGACCAGATCGCCACGCTCGTCGACAAACTCACCCCCTCGGAGCGAACCCCGTGAAACGCATCGCCTACCTGCTGACCCAGGACCGGGGCGGCCCGGTGGACGTCACGGTCCGGCTCGCCGCGACGCTGCTCGGCCAGGGTGCCGACGTGCGCGTCTTCGGCCCGGTGCCGGCGCGCGGAGCCGAACTGCTCGACGGCCATCACGAGCCCTTGCTGGTGACCGGGAAAGGAGATCTCGCGGCCGCGAGCCGGGCACGAGCGGCGATCCGGGCCTGGCGTCCCGATGTCGTGCACGCCCAAGATCGGCGCGCCGGGCTCGTGCTCGCGGGGCTGCGGTTCACCCGCGGTGCGCGGCCGGCGCTCGTCCAGACTTACCACGGCGTCCCCGACGACGTGACCGAGCCGTGGTTTCGCGGCGATCGCGGGGCCGGCGGTCCTTCCGCCTACACGCGGGCGATCCTGGCGGGCGACGCCGCGGTCGCGCGGATCCTGGACCGGACGGTCGTGCCCGCCGAAGCGATGGGCCGGTTCCTGCGCCGGCGGCTGCGAGTGCCCGCGAAACGGTTGGCCCGCCTCGACAACTGCGTCGAACTCGCCGAGCCGAGTCCGCCGAAGGGACCGGTGCGCCACCTGGTCTTCGTGGGCCTGCTGGTGGAGCGCAAGGGAATCCTCGACCTGCTCGCGGCGCTGGCCGTACCGGGTGTCCTGCCGCCGGACGGGCGGCTGACCGTGGTGGGCGACGGCCCGCAACGAGCCGAAGCGGAACGGGCCGCCCAAGCGCTCCCCGGGCGCGTCACGTTCCTCGGCTTCCGGCCGGACGTCCCCGCTCTACTCGCGGGTGCCGACGCGCTGGTGCTGCCGTCGGCGATGGAGCAGCAGCCCCTGGTCGTGGCGGAGGCGATGGCGGCCGGGAAACCCGTCGTGGCCACCGAAACCGGGGGCGTGGCCGACATGCTGGGCCCCGGCGCCGGGACGGGCTACCTGGTGCCGCCCGGGGACACCGCCGCCCTCGCCGAACGCCTGCGCGCGTTGTTCGCCGAACCGGATCCGGCCCGGATCGGCGCCCTGCTCGCCGCCCGGGCCCGGCAACGGTTCGCACCGGCGGAGTGCGCGCGGCGCCACCTGGACCTGTACGAGTCGCTGTCCGGCGCGGAGACCGCTACTTCGGTTTGACCATCACCAGCCCGTCGGCGGCCTCGAGCTCGACGGCCGCGGGCGGCACCGTCGTCGGCGCCGGAGGCGGGGAGGTGGTCGCGGCGCGGGCGCCGTTCGCGGCGACGAGTCCCTCGGGGGGCGTCACGGCCTGGGTGGCCGATGTCGGGTTCACCGCGACCCAGCCGTTCGTGAACGTCCGGGTCCAGACGCCGTTGGGCAGCCGGCCGGCGGCGTCCACCGCTTCGCCGAGGCCGCTGCTCTGCAGGTCGGACCACTCGGGGTCGCGGTAGTCGTCCGTGGTGGCCGGGGTCCAGCACGTCCGGGGGCCGGCCAGCAGGGCCGCACTGGCGTAGCCCGCCCGGTCCTGCTTCTCGGACCTCGTGCGGGTGACCAGCAGCAGGAGCGACTCGCCCAGCGCGGCCTGCGCCCGCAGTTCCTGGAACTCGTTGCCGCGGAAGGTGAGCAGGCCGCCGGTTCCGCCGTTCTCGCGGAACCCGAAGTTCTCCTCCATGGCCCCGCCGAAGCGGGAATGCGCCGTCCACCTCCCCGGCAGCAGGTGGGTCTCCGAGACGTTCGGCACGAACAGCTTGCCCGCCTTCTGCATCGCGTCGCCCACCAGGGACAGGAAAGCGTCGAGCCCGTCGCGCAGCTTCCGGTCGGTCTCGGCCGTCGACGCGGTCCCGGCGAGGACCGCGGGCGAGTAGTGGCTCAAGGAGTTGAAGTCGTTGTCGGCCAGCACGCCGTCCCAGCCTTCGCGGCTGGCCTCGGCCACCACGGCGGAACTCCAGGCCTGCTGGTAGGCCGGGTCCCACACCGTCATCTGCCAGTGCTTCGGGTAGCCCTGCCACTCGATGCGGCCGCCGCGGGTGTCGGTCGCGAACCACTCGGGGTGCGTCCGCTGCGCCGCGACGTACCCGATCCCGCTGGGCAGGAACTGGGCGTCTTCACCGCCGTCGACGGCACCCGGGTAGTTGCGGGTGCTGGACAAGTCCTTGTACACGAGCACTTTGACGCGGGGGTTGAGCTCGTGCAGCTTCCGCATCGCCGGAGCCTGGTCGGCGTTGAGCACCACGACGTCGTACCGCTGGGCCGCCAGCTTCAGCTCGGTGGCCGTCGGCGGTTGACCGATCCCGTACCACCACGCGCACGGTGCCAGGGGTTTCGGCGGCGGCGCCGCGGCCTCGTGTGCCGAGCTGATGCTGCACGCGGTCACGCACCCGGCGGCCAGGACGAGCGCGGCACACCTGGCGAAGAGCCGGGTGACCGCCGGGTGCGCCCGCGTCAGCGTTGCCTTCGGCACAGCAGTTCTCCCACCGTCAGGATGATGATCTTGAGGTCGAGCCAGAGCGACCAGTTGGCGATGTAGTAGTTGTCGTAGCGGGCGCGGTCCGCGATCGAGGTGTCCCCGCGCAGGCCGTGCACCTGCGCGAGGCCGGTCAGCCCGGCGGGAACCCGGTGCCGGGCCCAGTAAAGGTCGTGGAGGGCGGAGAACTCGGCCACGAACACCGGCCGTTCCGGGCGTGGCCCGACCAGCGCCATGTCGCCCCGCACGACGTTCCACAGCTGGGGCAGCTCGTCCAAAGAGGATCGTCGCAGGAACCGGCCCACGGGACCGACCCGGCGGTCGCCGGCCACCGACCAGCGCGTCGCCGAATCGTCCACGGCGTCGGGCCGGACGCTGCGGATCTTGTAGAGCACGAAGGTCCGGCCGTTCACCCCGACCCGGACCTGGCGGAAGATCGCGGGACGCCCGCTTTCCACCAGTACCGCCAGCGCGCACAACGCGATGACCGGTGCCACGACGGCGAGCGCGGTGGCGGCCAGCACGGTCTCGATCGCCCGCTTGACCCACCAGCTGGGCCTACGGGTCGGCGCGCCGGCCAGCCACATCAGCGGATAGCTGCGGAGCCGGTCGATCCCGGGTCCGTCCGGGCAAAGCGCGAAGAGGCGGGGCAAGACCAGGGTGACGCAGCCGAGGCGGTGCGCCGTGACCGCCGCGTCGACGACCGCACTGTCGCTCTCGGGCGCATGCGCCAGCACGACGGTTCCCGCCCCGAGACGGGTGATGGCCTCGGCGAGGCCGTCTTCGACGAGCTCGACCGGGAGGTCGACGGCCTCCGCATCCCGGCCGGAGGGGAGGAAACCGACGGGCAGGAGCCCGAACTCGGGGTGCCGCACCATGGTGCGGATCAGGTCGCCCCCGCAGTCCGCCGAGCCCACCACGATGGCCCGGTCGCAGCGGCGGAGCCGTCGGCGGCCCCAGCGGCCGAACGCGAAGATCCACGGCCGCGCGCACTCGCTGAGCACGGCGAACACCAGGACCAGCGCCTGCACCGCCGCCATTCCCGGACCCGCCGGGCTCGTGACCAGAGCGACGCACGTGACGAGCGCGAACGCGATCCCGGACGTGGCAAGCGATCGCGGAAGGTCCTGGAACCAGGAAAGCCACAGGCGGCGCCGGTGCACCCGCCCGGCGGCCCGCGTGCCCCACAGCGCCGCGCCGGCCACCACCGCGTCCAGCACGTCCGAGGCGGTGAGCGGGATCGCGGCGAGCCAAGCGCCGAGATCGGCGGCCACCAGCAGCACCACGACGGCGTTGACCCGGGACAGCGGCGGCCGGCTCCGCGCCGCGGGCACCCGGTGCGCCGGTCCGCGCCGGCGCTGGAGCGGCATCGTCCCGGCGAAGACCGGGGTTCTCAGTTCGGTCACTGGAGTTGCCCTTTTCGGGGAGAGCCGTCACCGGATTGTCTCATCACGATTGTCCTTCTGTCTCTGCCAAAACTCATCCGTTCAGGGGACGTTCGGCTCCGTCGAGCGCGATGCGCGGTGCCCGGCCGCAAAACCACCCGTTCGAGGAACGCAGTGGTCCCATTCCAGCGAAACAACGGAACGCCGGGTGGTTCCACGGGGTCAACTCCTTCCGGGGGACATCAGGCAGCCCTAAAGAAAGGGCCCAACATAGCCGAATATGAGCTGACGGCCGAACGAAGGTTTGCGGCCGGCCACCGCATCGAGAATCCGAAGGGGATCCGTGGCGTTCGAAGAAACCGGTTTGGCCACGAAGACGGGCCAAGACCGGGACACCGGCCGGACGGGTGGACGGGCGCACGTCGTCCTCCCCGCGTTCAACGAAGAAGCGTCCTTACCCGCTTTGCTGCACCGCCTCGCCGACGTCGCGCTCACCGAGCGGCTGACGGTGTGGGTCGTCGACGACGGTTCGGCCGACCGGACCGCCGCCGTGGCCGAAGCCGGTCACAGCGACCTCGACGTACGGGTGGTCCGCCACGCGGTCAACCTCGGGCTGGGCCGCGCCGTGCTGTCCGGGCTCCGGGCGGCCGTGGAGGCGTCCGATCCGGACGACATCGTCGTCGTCATGGACGCGGACGACACCCACGACCCCGGCCTGATCGGCCGGCTGCAGGCGGAAATCGCCGCCGGCGCGGACGTCGCCATCTGCTCGCGCTTCGTCCCCGGCGGAGACGACCAGACCGCGCCCCTCGGGCGGCGGCTGCTCTCCCGCGGTGCGGCACAGCTCTTCCACCGCGTCCTCGCCGTCGACGGGGTCCGCGACTTCACCAGCGGCTACCGCGCCTACCGCGCCAGCTTGCTGAGCAGGGCTTCCGCGCACTGGGGCGAGCGGCTCATCGAAGAGCAGGGCTTCGCGTGCATGGTGGAGCTCCTGCTCAAGCTGCGCCACTGCCGGCCGGTGATCACCGAGATCCCGCTCGCCCTCCGCTACGACCGGAAGCAGGGGCCGAGCAAGCTGAAGCTGCGGCGGACGATCCTGCAGTACGTGAAGCTGCTCGCCCGCGACCGGCTCAGCCCGGCGCCCTACCGAAAGCTCTGACACACCGGTGAAAACCTCCACGAACGCGACGCACGTCGCCGTGATCGGCGGCGGCATCTGCGGACTCGCGGCCGCCCACCGCCTCGCCCGCCGGGGAGTCCGCGTCACCCTTCTCGAGGCCAGTGACCAGCTCGGCGGGCTCGGCACCTTCTTCGCCCGCGGGGACCAGTGGGTGGAGCGCTTCTACCACTGCATCATGCCCACCGACGACGAGCTTCTGCGGCTGCTCGGCGAGCTGGGGCTCGAAAGCGCGGTCCGGTGGCGGAAGACGACGATGGGCATGATCGTCGACGGCCGCCACCACCGGTTCAACTCCGCGCTCGACCTGCTGCGGTTCACCCCGCTGCGGTTCGACGACCGGGTGCGCTTCGGCGCGGTCTCGCTGCTGCTGCGCCGACTCGGCCGAGGGCGGGACCTCGACTCGCTCCGCACCGAAGACTGGTTGCGCGGCCTCTACGGCCGCCGGGTGTGGGAGAACCTCTTCGCGCCGATGTTCGGGTCGAAGTTCGGCGCCTCCTTCGGTGACGTGCCCGCGCTGTACCTGTGGCAGCGGCTCGGCCGGGAACGCAACGTCGCCACCCGGGGATACCCGGCCGGTGGGTACAAGACGATCATCGACGCGTTGCGCTCGTCCATCGAGGCCGCCGGCGGGACGGTCCGCACAGCCGCTCCGGTCCACCGGCTCAGCAGCACGGCCGCGGGGTGTTCCCTCACTTCGGCCGATGGCGAAGTGCTCGACGTGGACCAGGTCTTGTCGACCGTTCCCTTGCCACTGCTGCGACGGCTCGCCGACGACGAGCTCGCCGCCCGGCTGCCGCGGTCCGACCTGCGCTACCAGGGCGTGGTCACCGCCGCGTTCTTCCTCCGCCGGCCGCTCACGGGCCACTACTGGACGCCGGTGCTGCGCTCGGCCACCGGCTTCGACGGCGTGGTCGAGATGTCCGCGCTCGCCGGCACCGAAGCCTACGGCGGCGCGCACCTCGCCTACGTCATGCGCTACACCGACCGCGGGTCACGGCTGTACGACGAGCCCGCCGACGGCATCGCCGCGCGGTGGTCGGCGCAGCTCATGAGCCTCCACCCGGGCCTGCACGCCGACGACATCGCGGACGTGCGGGTGTTCAAAGCGCCCTTCGTCGAACCCGTCTACCCGTTGAACTACCTCGCCTTGCGGCCCCCGGTCGTCGTCGAAGACACGAACGTCCTGGTGGCGACCACGGCCCACGTCTACCCGGACGTGACGAGCTGGAACTCGAGCGTGGCACTGGCCAACGCCGTGACGAACCGGATCCTCGCCGTCCGGGAACGCCCGGAGGCCGGCGAACCGGTCCGGTGACGGCACCCGGTCACGCCGGCTGGAGCACCCGCTCGATCGCCTCGGCGATCCGCCGGCACGCCGACCCGTCCCCGTACGGCGAAGGGATGCGGCGGAGGCGCTCGCGATGGCCGGCGACGTCGTCCAGCCACAGCGCCACTTCGGCACCGATCCGGGGCCCCGCCGGAACGAGGACTCCGAACGTACCGGTGATCTCGGGCCGCTCGGTGCTGCGGCGCACCACCACCACGGGTCGTTTGAGCACGCTCACCTCCTCCTGGATGCCCCCGGAATCCGAGACGATCACCGCGGCTTCGGCGGCCAGCGCGAGGAACGCCGGATAGGCCTGGGGATCCAGGACGCGCAACGGGTGCAGGAGCCGGGTCAAGCCGAACCGCTCGACGCTCTTGGCCGTGCGGGGGTGCAGCGGGAAGACGACGGGGAGGGGCAGCTCGCCGAGCTCCTGCAGGACCGCGGCGAGCCGGCGGGGATCGTCGACGTTCTCCGGGCGGTGAATGGTCGCGAGGATGTACTCGTCCCGGACGAGACCTCGGGCGGCGAGGACGGAAGCCCGTTCTTCCGCGGCGGGAAGGGCGGTCCGCAGCGCCTCCACGACGGTGTTGCCGGTAACGGCGACCCGCTCGGACGGGATGTTCTCGGCCAGCAGGTTCCGGCGGTTGAGGTCGGTCGGCGCGCAGCACAGGTCGGCGAGGTGGTCGATCAGGACCCGGTTGTGCTCTTCCGGCATCGACCGGTCACGGCTGCGCAGCCCGGCCTCGACGTGCACCAGGGGCAGCCCATGGGCGTTCGCCGCCAGAGCGCCGGCGAGAGCGGACGTGGTGTCCCCCTGCACGAGCACCACGCGGCCGGGGTGGGTCAGCAGCACTTCGTCGACCGCGCTGACCGCCCGCCCGAGCTGGACCCCACGCCGGGCGCTGCCGACCGCCAGTTCGTGAAACCGCTTCGGCGACGGCAAATCCGCGCGGATGAGCGAATACAGCGAACGGTCGTGGTGCTGTCCCGTGTAGACGACGTCGCAGGCATCGCCGAAGAAGCGCAGCAGCGGAGCCAGCTTGATCAGCTCCGGCCGGGTTCCGCACACCATCGTGATCCCCTCGCCCGAGGCCGGTCGTGACGGGGCCGGCACCGCCTCCCGGAAGTCGTCCGAAACGGTGTGGAATCCTGCGGTGGTCGACATCTTCGAAGGCCCCTTCGGCGTGAGTTCGCCCGCACGCTACCGACGAAACACCCGATACCGGCAGCACCTCAGCCCATCGGGTACACCTTCCCGCGTGGCTCTCCTTGCCCTACCACGTGTCCACTTAGGATTCACCGGGAAAATACCGACAGGACGGGCACAACTCTTGTTCATCAAGTACACGACTCTGGCGGCAGCGGCACTGCTGACCGCCGTCACCGGATCGGTCCCCCAGGCCGCCGCGGCACCCAGTCCGCTCTTGCCCGATCTCCGCCAGGCGCCACCGGGATGTCCGGGTGGATACGCCGGTGATCCCAGCCGGTGCCGGGACTGGGACGTGTGCCCGGTCGTCGATCCCGGCGCGCCCAACGGACGGTGCGCCGGCGAGGCCGCGGCGAAGGCCGTGCGACTGCGGTTCACCAGCTCGGAAGAGAACATCGGCGATGGACCGCTGTTGCTGTACGGCCACCGGGCCGGCACGAACGAAAGCACGATGACTGTCCGCCAAGCGCTGCGGAACAAGGCGGACGGCTCGATACCGCCCGACTACGCCTCGGCGCAACGCCCCACCCGGGCCTACACCTACTACGAACCGGCCATGGCCCACCAGCACTGGCACCTGATGAACTTCGAGCACTTCGCACTGATCTCGAAGCAGGGCAAGACCGTCGTCACCGACCGCAAGAACGGCTTCTGCCTCGGCGACCGGTACCCGGTCGCCGACGTCGGCCGCCTCGGTCACGTTCCCGGCGACACCGGCGCCGACGCGGAGCTCGCCGAGCGCCTGCGGGCCAACAACTGCGGCCACCACGAACCGAACGCCCTCGATGTGGTCGAGGGTATTTCGGTCGGTTCCGGGGACGACTACAAGTACGGGGTCGACTTCCAGTGGCTGGACATCACCCACGTGCCGTCCGGGACGTACGAGCTGGTGAACACCGTCAACGCCGATCGGACCCTGGCGGAGAAGAACTACGGGAACAACTCCTCCGCCGTCACCCTGTCCATCGAGTGGCCGCAAGGCGTCCCGGGGCCGAACCAAGCCGTCGGGAAGGCGCCGGTGGTCCGGTTCCTTCGCAGCTGCCCCGGGCAAGCACACTGCCCGTGATCCTCGGCCGACGGGGCCGGCCGCCGCGCTGGGGTCAGCACGGCGGCCGGCGATGGGCGATCAGTTGCCCTGGGCGGTTCCGCCGTCCGCGGCGCCGCTGCCCGCGCAGTTGTCCGGCGTCTCGCCCTCGGCCTCGCTCTCACCCGGCGACAGCACCGGCACGTTGACGCCTTCGGCCACGTCGCGCACCGGGACCTGGACGCCGAGCACGTTCACGTTGTTGTCGCAGAACCCGACGGTGCCGTTGACGCTGTGCAGGGCGTCGAGGTTCTGCACGTTGGCCAGGCCGATCTGGTCGTTGTGGTCGATCGGGTGACCGGTGACGGTGACACCGGCCGCGGAGGCGGATCCGCCGAGGATCGCCATGCCGGCGGCGAGGGTGGTCGCGACGAATCCGAGCTGTTTGATCAAGAGAAGAACTCCTAGAGAGACCCGCCGGGTACAGCGGGAAATGAACGGTCCGGAAATCGCCGTGGCGGTTCGGTCCGCCACGGACGTCTTTCGCGTCGGCCCGGCGACAGCATCGGGACACCGATGCCGCCGCGGGATCCGCGCCGGAGCGGAACTTACTGAGGCGGCGCGGGTCGAGCCAGCTCGTGCCACCGATCGTGTAGTCGGCCCGACCCGCTGACCGGGGATCACTACCCCCGAAAGGGTTTTCGCGCGCAAGACCGGCCGCTGGTGGGACATGCGCGGGCGTCGAACCACCTGCGTCCACCCGGTCGGGACACCACCGCACTAGCAGCAGGCCGGTGACGTGGGCGAACCGAAGATCCGCCCATTCGGCGCCTCACCCGATCGAGTCAACAAAGCGGGACTTTTCCCGAGAACGCGTATAAAAGACGTTCCGCGGGCATCTGCTGATGCGCCTCTTCGTCACCGCAAGCAGGTGCGTCCGCCCCACAGCCGGAATGGAAGCCGAGAACAGAGTGTCCGCCACCGAAGAGATCACGACTTTCCTCACCAGGGATTTCGGCGTGCAGCCCGTCGACGTGCGCCCCGATGCCGCGCTGCGTGAGCTGGGGATGGATTCCCTCGCCCTGGAAGAACTGCGCGTGCTCCTCGAGGAACACCTGGGCATCGATCTCGAGGACGTCCAGCTGACTTCCCGGGAGACCGTGGGACAGCTCGCGACGGCCGTCGACGAGAAGCTCGCGGCGTGACCGCGCGCTCCCGGGACCGGCTCACCGCGGCGGTGACCGGCATCGGTCTCGTCACCGCGGCCGGGGTCGGGGCCGAAGCCACCTGGCGGGGCGTGACCGGGCCCGGCGGCGCCACCGGCGTCCGCCACCAGGAAGAGCTTTCCGGCCTGCCGTGCGACTTCATGTACACCGTCGACGACCTCGACCCCGGAAGTGTCCTGGGCATCCCGGCCGTGCGGATGATGGACCGGTTTTCCCAGCTCGCGGTGATCGCGGCCCGGGAAGCGGTCGCGGACGCGGGGCTCGACACCTCGGTGTGGGACTCCGGCCGGATCGCGGTGGTCATCGGGTCGGCGCACGGCGGCCTTCCCTTCTACGACCAGCAGAGCACGGTCCTCGCGGAAAAGGGCGCGCGCCGGGTGTCGCCCAAACTCGCGCCGATGACCACGGTGAACAGCGCCGCCAGCAGCGTCTGCATGGACCTCGGGGCACGAGGTCCGAGTTTGAGCGTCTCCACCGCGTGCTCCTCCGGCACGGTCGCGATCGGCACCGCCCTGCAGATGCTGCGCTCCGGCGCGTGCGACGTCGTCATCGCCGGTGGCGCCGAATCCGTGCGCTCGCGCCTGCTGATCGCCAGCGCCTGCCAGATGCGGGCCGTCTCCACGCGCACGGACGACCCGTCGACGGCGTGCCGCCCGTTCGACGCCGACCGCGACGGTTTCGTCGTCGGCGAAGGAGCCGGCCTGGTCGTCCTGGAGCGACCCGGGCACGCCGCCGCGCGCGGTGCCCGGGTGCGGGCCGCGATCGCGGGCTACGGCGCCTCCAGCGACGCCTACGCGGCGGTGGCACCGGATCCCGAGGGCAACGGGATCGAACGCGCACTGCGGACCGCCCTGGAAGACGCGGACGTCGCCCCGGCCGACGTCGGCCACGTCAACGCCCACGGCACGTCCACCGTGATGAACGACCTCATCGAAGCGACCATGCTGCACCGGGTCCTCGGTGACCAGCCGCTCGTCACCTCCACCAAGGCGATGACCGGGCACGCGCTCGGCGCGGCGGGCGGCATCGAAACGGCGTTGACCGTCCTGGCGCTGGAGCGGCAGTCGGTGCCGCCGACGGCCAACCTCCGGACCCGGGACCTCCGGATCCCGATCGACGTCGTCGCCAAGGAAACGCGGCCCGCGGTGTTCGAGTGCGCGGTCAAGACATCGATGGGGTTCGGCGGCCACAACGCCGCCCTCGTCCTCACGAAGAACTGCTGAGCACGAGCTCGACGCCGTCTCGGAGCAGGAAGCGGAGCATGCACGAGGAAGTTGTCCGTTCGCTGGTCGTCGGCCGGACGCGGTTCAGTTACCGGCTCCTCCGGCAGCACGCCCCGCGGACCGAGCCGGTGATCGTGCTCGGCGGCGGGTTCCAGGGCAGCCACGGCTGGCCCCACATGGAAGACCGGATCACCCCGGTGGCGAGCCTGGTGACCGCGGATCTCCCCGGCGTGGGAGCGTCGGACCCACCGCCGCCCGGAGCCGATACCGAGTTCATGTCCGCCGCGATCGACCGGATCATCGACGACCTCCAAGTCCCGCGGGTCAACCTGTTCGGCTATTCCTACGGCGCGGAACTCGCCTTCGGCTGCGCCCGGCGCAACCCGGGCCGCATCGCGCGGCTGATCCTCGGCGGAGTGGTTTCCCACACCAGCGATGCCCAGCGCGCATCGGTGCGCCGGGCCGCCGAGTACCTCGAAAACGGTGACACGGAAAGCTTCGCGACCCTTGCCGCGCAGATGCAGCTCTGCCTGGACGAGGACCGCCACATCCCGCGACGTGCCCTGGTTTACCGGTACGTCAGGCGGTCGATGCTCCACGTCGCCGTCCACGTACCCCACGCGATGGACTCCCTGCGCCGATCGCTGATCGGCGGGCCGTCCTTCGAGGGCGGCCTGTCCGGGGTGCCGGCGCTGGTGTTCACCGGCGAACACGACTCGATCACCAGCCCCGAACTGCAGCGCGAGTTCGCGGCCACGCTACCGGGCAGCCGGTTCCTCACGCTCAAGGATTCCGACCATTGGGTCGTCCTCGAGCGGGCGGCCGACGTCGCCGACCTGGCCACCCGCTTCTTCACCGGCCAATCCTTCGACTCCGCTCGTTATGTCGCCACCCTGACCTCGGCCGAGGACCGAGTAAGCAGTCCCGGCTGAAGGCGTGCCGGTGAACCCCGGTCACCGCAGCGAGTTCAGGAACTCCGCGCCGAAGTCGTGGTCGTCGTCATCATCGTCGTCGTCCGGAGCCGGCTGCGACAGGTCGAGCGCCGCGAGGGCGGCGATCTCCGCCCGCGTCCGGGCTTCGGCCCCGTCGACGGCCGCCTGTCGTTCGTCTTCGGGGAGGGCGTTCCACGCGTCGATCTCCGCGTGTGCCGTTCCGAGGGTCTTTTCGCTCAGGTACGACCGGTGGAGCAGGTCCTCCGGCTTCGCCCGGCCGGCCAGGACGTCGCGGGCGAAGTCGGCCAGGTCGCCGTCGCCGCGGGCCAGCAGGACCAGCTGGTTGTGCCGCGCGAGCCGGCCCTGCGCGGTGCGCCAAGGTGAGATTTCCACGTCACGTCCCCGGGTGCTTGTAGGGCTCGCCCGGCCAGGCCTGGGCGGCTATTTCGCCGTTGCCCGCCACCAGCTCGGACACCGACGCGACCGAGTGCGCCAGCGCGGTGAGCGTGTCGATGGCGGCGCGCAACGGGCTGGCCTCGGCCAGGACGCCGGCGATCGCCTGGCGCACGGACTCGCCGTCACTGAGCCCGACGATGCCGAGCAGCGCCAGCTCCAGGGCCTTCCCGAGCTTCAGCACCTTGCTGAGCACCGCGTCCAGCAGGGACTCGAGGGCCATGTCGAGGGCCTGCATGGCGTTGTAGGCCGCGCGGGCGAAGTTCTTGATCTTCCAGCCGGCGTCCGTGCAGAACTTGGCGTGCGCGGCGCAGGCGTGGGAGTAGTCGGTGAGCCAGGCGCGCGCGGCTTCCCCGGCGTGCCCGGTCCAGCGTTCCTGGATCCCGAGGCGGCCCCGGTCGATGTTCTGCTTGATCTTGCCGAAGGCGAGCCCGGTGTCCTCGAACACCATGCCCTGGCGCAGCAGGAGGTCCCAGTCGCCGGTCACCAGCTTCTCGACGAAGGTCAGCAGGTCGGTCCCGATGATCTTCGTCAGCAGGCCGCGCACCGGCCCGGAGATGGCGGCCCCGCCCGCGATCTTGTCCGCGATGCGCTGGAGCTCGATGTTCCAGCCGCCGAACGCGTCCTCCGCCGGGGTGAACGACCACGGGTACGGCTCGCCGGTCCGGGGGTTGAGGGACGCGTTGTCGAAGTCGGTGAAGGCCGCGGCGGTTTCCGGGGAGACGACGTCGTCGGCGGCGATCCGCTCGGAGTGCGCGTCCGGGTAGGACCGGTCGGCCTTCGCCGCGGCCTCGTGGTCGGTTTCGCGATACAGCTTGGCCACGGCGACGAGCGCGGTGTCGAAGGCGTCGGCCAGCGATGCGGCCTTGCGGTCGTTGGCGAGGCAGAGCGCCTGCCACTGGTCGAGCGGCTGGGCGAGCAGGTTGACCAGCAGCCCTTCGCCCAGCTCGTTCGGGCCGTCGGTGGCCGCCGCCGCGTAGAGGCCGGCCGCGGAGCCCGCCCGCCCGGCGAGCGCGCCGAGCTTCTGGATCGCGTCCGGGTCGGCCCTGAAATCGGTGCTGATGGTCGTTCCTCCGGGTTCCGTGGTCGGGTGAAGTGTCCACGCCCGACCGGCCGGACCGGTTTAGTGCCCCGTGGGGCGCTGCCCGCCGTGACCTTCCAGCTTGGCCCGGACCCGCTCGGCATCGGGGTGCTCCAGCCGGTCGAAGATCACCCAAGCGTGCTCCCGGGCCTCGCGGGCGAGGTCCGCCTGCCCGGCGGCCTCATGGGTGTCGCCCAGGTGGGACAGGGTGATCGCCTCTTCGCGATATTCGCTGAGATCCCGGTACAGGTCGATGGCGTGCCGGTAGCAGGCGACGGCTTCGACGTGGTCGCCGAGGTGGTGGTGGGCGTAGCCCAGGCTGTCCCACGTCAACGCCTGCCCGCGGCGGTTGCCGAGCTCCCGGAGCAGCGTGAGGGCCTGCCCGCAAGCGACGAGAGCCTGTTCGTGGTCCCCCAGCAGGGCATGGCACCAGCCGACCGTGGCGAGGGTCTCGGCTTCACCGCGCCGGTTCCCGGCCGACCGGAACAGCGCCAGCGCCCGCCGGGCGTGGTCGAGGGCCTCGTCGTGGCGGCCTTGGCGCTCGAACACCAGGGTCACGTTGTGGTGGGTCTGGGCTTGCGCCGACCGGTCGCCGGACCGCCCGTAGCTGTCGAGGGCGTGCCGCAGGTGGGTGTGGGCGTCGTCGAGCCGGCCCAGCTGCGTGCAGGCGCGGCCGAGGATGCGGTGGGCGCAGGCCGCCAAGGAGGGATCACCCAGCCTCGCGGCCGCGGCCAGCGCGACGTGCTGGGTCGCGGCGTAGTCGCGCCAATGGCCCTGCCGGTCGAGGAAGTCGGCCATGGTCCAGGCGAGTTGCCAGGCGTGGGTGTCCCAGCCGGTCGCGGCGGCGTGGTCGAGAGCGGCGAGCAGCACGGCGTGCTCGGTGGTGAACCAGTCCAGCGCCCGCACGTGGCCGGCGAGGTCTTCGGGCAGCACGCCCGGCTGCGGAGGAAGCAGGGCGGCCGGGAGCGGATCCCGTTCCGGGTGCAGCAACCGGGCGGCCGCGTGGGCGGTGTGCACGTAGTGGTCCAGCGTCCGGTGGAGCGCGGCGCGGCGCTGCTCGCCGGCGTCGACGAGCTGGGCCTGTTCGGTCGCGTACGCCCGCAGCAGGTCGTGGAAGGTGTACCGCCCGGGGGCGTGCTCGACGATCAGGTGGGCCTGGGCCAGCTCGGCCAGCAACGTCCGCGCCCGCGCCCGGGGAAGGCCCGCGAGACTGGCCGCCGCCGGCTCGCCGAGATCGGGGCCGGGGTGCAGGCCGAGCAGCCGGAACAACCGGGCCGCCGCGGGGCCCAGCTGCCGGTAGGACCACGAGAACACCGCTCGCGCGTCGGTCGCCGGGTCCACGCCGGCGAACTCGTTCAGGCCACCTCGGGTCCCGCGCAGCTCGCCGGCGAGCGCGGCCAGCTCGAATCCGGCGTGGGTGGCGGCGCGGGCGGCCACGATCGCCAAGGCGAGCGGCAGCCGCGCGCATGCGGCGATGATCTCGTTCACCGCCCGGGGCTCGGCCGCGACCCGGCCGGCACCGAGGCGCCCGGCCAGCAGCTGACGCGCTTCGGCGACCGGCAGCAGGTCCAGCGGCAGCGGGTGGGCGCCCTCGGCGACCAGGCCGATGAGCTGGCTGCGGCTGGTCACCACCACGACGCAGCCGGACGCCCCCGGCAGGAGCGGCCGGACCTGCTCCGCGTCGCGCGCGTTGTCCAGCACCACCAGCACCCGCCGCCCGGTCAGCAAGCTCCGGTACAGGCCGACCTGGGCGTCGAAACCGGTCGGGATCCGCTCCGCCGGTACCTCGAACGCATCGAGGAACCCCCGAACGGCGTCGGCGGGCGCCACGGGCGCTCCGCTCGGGTCGAAGCCCCGCAGGTTCACGTACAGCTGGCCGTCGGGGAACTCGGCACGGACGCGGTGGGCCCAGCGCACCGCCAGCGCCGTCTTGCCGACGCCGGCCGTTCCGGACACCGCGGAGATGACCGCCGTGGCCGGGCGGTCGCCGGTCGGCTCGAGCAGGCCGTCCAGCTGCCGCAGGTGATCGCCGCGGCCGGCGAACCCGAACGTGTCCGGCGGGAGCTGCGCGGGGCCGGCCACCACTTTCGCGGTCGGGAGCGCGGATTCCGGTCCGGCCGGTGGCAGGCCGCCGGCCAGGATCGCCCGGTGCAGCGAACGGAGTTCGGGGCCGGGGTCGGCGCCCAGCTCGTCGGCCAGCCGTTGCCGGATGGCGGTGTACCGGTCGAGGGCCTCCGCACTTCGCCCCACCGCGCACAGGGAGCGCATCAGGAGGGCCTCGAGGGGTTCCGCCA
Source organism: Amycolatopsis sp. NPDC028719 (assembly GCF_055565395.1). Lineage (NCBI taxonomy): Bacteria > Bacillati > Actinomycetota > Actinomycetes > Pseudonocardiales > Pseudonocardiaceae > Amycolatopsis > Amycolatopsis sp. NPDC028719. Next base: position 211,640 of record NZ_JBVHUL010000003.1, read on the forward strand.
GCGGGTACTCCGCGACCAGCTCGGGCAAGGCGGCGAGCACCGCCGCGGGCCGGCCGAGGCGGAGCGTGATCCGGGCCCACGAGACGACCGCGTCCAGCCGTTGCCGGTACCAGCTGTCCCGTACCCGGGCGACCCACTCCCCCGGGAGACCGGCCAGCGGAGGCCCGCGCCACAGGCCCAGTGCCTCACCGAGCGCGGCGGCCCGGCCGTCGTCGTCGCGCCGGGAGTCGCGGCCCTCGCCGGCCAGCCGGCGAAACCGGTGCAGGTCCACCAGTTCCGCGTCGATGTCCAGCACGTAACCGGCGTGGCGGCGTTCGACGCGCGCCGCCGGACCGGCCTGCCGCAGAAGCCGGCGGATCCGGCTCAGGTACGAGTACAGGACGTTGCGCGCTTCGGCGGGTGGCGAGTCGTCCCAGACCCGGTCGATCAGCGTCTCGATGGTGACGGGTCGGCCCGCGTCCACGGCGAGCGCGGCGAGCACCACCTGCAACCGTGGTGCTCCGACGTCCACGCGCCGGCCGTCCACCCGCAGCTCCACCTCACCCAGCAGACGGAGCTCCATGGGCCCACGCTCCCGGCTGTGCGATGCGCTGCCGAAACGGACGAATTCCCCCGCTCAATGCTGGCCCGTCCTCAAGGACGGCGCAAGGTCGGCGAGCAGGCTCGCGCCGGACCATCGGGGAACGGCGGGACTCGCCGCCGCCCTGCCTCAGGAGGACCGGATGACCCGGACGTCTCTGCTCGCGAAACTCACCTTCCTGCCCGCCGTCGCGCTGGCGGCCGCCGGCTTGACGGCCGTCCCGGCCTCGGCCGCGTCCGCGCCGGCCGAACACACCGCACGGAGCACGGTTCGCCAGGCGGAGGATTCGCCTTTCCTCTTCAGCTACACCTTCAACGGCCACTTGAAAGTCGCCGGCGGCGATTTCACCCTCGGCGGCGAGGTGTACCTGGCCGTGAAGCTGAACAACGGGACCGTGTGGTTCAGCACGCACGTGATCGCGCAGCCGCACTCGATCACCCCGGGCGGCACCTTCTACGTGGAAACGACGATCGCGGCCCCGTGCGCGCCGGGCGACAACGGTTACGCCCGGGCCTACGACTACGCCACCGGCACGTGGTCGCCCAGGCTGCCGGTCGCCATCTGCCAGATCATCGACTGACCGGCGCGGTGCCGGTCATCGCGCGCGGTGGTGAGCCACGTTTCCGGCGCCGTTCAGGCGTTCGGTGAGACCGCGGTCCCGGCTCCGCGCGCGCGGATCGGCACGGACGTCCGGGCTTCGGCTCGCGCGGTGCCGAGGACCTCGAAGCCGGCGTCGGCGATCATGTCCAGGTCGGCCCGGGCCGCCTGCCCTTCGCTGGTGAGGTAATCCCCGAGGAACAGGGAGTTCGCCACGTGCAGCGCCAGCGGCTGCAGGGAGCGCAGGTGCATCTCCCGCCCGCCCGCCATCCGGACCTCGGTCGCCGGGCAGGCCAGCCGCACCAGGGCGAGGATCTGGAGCGCCCGCAGCGGCGAGAGTTCCCACGTGTCGGCAAGGGGCGTGCCGTCGAACGGCATCAGGAAGTTGACGGGGATCGAGTCGCTGTTCAGCTCGCGCAGGGCGAAGATCGCGTCGATCAGCTCGTCGTCGGTCTCCCCCATGCCGACGATCACGCCGGAACACGGGGAAAGACCGGCCGCCTTGGCCTTTTCGACGGTCGCCACGCGGTCGTCGTAGCCGTGGGTCGAGCAGATTCCGGCGTAGCGCGATTCGCTCGTGTTGAGGTTGTGGTTGTAGGCGTCGACGCCGGCGTCGCGGAGGCGCTCGGCCTGGCCTTCCTGCAAGATGCCGAGACACGCGCAGACTTCCACGTCCGCGTGGGCGGATTTGACCGCCTCGACGACGCCGGCGACGCGGTCCACGTCGCGGTCGCTCGGGCCGCGTCCGCTCGCGACCAGGCAGACCCGCGACGCACCGCCTTCGATGCCAGCCGCGGCCTGGCGGACCGTTTCCTCGGCCGACAGCCAGGAGTACTTCAGGATCTGCGCGGACGACCCCAGGCGCTGCGAGCAGTAACCACAGTCTTCCGGGCACAGCCCCGACTTGAGGTTGACCAGGTAGTTGACCTTGACCTGGTTGCCGAAGTACGCACGGCGGAGACGTCCGGCCGCAGCGACCAGGCCGAGCACCTCGCGGTCGGGCGCCGCCAGCACCGCACGCGCCTCGGCTCGGTCGAGGACGCCGCCGGCCAGCTGGCGAGAGGCCAGGTCATCATAGGTTTTGAACACCTATCAAATCCTAGGTGGGCGGAGCGGGGCAGGCAAGGGCCCCGGTTCGGCGGCGGGCACAATGACGCGGGTGAAGGTGACGCGAGCCCAGATCGTCGACCGGGCGTACGACCTCCTCCGCGAGCAGGGGCTGAGCGCCCTGTCCATGCGGCGGGTGGCGTCGGACCTCGGCGTTCGGCCCGGCGCGCTGTACTACCACGTCGCCGGCAAGCAGGAGCTGCTCGCCGTGGTGGCGACGCGCGTCCTCGAGGACTTCCCGGCTGCGGCGGCCGATGTCCGCAGTGCCGCCGAGGCCTTCCGGACGGTGCTGCTGAGCGTCCGTGACGGCGCCGAAGTCGTGTCGTTCGTGCAGGCGTACCGGCCGGAGATCGTGACCCCGACGCGGACGTTGAACCGGCTGTTCTCGGCGCGGCTCGGCCCGCGCCACGCCGACTGGGCGGCACGGACCGTCGTTCACTACGTACTGGGTTTCGTCGCGGAAGAGCAGAACCGGGCCGAACTGCTGCACGCCGGCCTCATCGAGGAGCCGCCGGCCGACGCCGGAAAACCGGCTGAGGCCTTCATGTTCGGCGTCGATGCCATCCTCAACGGACTTCCGCGGCCCGCCGGGACCTGAACCGACCGGCGGGGGGAACCGCGAAACCGGAAGTCGTCTCAGGTCACCTTGATCACGACCTTGCCCGAGGTGTGGCCCTTCTCGACGGTCGCGAGGGCGGCCGGGGCGTCGGACAACGGGTGGACCGCCGTGATCGGGGGTGCGAGGACCCCGTCGAGCGCCAGGCGGGCGGCGCGCTCCAGGTTTTCGCGATCGAGGCGGCGCTCGACGAAACGGCCGCCGATGCCGGCCACGGACTGATCACCGACGGCGATGACGTTGCGAGGGTCCCGGGCCAGCGGGGCGACCGTCCGCAGCGAAGGGCCGCCGACCAGGTCGACGATCCCGTCGAAGCCGCCGGGAACCAGCTCGCGGGCCGCGGCGGCGACGTCCTGCGTGGTGTAGTCGACGAATCGCACCCCGACGGCCTCGGCCGGCTCGCGCTTGGCGGCGCTGCCGGTGCCGACCACGTGCAGCTCGCGCGCCGCGGCCAGCCGGGCGACCGCGAGGCCGACCCCGCCCCCGACCCCGTTGACCAGGATCGTGGCGCCGGCCGGCAGGCCGAGCTGGTCGAGCGCGTCCACCGCGGTCGTCCCGGCCACCGGCAGCGTCGCCGCCACGGTCGCGGACAGACCCGCCGGGATGCGCGCGGTGTTCGCCGCGGACAGCACCGTCGTCTCGGCGTAGGTGCCGCCACCGGTGAGCGCGAAGCCGAAGACCGCGTCCCCGACCTCGAGCCCGTCGACGCCTTCGCCGAGGGCGAGCACGGTTCCCGCCGCTTCCATGCCCAGCACGAGCGGGAACGGCCGCCCGCCGTCGAGCCCGGGGACCAGACCCGCGCGCAGGAGGTGGTCGAGGGGGTTCACTCCGGCGACGTCGACCCGGATCAGCACCTCACCGCGCCCGGGAACGGGATCGGGACGATCGAAGAACTCCTGCACTTCGGGCCCGCCGTGCCTGCCGAAACCCCATGCCTGTCCCATTTTCCGCGCCTTTCCGGGTGACGGCCCGGTCGGTCCGGGCTCTGCGGCCATCCTGACCGCTGACACCGGTGTCAGGGGCAACCGGCTGAGGCGCGGGTCACACCGTCAGGCCAGCTTCGCCCGGTGCCGGCTGTTGGCGCCGAGCAGCACGTCGAGCGCGTCCCGGGTCTCGGCCAGGTGCGCGATTTCCGCGTCGATCCGGTCGCGCTCGCGCTTCATCGTCACGAACGTCTCCTCGGCGACGCTCAGGTCACCGGGGACGTCCACGCACGGCAGCACAGTCGCGATCACCCGGCTGGACAAGCCCGCCTCGAACAGCTGCCGGATGAGCGACACGCGCTGGACCTCGGCGTCGGAGTAGTGCCGCTGCCCGGCGGCGGAGCGGGTGCTGGTCAACAGGCCCTGTGCTTCGTAGTACCGCAGGGAGCGCGGACTCACGCCGGTGCGCCGGGACAACTCGCCGATCCTCATGCTTCCAAGTACGCCGACGCGGTCGCGTTACTTCCCGGCACCGGCGGCGAGGATCGCGCGGGCGGTGTCGAGGATTGTCTGGTCCGCCTCACGGTTCTTCCACCCGAGGACGTGGCGCGCCTTCGAGCTGTCGACGAGCCGTTTGCGGCCCAGTTCGTGGCGCACCATCGCCAACTGCGGGTTGAAGTGGCCGAGGACCTTCACGGCGAAGTCCGGTATCCGCCGCGTAGGCACCTTCCCGGCTCCGGCAGGCATCCCTTCGCGGATGATCCGCGCCAGGTCCGCGTACCACAGGAAGGTGCCGGATCCGAGGAACCGCTCCCCGGCGGCGGAGGCGTTCGTCATGGCGAGGATGTGCAGCTCGGCGACGTCACGCACGTCGACGACGTTCCACCCGATCCTCGGCAGGGCCGGCAGCTTCCCGTGGACGAGGCGGCGGACGACGTCGATCGTTCCCGGCCGGTCCGCGGCACCCACCGGCGGACCTTGCATGAAGGTCGGGAGCACCGCGGTCAGCTCGAGTCCGGTGGCGGACGAGATCTCCCAGGCGTCCCGCTCGGCGAGGATCTTCGAGTCGGGGTAGACGTGCGCCGCGTCATGGGCCGGCGACGATCGCATCGTCTCGGTCGCCGGTGTCTCGGGATCATCGGGGACGGCCGTCACCCCCGAGGAGGTCAGGACGACCCGCCGGACGCCGGCCCGGGCCGCCGCCTCGAGCACGCGACGGGTGCCCTCACGGGCCGTCTTGATCAGGTCGGCACCCGTGTCGAACGGTGTCGGCGAGGCGGTGTGCAGCACATAGCCGGCGCCGGCGAGCGCCGCGTCCCAGCCCTCGTCTTCGAGGAGATCCGCGCGGACGAGTTCGACGGAAGCAGCGGCCTCCGCACTCGTCCGCGCGGCGATCGCGGCACGAAAACGCTCGGTCTTCGACGGGTCCCGGACCGTCGTCCGGACGTGGTGGCCACGTTCGAGCAGCCCGCTGATGACCCAGCCCGCCAGGTACCCCGTTCCGCCGGTGACGACGACGGTGCTCCGCTCGTGCTCGTTCGCCATTTACTCCACCTAACTCATTGAATATCTCAACGAGTTTCCAAGCTATCATGGCCCGCATGCCGAGCGAGACGAAATCCGGCGCCGGGTCCGCCGACGCCCTGCGGAAAGCCGAGATCATCCGGCGGTTGATCGAGGTCGGGGACACCGCGCGGGCGATCGTCGCGACCACGCTTCGCGACAGCGGCGCCCCGAGCTCGGCCTCGGACCTGCTGTGGGCCTTGGCGACCAGCGAGACACCGATGACGCTTCGCGAGATCGCGGCGAGGCTGGGACGCGACCCGTCCACCGTGACCCTCACGGCGGACAAGCTCGAAACCCTGGATCTCGTCACCCGCCGCCCCCACCCCACCGACGGCCGGAAGCGCACGCTCGTGCTCACCGATCGCGGCCTCGGCCTGTGGAACACCCTCCGCGACCGTCTCCACGCTTCGGACCTGTTGACGGAGCTGAGTGCCGACCAGCAGCGCACGCTGCTCGAGCTGCTGCGTCACCTCGGCTGATCCACACCGCACTGATCCCGCGAACCCCTGAGGGTTCGCCGGCCGGGGTTCAGCCGTCGAGTTCCCGGTGTCGTTCGGTGAGCGTGTGGGCGAGCTGGACGAGCTTGACGTTGAGCTCCTGGGACGTGCGCCGCAGGATGTCGAAGGCGTCGTCGGCCGAGATTCCGCGGCGGTTCATCAAGATTCCCTTCGCCTGACCGATCACGTCGCGGCTGTCGACGGCCTGCTCGAGCTGCTGCTGCCTGAGCGCGGAGGCGGTGTGCGCGGCCGAACCGGCCAACGCGAGGGAAGCGTGGGAGGACAGGATGAGCGCGTGGTCGACGGCGGCGTCGCCGAAGGCGCCGGGCCGGCGGCTGTAGAGGTTGATCGCGCCCGGCGGCAGGTCGGACTTGCGGCCGGGCAGCAACGTCGTGGCCAGCAAGGAACCGAAGCCCAGCCGCGCGGCCTGAGAGCCGAACTCGGGAAACGCGTCGGAGGTCGCGAGGTCGTTGGTCAGGGCATGACCCGGGCCTTCGTGCCGGGCCGCCTCGAGACACGGGCCCTGCCCGGTCCGGTACTGGATGCGGTCCAGCTCCTCGGCCGTCTCGCCGGTGGCGACCGGGGTGTGGAAGGTGCCCTCGGCGGAGCGCAGGGTGATGCTGACCAGATCGGCTTCCGGCACGATCCTCAGTGCCGCGGTGACGACGAGTTCCATCGCGTCGTGCAGCGACTCCGCCTCGAGCAGAACGGCGGCGAGAGCGCCGAACTGCCGGGCCAGCGGTCCGTCGGCGGCCACGGTGCACCGGTTCCAGTCCGCACTGCCCAGGTCGGCGCGGAACGCGGTTCGATCGGCTTCCCAGTGGTCGTCGGTCTGCGCGTCGACGTCGCTCACCGTGGTCCTCCTCCGTCGCCCGGTCGCCGGGCCCTGACTCCGACACCGTACCGACCCGTGGTTCGGCGTTCCCGCCGCAGCGGTGTGCATTCTGCAAAGTGCGGGTGCGCCGGCGAGTGAGGCGAGGCGGCCCCACCGGCCGCAGGTTTCGACCGGTGGGGCCTAAGTACTGGTGTTCTGCGCGCAGAGAACCAGACTCGAACCCGGTCTACCCCACGGCGCAACGCACTACACGTCTGATCGGAGTGCGGTGTTGGACTGATCAGCGGATCGTCCCGTAGCGGGAAGGGGACACTCGTGGCGGTGACGGGCCGTGGGTGCGTAAAGTGATCGACGAAGGGTTGACATCACAGCCTCTCGCTTCAGCATCCGTTCTCGGCTGCCGCATCCCCACCTCTCCGGTGGCGATCCGTCGCGCCCGAGCGCGGATCCCGTCGAGAAGCCAGAGAGCGGTCACCCATGGCCCTGCCCGCCGCGCCGCCGGACCAGTACTTCAGCATCGTCACCGAGACGCGCGACGACCTCGTCGTCGTCCGCGCCGCCGGAGAACTCGACCTCGTCGCCCGCCCCGTGCTCGAGGCCGCGCTGGCCCGCATCGTCGCGGGCGGCACCCGCGTAGTCGTGGATTTCGCCGCGGTCACCTTCTGCTCGTCCAGCATCTTGGGCGTCCTGGTCGCAGCGAGCCTGCGCGGCGGCGGGCTGACCGTCGTCGCCCGGCATCGCGCGGTCCGCCGGCCGCTGGAGCTGCTGGGACTGGAGCAGCACCTGACGATCGTGCCGGATCTCGGCACGGCGCTGCGCGGTCATGACCCTGCTCGCCTGGCCTGACCGAGGAAGGCCACGAACAAGAAACGGACGGACTTCACGGGCAGTTCCCTGCTACGAGTTCGCGACTGAGGGCGCGAGCGCAGGCAGGAAGGGAAGATCGTGCCGGCCAGGTCCGGCAGTTCCGACAGCGGCCACGACATCACCTTGGCTGCCTGCGAAGCACTGGCCAACGTCGTCGCCCACGCCTACCCCGGCGAACGGGGCTGGATCCGGCTCTACGCCGAATGGTCCGGGGACGTCCTCACCGTCGTCGTCTCCGACACCGGGTGCGGTGCCCCCGAAGACCCGCGGCGTGCGTCGGGCGCATCGACGTCCGGAGGCCGGGGGCTCCTCTTGATCGACAAGGTCACCGATCAGCTGCACGCCGAAACCGGGAAGCACGGAACCCGCGTGACGATGATCTGGCGCCCGGACCAGCGCCGCCGGATCTCATCGCCCGGCCGGCTCCAGCCGGATCCGCACGTCGAGATTCCGCTGCACCTCGCTCCGGCTGTAGAGCAGCGGAAACGACCCGCCCGAAGCCCAGAGCCCGTTCAGGTCGCTGTAGTGCGGGCTGCGCGGATCCCCGGACTGCCCGGGCGCGTTGATCGCCGCCGAGCCGTTCCAGTTGCCCACGTCCAGCGCCATCTTGAACGTCGCCCCGATGATCTGGGCGTACGTCAGCGGGTGGAAGAACGACGGGTGGATCGTGTGGTACGAGCCGCCGACCGGGGTCGGGCCCACGTTCGGGCTTCCCAGGGGGTGCTTGAACTCCTGGTGGTGCAGCGAACCCCAGTGCCACGTCGACGTGTCGCTGCCGAGCTGGCTCGCGACGTCGCGGAACGCCACCGGGAGCGAGTCCAGGATCAGCTTGTCGCGCACCGCCGCGCCGTCCGGGCCGAGCCAGCCCGACGGGTCCGTGAAGGAGGCGATGATCAGGCTGAAGTCGGGGTTGATCGTGCGCACCAGCGCGTCCGCGGCCGCCTGCGGCAGCACCGCGTGCGCCCACACGTAGTGCAGGTACTTCATGATCCACGTCTCGAAGAGCGCGGCTCCCGGCGAGTCCACCGACGCGACGCCGTCGTAGCCGCGAAGCAACTCCAGCGCCTTCGCGGTGTCCGGGTCCGATGAGGACAGTCCTCGCACGAACTCGAGGAGCTGGGTGGCCACCAGTGACTTCTCGTCCTTCTGCAACGCCAGGGAGTCGGCGACGGTCGCGTTCGGTCGGGACTCGATCAGCTCGTCGATGCGCTGCTTGCGGTAGGGCAGCTGCCATTCGTAGTTGGACACCACCGGGTGCCCCGGCGGGATGTTGAAGTCGTTGGCGGAGGCGAAGTACCCCGGCGCCGGGTTGTACCGGCCCGGCAGTTCGCTGTTCGCGTGGAAGCCATTCCAGTCGTAGCGCCCGTCACCGGGGACGGGCAGCAGGCCGTCGTAACCGGCACCCGTGCGACGCGGCGTCAGCCCCGCCGGGACGTAGCCGATGTTGCCGCGCACGTCGGCGTAGGCCAGGTTCGAGCCCGGTGTGCCCCACTTCCGCATGCCCGCGGTGAACTCGCCGAAGTTCGTGGCCCGCTGGTAGTTCAGGCTGCCCAGGTACGCCGAAGCGCCCGGTTGCGTCCACGCCGTGCGGACCGCGAACGCGCGGTGCGCCGCCTCGTCGACCTTGACGACCGGGCCGTGCCGGGTGAAGGACAGCTCCCTCGTGACGGGCGTGCCGCCGCGCACCGGGATGGACTCGGTGACCGTGGTCATCCGCTCCCAGCCGGCGCCGTAGCGGTAGCGGGTGTGGTCGTTCGGGTCGAGCTCGTAGACGTAGAGGTCGGTCTGGTCGACGGGCAGGTTGGTCAGGCCGAACGCGATGTTTTCGTTGTGCCCGATGGCGATCCCCGGGTTCCACGGCTCGCCCGCGCCGGCGAGGTTCAGCCCGGGAGCCGACAGCTGCGCGACGTACCGGCCCGAGGGCAGGGCGTCCGCGCCGCGGTGCGGGTCGTTGGCCAGGATCGGGCGGCCCGACGCGGTCCGGCCCGGCCCGATCGCCCAGGCGTTGCTGCCGGCGGTCGCGTCGGCGATGTCCTTGGTCTCGGTCCGGAAACCGCTGCCGGTGAAGTTCACCGCGGCGGTCGCGAGGTCGTACACCTTGAGCACGTCGTCCGGCACCGAGCACGGGTCGAGCCCCGCGGGCACCGCCGCCTCGTGGTCCGGGTGCAGGGAGCGCAGGTAGCGGCTCGCGCCGGGACCGGCCAGGCAGACGAGCTTCGCGCGGGCGGCCTCCCACATCAGGTTCTCGCCGATGGCGTGCGTGCGGACCCGCACCACGTCCTGCGGGCGCCAGCGGGCGGGCTGGTAGCCGAGCTTGGCGAACTCGGGCGGGAGCGCGGCGGGGTTGCGGCCCAGCCAGTCGACGTAGGAGTTGATGCCCTCGGCGAACCGGGTGGCGGCGAGCCTGCCCTCCGGACCGTAGGACGCCCACTCGGCGTCCATGTCGCCGCGGTAGAGGAAGAGCCGGGCGGCCCGGTCCTGCTCCACATAGGACGGACCGAGCACGTCGCTGAGCGTGCCGAGCCCGCGGCGGCGCCAGGTGTCGACCTGGAACAGCCGGTCGCGGGCGATGTTGAAGCCCTGCGCGAAGAAGAGGTCGCTGGTGTCGGCCGCGTAGATGTGCGGCACGCCCCACTTGTCGACGAGCAGCTCGACCGGCCGGTGCAGGCCGGCGGCCGCATAGGTCGGGCCGGTCGCCGCCCGGACGCCGGGGACCGGCGCGAGGAGAAGCACGACCAGGGCCAGGAGCAGGCCGCGGACGACCGGCCGGCGTGTAACCATCGTGATCTCCTCGTTCGGGACTCGGGACCGGGTTCGTCCGGTATGTCTACCGGCGTCCGACGCGGTCCGACGAGCCCCTTAGGGGTCGGCGGTTAGCCGAAGAACGATCCCGGGAACGCCGACCCCTCCGGTTCCACCAGCACGTTTTCCGGGTCTTTCGGGTCGTACCGCACGCTCACCGCCGAGCCGCTGGACGGGGCCTGGAACAGCGGGGTCACCATCGTCGCCACCACCGTGCGCTCCCCCGTCTCCGTCGGGTACCGGACGTGGACGACGAACCGCGGGTTGCCCATCACCCAGACGTTCGTGAACTCGACCTGCACCACCCGGCCGGTCACCCGCCGGCCCCTGTGGCGCAGCCCTTCCACCCGGTCCTCCGCCTCCGCCTCGCGCAGGAACGTCCGCAGCAGCACCACGATCGTCACCAGCGCCACCAGTGCCGACACCGCCGGCACCAGGTACGGCTCGTAGTACACGACCCAGTCCACATCGGACCAGGGCTCCGCGCGGCCGTCGAGGAACGGCAGCCGCTGCCCCACCGACTCCGGCGGGGTCCACGACGGGATCGCGACGCCGCTGCCCAGCGCCACGCCCAGTGACGTCGTCAGCGAGCTCGCCCGGAAGCCGAGGCCGAGCCGGGTCAGCGACATCCCCGCGCCCCACAGCATGGCGAACCCCAGGGACGACGCCACCGTGATCGCCACGCTGAAGAACAGCACCAGCGATACCGTCGGGCCCGCGTCGGCCCCCCACGCGTCGACGCGGTTCAGCGACATCAGCCGGAAGCCGTCCAGCAGCCCGAGCGTCCCCGACCAGCCCGCCGCCGCCCAGGCGAGCGTCGTCGGGATCCCGAGCAGCCACAACCGGCGGTTCGGCCGGGGGGAATCCGCGAACGCGAACACCGCGGCCGCCTAGTCGATCGGGCCGAACACGGCGACCTTCGCCGGGTCGGCCGGGTCGACGCGGGCCTCGTGCCGGGTACCGGGCGCGTACTGCTGGATCGTCGCCTGCGGCGCGATCAGCCGGGTCACCGTCCGGTAGGGGGTGCCGCCGGCGCGGGTGACCTCGAGCGTCGCGGTGTACTGCGCCTGCCCCGCGACCGTCCGGCCGGTCGGCTCCAGGGCGCGAATCACCAGCGTGGCCGGCTCGCACGTGTCGTACAGCCGCCGCAGTTCGGTGCCGTAGGCCTGCAGCTCCTGCTGCTGGCGCAGCTGCTCCTCCGGCGGGAGCGCCATGAACGCCGCCATGTCCGGGTCGGCGGTCAGGCCTCGCAACGCTTGCGCGGCCAGCTGCGGCGTCGGCAGCTGCGGGGTGATGTCGTACCCCTGCGCCGCCGCGGCCTGCCGGAACTGCTCGGCGTGCTGCCGGAAGTCCTGTGCGCCGCGGGCCATGCCCTGCTGGGTGGCTTCGTCGATCTTGTCGCGGATCTTCTTGAACATCGGTCCCGCCTTTAGCTGTGTGGTGTGCACACAGCTTCGGGCGGGCCGGCTGCTACCGAACCCAGGTTTGCCCGTCGTCGGAGGCATCGAGGCAGGTCAGCGCCGCCCAGAAGACCGGTGAGCGCGCGGGCTCGGCCCGTTCGCGCCAGTCCGCGAGCCGGCTCCGCTGCCACGCGCACAGCTCGGCGACCGGGTCGTCGCCGGCCAGCGCCGTGTCGACGGCGATCACCAGTTCGGCCATCGGGTCCGCGCCGGGCACCGCCGCCGACGTCGGCAGCGCCCACACCGTCGCGGCCACCAGCCGGGCCCCGGCCGCGACGGCCGCCAGCAGCACGCCGAACGGCTCGGCCAGGCCGAAATCGCTCGCGCTGGCGCAGCCGACCAGCGCCACCCGCGCCGGCATCGCGTCCACTTCGGACAGTGCGAGATCCGCGGCGGTGAAGGGCCGGTGCGCGCCGATCGGCGCGGCCGTACCGGGCAGTCCGGCCGCGCAGGACAGGTGCAGCGCGGTCTGCGCGCCGTGGTCGTCGCGGACCCGGCTGACGTGCCCGACGAACACCAGCCGTGAACACGGCTCGGCCAGCAGCCGCGCGAGCAGCCGCCGATCGGTGTCGGTCCGGCGGACCAGGTCGAGACCCCGCGCGGCGGCGGGCCGGACCGGGCCATCGGCGAGCCGCGTGTCCAGGTGGCGGATCAGCGGCGACGCGGGATCCTGCTTGCCGAGCACCGAGCCCAGCTCGCCGAACGCGCTCTGGCCGGGGATCCGCGGGTCGAGCAGGTACACGGGCGGCCCGGGCGGCGCCGGGGGCCGGCGCGGGATCCCGGCGGGAGCCAGCAGCGAGACGTCGGCGACGTCGAGGACGCGCTCGTCGCCGTCGAAGCACCGGCCTTCCTCGCCGGGTTCGAGCACCCGGTCCGGCCGCCGGTCGGGCAGCGCGAGCAGGCCCCACGGCACCGCGGCGAGGCTCGGCGACGGCTGGACGCGCAGCAGCGGACGCCGTCCTCCGGCGGCCGCCTCCCGCAGCCGTGCGACGAGATCCGCCGGCAGCAGGTTCAGGCCGAGAACCCGGGCCAGCCGTCGTTCACCGGCGAAGCTGCCGAAGGCGGCCATCGCCCGCCCGACGGCGTCGGAGACGCTCTCGCCGTCGTGCGGCGTCGGCGACGCGGCGTCCAGGTACTCGCGCGCCGTCGCGACGAGCGCGGCGTCGACCGGGTGGGTGTGGACGTCGTCGAGGTCGCCGGTGGTCCGCCAGGTGAGGTAGGTGTGCCCGGCGTCGGCGTAGCGCAGGAGGAACGTCTCGGGCCCGGCGGCCGGCCACGTGCACACCGCCGGCGTTCCGGACCGGGGCGAGGAATACCGCTCGGCGGCGACGTCGAGCCAGCGGTCGAGCTCCATCGGCGAGTCCGGGGACCATCGCAGGGCGGGCGGCGGGGCCAGGCGCAGCGGCAGCGACGACGTGACGCTGCCCAGCGCGGCGAGCGGAAGCCGGTCGCCGCCGGGCGCCGACTCGAGCGACGGAACTGTCCCGGTCAGCTCGACGGGCGCCGCCCCGACCCCCGTGTAGGCGCCGACGGCACAGGTGCGTTCGACCAGCTCCGCCGCCAGCCGCGGCTCCCGCAGCCGGGTCAGCAGCACCATCAGCAGTTCGGTCGCCGGCCCCGCGACGTCACGCGCCCACGCCGTGCGGGCCCGCGGCGACGCGAACTCGTACCGGTAGTCCGCCGCCGCCAACGCCAGCGGGAGCAGCAGGTCGAGCACCGCGCGCAGGTCGTCGCCGCGCGCGTAGCCGATCGTGGCCGCGACGAAGTCCGTGTGCAGGCACTCCAGCCACTCGCCGGACGCGCGCGCCGAATCCCGCGCGCGCGTCACGTGCTCCCCGGCCGTCTCCCAGTCACCCTCCGCCGCCGCGCACCGGGCCAGCGCCACGTCGAGCCGGCGCAGACCGGGCCGGTCTTCGTGGGCCGCCCAGAGCTTGCCCGCGTGCTCGAACTGGTCCCGCGCCTGCCGGACGTCGCCGGCGAGCAGCAGCAGCGTCCCCAGCGCGTGGCTCGCTTCCGCCACGTCGCCGGTCGCGCCCGCCGCCGCGAGCTCGTCGCGCGCGGCGACGATCGCCTCGACCGCACCCGGGAAGTCCCCGCCCGAGGCACGGTCCGCGGCCAGGTCGATGGCGAACTTCGCGGCGTGGTCCGCGGTGAGCCGGACCAGGTCGGCGCGCGCGTCGGCGTCTTGCCCGCCGGCCCGGCGCAGGCGGGCACGTTCGGCCTGGGCCATCGCGCGCAGGGAAGCCACCTGGTCGCCGGTCCCGGCGTCCAGCGCTGCCAGGATGTCCTCGAGGGCGGTCAGCGCCCCGGCGGGGTCGCCGGCGGCCACCTGGACGCGCGCCTCGAGGATCCGCAGCTCCAGCTCGTCGGTGCCGTGCGGGTCGAGCAGTTCGGGCGGGTACTGCTCCGGTCCGGCCGCCTTCCGCAGGGCCGCCCGGTGCCGCTGTCCCGCGATCAGCTCACGAGCCCGCGCGACGTCACCCTCCTCGGTGGACAGTGAGATGAGCACGCGATCCGCCACCTCACGGGAGCCTTCGATCATCCGCACCTCGGCGTACTGTCCGAAGTGGACAGCAGCGGCCGCGCTCAGCCGGAAGGCATCGAGGACGGCTTCGGCGCACTGCCGGGCATTGCGCAGGTCGCCCGCGGAGTAGCAGACCGTGGCCAGGTCGCTGACGGCGGCGAGTTCGAGGTCGCTCCGGTCCAGCTGCCGCGCGATCTGCCGCATCCGGCCGTACTTCCGGTGCGCGCCGGCGATGTCCCGTGCCGCGGCGAGCCGCTTGGCCTCCTGCTGGACGTCGACGGCTTCGCCGAGCAGCCGCCGGTATTCGGTCTCGGTCAGCGAACAAGCGGGCAGTGCGCCGTAAGGAGCCGGGTCCAGGCCGAAGTGCGCGGCGACGCACCGGCAGTTGTAGCCGTGCGAACTCGCCCCGGCCAGCTCGGCCGGCAGCGGCCGGTCCGGCGGGGTGAGCGGCGGCGGCAGACCCACGACCACGTCAGAACTCCCCCTCGGTGGCCGCGCGCTCGGCCAGCGTCCGGGCCTCCGGCGGCAACGCCTCGCGCGTCCGCACGAGCGACACCACTTCGGCCCGGTCGGCCTCCGTCGTCCCGCCGATGTCCTCGGCCGTCACGCCGACGACGAGTCCGAACTGGACAGCTGGTGGGCGGTCCAGGTCGACGGCACCGGCGAACCGTCCGACGCCCAGGTGCAGCGGGACTTCCGCGACCACCTCGCCGTCGCGGGTCGCGAACGCGGACAGCGCCGCGTCGGCGAACGCCCCGGCCACCTCGACCTCGAGGCGGGTGGCCGTGGGCGCCGCGACGACCCGCCAGGTCACGGTGTCCTCCGCGGCGTCGAGGACGCCCGGTGGCACCCGCGCCCAGTCGACGCTCGCCCGGCCCTCGGTCAGGACGCCCTCCGCGGACGCGCCGGATCCGGTTCCCGCGGCCAGGGCGTACTCGCGCCGGCCCGGCAGCACGGCGGCCGCCAGCCGGCCCGCGGCTTCGGCGCGCACGACGTCGTCCTGGTCGTCGAACCAGGACGACAGCCGCCGGCTCAGGCTGCGGACTTCGTCGGCGACGGACGTCGTGGCGAGCCCGTCGACGGCGGCGTCGAACAGTTCCCCCGGCGTGGCTTCGAAGCCGTCGAGCATCCCTTCGGCGAGGTCCTCGACCGCCGCGGTGGCGACCGCCGTTTCCAGGTCGAGCAGCGCCGGGTCCAGGAACGGAATCCCGAGCGCCACGCTCGCGGGCCACCACCGGCGGGCCCACAGCAGCAGCGCGAGGGTGGCCAGTTCGGGCCGGGCGGGGACGTCGACGTGGCCGGACGCGAGGGCCTCGAGGGCGTGCTCCGCGCCGACGAGCCGGGTCAGCCACGGTTCAGCGGCCCCGGCGTCGGTGAGTTCGACGCGCATCGAGCCGGGCACGCCGGCGAGCAGGCCGGCGAGGGCGAAGCGGACGAGGCCGCCGTCCGCCGCGACGACGGGGGTGTGCACCGGGTGCGTCACGAGACGGCCTCCAGCTCCGGCAGGCGGGCCACGAGCGCGCGGCGCACCTTCGTCCGCAGGTCCAGCGAGGTCGACCGCACGACACCGGTGACGAGATCGCGCACGTCCGCGGCGTCGGCCGGGAGGTCGCCGCGCACGTCGAAGCCGTGCAGGCGGATCCACAGCCGGCCGAGGAACTGCTTCCCGAACTCCCGCAGCTCGC
This sequence comes from Amycolatopsis sp. NPDC028719, assembly GCF_055565395.1. Lineage (NCBI taxonomy): Bacteria > Bacillati > Actinomycetota > Actinomycetes > Pseudonocardiales > Pseudonocardiaceae > Amycolatopsis > Amycolatopsis sp. NPDC028719. The sequence continues at coordinate 227,699 of NZ_JBVHUL010000003.1, forward strand.
GCACCAGCTCGGCGTCGGGACGCGGGGTGAGTGGTGTGGTGCCGGCCAGCGCCCGGCGGGCGTGGAGCACGTACCCCTCGCGCGCGACCTGCGTGTTGAGCTGCCGCGCGAATCCGGGAGCGGACCCGGGCGCGACGCCGTCGAGCGGCCGGAGGGCGGGAGCGAGGACGACGCCGAGCGCGAAACACGTGGCCAGGGCGGGCAACCCGAGCCCGAATCCGGCCGCGACCCGGCGGACTTCGTCGTCGACGAGGTCGGCGACGGGACCCCGTTCGCCGGCGGGGAGCCGCCGCAGGGTGGCGCGCACTCGCCGTTCGACGCTGCGTTCGAGGAGCTCGGGACCGGCTTCGTCCTGCCGGCGCAGCGGCGGGACGGCGGTGCGGTCCCCGCGCTGCAGACCGAGATCCGGGGCCGGCGAACCGGAAACGGCTTCGGCGGCGCGGGCGAGCGCGCCGGCTCCCCCGGGCCGGCGCAGCGCCAGGCCGAGGGCGTGCCCCGCGGCGGATCCGGCCAGCCACGCGGCATCGGTGAGGGTTTCGGCGAACGCGCCGAGCAGCGCCACGGCGTCGTCCGGTGCGAGACCGGCGTCGGCGTGCCAGCGGCGGTGCAGCCCGGCGGTCAGGTCCGCGGCCGCCCGGGGATCGGCGAGGTACGCGGTCAGCTGCGCGACGCCGGCTTCGCCGCCTTCGCCGTGCAGCTCGCGCAACGCGGACGCGGCGGTCTCCGGCGCGTCCGGTCCCGGCATGCCGAACCCGGTCGCCAGCTCGTACGCCAAGGGGAAGCAGACGTCCTGGACGTTGCCCGCGGTGATGCGCAGGGCCCGGCGCTGCCGCTTGAGGTGCCCGAACCACGCGGCGGTCGCCCGCAGCCGCGGCGCGTCGGCGAGCAGCAGCTCGGTGAGCTCGTTCGCCGCGGCGGGTTCCAGCAGCGGCCGGCCCAGCTTCGGCCGGGCCGCGGTGCGCACGACGAGCGGGTCGATGATCTTCTTGACGGTGCGGGTCAGCGGGCCGCCGTCCCCGGCCGACAGGACCTCGACGCCGGGGATCCGGTGCCACGCCGCCTCGAGCACGGCCGAGCGCAGCCGGAGCTTGCCCGATCCCGTCACCGCCACCCCCTCTTCGAACGCACCTTACGTGACCGGTTCGCGCCTACTGGGGGCCGTTGGTCAGCGAGAGGTTGAACGCGTAGCGGGACGCGCGGTAGACGTGCCAGCCGTACTCGACCACGCGACCCGAGTCGTCGTACGTCGTGCGCTGCATGGTCAGCAGGGCCGCACCCGGCTGCTCGTCCAGCGGCTCCGCGTCCTCTTCGGTCGCCAGCCGCGCGCCGATGTGCTGCTCCGCCGCGTGCAGGCGGACCCCCGCCGAACGCAGGAGCTGGTAGAGGCCCTTGCCGCGCAGCTCCTCGTCCGTCGGGTCGATGATTCCGTCGGGCAGGTAGTTGTTCATCAGCGCGAGCGGCTCGCCGTCGGTCGACCGGATCCGGGTCAGCCGCCGCACCCGCGTCAGGCCCGGTGCCTCCAGCAGCTCGGCCACCTCGGCGCCGGCGTCCTCCACGCTGTTGGCCAGCACCACCGACTCCGGCTTGCCGCCGAGCCCGGCGAGGTCGTCGAACAGGCTGCTGAGGCGCAGTGGCCGCGCCACCTTGGTCCGGACGACCTGGGTGCCGACGCCGCGCCGCCGCACCAGCAGACCCTGGTTGACCAGTGTCTGGATCGCCTGGCGGAGGGTCGGGCGCGACAGCCGCAGGCTCGCGGCCAGGTCCACCTCGTTGCCCAGCCGCGCGCCCGCGGGCAGGCGGCCGTCCTCGATCGCGGCGTGCAGCTGGCGGGAGACCTGGAAGTACAGCGGCTCGGGGCTACCCGGGTCCAGCACGATCTCCCGGCCGGGATCCCAGGCCGGGTGCGTGACGTCCACGCGGGACGACGGCGGCGGGGTGCTCATCGCCGGAAGCCTACCGTCACCCGGCCGGTTGACCGCATGTCCATATGTCTTGACAAACTCTGCCGGGCGCTGGCATCGTCGATCGCGTGACGGAACTGGTGCGGCGCATCGTCGCCAAGCGGGTGCACGACCCGGAAGCGATCGCCGAGGCGGCCGCGAGCCGCGAGCGGGCCAAGTCGCCCTTCAACGACAAGGGCCGCGCGATGATCATCGCCGCGGACCACCCCGCTCGCGGCGCCCTCGCCGCCGGCGGCGACCCCGCCGCGATGGCGAACCGCGGCGAGCTACTCGAACGGCTGTGCCTCGCGCTCGAACGGCCCGGCGTCACCGGCGTGCTCGGGACCGCGGACGTCCTCGACGACCTGCTGCTGCTCGGCGTACTGGACGGCAAGACCGTGCTCGGGTCGATGAACCGCACCGGGCTGGCCGGGTCGGGCTTCGAGATCGACGATCGCTTCGCCTGCTACGACGCCGAAGCGATCGAGCGAATGCGGTTCGACGGCGGCAAGACCCTCACCCGGATCTGCCTCGACGACCCGGCCACGCCGAGCGTCCTGGAAAACACCGCGAACGCGATCAACGAGCTGGCCGACCGCAAGCTGATCGCGATGGTCGAGCCGTTCCTGTCGATCCGGGCCGACGGGCGGCTCAGGAACGACCTCTCCCCCGACGCCGTCATCAAGTCGATCACCGTCGCCGCCGGGCTCGGCCGCTCGTCGGCCTACACGTGGCTCAAGCTCCCCGTGGTGGACGACATGGAGCGCGTGCTCGCGTCGTCGACCCTGCCGGCCGTCCTGCTCGGCGGCGAAGTCACCGACCCGGACGCGGCCTTCGCGGCGTGGCAACGCGCGCTCACCCAGCCGACCGTGCAAGGCCTGGTCGTCGGACGCTCGCTGCTCTACCCGCACGACGGCGACGTCGCCAAGGCGGTCGACACCGCGGTGGGACTGTCGTGAACAACCGGAATCAGCGCACCGACCTCGGGAGCACCGTGCACATCATCGAGCACTGGATCAACGGCACCACCACGTCCGCGGGCTCGACCCGCACCGCGCCGGTCCACGACCCGGCCACCGGGAAGCGGCAGGCGGAGGTGCTGCTCGCCGAAGCGTCCGATGTGGACACCGCGGTCGCGTCGGCGAGCAAGGCCTTCGAGACCTGGGGCGACTCCTCGCTGTCCCAGCGGACCAAGGTGATGTTCGCCTTCCGCGAGCTGCTGGTGAAGCACGAGGACGAGCTCGCCCGCATCATCTCGAGCGAACACGGCAAGGTCGTCGACGACGCCCGCGGCGAGATCGTGCGCGGCCGCGAGGTGGTCGAGTACGCGTGCGGCATCGCCGACGCGCTGAAGGGCAGCTTCTCCGACCAGGTCTCCCGCGATGTCGACGTGCACGACTTCCGGCAGCCGCTCGGGGTCGTCGCCGGGATCACGCCGTTCAACTTCCCGATCATGGTCCCGCTGTGGATGCACCCGGTCGCGATCGCCACCGGCAACACGTTCGTCCTCAAGCCGAGCGAGCGCGACCCGTCGGTATCGAACTTCGTCGCCCGGCTCTACGCCGAGGCCGGGCTGCCCGAAGGCGTGTTCACCGTCGTCCACGGCGACAAGGTGGCGGTCGACGCGATCCTGGACCACCCGGACGTCGCCGCGGTCTCGTTCGTCGGCTCGACCCCGATCGCCAAGTACGTGCACGAGCGCGGGACCGCGGCCGGCAAGCGCGTCCAGGCCCTCGGCGGGGCGAAGAACCACGCTGTCGTCCTGCCCGACGCCGACCTGGAGTACGCCGCGAACCACCTGACCGCGGCGGCGTTCGGCTCGGCCGGGCAGCGGTGCATGGCGATCTCGGTCGGCGTGGCCGTCGGAGCGGCCGGCGACGAGCTGGTCGGGATCCTCGAGCGCAAGGCCCGCGAGGTCAAGGTCGGGCCCGGCACCGACCCGGCCAGCGACATGGGCCCGGTGGTCACCGAGGCCGCCCGCGAGCGCGTGGTGAACGCCGTCGCGCGGGGCGCGGAGCAGGGCGCGTCGGTGGTGGTCGACGGCCGCGGGCTGACGGTCGAGGGGCACGAGGAAGGCTTCTTCGTCGGACCGTCCCTCTTGGACAACGTCACCACGGACATGCAGGCCTACCAGGAGGAGATCTTCGGGCCGGTGCTGGCGGTCGTGCGCGCGGAGACCGTGGCCGAGGCGATCGCGATCATCAACGCCAACCCCTACGGCAACGGCACCGCGATCTTCACCGGCAGCGGCGAGGCGGCGCGCAGGTTCCAGCGCGAGGTCAAGGTCGGCATGATCGGCGTCAACGTGCCGATCCCGGTCCCGATGTCGTACTACTCCTTCGGCGGCTGGAAGGACTCCCTCATCGGCGACAGCCCCATCCACGGTCCGGCGGGCGTCAACTTCTACACCCGCGCGAAGGTCGTCACGACCCGCTGGCCCCACTCCGAAGCGGCGTTCACCTTCCCCACCTCCAGCTGAACGGACCCCCCGCGGTAACCGGAACACCTATCTCCGGTTTCCGGTACGGTGGGTGGCGGCACCGACGAAGGAGGCCACCGTGGGGTATCGAGGCCCGCTCCCGAAGAACGCCGTCGACCGCGTCAACACGTGCGTCGGCTCGCTCCGGACGTCCCCGCGCTGGGGGCGGCTGGTCCGCCGCCACCTCACGCAGGTCACCTACACCGGACGGCGGTCGGGCCGCACGTTCAGCACGCCGGTCGGCTACCGGCGGGCGGGCGACGTCGTCACCATCGGCGTCCGGCTGCCCGACGCCAAGAAGTGGTGGCGCAACTTCACCGGCGACGGCGGCCCGCTGTCCCTCGAACTCGACGACACCGAGCGCACCGGCCACGCCGTCGCCCGGCGCGACGAGAAGGGCCGCGTCACCGTGACCGTCCGGCTCGACGAAGCCGAAACCGCCTAGCGGGTCATCCCGTGCCAGAGCAGCTCGGCGAGGGCCGCCGCGTCGCCGCGCCAGTCACCGTTCGGGTCGAGCAGCAGCAGCCCGGCCAGGCCGCGCAGCACGACCAGCGGGTCGAGGTCCGGCCGCACGGTCCCGGCCGCCTCGTTGGCCTTCAGCAACGTCGAGACCGCGCCGACCATCGCCTCGTACGCGTTCGCCGGCAGTTCACCGCGGGACGCCGTCGCGCGGCGCAGGGCGTCGGCCAGGCCCTTCTTGGTCATCATGTAGTGCGCCAGGTGGTCGGTCACCCACACCCGGAACGCCTCGTCCGCGGCGTGCTTCTCCAGCAGCACCGGCACGATGTCGACGATGTGCCGCACCTCGCGCTGGTACACCGCCAGGATCAGCGCCTCCGGCGTCGGGAAGTGCCGGTACACCGTGCCGACGCCGACCTCGGCCTGCTTCGCGATCGCGTTGAACGAGACCTCGCCCGTGCGGGCCAGCGACTCCGCGGCCACGACGAGGATGCGCTCGTGGTTGCGCCGGGTGTCCGCGCGCCGGGGACTGACCGATCCCGTCGTCATCGTCCTCCCGCTCCTCGTGCCGTCCCGCCGAATCTAACCCAGAGCTGGAGCGGCTCCAGCATGTCCGGTTCGTTGCGAACCGGATTGTAATCCGCTAGCCTCGCGATCGGGTGAAGCGGATGAGTATCCGCTCCCCGTTCGCCGCCACCACCACCGTCAGGTACCCACCCGGACGAGCTGCGGAAAGAGACCAGTGGACATCTCACTCGAAGTCAACGGCAGTACCGAACACCTGGACGTCGATCCCGGTGTGACCCTCCTCGACGCGCTGCGCGAGCGCCTCGACGTCACGGGCCCGAAGAAGGGCTGCGACCGCGGGCAGTGCGGCGCCTGCACCGTGCACGTCGGCGGCCGGCCCGTGTTGTCGTGCCTCACGCTGGCCGCCACCGTCAAGCAGCCGGTCACCACCGTCGAAGGACTGTCCACAGAGGACAAGCTGCACCCGGTGCAGCAGGCCTTCGTCGACCAGGACGCCCTGCAGTGCGGGTTCTGCACCGCCGGGCAGATCATGTCGGCGGTCGCCGCCGTCGAGCAGGACGTCGAGGACGTGCGGGAGTTCATGTCCGGCAACCTCTGCCGGTGCGCCGCCTACCCGAACATCGTCAAGGCCGTCGACCAGGCGAGGCGGGCCGATGCGTCCCTTTGAGCTGACCGCCCCCACCACCGTCGACGACGCGCTCGCCACGCCCGGCACGTTCCTGGCCGGCGGGACGACGCTGGTCGACCTCATGAAGCTGAACGTCCTCACCCCCGAGCACGTCCTGGACATCAACCAGGTCCCGCTGCAGGGCATCGACACGAGCGACGGCCTGCGCTTCGGCGCGCTGGAGCGGATGAGCGCCATCGCCGCGCACCCGCAGGTGTACCCGGCGATCTCGCGCGCGCTGCTGCTGAGCGCGTCCCAGCAGATCCGGAACATGGCCAGCATCGGCGGGAACCTGCTGCAGCGCACGCGCTGCTCGTACTTCCGCGACGTCGCCACGCCGTGCAACAAGCGCGAGCCCGGCAGCGGCTGCTCGGCCCTCGACGGCGCCAACCGGATGCACGCGATCCTCGGCACCAGCGACTCGTGCGTCGCCACGCACGCCAGTGACGTCGCCGTCGCCCTGGTGGCGCTCGACGCGCGCCTGCTGCTGGCGAACGCCGAAGGCACCCGCGAAGTCGCCCTGCGCGACTTCTACCAGCTGCCCGGCGACACCCCGGCGCTGGAGAACGACCTGCGCCCCGGCGAGTTGATCACCGAGGTGGTCGTCCCGCGTCTCGACTGGGCCGCGAACTCGACCTACGTCAAGGTGCGCGACCGCCAGTCCTACGAGTTCGCGCTGTGCTCGGCCGCCGTCGCGCTGGACGTCCGCGACGGCGTCATCGCCGACGCGCGGGTCGCGGCCGGTGGCGTCGGGACGGTGCCGTGGCACCTGCCCGCCGTCGAAGACGCCCTGCGGGGCGCCCCGGCGACCCAGGCTTCCTTCGAGGCCGCCGCGGCCGTGGCCGCCGACGGCGCGCGCCCGTTGCGGGACAACGCCTTCAAGGTGTCGCTGCTCAAGCGGACGATCGTCCGCGCCCTGCTCGAACTGACCGAGGGGAGCTCCCGATGATCACCCGGCTCGACGCGCCGCTGAAGGTCACCGGCGAGGCCAAGTACGGCGCCGACCACTCCTTCACCGGCATGGTCTACGGCTACCTCGTCCTCAGCACGATCGCCCACGGCGAGATCGAAGCCATGGACGCCACCGCGGCCAAGAGCGCGCCCGGCGTGCTCGAGGTGTACACGCCGTTCGACTCGCTGGCGTTGCGCCCGCCGAGCCTGCCGGTGTTCGGCGAGACGTGGGTTCCGTTGCAGGACAAGGAAGTCACCTACTACGGCCAGCCGGTCGCCTTCGTGGTCGCGGAGACGTTCGAACAGGCCCGGGACGCGGCGGCCCTCGTCGCGGTCGCCTACCGCGAGCGGCCCGCCCTGACCTCGCTCGCCGACGGTCTCGACACGGCCGAAGTCGCGCCGCCGGGCTTCGACGGCTCTCCCCCGGAAATCGAGGTGCTCGAAGACGGCGTCGAATCCATCGAAGCCGCCCTGGCCGCGAGCCCGGTCGTCGTCGAGGCGACCTACTCGACCGCGACGCAGAACCACGCCGCGATGGAACCGCACTCCGCGGTCGCGGTGTGGGACGACGGCAAGCTGACCGTCTACAGCGGGAACCAGGCGTCCAACATGCAGGCGGCGGAGCTGGCCATCGCGCTCGACCTGGCGCCGGACGCCGTCCACGCGATCAACCCGTTCGTCGGCGGCGCGTTCGGCGGCAAGGGGCGGACCTCCACGCCGGCGTTTCTGGCGGCAGCGGCGGCCCGGGCCCTCGGCCGGCCGGTGAAGGCCGCGCTCACCCGCGAGCAGGTCTTCACCGCCACGGCCGGCCGGGCCGCGACGGTCCAGAAGCTCGCGCTCGGCGCCGAGCCGGACGGCACCCTGGTCGCCCTGCGCCACGACTCGTGGTGCCACACGGACGTCGCCCGGTCGTTCGTCGAACCGACGTCGCACGGCACCTCGCGCGAGTGGTACGCCACGAAGAACCTGTCGATCACGCAGAAGGTCGTGCCGCTGAACCTCCCGCCGACGACGTTCATGCGGGCCCCCGGCGAGGCGCCCGGCTCGTTCGCGCTGGAGAGCGCGATCGACGAGCTCGCCGTGAAGCTGGGCATGGACCCGATCGAGCTGCGCGTCCGCAACAACTCGACCGCCCCGCCCGGGCACGACCTGCAGTGGTCGAGCAAGCACCTCGACGAGTGCTTCCGCATCGGCGCGGACCGGTTCGGCTGGGCGCACCGCCCGGCGGGCACGCGCACCGACGGCGACTGGCTCGTCGGCATGGGCGTGGCCACCGCGGTGTTCCCCGCCCTCCGGTTCCCGGCCACGGTCGGCATCACCCTGCGGGCGGACGAAACCGCCGTCGTCGCGACGAGCGGCGCGGACCCCGGCACCGGCCTGCTCACCGTGCTTTCCCTGGTGGGTGCCGAGTCGCTGGACATCCCCGCCGACCGGATCGTGCCGCGGCTCGGTGACTCGACCCTGCCGCCCGGCGGCATGTCCGGCGGCTCGACGGCGACGGCGAGCGCGGGCACGGCGATCATGCTGGCCGCCACCAAGGCGATCGACGAGCTGGTCGCCCTGGCGGCCGACCCGGGCGCGCCGTTCGAAGGCGCCGAAGTCACCTACGCCGACGGCCGGGTCTTCGCCGACGGGCGGTCCATGACGTTCGGTGAGCTGCTGCGAGCCGTGGGACGCGAATCGCTCGAGGTGACCGGCACGTCGGCGCCCGGCGAGGAGATGACCAAGCACTCGTTCGCCTCGTGGGGCGCCCAGTTCGTCGAAGTCCGGGTGCACAAGTGGACGCGCGAGGCCCGCGTGTCGCGGATGCTCGGCGTCTTCGACGCGGGCCGGATCATCAACGACAAGGCGGCCCGCAGCCAGCTGATGGGCGGCATGATCTGGGGCATCTCGGCGGCGCTGCACGAGGGCCTGGAGGTCGAGGCGAACGGCCGGTTCGCGAACGGCGACTTCGCGAGCTACCTGCTCCCGGTCAACGCCGACATCCCGGAGGTCGACGTCCACTTCGTCGAGTACCCGGACACCCTGCACAACGCGGTCGGCGCGCGCGGGCTCGGCGAGATCGGCACGGTCGGCATGGCCGCGGCGGTCGCCAACGCGGTGCACAACGCCACCGGCATCCGGGTCCGGCACATCCCGATCACCATCGAAGATCTGCTCGAAGACTGATCGCGGGGGCGGGACACGCGCGCGTGTCCCGCCCCCGAGCGTTCGGCCACCTGGCGCAACGGGCCCGGCGCCGTTATCCATCCGCGACAACTCTCGGCGGATCGCCCATGACGGCGGCCCGTCCACGGTCCTAGGCTGACGGGCGCTCGCCCGATCTTCCTCGAAGGGACCCCCCGGCATGACCGACCCCGTCGTCCCCACCACGTCCGGCGCGGTCCGCGGTCACGTCACCGCCGCCGGCTTCGCGCTGTTCCGCGGCATCCCGTACGCCGCCGCACCCGAGGGCGACCTGCGCTTCGCCGAACCCGTCCCCGCCCCGCCGTGGGAGGACGTCCGCGACGCGAGCAGACCCGGGCCGACCGCACCGCAACGCCGGCACGACGTGCCCGGGCTCGACCTCTCCCCCTTGACCGGCACCGGCTGGCGGCCGGGCCCGGAGTACCTGACGGTCGACGTCTGGACCCCGCAGCTCGGCGCGGCCGGCCTGCCCGTGCTCGTGTTCGTGCACGGCGGCGCGTTCCTCGGCGGCACCGGGTCGGCACCGGGCTATGACGGCACCTCGTTCTCGCACGCCGGCGCGGTGCTCGTGACCGTCCAATACCGCCTCGGCGCCGACGGTTTCCTGCCGCTGGAGGGCGGCACGACGAACCTGGGGCTGCGCGACCAGCTCGCGGCCCTGCGGTGGGTCCAGGAGAACATCACCGGCTTCGGCGGCGACCCCGGCAACGTCACGTTCTTCGGCGCCGCCTCCGGCGCGGTCAGCGTCGCCTGCCTCCTCGGTTCCCCGCTTTCGCAGGGGCTCTTCCACCGCGCTATCGTCCAGAGTGGACACCCGGACATGGTGCGCGACGGCGTCCAGTCCCGCCGCCTCGCCCGGGTGATCGCCGACGAGCTGAAGGCCGAACCGACCGCCGAGGCGTTCCGGAAGGTCTCGACCGAGCAGCTGCTCGACGCGCAGGAGGCCGTCCTGCGGCCCGGTGGCGCCCCCGACCTGCGCGACGCGCTCGGCTACGACCGCGGGTACGGGCTCAGCCCGTTCCTCCCGATGGTCGGCGACGACGTCCTGCCGCAGCACCCGGCCAAGGCGATCCGCGCGGGCGCGGGCCGCGACGTCGACCTGGTCGTCGGCAGCTGCAGCGAGGAGATGCGGCTCTACCTGGTGCCCACCGGCGCGCTCGAGGCGGTCACCGACGACCAGGCCGTGGCGTCGCTGGCGGTCTCGCACCCCGACCCGGCCGGCGTGCTCCACCGGTACGGCCTCGGCTCGGACCGCTCGGCGGGCGAGGTCCTCGTCGCGGCCCTGACCGACCTGGTGTTCCGCGACGGCGTGCGCGACCTGGCCGAGCACCACGGCGGCCGGACCTTCCGGTACGAGTTCGAGTGGGGTTCCCCGTTGCTCGACGGCAGCCTGGGCGCGTGTCACGGGCTCGAGCTGCCGTTCGTGTTCGACGCGCTGGGACCGCTGTCCGGGCCGCGGGGCCTGCTCGGCGAGCACCCGCCGCGGGAGCTCGCCCGCGACCTGAACAGCGCCTGGTACCGCTTCGCCGCCACCGGCGAACCCGGCTGGGCCGAGTACGCGGGCGAGGACACGGTGTTCCACACCTACTGACCCCTACCCCGGGGAGCGGTTGACGACGCCCCCGCCGCGCTGCCAGGCTCAGACCGCCCGGACGGCCGGATGAAATGGGGACCACCGATGCCCGAGGCGGGCTCTGCCGCACCGCCGCGCGCGCTCGTTCGCACGCTGTTGCGCAGCGGCACACCCGCGGAGCCGGCCGAGCCTCCCGACGAGCACAGTGATCTCGCCGCCGTCGGGGACGCGACGCTCGCCCGCGCCGCGCGCTACTGGGTCGTCGTGCCGCTCGCTTACCGGATCGCGGCGTTCGTCAAGGTGTTCATCGGGTTCGCCGCGGCCAACGGCCGGGTCGGGCTCGGGCCGGTGCTGGCCGCCACGGTGTTCGCCGTCGCGGCCAACACCGGCGCGGTGGCCTGGGTGCTGCGCACCGGCGGGCTGCGGGCCCGCAGCACCGGCCGCGCCCTCGCGCTGGACCTGGCCGTCGGGGTGGCGCTCAACTTCGCCGTCGCCGCGACGGCCCCGGCGGTGGTGCAGCCGTTCGCGGTCGACGTGGCCTGGACCTGGCTGGTCGGCGCGGTGGCCATGTGGGCGGGCACGTCCGGGCTGCCCTCGGCGCTGTGGCTGGTGGTGGCGGCCGCCCCGCTCCGGGCGGCGCTCACCCTGGCCGGCGGCCTGCCCCTGACCGACCCGCTCTCCCTGACGCGGTCGATCGGCTGCATGGTCGCGCTGGCGGTGGCGATCGTGCTCGCCGCGGGCATCCTCATCCTGCTCGGCGCCGGCACCCGGTTCGCGGTCGACATCGGGATCCGCCGCGGGCGCGAGGCCGAGCGCCGCCGGACGCGGCGCATCATGCACGACAGCGTCCTGCAGACGCTGGAAGCGCTCGCCATCTCGGCACCGGGCGACGACGCGCACGCCGTGAGCCGGCTGTCCGAGGTGCGTTCGGTCGCGAAGGCGGAGGCGGCCGAGATCCGCCGCCGGATCACCGAGCCGATCCCGAACGGGACGGCGCGCGGGTTCGCGGTCGAGCTGGCCGACGTCGCGACCGAGATGGCCCGCGACGGCCTGCGCACCCAGCTCGTCGCCGCGGACTTCGCCGACGACGACAAGCTGTCCCAGGACCGCCGCACGGCGATGTGCGAAGCGGTGCGGGAAGCGTTGCGCAACACGGTGAAGCACTCCGGGACGAAGCAGGTCGTGCTGCGCGTGGAGGAGCGCGACGGCGGCATCGCGGTGGTGGCGCGCGACCAGGGCCAGGGCTTCGACGTCCACGACCGGCCCCCGGGCTTCGGCATCACCCAGTCGATCATCGCCCGCCTGGCCGAGGTGGGCGGCCACGGCACAGTGGACTCCCAGCCGGGCCGCGGCACCCGCGTGACGATGTGGGTGCCGAGCTAGGCGCTGCCGGTCGGCGGTCAGGCCGCGCGCCGGGCGTCGCGCTCGGCGGCCAGGCTCGCGCGGCAGGCCGCGGTCAGCCGGGTGGTGGCGGCACTGCCGCCGTGACCACAGCGCGGGCAGGTCATCGAGACGGCCTGCGACAGCTCGTCGACGGCGACGCACAGCGCGGTCCGGCAGCCGCGGCACGAGCGGTGCCGGGTGACCGGGCTGACGTGGGTCGGCGAGGCCGCGCACTGGTGGATCCACCGGCCGTGCACGTGGCAGGTCAGGCGGTCGTCCGGCGCCAGCAGGCCCAGGTCCTCGGCGTCGTCTTCGGTGGCGAGCAGGACCGGCAGGCTGCGGATCCGGGCCGGCGTGGCGGTGCGGGTCGTGGCGGTCATCTCGGTCCCCTTTCGCTACTGGGACGTCGAACCGCGGACGCCGGAATCGACATCCCGCCGCCGTTGGCCGGAACTCGGTGGTTCCCGGCCTTCCGGCCACGGCCGGCCCCGCGGCGCCTGGTGTCGCGCGTCGCCCGGCCGCGCCGACGCAGTGAATGACCCCTTCACCTCGCCCGACGCAGTGAATGACTCATTCATGGCGTCGGGACCCACCGCCCGAACCCGCGACCGTCAACGAACCTCAGCCCCGCGGCGCCTAACCCGGCACGCGGACCGCGACGAAGTCCGGCCGCTGCCGCAGGACGAAGCCGAGCGAAAGGTACAGGCGGATCGCGGAAGTGTTGCTCGCGGCCGCGTGCATCATCGGCGTCTCGCCACGCTGACGGATGCCCGCTGCCACGGCGAGCACGAGCCGCGTCGCGAGGCCCTGCCCGCGGTACGCCGGGTCGGTGCACACCGCGCTGATCTCGGTGTGGCCGGGCGGGTGCAGCCGCTCGCCGGCCATCGCGACCAGCGCGCCGTCGCGCCGGATGCCCAGGTACGTGCCGAGCTCGACGGTCCGCTTCCGGAACGGCCCGGGCTTCGTCCGCTCGACGAGGTCCAGCATCTCCGGCACGTCCGCGAGCCCGAGCCGCACGGCTTCCGGGTCCGGCGCGGCCGCGACGCTCTCGTCCACGAGCTGGACCCCGGGAAGCTCGTCGAGCACTTCCCAGCCGGCCGGCGGCCGGGCGGCGGTGGAGGCGAGCACGACGACGGCTCCCGGCCCGCCGAGCTCGGCGACGTCGAGCCAGTCCTGCTCGCCGGGATCGTCGGGAAGACCGAGGAACGGAGCGACGTCCTCGGCGTAGCGCACCACGCGTCCGCGCCGTTCGGCGAAGCGGGCGTGCGGGCCGGTCAGGGACGCCCAAACCGGGTTGTCGAGCGGAGAAGCCATACCGCCAGGATGCGCGGAACCGCCGGTCTCGTGGCGGCGCTCCCACATCCTGAGCGGGCGCTCAGCCGACCGTGGTCAGCTCGTCGTCCGAGAGCACGCCGGACCCGGCCGACACGACCAGCCTGCCGCCGCCGACCTGGTAGGTGTAGTCGCCGTTCTTCGCGACGAAACCGTCGCCCGAGGGCTCGGCGGGCAGCATGATGTGGGTGTCGTCCGACGCCGCCTGCCCGCGGGCCTGGCCGTCGTAGAAGATCCGCCCGTCGGGTACCCGGCAGATCGTGATCAGCGACTTCACCGTCTGCGCCACGAGCAGCGCCGTCCCCTGGCCGCCCGGCAGGTACCGCGCCGCGTCACCCGGGCACGGCTTCCCCGCCGGCGTCGCGGAGGTCGACGTCGGCGGCGTCACCGGCGGGGTGACGCCGTTCGCCGTGGTGACCACCGTCTTGGTCGTCGGCAGGGCCGGCGTCGTGTACGACGGGAACGGCCCGGACGCGGCGGGCGCGGGCTTCGAGCGCGAGGTGAACAGCAGGACCCCGCCGATCGCGGCCGCGGCGACCAGCATCAGGGCCAGCAGCACCCACAGGGCCCGCGCACGAGCCCGGCCCGGGGCCAGGCTCCCGCAGGTCCCGCACCGCCCGGCCGCGGGGTCGTTGACCGCGCCGCACTGCGCGCACGTCCAGGGAAAACCCGCCATCGGGCCTCCTTCGCCCCGGCGCGGAAGCACGCCGGCCCCTCATCGTCACCGACGCGGGCGCGGGCTGCAACGCCCCGTTACGCCTTCTGGACGACGTTGACCATCCACGGGATGCCGAACTTGTCGACGCAGGAACCGAATTCGTCGCCCCACATCTGCTTTTCGAACGGAACCGTCACGGTGCCACCCTCGCTCAGCTTTTCCCAGTAGGCGCGCAGATCGGCCGCGTCGTCGCCGCTGAGGCTGACCGTGATGTTCGTGCCCGGGTTGTGGTCCATCCCGGTCGGGGTGTCGGACGCCATCAGCGTGTAGCCGTTGTCGGTCTCCAGCTGGGCGTGCATGATCTTCTCCGCGTCCGCTCCTTCTGGTGAACCGAATTCGCCGAACGTGTTGACGGTCAGCGTGCCGCCGAAGACGCTTTTGTAGAACTCCATGGCCTGACGGGCCTCGGCGCGGAAGCTCAGGTACGGGTTGAGAACGGAAGCCACGGCGATCTCCTTCGGTCCGGACGAGAGCAGCATCCTCGCAGAAGCCCGTGACCTGGACAAACGTGAGAATTTCAGACGACGAACCGGCGGTGCGCGTGCGGTTCCAACGGCAGCGCGCCGTGCAGCGCGGCGCGGGCGCGCAGTTCCAGCGCGCGGTCGAGGGGCGGGGTCCCGGCGGCCGGCGCCGTGTGGAACGTGCCGCGGCCGAACAGGTAGACCAGCGCGAGCTTGCGGTCGCGGCGCCCGCCCGGCTCGGCGAACTCCACGGTCGCCGACCGCAGGCAGCCGCCGTAGCCCGCCCGGGCCAGCCGGTTCGCGACGTCCACGAGGTCCCCGGTCAGCACGCGCAGGTCGTGGTTGCGGCGCCAGCACCGGACCGTCGAGCGGCCGTCGAGGTCCAGGGTCACCAGCGGGTGCACCGGCAGCCGCGGCGACGTCGCGGCGATCAGTTCCGCCTCGGTGCGGGCCAGCGCGTCGCCGTCCACCTTGAAGCCGACCGTGCCGCCACCGGTGGGCGTGAGGCCGAGTGCGGCACGCATCCGCGGGGCGGCCGCGGCGAGGCTGTAGAGGGACTGCAGGTCCGGACGGGACGTCCAGCAGCGGACGAGCTTGCTGTCCAGCAGGGTCACGGGCGGTGTGTCCTATCTCCGGTCGAAAAGACCGCCGGGCCGGCGCACTGGCAATGTCCACAGTGGACGTCAGGCGCGGGGACGCGGGGTCGGAAAGGACAGCATGCGCCCGCGGCCGCCGGTTCCGGATCGGAACGTGGCGATCACGCGGTGAACGGCAGCACTTCGCCGCCGAACGGTCACTCCGTGTCAGGTTCAGCCGATCAGCGGTACCCCTCTCGCCTCACGGCACCGCGATGACCACCTTGCCGAGGTTGCGCCGGCTCCGGAACCGCTCGAACGCCGCACCGGCGTCGTCGAACGGGAAGACGCCGTCGATGACCGGAGCGATCGGGCGCACGGCGAGGTGGCGGAGGAGGTCCTCGGTGTCCTCGCGACTGCCGACCCAGATCTTCCGGATGGTCGCGCCGCTGCGGAAGAGGTCCATGAACTCGACCGGCGGTCCGCTGCGGCCGACGAACCCGACGAGCGCGATGTCGGCGTGGTGCGTCCCCGCCGCGACGAGCGACTGCGCGAACGTGCCGGGCCCGCCGACCTCGACGATCCGGTCGGCACCGCGGCCGCCGGTGGCGTCGAGGACGGCCTTGCCCCACTCGGGCGTCGCGGTGTAGTCGATGACGGCATCCGCGCCGAGTTCGGTCAGCTTGGCCGCCTTCGCCGCGCTCGACGTCGTCGCGACGACGCGCGCGCCGTGCTGCTTGGCGAGCTGCAGGGCGAACAGCGACACGCCCCCGGTGCCGAGGGTGAGCACGACATCGCCCGGCCTGACCCCGCTGAGCGACGTCCAGGCCGTGACGGCGGCGCACGGCAGCGTCGCCCCCTGTTCGTAGGTCAGGGAGTCCGGCAGGGCGACGAGCGCGTGCTCCCCGACGGCGCGGTACTCCGCGAGCCAGCCGTCCTGGGAGTTCCCGTAGCCGGCCAGCCCGTCGGGCAGCCGGCCGGCGATCCAGTCCGAGTGGAAGGCGTTGATCACCCGGTCGCCGGGGTCGAACCGCGTGACGCCCTCGCCGACCGCGACGACCTCGCCCGCGGCGTCGGACACCGGGATCAGGCTCCCGGAGCCGGCGCCGAGGCCGCCGTCGAGGATGAGCAGGTCCCGGTAGTTCAGCGACGTCGCCCGGACCCGGACGAGCACCTCACCCCGTCGCGGCTCGGGCGTGGGCTCTTCGCGCCGGACCAGACGACCGGACTCGGGACGGTAGACGCGCACCTTTGAGCTCCTCATGTTAATCGATCGACTAACATCGACCATGGCACAGCGGGCCGCGTCGCGGCAACCAGGGATACTCGGACCATGGCCAGCCGCACCGCGACCCCCCTGGAGCACCCGGCCCTCGCGGACGTCTCGTTCCCCGAGGCCCTGGAAGCCCTGCGCGACCCGCACCGGCTGGCCATGGTCGCCGCGCTCGCCCGCGAACCCGGCCGGCCGTGCGGTGCGATCATGCCGCCGGTCAGCAAGCCCGCGGCGTCCCGGCACTTCAAGATCCTCCGCGCGGCCGGCCTGCTGAAGCAGTGGGACAGCGGCACGCAGCGGCTCAACGCGTTGCGCCGCGAAGAATTCGACGCCCGCTTCCCCGGCCTGCTCGACCTGGCCCTCGCGGAAGCCGCGCGCCTGCGGGGCTGATTTCCCCGCATTTCTCCCCTATCAGACATTGAGCATTGCTAATAGATCTGAGTCAGAGCTACCTTGGCGGCATGACCGAACTCGCCGAACGGCTGCTCGGCGCCGTCCAGGGAATCCGCCGGGTGGTGCGCCGCCGGGCACGCGCCGACGTTCCCGGCTTTCCGTTGCCCGGCGCGCAGGTCGAGGTGCTGCGCGTGGTCGCCGACCACCCCGGTATCGGCGTCGCCGCGGCCGCGCGTGAGCTGCACCTGGCCGCCAACTCGGTCAGCACGCTGGTGAACCAGCTCGTCGACGCCGGCCTGCTGCGCCGGGAGGCCGACCCGGCGGACCGGCGCGCGGCGCGGCTGGAGATCACCGGCGCCGCGCGCGAGCGGATCGCGTCGTTGCGGCGCGCCCGCACCGGGCTCGTCGCCGAAGCGCTCACCGGACTGTCCGAAGAGGACACAGCGGCGATCGAGCAGGCGTTGCCGGCGCTCGAAAAGCTCATGGGCATCCTGAAGGAGCAGCCATGACCGAACCCGCGGTGCGGTGCACCGGGCTGAGCCACTCGTTCGGGACGACCCGCGCGGTGGACGGCGTCGACCTGGAGATCTCGCCCGGCGAGGTGTTCGGCCTGCTCGGCCCGAACGGCGCCGGCAAGACGACGACGCTTCGGATGATCACGACGCTGCTGCCGACCACGGCGGGCCACATCACGGTCTTCGGCGTCGACGTCGCGCGCCGCCGGATGGCCGTGCGGCGGCTCATCGGCTACGTCCCGCAGCAGCTCTCGGCCGACGGCGCGCTGACCGGGCGCGAGAACGTCGCGTTGTTCGCGCGGCTCTTCGACGTGCCGCGCGCGCGGCGGGACGCCGAGGTGCGGCGGGCCCTGGACCTCGTCGGGCTGGCCGACGAAGCCGGCCGCGTCGCGAAGGGCTACTCCGGCGGCATGATCCGCCGGCTCGAGCTCGCCCAGGCCCTGGTCAGCTCGCCGCGGCTGCTGATCCTCGACGAGCCGACGATCGGGCTGGACCCGGTCGCCCGGTCGGCCGTGTGGGAGCGCATCACGCAGATCCGCACCGACACCGGCATGACCGTGCTCGTCACCACGCACTACATGGACGAGGCCGAGCAGTACTGCGACCGCGTCGCGCTCATGCACACCGGCCGGATCCGGGCGCTGGGCACCCCCGCCGACCTCGAGACCGACCTCGGGCCGGGGTCCACATTGGACGACGTGTTCCGCGCGGTCACCGGCGACCGCCTCGAAACCGGCGAAGGAGGGATCCGCAGTGTCCGTGCCGCTCGCCGCACCGCCCGCCGTCTCGGCTGACCCCGGTCCGCTGCGCCAGGTGCGCATCCTCGCCGCGCGCGTCGGCGCGATGTGCCTGGTGGAGCTGCAGAAGCTGCGCCGCGACCAGACCGAGCTGCTCACCCGGGCGATCCAGCCCGCGCTGTGGCTGCTGATCTTCGGGGAGACGTTCACCCGGCTGCGCGCGATCCCGACCGGCTCGACGCCGTACCTCGACTACCTCGCGCCCGGCATCCTCGCGCAGTCGGCGTTGTTCATCTCGATCTTCTACGGCATCCAGATCATCTGGGAACGCGACGCGGGCGTGCTCGCCAAGCTCCTGGTGACCCCGACCCCGCGCGCCGCGCTCGTCGCGGGGAAGGCGTTCGCCGCCGGTGTCCGCGCGCTCGTGCAGGCGCTGATGGTGCTGGTCTTGGCCGCGATCCTCGGCGTCGGGCTGACCGTGAACCCGCTGAAGCTCCTCGCCATGGCCGTGATCCTCGTGCTCGGGTCGGCGTTCTTCTGCTGCCTGTCCATCGTGATCGCCGGGATCGTGCTGTCGCGGGAACGGCTGATGGGCATCGGCCAGGCGATCACGATGCCGCTGTTCTTCGGATCGAACGCGCTGTACCCGGTCGGCCTGATGCCGTCGTGGCTGAAGGTGCTCAGCCACGTCAACCCGCTGAGCTACCAGGTCGACGCCCTGCGCGGGCTGCTGATCGGCACCCCGTCGCACCTCGGGCTCGACTTCGGCGTGCTCGCCGCGGCGACCGCCGCCGCGATCGCGATCGCCTCGGCCCTGCTCGGCAGGTTGGCCCGTTGAGGCACATATCTCACCGAACGGCGGCTTCATTCCCCGGTGGCTAATCTCGGTTTCGTGAATGGTCGCCCTGGCGTGGTCTCTTTTGCCGGTTTGTGCGTTCTCGCCGGAATTCTGGTGGCGGGCACGGTGGCGCCCGCCGCCATCGGCGCCGGCCTGCTGTCGAATCAGGTCAGCGATTCGGTGGACGCCATTTCCGCCCAGCTCGCCGCAGCCGATCCGCCGCTGACGACGACGGTGACCGACCGCGACGGCACCCCGATCGCGACGCTCTACGCGCAGTACCGCCTCCCGGTGACCCCGGCGGGGATCGCGACGACGATGAAGGCCGCCATCATCGGCATCGAGGACCGCCGGTTCTACACCGAAGGCGGCGTCGACGTGCAGGGCATGCTCCGCGCGGCGGTCAACGACAGCGCCGGCGGTTCGCTGCAGGGCGCGTCGACGATCACCCAGCAGTACGTCAAGAACTACCTCGTGAACGTCGTCGACCGGACCAACCCGATCGCGCAGCAGGAGGATCGCGAGGACTCGCTCGCGCGCAAGCTGCGCGAGGCGAAAATGGCCGTCCAGCTCAACGCCACCACGAGCAAGGACGACATTCTGGCGAATTACCTCAACGTGGTCGAATTCAGCGGAACCGTGTACGGGGTCGGCGCCGCGGCGAAAGCCTATTTCGGGACGACGGCGGACAAACTGACCGTGCCGCAGGCGGCGTTGCTCGCCGGAATGGTGAACAACCCCAGCATCTACAACCCGTACACGCACCCGGACAAGGCCCTGCAGCGCCGCAACCTCGTCATCGACGCGATGGTGTCCAACGGCTCCCTGCCGGCGTCCTACGCGCCGACGGCGAAGGCGGCGCCGCTCGGGCTGCTGCCGGACGGGCCGGTGACGCCGTCCGGGACGTGCCTGGGCGCGGCGCCGGACGCCGGGTTCTTCTGCGCCTACGCGGAGAACTACCTCGAGCGCGCCGGGTTCACCGCGGACCAGCTCGCCACCGGCGGCTACACGGTCAAGACCACCCTCGACCCGCGCGTCTCGCAGGTGACGAAGGACGCCGTCGACGCGAACGTGCCGACCACCCAGGACGGCGTGGCCAACACCTTCGCCGTCGTCCAGCCGGGCTCGAGCGGCCACCAGGTGCTCGCCATGGTCGCCAACCGGAACTACGGCACGGATCCGGCGCGGGGCGAGACGTCCACGGACATCGTCGCCGACGCGAGCAACGAGTTCGGCGCGGGCTCGTCGTTCAAGATCTTCACCTCGGCGGCGGCGCTCGTCACGGGCAAGGCGGGCCTGGAGACGCCGCTGCCCAACCCGGACAGCCAGTGCTTCACGCCGCCGGACGCCAACGCGCACACGGCCTGCTACACCGTCCACAACGACGGCCACTACGCCGACCCGATCAGCCTCGCCGACGGACTCGCGACGTCGCCGAACGTCGCCTTCGTGGGGCTGGAGAACCAGGTCGGGATGCCCGCCGTGCTCGACATGGCGTACAAGCTGGGGCTGCGGAACACCCTCGCGACCAACGACGCCGGAGCCGTGCCGGATCCGTCGTCGAGCAATCCGCAGTACAACGAGCCGCAGTCGAAGTACTTCCGGAACCTGCTGTCGTTCACCCTCGGCAACAGCCCGGTCAGCCCCCTGGAGATGGCGAACGTCTCGGCGACGCTGATGAGCGGCGGCGTCTGGTGCCCGCCGAACCCGATCCTCTCGGTGACCGACCGGAACGGGAACGCGGTGCCGGTCCAGCAGCAGGCGTGCGAGCAGGTCATCCCGACCGGGGTGGCGAACACCCTCGAAGCGGGCCTGAGCAAGGACACGACGGACGGCACGTCGGCCCAGGCCGCGCACGCGGCCGGGTGGACGCGCCCCGACATCGGCAAGACGGGCACGACGCAGCAGAGCGAGTCCGTGGCGTTCGTCGGCGGCGTCGACGGTTACGCGGTCTCGTCCATGGTCTTCGCCGACGGCCCGCACCCGCGCGAAATCTGCCCGGGCACGCCGGTGCACCTCGGCGACTGCGGCCACGGCGCGTTCGGCGGCACGGTCGCCGCGCCGCCGTACTTCCACGCGATGAGCCGGCTGCTCGCGGGTGTGCCGGACCAGCAGATCCCCGGCCCGGACCCGGGCTACCTGACCGCGCGGAGCTAGCTAGCGCGGCTCGAGGAAGACGAGCGGGATCTCGCGCTCGGTCTTCGTCTGGTACTGGGCGTAGTTCTTGAAGTCGCCGGTGATCTTCGGCCAGAGCTTCGCGCGCTCGCCGGCGTCGGCGACCCGCGCCTTCATCAGCCGCTTCGGGGCGCCCTTGAGCGAGACCTCGACGTCCGGGTTGTCGCGCAGGTTGAGGAACCATGCGGGGTGCGTGTCGTCCCCGCCGCGCGAAGCGACGACGACCAGCGTGTCGCCGTCCTGGTGCGGCGAGGTCAGCAGCACCGACCGCGGCTGCCCGCTCTTGCGGCCGGTCGTGGTGAGCTCGAGGACGGGCATGGCGGCTTGCCAGCCCACCTTCCCGCCGCTGAGCTTGATCAGACCGCGGTGCACGGCGTTCATGGTCTTGAGGACGAAATCGCTCGGCATGATCACAATCTAGTCCCCCTGGTCCCCGAGTTCGGCGAAACCGCCACGCGGCGGCGGGCAGGTGTGCGAGGCTGCGCGGCGAACAGAAGACCTGGGAGAAAGAAGTACCGATGCTGATCTGGGGCTGGCGGACGCGGATCTACGTGCTGGCGATGACGACCTTCCTGTGCGGCCGGTGCGGCAACCCCGCCTCGCACGCGGTGCGCAAGGCGGTCACGAAGTTCACCCTCTTCTTCATCCCCCTCTTCCCGATCAGCGTGAAGTACTCCGCACAGTGCACGTTCTGCGGGATCGAGAACCGGATCCCGAAGGAGGACGCCGTCCGCCTGCAGGCGCAGGAGGAGCAGGGCCAGCAGCAGGGTGCCCAGCCGGGCTACCCGCAGCAGCCGCCGTCCCAGGGGTTCCCGCAGCAGGGGGCGCCGCAGGGTTTCCAGCCGCCGCACCCGTCTCAGCCGCAGGGTTTCCCGCAGCCGCAGCACCCTTCGCAGCAGCAGTACCCGCAGCAGGGCCAGTTCCCGCAGCAGGGCAGCTGAGTCCGCGGCGGTTCGAGCGCGCTGACCGGTTTCGGCGTCCGACGCTGCTTCGTCCATTTCGGACAACCAGGACCTAGTTCGGCTTTCCGGACATCGTCCGGGCCGTTGCGTCAGGCGCCGACCGGCGCGAACGCCACGGCCCGGCGTGCGATCAGGGCCGCCGTCCCGGCGAACCGGCCGTAGACCACCGCGAGCAGCACCACGTCGACGGCGGCCACCGCGTGCCCGCCCAGCCGCCCGAGGGCCGGCCGCACCTCCACCGGCAGCCGCCGCGGCTCCGCGGCCTCCCGCGCAAGACCACCCATCCGAGTGAGATCCACGGCGGTGCAGACGGCGGCGGCGACCGCCTTCACGTCCTCCTCCGGCGGCGCGTGCAGGGCCGGCAATGCCCCCGCCGGGCCCTCGCCCGCGGCAGCATCTTCTCGCACCCGTCCGCCCAGCGTGTGGTCCCTTTCGACCGCGGAACACGTGGCTCTTCGAGCGCGATCGCGACCAGCGCGCACAGGTCCGCCGGCCGGTGGGAGAGCGTGGCCGGCTCCTGCTGGAACGCCGTCGGCGCGGCGGCAGGAAACCAGCCCGGCCGGGTGCCGGCAGCTCGTCGCCCGGCCCGGAACTGTCGGACCCCCGTGCTCTCCTCGTCGGCGAGAGCGGTGCACCCCGCACCCGGAGCAGAAGGAGGAGCCCGATGGCAGGCGAAACGCTGGTCACCGTGGTCGGCAACCTGACGACCGACCCCGAGCTGCGGTTCACCCCGTCCGGCGCCGCGGTCGCGAACTTCACGGTCGCGTCCACGCCGCGCACGTTCGACCGCGAGTCCGGCGCCTGGCGCGACGGCGAGGCGATGTTCCTGCGCTGCAGCCTGTGGCGGCAGTACGCGGAGAACGTCGCGGAGTCGCTCGGGCGCGGCGCCCGCGTGGTCGTCCAAGGCCGGCTGAGACAGCGGTCGTACGACACGAAGGAGGGCGAGAAGCGGACCGTGACGGAGCTGGACGTCGAGGAGATCGGCCCCGCCCTGCGGTACGCCACGGCCAAGGTGACCAGGCTCAGCCGGGCCGCGGGCGGCGAGGCGAGCAGTTCCTGGACGCCGGAGCCGGCGGTCGCCGCGGCGCCTCCGTTCTGAGCCTGTCCGGTCGCGGCCCGCGTCCGAACACCCGTTGACGGGGAGTCGACCCGGGCTCGACCGGCGGCGGTGACGATGGACGGACGCTGCCGGCCCGACCGGTTCCGGATGTGCTGTCGAAATCCCGTCAGCCGGTTCGACGCACGGATAGGACGAGGTCGGACCACGAGCGGGAGGGACCGCGATGAACAGGACCGAAGAGACCGGCACACCGGTCGTGCGCCCCCTGGTGAACCACCGGATGCTGGCGATGCTGCGAGCGGTCGGCGCGGGCCGCGGCCGGGTGTCCTGCAGCAGCGAGCCCGACCTGTTCATCGACGGCGTGTCGTGCGGCGACCAGTTCGCGGCCCACGCGCTGGCCCACCAGGGCCTGGTCCGCGCGGCCCGCCCCGCCCCGCCGGGCGAGCTGGTCCCGGCGATCCTGACGGCCGAGGGCCGGGCGATCGTCGCGGCGCGGCAGCAGCACCACGCCGCCTGACCCGGTGGCGCGAAGCTTGACAACTCCACAACGAACGCGGCACGCGGGCCCCTCACCCGGGGCCGGCTCCGTCATCCCGCCCCGCCAGGGCCGCCTCGGGCACGCCGGTCCGGGCGGGGAACGCGACTACCGTGGCGGGCATGAGCAACACCGAGGCCGCCCCCACCGAGCTCGCCTGCGGCGACCGGCCCGCGACCGCCGACCCCGAGCACCCGGCCGTCGAGATCCTCACCCCGCGTGAGGTGCCCCTGGGCGGCCCGCGGGCGATGCGGGTCCGGCGGACGCTCCCCCAGCGGTCCCGGTCGCTGATCGGCGCCTGGTGCTTCGCCGACCACTACGGCCCGACCGAGATCACCGGCGCGATGGACGTCGCCCCGCACCCGCACACCGGCCTGCAGACGGTGAGCTGGCTGTTCGCGGGCGAGATCGAGCACCGCGACAGCCTGGGCACGCACGCGATGGTCCGCCCCGGCGAGCTGAACCTGATGACCGGCGGGCACGGCATCTGCCATTCGGAAGTCTCGACCGAAACCGCGAAGACGCTGCACGGCGTCCAGCTCTGGGTGGCACTGCCCGAGCGGCACCGGCACACGGCACGCGCTTTCGACCACTACGTGCCGTCGGTGAACCGGATCGAGGGCGCCGAGATCCGGGTGTTCCTCGGGTCGCTGGCCGGGCGCACGTCCCCGATCCCGACGTTCACCCCGCTCCTCGGCGCGGAGATCGTGCTCGGTCCGGACGCCCACATGTCGCTCGGCGTCGACCCGCGCTTCGAGCACGGCGTCCTGGCGGACACGGGCGACGTCGTCGTCGCGGGCACCCGCGTCCGCGCGGCCGAGCTGGGCTACGTCGGCACCGGCGTGCGCTCCCTGACGCTGAGCAACCGGGGCTCGGCGCCGGCCCGGTTCCTCCTGCTGGGCGGGACCCCGTTCGACGAGGAGATCCTGATGTGGTGGAACTTCGTCGGCCGGACCCACGAGGAGATCGCGGCGTTCCGCGAAGCGTGGCAGGCGGAGTCCGACCAGTTCGGCGCCGTCACGGGCTACTCGGGCACCCCGCGGCGGCTGCCGGCGCCCGAGCTGCCGGCGGTCCGCATCAAACCGCGCCGGAACCCGGCGTCAGGCCAGGAAGCCGGCCACGGCTGAGACGAACGCGGGCGCGTCGTCCAGCCAGGGGTAGTGCGCGGCACCGGGCAGGACGGTGACCCGCGCGTCCGGGAAGAGCGCGGCGAACCCGGCGGCAACGCCCGGGCTGGCGATCCAGTCCAGCTCACCGGCCAGCACCAGCACGGGAGCGTCGACGGCACCGAGCGCGGCCCGGGTGCGCTCGGGTTCGAAGGCACCCTCGGCGTTGTAGACGCGCGCGGCGGCACCGTTGCGCTGCCCGGGTTCGGCGGCCTGGTGCCGCCGGGCGGCCTCGTCCCAGCGGCCGTAGTACAACGGGGCCACGGCGGCCCAGTCCGCGCTGGTCGCGGTCCGGGTGGCGATGGCCTCATAAGCCGCGGCGGCGGCATCGAACCAGGGCGCACCGGACCGCCGGGCCATGATCCGCCGCCGTTCGGCGACGGGCAGCTGCAAGCCGACGGCCCGCGGACTCGGCGCGACGAGCGCGAGGCGGCGCAGCCGCCCGGGATACCGAGCGGCGTAGAGGGTGGCAAGGCTCGCCCCGGCCGAATGCCCGAGCAGGTCGAACCGTTCGAGGCCGAGGTGCTTGCGCAGCGCTTCGACGTCCTCGACCTGCCGATCGCACCGGTAGGTCGAGGGATCACCGGGTGTCCCGGAGTCCCCGGTCCCCCGGCAGTCCAGCACGGCCAGCTGCCGCCGTTCGCCGAGTCCTCCGAGATCCCCCAGATAGGCCCCGGCCCGCATCGGCCCGCCGGGCAGGCAGACGACAGGCTCACCGCGGGAACCGCGGAGGCGAAAGGCCAGCGCGGTCCCGTCCGGCGCGGAGAAGATCGGCATCCCCGACCCTGACACCCCCGAGCCGACCCGGGCAACCCTCACCGGCCAACCCGTCGGCCCCCTCCGGACCGGGTCCGGGCTTTCCCTGCGCGCCGCGCGAGCGACCCCTTGCCCGCACCTGCCCAGCGCACCTCACGAACAGCCCCACCCACACCGACGCCGCACCTGCCGAGCAACCTTCGCGCGAACCAATCCACGCCGGCCCAGCGCAGCCCCGCGAGCACCTCGCCCCCAGCACCAGGCACGCGACCCGCATCCCACCGGACCCCCGCGCGGCGGGGCCCCACCACGCGAAGCCCCGAGCCGCCCGTCCTCACCGCTGCCGCGCGAGATAAGCCTCCAGCGTCGCCAGCCGATGCCCTCGCGCGAACCGCTCGACCTCCGCCGGATCGCCGCCGCCCTCGATCAGTGCCAGCAGCCGCTCGTGCTCCTCGACCGACGCCGGTGCCCGCCCCGGCACGGACGCGAACGTGCTGTCGCGAACCGCCGCCAGCCGGGTCCAGCAGCGCTGCACCAGGTCGACCAGGTTCGGGTTCGGGCAGGCGCTGAACAGCACCTCGTGGAACTCCGCGTTCAGCGCCGTGAACGCGAGCGGGTCGAACTCGGCGAGGCTCCGGCGCATCCGCTCGTTCAGCGAGCGGGCGTGCGCCAGCGTCTCCGGCGTGAGCAGTGGCGCGGCGAGCCCGGTGGCCGCGCCTTCGACGATCGCCACCGTCTCCATCGCGTGCCGGTACTCCGTGGGGTCGATGGCCACCACCCGGGCACCGACGTTCCGCTCGAACTGGATCAGCTCCTCGGCCTCGAGCCGGCGCAGGGCCTCGCGGACCGGCACCGCGCTGACGTCGAGTTCGCGCCCGATCCGGTCGAGCACGAGCCGGTACCCAGGCCCGTAGCGGCCGTCGATGATCCGCGCTTTGATCGTCTCGTAGGCCAGCTGGGACTTCGTGACCGGTCTTCCCGAGGACGCGCTGATCATGTAGGAAACCATATATGGTCCTGCCGACGGACGACGCCCAGGAGGCCGTGCCGATGCCGATTCCCCCGCCCGCCCCCACCGCGGCCGACCTGATCGTCGACGGGCTGCGGGCCCACGGTGTCGACACCGTCTTCGGCCTGCCCGGCGTGCAGACCTACGACCTGTTCGACAGCCTGGCCCGCGCGCGCGACCACATCCGGGTGATCGGCGCCCGGCACGAGCAGACCGCGGCCTACATGGCGTTCGGGTACGCCCAGGCGACCGGCCGCACCGGCGTCTACACCGTGGTGCCCGGCCCCGGGGTCCTCAACGCCTCGGCCGCGATGCTCTCGGCCCACGGGGCCAGTGCGCCGGTGCTGTGCCTGACCAGCGAAATCCCGCGCGCGTACCTCGGCCGCGGGCTCGGGCACCTGCACGAGATGCCCGACCAGCTCGCCACCCTGCGCACCCTCACCAAGTGGTCGGCGCTGGTCGAGCACCCGGCCGACGTCCCGGACGCGCTGGCGACCGCCTTCCGCGAAGCCGCGGGCGGGCGGCCGAGGCCGGTTTCCCTGGCGGTGCCCTGGGACGTGCTGGGCCTGCGCGCGCCCGCCGAGGTGGCCGGCCCCCTGCCGCTGCCCCGCCCGGCCGTCGACCCGGTCGCGGTGGAGCGAGCCGCGGACCTCCTCGCGGGCGCGAAGAACCCGATGATCATGGTGGGCGGCGGGGCCCGGCACGCGGCCACCGAGATCCGGGCGCTGGCCGAGCGGCTGCAGGCGCCGGTGGTGCCGTTCCGCGGCGGACGCGGCATCGTCGGCGACGACCACCCGCTCGGCTTCACCTGCGTCTCCGGTTTCGAGCGGTGGGCGGAGACCGACGTGGTGGTCGGCATCGGGTCGCGGATGGAGCTGTCGTGGTTCCGCTGGCCGGACAAGCCCGCGGGCCTGAAGACGATCCTGCTCGACATCGACCCGAGGCAGGCGACCCGGCTCGAAGCGGACGTCGCGATCGTCGCCGACGCGGCCGGCTCCACCGCGGCCCTCACCGAAGCGGCCGGTCCACAGAGGACGGACCGGACAGCGGAGTTCGTGGCCCTGAAGGCAACCGTGGCCGAGCGGTTCACCGACGTCGGCCCCGAGCTGGAGTACCTGCGGGCGATCCGGGACGTGCTGCCCCGCGACGGCTTCTTCGTCGAAGAGATCTGCCAGGTGGGCTTCGCGTCCTACTTCGGGTTCGAGGTCTACTCGCCTCGCACCTTCGTCACGTGCGGCCACCAGGGCACGCTCGGGTTCGGCTACCCGACGGCGCTCGGCGTGCAGGCGGCCTTCCCCGGCCGCCCGGTGGTTTCGGTGGCCGGGGACGGCGGCTTCATGTTCGCCGCGCAGGAGCTGGCCACGGCCGTCCAGTACGGGCTCAACGTGGTGGCGGTCGTGTTCGACAACGGCTACTACGGCAACGTCCACCTCGACCAGGAGCGGCTGTTCGAGGGCCGGGCGCTGGGCGGGCGGCTGCGGAACCCGGACTTCGCCCGGCTCGCCGAGACGTTCGGCGCGCTCGGCCTGACCGCGCGCACCCCGGACGACCTGCGCGGCGCGCTGGACAAGGCGTTCGCCGCGGGGCGGCCGGCGCTCGTGCACGTGCCGTGCGAGCTGGGTGCGGGCGCCTCGCCGTGGAAGTACCTGATGCCGAGGTCGGACCGCAGCTAGCCGGCGGCCACGCGCTCGAGCGCGGCGAACACGCGGTCGACGTCGGCCGCGGTCGTCTGCCAGTTGCTGAAGGCCGCGCGCAGCGCCGGGCGGCCTTCGTACACCGTCGGGGTCAGGAACGTCGCCCCGTCCTCGGCGATCGCACGCACGAGAGCATCGATGTCACGCTCGGCGGCCGGGGCGAAGCACACGACGTTGAGCCGCACCGGCGCGAGCAGCCGCCAGCGGGGCGAGCCGTCGAGCCGCGCGCCGAGGTTCCGGGCGAGCGACACGCAGCGCTCGACGATCTCGCGGTGCCCGTCCCGGCCGTAGGCCACGAGCGAGAACCAGGCCGGGAGGGCGCGCAGCCGCCGGGAGTTCTCCGGCGTGAGGTGCAGGAAGTCCGGGATTTCGCCGATCTCGCCCAGGTAGGCCGCGTTGTTGCTGAAGACGCGCAGCTGCAGGTCGCGGTGGCGGGTGAACTGGACGGCGGAGTCGTAGGGCACGTTGAGCCACTTGTGCAGGTCGATCACCACCGAGTCGGCCTGGTCGAGGCCCGCGGTCAGCGCCGCGTGCTCCGGCGAGAGGGCGGCGAACCCGCCGAACGCGGCGTCGACGTGCAGCCAGAAGTCGTACCGCTGCTTGAGCGCGGCGATCGCAAGCAGGTCGTCGAAGTCGACGGTGTTCACGGTGCCCGCGTTCGCGACGACGACGGCCGGCCCGTCGAGCGCTTCGAGCGCCTCGGCCAGCTTGGCGACATCGACGGCTTCGCGTCCCGGCAGCACCGGCACCTTCCGCAGCGCCGACCGGCCCATCCCGAGGAACGACAACGCCTTCAGGATGCTCGAGTGCGGCGAGCCGGACAGCACGGTGACCGGGCCGAGCGCGGCGGCGCCGTCGTCGGACACCGCCACCCCGGCGCGCTCGCCGAGCCATTCGCGGGCGATGGCGAGGCCGGTGACCGTGGACATCGTGGCGCCGGTGACGAACGCGCCGGAGAACTCCGCGCCGAGCCCGAACAGCTCGGCCAGCCAGCCGACGGTCTCGCGCTCCAGGTCCTGGGCCGAGGAGTCCATGCCGCCGGCGGGATTCTGGTCGTAGGTGGCGGTGAGCCAGTCCCCGGCCAGCGAAGCCGGGGTGGCACCCCCGGTGACGAACCCGAGGTACCGGGGCCCGGCGCTGCCCGCGAAGCCGGCTTCCCAGCGCTGCGTGAACTCCTCCAGCGCGCCCCGGCCCCCGATACCTCCGAGCGGCAGCGGCGCCCGGGCCGGCTCGCCGGGCGGAACGGCGGCGGGCCGTTCGGCCAGCCCGGCCAGGGCTTCACCGGCGACTTTCCGCGCGGCGTCCAGCAGTTCGGTCAGGGACTTCAGGTCTTCGGCAAGCCTCGGATGCACCCCACCGACGCTAGGCCCCACGACCGGCGCTGTCGCGGTCCAATCCCCCGAAACTGGCCCGCCGACCACCGTGTCGACCCACACGCGAGTCGCCCCTCAAATCACGTGTGATGCCCCTCCAATCACGAGTGATGCCCGCCCAGACACGCAAGATGCCGTCCCAAGCACGCGAACCGACCCTCCAGGCACACGAACCGACTGTCCAGGCACGCCAGCCGACCGTCCGGGCACGCCGACCGACTGTCCGGGTGCACCAGCCGACCGTTCAAGCTCCCGGCCGACCGCCCGGATGACCCCGAGCCGGGGCCGGTCAGCGGCGTCGAAGCCGCCGGACCCGGGCCTCCGCCGGATCGAACGCCACCCGCCGCAACGGTGCCAGCAACAGCAGCACCACCGCCATCGCCGACAACGCCGCGAGCACCATCGCGGCGACGAACTGGGCCGCACCCGACGTCGCCGTCCCGAGGACCAGGTAGCCCGCCAGTACCAGCGCGACCGGCACCAGCAGGCCGCAGAGCACCGGCAGCGGCGGCACCCGGTCACCGTCGGGGCGGCGGGCGGACACCACCGCCGCCCCGGCGCAGGTGACCGCGGCGACCAGGAGACAGCCGCCGACGGTGTCGCTCAACCGGTGCCAGCCCAGCGCCACGGCCGCGGCCGAGACCCAGGCGACGCCGATCCCGCCGGCCACCAGGGCCTGCGGGCGGAAGCGGCGCGGCAGGACGATCGCGAGCGCCACCAGCACGGCCATCGCCGCGCTGACGTGCCCGCTGGGAAAGCTGTTGTGGCTCGCGACGCCGAACCGGTCGCCCGTGCTCGGGCGGTCCAGGACGTACAGCTTGAGCAGCTGCGCCACCATCAGCGGCGCGGCGAGCATCAGCAGGGCCGTCACGCCGAGCGCGAACCGGCGCCGCGCCAGGGCGATCACCACCAGCAGCACCGCGACGCCGCCGAGCACGACCACCAAGTCGCTGTCGCGCAGCGGGTTCGCCCACTCCACCGTCGTCCCCGCGGACTGGGCGCTGCGGACGACGCCGTTCTCGACGCCGCGCCCGGCTTCAGTGCGGACGAAGAGCAGGTAGGCCGCGACGAAGGCGAGGGCGAACCCGGCCGCGCTCGCCGCGAGCACGGCGGTGCGGGACACGGCCCGGGTCACGAGCGCGTGGCGGCCGGCCGGCGGGGTGGCGGGGCGTACCTCGGAGATGATCACTGCCATGTCTCCGAGTCTGGCTGCGGCATTTCGAGATCCCGTCAGGGCGATGTCATGGTTTTGCTACAAGATCCGCCCGGGTCGCCACGACGTGCGCTTTTCCGAATAATGGCGCCGTGGCCGAGGTACTGGTGGTAGAGGACGACGCGGCGGTACGGGAAGGACTGCAACTGGCCCTGCGCCGGCAGGGACACGTGGTGCACACCGCGGAGTCGGGTGAGCTCGGCATCGAGGTGCTCGTGCACCAGCACCCCGACATCGTGGTGCTCGACCTCATGCTGCCCGGCATGGACGGCTTCGAGACGTGCCGCCGGATGCGCGCGTCGGGACCGATCCCGATCATCATGCTCACCGCGCGCAGCGACGACTTCGACGTCGTGGCCGGGCTCGAAGCGGGCGCGGACGACTACGTCGCCAAACCGGTCGAACCCCGGGTGCTGGACGCGCGGATCCGGGCCGTGCTGCGCCGGGCCGTCGCGGAGCGGCCGGACGAACCACCGCAGCCCGAGGAACGCCACGGCGACCTGGTCATCGACCGCGCCGCGCTCGAGGTGACCAAGCGCGGCGTCCCGGTTTCGCTGACCCCGACCGAGCTGAAGCTGTTGCTGGAGCTCTCGCGCACGCCCGGTCAGGTGTTCAGCCGTCAGCAGATCCTCTCCGCCGTCTGGGACCACGACTACCTCGGCGACTCGCGCCTCGTCGACGCGTGCGTGCAGCGGCTGCGCGCGAAGATCGAAGACGTGCCGGCGAAGCCCGAGCACGTGCAGACGGTCCGGGGGTTCGGCTACCGGTTCGGCCGGTCGTGATCCGGCAGGTCCGCTCTTGGCTCGCCGGGCTGAGGCCCCGGCTGGTCGCCGCCTTCGCGGTCATCATGATCCTCGGCGCCACCGCCGCGGCCGGCGCGAGCTACGTCTCCGCGCGCAACGCCATCCTCAAGGGCATCCAGGACCAGACGATGCTCAAGCTGCGCGACCAGATCGTCGCTTACCTGCCGACCGTGTCGCTGCCGCCGTCCCAGGCCACGCTCGACGCGTTCGCCTCCGCGCTCAAGCCCAGCGGCGCCCTCGTCGTCTACCACGACATGTACTCGTCTTCGGGCATGCCACCGGACCAGGTGCCCGCCGACCTGCGCCAGGCCGTGGCGACCAGCACGTACACGCAGTTCCAGCGGGTCGACGCCCACGGGTTCCCGCAGTTTTACGTGGGGATCCCGGTGCAGACCGGCTCGGGCACGACGACCGGCCTCGAGGTCTATGCGGGCACGTCGCTGGACCAGCAGCAGGCCGCGATCGACGAACTGGCCCGCCAGGCCTGGCTGGTCTCCGCGCTCGCGCTGCCGTTCGCGGTGGGGGTGGCCTTGCTGGCCGCGCGGCAGGTGCTGCGGCCGGTCCGCGCGCTCAACACCGCGGCCGACCAGCTCGGCCGGGGCCGGCTCGACGTGCGGCTGCGCGTCAAGGGCGCAGACGAGCTCGCGCAGCTCGTCACGACGTTCAACCACACCGCGGCGGAGCTGGAGCGCACGGTCGGCACGCTGCGCGCGATGGAGGCCGACGCGCGGCGGTTCGTCGCCGACGTCTCCCACGAGCTGCGGACGCCGCTGGCGGCGATGAACGCCGTCACCGACGTCCTCGACGAGGACGCCGGCCAGCTGCCGGCGGACACCGCGGTCGCCGCGCGGCTGGTGTCGGCGGAGACGAAGCGGCTGACCCGGCTGGTGCAGGACCTGATCGAGATCTCGCGGTTCGACGCCGGCCGGGCCGAGCTGCGGCGGGAGGCGCTGGACGTCGCCGCCGCCGTCACCGACAGCCTCGCCGCGCGCGGCTGGGAGATCGGTTCCGAAAACGCCGATCTGGTCGCCGACCTGCCGGCCGGGATCACGGCCGCGCTCGACCGGCGGCGGCTGGACATCGTCGTGGCGAACCTCGTCGGCAACGCGCTGCGGCACGGCGCGCCCCCGGTCGAGGTGGTGCTGCGGGCGGAGGTCGGCGACGTCGTGCTGACCGTCACCGACCACGGGCCGGGCATCGCCGACGAGGTGCTGCCCCGGGTCTTCGACCGCTTCGCCAAGGCGGACACGGCCCGGGCGCGGTCGGAGGGCAGCGGGCTCGGCCTGTCCATCGCACGCGAGAACGCGCGGTTGCACGGCGGCGACATCGTCGCGGCCAACACCGGCACGGGCGCTCGCTTCGAGCTGCGCCTGCCCCGGGCGGCCGGCTCCGGGGAGGCGCGGTGAAGAAGCTCCTGGTCCTGGTGGTGCTGCTGGTGGTGAGCGCATGCGGCATCAAACCGACGGGCGTCGTCCCGGCCGGGCCGGCGCCGACGCTGCGGAGCCCGGGCGTCAGCGGGCGCGGCGCCGACGTGATCCTCTACTTCGTCATCGGCGGGCGGGTGGCCCCGGTGTCGCGGTCGACCGGCACCGTGGGCGTCGAGAACGCCCTTTCGCTGCTGCTGGCCGGGCCGACCACCGACGAGACGGACGACGGCTACGTCACGGACCTCCCGCGCCGGTCCGGACCGATCGTCCTGTCCCCCGGATCGCCGCCGGCGATCACGGTCCCGTTCCCGCTGAAGCCGATCAGCGGCGCCGGGATCAACCAGCTGGTCTGCACCGCGTTCGCGGCGCTGGCGGCGCAGGGCGGCTACTCGACCGACGGCGTCATTTCGCTCTCCGGGACGGACGTCCGGCTGCCGTACCAGGCGTGCCAGGCGTTCTGACCGGCCTGTCTACTGTGGACTGCGCGCCACCCCGGAAAGATCAGCCACCTCGGACCAGGCGTCGGCCCGGTCAAGCTCCGGGATACGGCCGGGCCGTTCGGGCCTCCGCCAGCGACCGGGCCCACCAGCTCAGCTGGTCGAGCATCGCCTTCGCCGCGACCGCCGCGGCCTCGTCCGTCGGCTGCCCGTCCGCGCCGAAGCGGGCGTGGGCGCCGTGGAAGCTGACCGTCTCGCGGATCGTCACGGCGTGGAGCTCGGCGAAGACCGCCCTCAGGTGCTCGACCGCGCGCAGGCCGCCCGACATCCCGCCGTAGGAGACGAAGGCGACGGGCTTGGCCGTCCACTCCGTGCGGTGCCAGTCGATCGCGTTCTTCAGCGACGCCGGATAACTGTGGTTGTACTCCGGGGTGACCACGACGAACGCGTCGGCCGCTTCGAGCCGCGGCTGCACCTTCGCGACCTCGGCCACGACCGACGCGGTCGGCACCGCGCCGAACGCCGGCAGCACCATCGGGAGGCCGGTCTCGGCGAGGTCGACGACGTCGGCCTCGAACCCGCCGTGGTCGCCCGCGACGCCGGCCAGCCAGTCCGCCACCACCGGCCCGAACCGTCCTTCCCGGACACTTCCCACGATCACCGCGACCCGCACGGGAGCTTCGGACACAGATCCTCCTTGGCACAGCGGCGTTGTTGCCGTCCGGCCCAGGATCGAACCTCAAGCTCGCTTGAAGTCAAGTGCGCGGCTGTGGTTGGCTGGAAAGCATGGTGAACGCCCCAGCCCGGACGCTGCCCGACCTCACCGTCGGCGAACTCTCCCGGCGCAGCGGGGTTCCCGCGTCGGCCCTGCGGTTCTACGAAGACGAAGGCCTCATCCGGAGCCGCCGCACCGCGGGCAACCAGCGCCGCTACTGCCGGGACGCGCTGCGGCGGGTGACCTTCATCCGGATGTCCCAGCGGGTCGGGATGCCGCTGTCGGCGATCCGGGAGGTGCTCGCCCTGCTGCCCGACGACCGCACGCCGACGCGGGCCGACTGGGCGAGGATCTCGCAGTGCTGGCAGGAGGACCTGAACGCACGGATCCGGCAGATGGAACAGCTGCGCGACCAGCTCACCGACTGCATCGGCTGCGGCTGCATGTCCCTGGCCAAGTGCCGGCTCGCCAATCCGGGCGATCGGCTCGGCGTCGACGGACCCGGGCCGCGGCGGCTGGCCGACCACCGCGGCGAGGGCTACGAAGACTAGCGGCGCTCCAGCACACCGCGGACGAACATCGCCTGGCCGGCGTGCTGGATGTCGTCGTCGAGGACGCTGACGAGCCGCACACCCAGGGTCACCGGCGGGTCCCAGGCCTCGTCGACGATCCGGTCGAGCGCCTGCCCGTCCAGACCCCCGAGGAACCGGACCGTCTGCTCGTGGACGGCGTCGTAGTACCCGGTGAGCAGGTCGGGCTCGTCGACCCGGACCGCTTCGACGTCGGCCGGGCGGTGCCCGTAGCCGGTGTCGCCCGCCGGGAACGGGAGACCGAACCGCGAAAGCCAGTCCTGGCCGGTCCACACCTGCTCGGTCCCGGCCACGTCGGCGACGTGGTCGTCCTGGACCCGGGTCAGGTGCCACACCAGCCAGGCGATCGAGTTGCCCCCGTCGTCCAGCCGGGTCCGGAGCTGCTCGGCGGTGAGCCCTTCCACCGCCGCGTGCACGTTCTCCCGGACCCGGCCGAACCCGTCGACCAGCAGATCGGCCACGTTCATCGACTGCCTCCCGTTGCTGAACCCGTTCACCGGCGTGCTACCCGATCATGCCCGCCGGCAAACGGATCCGGCTAGCGCGGCAGCAGCTGGTCGAAGAACGAGCGGTAGCGGCGCAGCGCGATCCGCAGTTCCTCGGTGGCCGGTTCACCCTGCCGCCACTGGCCTTCGAGCTCGCTCTTGTGCTCGGCGAACGTGGTGGCGAGGGCGCTGATCACGGCCGCGACCAGCTCGTCGGCCTGGTGCACCGCCTGCTTCGGGTCGTCGACGAAGCCGGTCTGCACGTTCTGCCAGCGGTCCCGGAAGCCGGTGATCTTCTCCTCGTCGATCAGCGGCGGGGCCTCGATGTCACCGCCCGATTCCGCGGGCCTGGTGTCCCGGTCCGCCTCGGTGCCGGTGTCCGTGTCCGTACGGGAGCCGGCGGGCTGGGCGGACGCCGAAGCCAGGTCGGCGGTGCTCAGGCTGTGGTCGCCCCCGTCGGTGCGGCTCTCGTCGGTGCGGCTCTCGTCGTCGTAGCTCTCCCCGGCGGCGGGTTCCCGGAAGTCGGCGCTCTCCGCGCCGGGGACTCCGGTGCCGTCCGGCTGGCGGACGTCCTCACGCCCGGTGAAGTCGTCGTCGTGTTCGGCGCTGTGCCGGGTCAGGTGCTCGGTCATGGTCAGCGTCCTCCGTTCCACTCGGTCCGCGGCTGTGCGGACGCCTGGCGTTCGTGCTGTCCGGTCTCGTGGACCTCGCGCCCGTCACCGTCGCGGGCTTCGGTCTCGCCGCGGTCGGCGCGGTCACGGTCGTGCCCGTTGCGGTCGTGCCCGTTGCGACGGTCGTGGTGGTCGTCGTCCGCGCCGTCGGTCAGCAGGTCCTCGAAGACGGTGCGGTAGCGGACCATCGCGTCGCGAAGGTCCTCAGTGGACGCTCCGTCGCTCTTCTGCTGCGTGGTGTGCGCGGCGCGGTAGTGCTCGAGCGTCTTGGCGTGCCGCACGGAAAGATCGGACAGCTGCTGCTCGTACCCCTCGGTGGGGTAGCCGCGTTCGCCCATCAGCGCCACGAGGAGCCGGTCCGCGTCGGCGACCGCGGTGGTCGGCTCGTCGACGAACTTTTCCTGCACCTGCGCCCATTCGCGGGCGTAGCGTTCACGCGCCGACGCCGACAGCGGGCGGATGTCGAGTTCCTTGTGCCGGCGCTCGCGCTCGGCGAGTTCTCGTTGCGCGGCACGCGGGTTGTCGCTCTCCTCGACCGTCCGGTCGTACTCCGGGCCGAACCGCTGCTGCAGGCGCTTTCGCTGCATCTCTTGCGTCACAAGCCAAATCACGGCGCCGAGCACCGCGACGGCCACGACGACGATCACGACGATCAGCCATGTGGGCATTGCCAAAACACTCCTTCACGGATGTCGCCCCCGACGCGTCCGGAGTTCCCGCGCACCGGTGCCCGAAAACTGCCTTCGCCCGCGATTCGGCCGACCGGCGGCGCGGATACGGCCGGATGCCGACGACCACAGCGGATGTAACGACGATAACACCGGATGACTAGCGCTGTTACCATCGAGGTGCTATCATCGGTAACAGAACGACGTAAGCGGTGCTACCACCACCGCCCTGACCGGAAGAAGGAACCATGAACACCACCGAACCCCGCGTCGCGATCGTCACCGGCGGCTCCCGCGGCATCGGCCGCCAGGTCGCCGAGCGCCTGGCCGCCGACGGCATGGCGGTCGTCGTCAACTACGCCGGCAACGAGCAGGAGGCCCAGGCCGTCGTCGACGCCATCACCGAGCGGGGCGGCCGGGCGATCGCCGTCCGCGCCGACGTGGGCGACCCGGCCGCGGTCGCGGAGCTGTTCGACACCGCGGAGACCACGTTCGGCGGCGTAGACGTCGTCGCCCACCTCGCCGGCGTCATGAACGCGCCGACGCCGATCGCCGACACCGACTTCGAGGTCCTCGACCGCGTGCACCGCACCAACATCCGCGGCACGTTCGCGGTGGCCCAGCAGGCCGCGAAGCGGGTGCGCGACGGCGGCGCGGTGATCACCACCTCGACGTCGGTGCTCGGGCTGAACCTGCCCGGCTACGGCATCTACAACGCGACCAAGGGCGCGGTCGAGGCGATCACCATGATCCTGGCGCGCGAGCTGCGCGGCCGCGACATCACCGTCAACACCGTCGCCCCCGGGCCGACCGCGACCGCGCTGTTCCTCGACGGCAAGGACGAGGCGACCATCCAGCGGATGGCCCAGCAGCCGCCGCTCGAGCGGCTCGGCAAGCCCGAGGACATCGCCGAGGTCGTCGCGTTCCTCGCCGGACCGGCCCGCTGGGTCAACGGCCAGGTGCTGCGCGCCAACGGCGGCATCGTCTGAGCACCCCTCCGACCACCAAGGAGCGAACCATGATCATCGTCGTCACCGGCGCCTCCAGCGGGATCGGCGCCCTCTCCGCCCGGGCCCTGGCCCGGGCCGGGCACACCGTCTACGCGGGCATGCGCGACACCGGCGGCCGCGACGCGCCCCAGGTCGACGCGGCCGCCGCGTTCGCCCGTGAGCACGGCGCGGACCTGCGCACCGTCGAGCTCGACGTCTTCAGCCAGGAGTCGGCGGACGCCGCCATCGAGCGGATCGTCGCCGACCAGGGCCGACTGGACGTCGTCGTGCACAACGCCGGGCACATGGCGCTCGGCCCGGCCGAGGCGTTCACGCCCGGGCAGCTCGCCGAGTTGTACGACACGAACGCGATCGGCACCCAGCGCGTCAACCGCGCCGCCCTGCCCCATCTGCGCGCGCAACGCGACGGGCTGCTGGTGTGGGTGTCGAGCAGCAGCGTCCGCGGCGGCACGCCGCCCTACCTCGCGCCGTACTTCGCGGCGAAGGCGGCGATGGACAGCCTCGCCGTCTCCTACGCCGCCGAAGTGGCCCGGTTCGGCATCGACACCACGATCGTCGTGCCCGGCGCGTTCACCTCCGGGACCAACCACTTCCCCCACGCCGGGCATCCGGCCGACCGGGCCGTCGAAGCCGCCTACGAAGAGCGCTACGCCGGCCTGAGCGAGCACGTCGGGCGGAAGCTGGCCGAAATCACCCCGTCCGGCGCGGACGTCGCGAAGGTCGCCGAAGAGCTGGCGCGCGTGGTCGGCCTGCCCAAGGGCGAGCGGCCGTTCCGCGTCCACATCGATCCCGCCGACGACGGCGGGTGGCTGGTCGCGGAGGTCGGCGACCGGATCCGGAGCGAGTTCCTGCGCCGGATCGACCTGGGCGACCTGCTCAGCCCGTCGGCCGGCTGAACCGCGTGACGATCAGGTGGTCCTTCGCCGGGCCGCGGACCGCCCACTCCTGCCGCCAGCGGCCCGCGTCGAGCACGCGGTAGCTCCCGCGGTACAGGTCGGCGCGGCAGGGGTGGTCCGTTTCCCAGTGCCCGGTGCGCAGGTCGAGCGCGTGGAAGAACCCGCCGTGGTCGAAGTGCACGTCGGCGCGGCCCGGCGCGGTGGGCCGGTAGTGCAGCGTGCGGGTCACCGGGCCGGTGTACGCGCCGAGCCGCATCTCGCCGGCTTCGCGGTAGACGAGGACGCCGTCCTCCTCGGTGAAGGTGGCCGTACCGGTCACGTCACCCGCCGGCTCACCGCCGGCGGTGAGGATTTCGCGGTCGAGCCGCCACCCGCCGGCGAAATGCGCGGCCAGGTCGGGAACCGGGAAGTGCTCGTCCATCGCGACCAGTGTGTCATCCGGCCGCCGGAGCGCCGCGCCGGAGAGGGCGGCCGGAAGTTGTCGGACCCCGGCTCTAGACTCGGCCGCGTGGCAGCCCCCGAGACGGCAACGGTGTCCGAAGCGCTGGAGACCCTCCAGCGCGTGTTCGGCTACGACAGCTTCCGCGGCGACCAGGCGGCGATCGTCGAGCACGTGATCGCCGGTGGCGACGCGCTCGTGCTGATGCCCACCGGTGGCGGGAAGTCGTTGTGCTACCAGATCCCCGCGCTGGTGCGACCCGGCGTCGGCGTGGTCGTCTCGCCGCTCATCGCGCTGATGCAGGACCAGGTCGACGCGCTGCGCAACGCCGGGGTCCGCGCCGGTTTCCTCAACTCCACGCAGGACTACGCGGCCCGCCAGGAGGTCGAGTCGGCGTTCCTGTCCGGCGAGCTCGACCTGCTCTACCTGGCGCCGGAACGGCTTTCGGTGGAATCCACCGTGCGGCTGCTCGACCGCGGCAAGATCTCGCTGTTCGCGATCGACGAGGCGCACTGCGTCGCCCAGTGGGGCCACGACTTCCGGCCCGACTACCTCCAGCTCTCCGCGCTGCACGAGCGCTGGCCGGACGTGCCGCGGATCGCGCTCACCGCCACCGCGACCGAGGCCACGCACAAGGAGATCGCGGCCCGGCTGAACCTCGACGAGGCCCGCCACTTCGTCGCGAGCTTCGACCGGCCGAACATCCAGTACCGGATCGTCGGCAAGAACTCGCCGCAGCGGCAGCTGCTGGAGCTGCTGCGCACCGAGCACCGGGGCGACGCGGGGATCGTCTACTGCCTGTCCCGGAACTCGGTCGAGAAGACCGCGGAATTCCTGGTGCAGAACGGAATTCCGGCGGTGCCGTACCACGCGGGGCTCGACGCGCGCACCCGCGCGAAGCACCAGTCGCGGTTCCTGCGCGAGGACGGGCTGATCGTGGTCGCGACCATCGCGTTCGGCATGGGCATCGACAAACCGGACGTCCGGTTCGTCGCGCACCTCGACCTGCCGAAGTCCGTCGAGGGCTACTACCAGGAGACCGGCCGCGCGGGGCGTGACGGCCTGCCGTCCACCGCCTGGCTCGCATACGGGCTGCAGGACGTCGTACAGCAGCGCAAGATGATCGACACGTCCGAGGGCGACGACGCGCACCGGCGCCGGCTGGGCGCGCACCTGAACGCGATGCTCGCGCTGTGCGAGACGGTGGAATGCCGCCGCGTGCAGATCCTCAACTACTTCGGGCAGAAGGGCGAGCCCTGCGGCAACTGCGACACGTGCCTGAGCCCGCCGGAGAAGTTCGACGGCACCATCCCGGCGCAGAAGCTGCTGTCGACGATCGTGCGGCTGCGCAACGAGCGGCGCCAGAAGTTCGGCGCCGGCCAGGTGATCGACATCCTGCTCGGCAAGTCCACGCCGAAGGTCACGCAGTTCCAGCACGACACGCTCAAGACGTTCGGCATCGGCACCGAGCTGCGCGAGCCGGAGTGGCGCGCGGTGGTGCGGCAGCTGCTGGCCCAGGGCCTGCTCGCGGTCGAAGGCGACTACGGCTCGCTGGTGCTCACCGAGGCCAGCGCCGAAGTGCTGGGCGGTGACCGCCAGGTGATGCTGCGCCGCGAACCCGAGCGCACGGCGGCCGCGAAGGTCCGCGGCACGCGGAAGGCCGCCCCCGCGGCGGACATGCCCGCGGAGGCGGCCCCGCTGTTCGAGCGCCTGCGTGCCTGGCGGGCCGGCGTCGCGAAGGAGCAGGGCGTGCCCGCGTACGTCATCTTCCACGACGCGACACTGCGCCAGATCGCCACGCAACGGCCGGCTTCACTGGCCGACCTGGGCACGGTCAGCGGCGTCGGCGAGAACAAGCTCGCCAAGTACGGCGAGGGTGTCCTCGAGGTGCTGACCGCCGAGTGACCTAGCGGGCGGCCGGCCCCGGTCCCGGCCGGCCGTCCGGCCCGGTCACGGAGTTGAACTTGCGGACCGCGCCGGCGATCCGGTCGTGGTACTTGCCCTTGGTCCGGTCGTCGACGAACTTCGCGGCCTTGCCGACGTACTGGTTCACCTTTTCGGGGTTCTTCTTGGCGTAGGCGCGAGCCGCGCCCGCGGCCCCGGCCAACATGGTCAGTCTGCGCATCAACGGCACGGTGGTCCTCCCTCATCGGGTTTCGGTCATCCTGACAACGCGGACGAACCACCCGAAGGTTCCCCGTGTGACGACGGCCAAACCTCCGAGCACGGCGTGACGGACCGTCACCGTCTCAAAAATGCGAAGCGGACCCGCACCGAACATCCCTAGGCTCGCGAACATGCGCGACCTCGCCACCCTGCCGAAGGCCCATCTGCACGTCCACCTGGAGAGCACCATCCGGCCGGGCACGCTGCGCGAACTGGGCGAGGCCCACGGTGTCGACGTGCCGGCCGAGCCCCCGGTGTTCGACGGCTTCCGGGCCTTCGCCGACTACAACGCGCTCGTCCGGGCCTGCCTCCGGCGTCCCGAGGACTTCGAGCGCGTCGCCCGCGAGTACTGCGAAGACGAGGCCGCCCAGGGCACGCGCTACGCCGAAGTCACGTTCACCGCGGCGTCGCACGGGGAACGCTTGGACGACCTGGAAATGCCGCTCGAATCCGTCCTGAAAGGACTGAATGCGAGCAGCAGCCGGCTCGAGTGGCGGCTGCTGCTGGACCATTCACGACGCCGTTCCGTCGACCGCGCCGAGCGCACCCTCGACCTCGCGGTGCGGTACGACGAGGTCTTCGCGATCGGCATGGCCGGCGAGGAAAACCACTCCCTGCGTCCCTTCGCGACGATCTTCGAGAAGGCCCGCGCGGCCGGCATCCACCTGCTGCACCACACCGGCGAGGATGCCGGCCCGGACAGCATCCGCGAGGCCCTGGACATCGGGCGCACCGAACGGCTGGGCCACGGCATCCGCGTCCTCGACGACCCCGGGCTGGTCGCCGAGGTCCGCGACCGGGGGCTCGCGCTGGAGGTCTGCCCGTCGTCGAACGTGACGCTCGGACTGGTGCCGTCGCTCCCCGGGCACCCGCTCCCCCGGCTCCTCGACGCGGGGCTGAGGGTCACGCTCAACACCGACGTCCCGTCGGTCACCGGCGCGAACCTGGCGGCGGAGTACGCCCGCGTCCGGGATGCCTTCGGCTACGACGACGCGGTGATGGCGGACTTCGCGCGGGCAAGCGTCATCGCGTCCTTCGCGCCCGAAGCGACGAAGGACGCGATGCTGCGCGGCATCGACGCGTGGCTCACACCGGCAGCAGGCGGGTGACCAGCGTGCCGAGCTGGTGCACCGTGCGGC
Source organism: Amycolatopsis sp. NPDC028719 (assembly GCF_055565395.1). NCBI lineage: Bacteria > Bacillati > Actinomycetota > Actinomycetes > Pseudonocardiales > Pseudonocardiaceae > Amycolatopsis > Amycolatopsis sp. NPDC028719. The sequence goes on from NZ_JBVHUL010000003.1 coordinate 270,097, forward strand.
ACTCGTGCATCTCGACGACCTCGGCGTACTCCAGCGCCGCCGAGTCGCCGGTCGACCACAGCGAGCGCCGCTCCGGGTTCAGCCAGTAGACGTGCCGGGCGCGGGCCTTGATCTCGCGGACGGCGTCGAGGTTCGGGTCGCCGCCGTTGGTGCGGGCGTCGCCGAGGATCAGCACCGACGTCCGCGGGCCGACCGCCTCGAGCCAGTTCGCCGTGAACTGGCGCAGCGAGCCGCCGTAGTCGCTGTGGCCGTCCCAGCGCACCAGCGCCGCTTCCGACAGCATGCGCGCGCCGAGGTGCTCGGGGTCGGCGGCGCCGCCGGTGACCAGGTGGGTGACCTCGTCCGCGCTGTCGACGAACGCGAACACGCGGATCTTGCTGAACTGGTCGCGCAGGGCCTGCACCAGCAGCATGGTGAAGTTCGCGAAGCCCGCCACCGAGCCGGAGAGGTCGCACAGCAGCACGATCTCGGGCCGGCCGGGCCGCCGGTGGCGGTAGGCCGGGCGCACCGGCACGCCGCCCGTGGACAGCGACCGCCGCAGTGTGCGGCGCAGGTCGATCTGCCCGCGTGTGGTGCGCTTGCGGCGGGCGGCGAGGCGCGTCGCGAGCTTGCGGGACAACGGCTGGATCGTCCGCCGGAGTTCGGCGAGCTGGGTGCGGCTGGCGATGAGGAAGTCGACGCGGTCGGCCGCGGGCGCGATGGCGTGCTTGGCCACCCGCTCGCGGCCCCGCACCTCGGCCGCGCGCCGGCGTGCCTCGGTGCGGACCTGCCCGCGGAACCCTTCGACGCGGCGGCGGATCTCGTCGCGGTCGAGCCGGTCGGTGAACTCGCCGCGCGCGCCGCCACCCCGCACCGCGGCCAGCACCCGCGCGATCAGTGTCTGCGGCTGGAGCCGCTCCAGCGTCTGGTGGGCCGAGAACCCGCCGCCCGGGCCGGACGCCGAGCCGTACTGGCCGAGCATGTCCACCGCGAGCCCCGCAAGCTGGGCCAGCGCCTGCCGGTCGCCATCCGCGAGCGCGGCGGCCAGCTCGTCACGCAGCTCTTCGAGCGTCGACGGCTGGTCTTCGCGGGCGCGTTCGGGCGTTCCGATCCCCGCTGGGAAGTACAGGTCGAACGCGGCGTCGAAGACCGCGCGCTGCCCACCGCGCCGGACCAGTGCGGCGGCCAGGCCTTCGCGGACCAGCGAGCGGTCGTCCATGCCGAGCACTTCCAGCGCGGCCGCGGCGTCGACCGTCTCGGCGGGACCGGCCGGGATGCCCTGGGCCCGCAGTGCCTTGACGAACGAGGCGAGCCGCTCCGGCACGCCGCCGGTCACGACGCGTCCAGGACCTGTTCGAGCTTCAGGCCGGCGCCGGCCTTGGCGATGTCGTCCTGGTGCTTGAGGACGACGCCGAGGCTTTCCCGCACGACCTGCTCGTCCAGCGTCGACGCGCCGAGCGCGAGCAGCGTGCGTGCCCAGTCGATGGTCTCGGCGACCGACGGCAGCTTGCGCAGGTCCATCGCGCGCAGGGCGGCGATCACCCGGACGACGGAATCCGCGAGGGCGGCGTCGATGCCCGGGACCTTGAGCCGGACGATGTCGCGCTCGAGGTCCTCGTCCGGGAAGTCGATGTGCAGGAACAGGCACCGGCGGCGCAGGGCCTCGGAGAGCTCACGCGTCGCGTTGGAGGTCAGGACGGCGAACGGCGCGCGCGTCGCGGTGATCGTGCCCAGCTCCGGCACGGTCACCTGGAAGTCGCCGAGGACCTCGAGCAGCAGGCCCTCGACCTCCATGTCGGCCTTGTCGGTCTCGTCGATGAGCAGCACGGTCGGCTCGTCCGAGGAGATGGCCGTGAGCAGCGGGCGGCGCAGCAGGAACTCCTCGCCGAAGATGTCGGTGCGGGCGTCTTCCCACGTCTCGTCGCGGCCGGCGGTGATCCGCAGCAGCTGCTTCGCGTGGTTCCACTCGTACAGCGCGCGGGCCTCGTCGATGCCCTCGTAGCACTGCAGGCGCACCAGGCGTGAGCCGCTGACCTGGGCGACGGCCTTGGCCAGCTCCGTCTTGCCGACACCCGCGGGGCCCTCGACCAGCAAGGGCTTGCCGAGCCGGTCGGCGAGGAACACCGTGGTCGCCACGGCCGTCGAGGCCAGGTAGCCGACCTCGGCCAGCTTCGCCGACACGTCGTCGACGGAGGTGAAGAATCCCGTGCCCACCACGTGCCTCCTAAGCGGTCGCTCACCAGGAGCGTACCCGACCGGCGGGTTAGCATCGGCCGCGTGACCTACGTTGCGGCTTCCGGCCGATACGAATCGATCCCTTACCGGCGCACCGGGCGGTCCGGGCTCAAGCTGCCCGCGATCTCGCTCGGGCTGTGGCACAATTTCGGCCACGATCGCCCGCTGGAGACCCAGCGCGACATCACCCGCCGCGCGTTCGACCTCGGCATCACGCACTTCGACCTGGCCAACAACTACGGCCCGCCGTACGGCTCGGCGGAGGAGAACTTCGGGCGCCTGCTGGCCACGGACTTCAAGCCGTACCGCGACGAGCTGGTGATCTCCACCAAGGCCGGCTACGACATGTGGCCCGGCCCGTACGGCGAGTGGGGCTCCCGCAAGTACCTGCTGTCCTCATTGGACCAGTCGCTGGGCCGGATGGGCCTGGACTACGTCGACATCTTCTACTCGCACCGCTTCGACCCCGAGACCCCGCTGGAGGAGACGGTCGGGGCGCTCGACTCCGCCGTCCGCGCCGGGAAAGCGCTTTACGTCGGGATTTCGTCGTACAACTCCGAGCGGACCGCGGAGGCGGCGCGCCTCCTGCGCGAGCTCGGCACGCCGCTGCTGATCCACCAGCCGTCGTACTCGATGCTGAACCGCTGGATCGAGGAGGACGGCCTCCTGGACACCCTCGAAGAGGCGGGCGCGGGCTGCATCGCGTTCTCGCCGCTGGCGCAGGGCCTGCTGACGGACAAGTACCTGAAGGGCGTCCCCGCGGATTCGCGCGCGGCACAGGGCAAGTCCCTCGACCCGGACACCCTGGACGAGAACCGCCTCGGCCGCGTCCGCGCGCTCAACGAGATCGCCGGGCGCCGCGGGCAGTCGCTGGCCCAGCTGGCGCTCGCGTGGGCGTTGCGCGACCACCGCGTGACGTCGGTGCTGATCGGCGCGAGCAGCGTCAAGCAGCTGGAGGACAACGTCGGCGCGCTCGGCAATCTCGAGTTCAGCTCCGAGGAGCTGACCGAGATCGACGGCCACGCGACCGACGCGGACATCAACCTGTGGAAGCGGTCCTCGGACGGCTGACGGCCGACGACGGCGGGGCGCGCACCGCGTCCCGCCGTTCCGGTTTTCGGACCGGGTTCCGCCGTCCGGCCCGAAGAAGACGCACCATATAGGGCGTTATACGACCCTCACTCGACCTGCTTCACCGCCCATTCCGCCCACTCGCGCTGCATCACCGAAAACCGTTTTCCCCACTCGAGCACCAGGCGGCCGTAGACCGACTGGTTGTCGTCGCCCCAGTCGATCGAGGCCTCCAGCTCGTGCAGCCGCTCTTCGCGGGCCCGTGCCGACTCTCCCATCGACGCGACGTAGCCGCGTGCCTGCGCCGGCGAGACCGAGCCGAGGAAGTACACGCGCAGCAGACCGGCGCTGCGCGGCGGCCCGCCCGGGTCGACGTCGACCAGCCAGTGCCGCAGCTCCTCGAGCCCGGCCTCGGTGATCTCGTACTCCTTGCGCCCGCGCGGGCCCTCGGCGAGGACGTGGATCATGCCCGCCGCCTCGAGCTTGCCGAGCTCGCCGTAGAGCTGGCTCTGCGTCGCGGGCCAGACGCTGGCCATCGCCCGCTCGAACCGCTTCAGCAGGTCGTAGCCGCTTCCGGGTTCGTCGGCCAGCATGCCGAGGACCGCGTGTCGAAGGCTCATGCGCCCATCATGACATTCCACTATTGACATGTCTACCCAGGAGGTTCTAGTTTCGACCTGTCACAATTGGAACGTCTGCGGGAGACCGGCATGAACTACCTGAAGAGCTTCCTTCCGTGGATCGCGTTCGCCGTGGTCGCGACGCAGTTCGACTGGCGCTGGTCCGGCCTGACCGGGCTCGTCATCTCGGCCGCGCTCCTCGTGCTCGCCCGCCGCGAAGGCCGCAAAGCGGACGCCCTCATCATCGAGTGGAGCGCACTCGTCTTCTTCGCCCTGCTCACGGCGGTCGCCTTCGCCTTCCCCGCGTCGCCGCTGAAGACCTACACCGGCGCGCTGACCGACGCCTGGCTGGCCCTCACCGCCTGGGGCTCGCTCGCTCTGGGCCGGCCGTTCACGCTCGGCATCGCGCGGACGATGACGCCGCCGGAACTCTGGGACAACCCGATCTTCAAGCGGGTCAACGTGGTCATCACGCTCGTGTGGGCCGCGAGCTTCACCGTCACCGGGCTCGCCGGCATCGCGCTGCTGAACTACGCCCCGCACGCGACGGCCGCGTTGATCACCCTCAAGGTCCTCGGCTTCGCCGTGCCCGTCGCCTTCACCATCCGCTACCCGCGCATCGTGCGCGCCCGCGCCGAAAAGGCCGCGCGCTGAGGTTCAGGCGAACTTGGTCTTCGGCCGCTCCTGGCGGACACCGTCGACGTAGACGTCGACCTTCTCGTCGAGGAACGCGACCAGCCCGGCGACACGCTCGCTCTCCGGCAGCGGTGTCGGGTAGCTCCACGCGAGGTCCTCGTGCCCGGCCACGTCGAAGTGGTCGGCCGCGCCCTTGTACGGGCAGTGCGTCACGGTGCCGATCTTTTCGAGCAGGTCCATCCGGACGTCGACGCGGGGCAGGTAGTAGCGGGTCGGCAGGCCGGTCTCGAAGAGCAGGTGCGGCCGCACGGTGTCGGCGACGGTGACGCCGTCGACCTCGATCCGCACGTGGCGCGAGCTCGGCAGGATGTCGACGCGGACGCCGGGGTCGCGCGGGTGCGTGAAGATCTGTTCGTCCTCTTCGAACCAGTCGAACGCGCCGAACTCGAAGCGGATGTGGTCCCGGAGCTCCTCGATGGGCGAATCCGGGTATTCCAGCGCGGCGTCCACCGCCTCGGCTCCGCCACCCTTTATCGTCGACAGAACGCCTTCTCCGCGGCTGGGCGAGTGCGAGGTCCGGCCGGAGGGGACGAGAACGCCGCCGACGACGTCCGCGCGCGGGAAGTAGTACGTCGGGTAGTACGGGACTTCCCACACCAGAAGGGGGTGCACCGTGTCCGCGACGACCTGCCCGCCGAGGAACACGCGTACCCGCTTCGCGCCTTGTGCCACGCGGACCCGGCCGCGTACCGGAGTGCTCATGTCCCGGTCAACCGGTCCGGAAGCGGGCGTATTCCGGCGGAACCGGGCCCCGGGCGGCTAGCGTGGCAGCAAGCAAGCGGACGACAGGAGGCGGGCACGGGTGGCCGGCGTAGATGCTCCAACGGTCGGGACCCCCGCCGGGATGCGCAAGATCAACCAGCGGGCGGTGCTCGACCTGCTCCGCCGCGGCGGACCGGCGACCCGGCCGCAGGTGGCGAAGGACACCGGGCTGTCGAAGCCGACGGTCAGCCAGGCGCTGCTCGCGCTGGAAGCCGCCGGGCTGGCGCGCCCGACCGGGCACACGTCCACCGGTACCGGACGCTCGGCCGTGCTGTACGAGGCCGATCCGACCGCAGGGTACGTGCTGGGCGTCGACATCGGACGCGAGCACCTGCGCGTCGCGGTGTCGGACCTCGGCCGCACGATCGTCGCGCGCCGCGACGAGCGCAACACGGCGCGTTCCGGCGCCGCACTCGTCACGGCGGTCGGGAAGATCGCGGCTTCGGCCGTCGCGGAGGCGCGGTTGTCGCCGGCCGACATCGTTGTCCGCGTGGTCGGTTCCCCCGGCGTCGCCGATCCGGAGAAGCGCTGCTTCCGGCACGCGCCGAACCTGCCGGGCTGGGGCCGGGCCGGGTTGATCGACGACCTCGAAGCGGCGCTGGGCCCGGACCTGATGGTGGAGAACGACGCGAACCTGACGGCGGTCGGCGAGGGCGAAAGCGGCGCCGCGCGCGGGGCGTCGGTGTTCGGCTGCATCACGATCGGCACGGGCGTCGGCATGGGCATGATGGTCGACGGCCGGGTGTTCCGCGGCGCGACGGGCGCGGCGGGCGAGATCGGCTACCTGCCGTACGGCCGCACGCGCGCGGCCGACTCCCCCGGCTCCCCGCCCGCACGCGGGCACCTCGAAGAGGCGACGGCGGCCCAGTCGGTGGTCCGCGGCGCCCGCGAACTCGGCCTGGGCACGGCGAAATCGGCCCGCGAGGTGTTCCGCCTGGCCCGCGAAGGCGACGAACTGGCCCGGCGCGCCCTGGAGGCGGAAGCCGACCGGCTGGCGTACACGGTGGCCTCGGTGGCGGCGGTGATCGACCCGGAGCTGATCGTCCTGGCCGGCGGGATGGGGGCCGCGGCGGATCTGCTGCTGGAGCCGCTGGACCGCGCGCTGCGGGCGTTCACGCCGCTGGTGCCGAAGGTGGTCCAGGGCGAGCTGGGCGAGGACGCGGTGCTGACGGGAGCGATCAGCGTCGGGCTGCGGGCGGCGCAAGGCTTGGTCTTCGACCGCCGCGTCGGTGCCGCTTAGGCCGCGCCGGCGCCGAGATCAGGCCGCGCGCCAGGCTTCGCCGCCGGTCGAAATGCGCCACGGGGTCAGCTTCAGCACCGCGATCTTCGGGTCGCGGTGGTCCTCGCCGCCCAGGATCTTCGGGTCGTAGCCCAGCGGTTCCGGGGTCGAGGCGAACAGGTCCCACAGGTACCGGCGCGTCTCCTCGTCGTCGGCGAACTCCGCGCGGCACTCCGCCACCGCCACCTCGTGCCGCGGGTCCCAGTACGAGCAGGACACGTACGGCGACGCCGCCAGGTGCGCCAGCTTCAGCGGCGTCGGCCGGGTGAACAGCCACCCCGTCAGCCCGTCCGGGCCCGCTTCCCAGATCGGGTGGACCACCCGCGACCGCGGCCGGCCCCGCCGGTCGACGGTCGCCAGCGTGCACCACACGATCCGGTGCGCCACGCGGACGAACGCTCCGGCCAGCCCGGCCGGCACCCTGATAGACTCCACAACCATGGTTGTGCATCCTACGCCGGACGACCTCGACCTGTCACTCACCGCCCTCTTCGCGGGTTGGGCGATGACCGACGAGGTGCAGCGGCGGCTCACCGCACAGGGCCTGGGCGACCTGCGCTTCAACGACGGCGTCGTGATCCAGCACGTCCTCGCCGCTCCGCTTTCCATCACCGCGCTGGCCGAGCGAATGGGCGTGACGCAGCAAGCCGCGTCGAAGGCCGTCGCCGATCTCGAACGCCGTGGGCTGCTGAGCCGCGAGCCCGACCCGGAGGACGCACGCACGAAGCTGCTGCACCTCACCGAACACGCGCACCAGGCCGTCGAAGCGACCCGGCGCCTCAGAAAGGACCTTCAAAACGAGCTGGAGACGGAGTTCGGCACCGACCGCGTCGACGACACCCGCGCCCTGCTGGCCGCGGTCATCGGCCGCTTCGGCGGCGGCGACGCGATCCGCGCGAGAAGGGTCCGGCCGCCCAGGTGATTACCTGCCACGTAATCGACGGCGAAGCTCGCGAAGCCGACGATGCCCCCATGAGCGAAACGAACCGCATGATCGTCGTCGACTGCCTGGAAAACCTGTTCGTGCACAAGGACTTCGACGCCGCGAAGGCCGCGCTGCACCCCGATTTCGTCACCCACAGCCCCGGCCTGCCCAACGGCCGCGACGCGTTCGCCGACGCCGTCAAGAACTCGTCGCCGGCCGGGGCGACCGCCGAGATCAAGCACATCGCCGCCGAGCACGACCTCGTCATGGTGCACCTGCACGTAGGCGGGACGGCCATCGTCGACATCCTGCGCGTCGAGGACGGCCTGCTCGTCGAGCACTGGGACGTCAAGCAGCCCGGGTGAGCACGCAGGTCCCCGACGCCGTCGCCAGGAGCTTGCCTTCGGCGTCGCGGATCTCCCCTTCGGCGAACGCGATCCGCGAGCCCTCCTTCACCACCCGCCCGGTCGCGCGGATCTCGCCGCGGCCCGCGTGGATGGCGCGCAGGTAGCTCACCTTCAGCTCCACCGACGAGTAGCCGACGCCGGCCGGCAGCGTCGTGTGCACCGCGCAGCCGACCACCGAATCCAGCATCGTGGCCGCGACCCCGCCGTGGACCATCCCGATCGGGTTGTACAGCGACTCGTCCGGCTCGGCGACGGCGACCACCTCGCCGTGGCCGATGTGCTCCCAGCGCAGCCCGAAGTGCGCGGCGATCGGCGGACCGGGCAGCGTGCCGTCGGCAATGGCCGTCAGGTAGTCGAACCCGGTCATCGTGCTCCCGAGCCGGGCGGTCGGCAGCGGGTCCTGCCACGTGATGGTCTTCGAGCGGGTCTGCGCCCCGGCGGCGACGTCGGTCATCTCGGCTCCTCGATTATGACAACTGTCTTAATCGCAGCGTCGCCCGCGCACGCGCCGACGTCAAGAAGGGCGTGACCCAGGCCACCGGTGGTCCGCCCGCGACCCGGGTGGAATCATCCGGGGGTGGACATCGACCCCGGCCGCAAGCTCATCGACCCCGACCGGGTGGCCGCCGCGGTCGACGGGCTGGGCGACCGCGCCGTCATCGACGAGTGGGCGCAGCGGTTTTCCGTGGTCGCCGACCCGTCGCGGCTCGCGTTGCTGGTCTCGATCCACTACGCCCGCGAAATCAGCGTCACCGACCTCGCCGCCGTCACGGGCATGACCGACACCGCGGTTTCCCAGGCCCTGCGGCTGCTACGCGCGCACGGGCTCGTCACCACCCAGCGGACCGGGCGCGTCGTGCGCTACCGGCTCGCCGACGCCACCGTGCACGAGCTCATCCACCGGGTGCGGCCGCACCCGGAACAGCCCGCGCACGACGACGAACGGTAACGTGCGGGCATGACGGGACTGCCCGAGACCATCACCGCCTGCCTGTTCGACCTCGACGGAGTGTTGACCGGCACCGCGGTTCTCCACAGCCAAGCCTGGAAACGGACTTTCGACGAATTTCTGCACGCCCGCGACGGTGCTGACTTCCGGGAGTTCACCGATCTGGACTACGCGACCTATGTGGACGGCCGCCCGCGCGCCGACGGGGTCCGCGAATTCCTGCGCTCGCGCGGGATCGAGCTGCCGGAAGGCACTCCCGACGACGCTCCGGACGCCCCCACCGTCAACGGTGTCGGCAACCGCAAGAACGAGCTCGTCCTGAAAATCATCGAGGAACGGGGGGTGAACCCCTACCCCGGCTCGATCCGGTACCTGGAAGCGGTCAAGGCCGCCGGCCTGCGGATCGCCGTCGTGACGTCGTCGGCGAACGGTGCGAAGGTGCTCGACGCCGGTGACCTGAGCAAGTACGTCGAAGCCCGCGTCGACGGCCTCACGATCCGCGAGCAGCACCTGAAGGGCAAGCCCGCGCCGGACTCGTTCCTGGCCGGCGCCGCGGCGCTCGGCGTCGAACCCGCCCACGCGGCCGTGTTCGAGGACGCCCAGTCCGGCGTCCAGGCGGGCAAGGCCGGCGGCTTCGGCTACGTCGTGGGCGTGAACCGCGCGAACCAGGCCGACCAGCTGCGGGCCCACGGGGCCGACATCGTCGTCGACGACCTCGCCGACCTCCTGGAGGACTGAATGACCGAGGAAGAACCCCGCGGCTACGAGTGCGCGCCGTGGGAGCTGCGGTGGCGCGGCATGGACGTCGACGCCCTGCAGCGCACCGAGTCGGCGTTCGCCGTGTCGAACGGGCACATCGGGCTGCGCGGCACGCTCGAGGAGGCCGAGCCGCGCGGGCTGCCCGGCACCTACCTCAACGGCTTCTACGAGCAGCACGAGCTCCCCTACGCCGAAGCGGGCTACGGCTACCCCGAAGAGGGCCAGACCGTCGTCAACGTGACCGACGGCAAGATCATCCGGTTGCTCGTCGAGGACGAGCCGCTCGACATGCGCTACGGCGCCGCCACCAAGCACGACCGGGTCCTCGACTTCCGCAAGGGCACGCTCAGCCGCAGCACCGAATGGTCGTCGCCGACCGGGCGGCGGGTCCGCGTGCGCACCGAGCGGCTGGTGTCGTTCACCCAGCGCGCGGTCGCCGCGATCCGGTACGAGGTCGAACCGCTCGACGAGGACCTGCAGCTGGTCGTGCAGTCCGACCTGCTGGCCAACGAGCCCATCGAGTCGGACACGAGCGACCCGCGGGTGGCCGCCGCGCTGAACTCGCCGCTGGTCGGCGAGTTCCACCGCGCGTCCGACTACAACGCCGTGCTGGTGCACCAGACCCGCCGGTCCGGGCTGCGGATGGCCGCGGCGATGGACCACAAGATCGAGGTGGACGACGGGATCCGCGCCCGCATCCACTCCGAGGAGGACCTCGCGCGGCTCACCGTCGCGGTCGACGTGCCGAAGGGCGGCCGGCTGCGCATCACGAAGTTCCTCGCCTACGGCTGGTCCGCGCAGCGTTCGGTGCCCGCGCTGCGGTCGCAGGTCGAGGCCGCGCTGGCGGGCGCGCGCCAGACCGGCTGGAAGGGCCTGGTCACCGAGCAGCGCCAATTCCTCGACGACTACTGGGCCACCTCCGACATCGAGATCGACGGCGATCCCGAGCTGCAGCAAGCCGTCCGCTTCGCGCTGTTCCACCTCCTGCAGGCCGGGGCCCGCGGCGAAAGCCGCGCGATCGCGGGCAAGGGGCTGACCGGGCCGGGCTACGACGGGCACGCCTTCTGGGACACCGAATCGTTCGTCCTGCCGGTGCTCACCTACACCATCCCGGACGCGGCGCGCGACGCCCTGCGCTGGCGGCACTCCACAATGGACAAAGCGCGGGAACGCGCGCACCAGCTGGGGTTGCGCGGCGCGGCGTTCCCGTGGCGGTCGATCAACGGCGCCGAGTGCTCGGCGTACTGGCCGGCGGGCACGGCCGCGTTCCACGTCAGCGCGGACATCGCCGACGCCGTCCTGCGCTACCTCAACGCGACCGGTGACGACCAGTTCGAGCGCGACTACGGCACCGAACTGCTGCTGGAGACCGCGCGGCTGTGGGCGTCGCTGGGCCACCACGACCGGCACGGCGCGTTCCGCATCGACGGCGTCACGGGGCCGGACGAGTACTCGGCGGTGGCGGACAACAACGTCTACACGAACCTGATGGCGAAGCGGAACCTGCTGGCGGCGGCGGAGTCGTGCCAACGCCAGCCGGACGTGGCCGCGAAGTTCGGCGTCGACACGGTGGAGGTCGACTCGTGGCGCGCGGCCGCCGCGGCGATGTACCTGCCCTACGACGAAGAACTCGGCGTGCACCCGCAGTCGGAGGGCTTCCTCGACCACGACGAGTGGGACTACGAGCACACGGACATCGCGCACTACCCGCTGCTGCTGCACTTCCCGTACTTCGACCTGTACCGCAAGCAGGTCGTGAAGCAGGCGGACCTGGTGCTGGCGCTGTACCTGTGCGGCGACTCCTTCAGCCTGGAGGAGAAGGCCCGCAACTTCGCCTACTACGAAGCGAGGACCGTGCGCGACTCCTCGCTGTCGGCGGGCACGCAGGCGGTGGTCGCGGCCGAGGTCGGGCACCTCGAGCTGGCCTACGACTACCTCGCCGAAGCCGCGCTGACCGACCTGCACGACGTGCACAACAACGTGCGCAACGGCCTGCACATGGCGTCGCTGGCCGGGGCGTGGCAGGGCGCCGTGGCCGGTTTCGGCGGCCTGCGCGACCACGGTTCGACGCTGGCGTTCGCGCCGCGGCTGCCGCCGCAGCTGGACCGGATCACCTTCCGCCTGATGTTCCGCGGCACCCGGTTCCAGGTGGAGATCGACCGCGACCAGGCCACGTACCACGTGCTGGACGGCGAGCCGCTGGAAGTGCTGCACCACGGCGAGCGGGTCACGGTCACCGCCGAGCCGCAGCGGTTCGCGATCCCGAAGATCGACGCGGGTGACCCGCCGCGCCAGCCGCCGGGCCGCGCCCCCATGCGGCGGGACTCGGAGAAGGTGCGTCAGTACGCGGATCCGACCAACCCGGTCACTCTGGAAGGTCGCTGACGGCAGTCCGCCCGGGTGGGGCCGGTACCTCTTCGGTCCCACCCGGGTTCACGTCCGGGTCGGGCGCGGTGGGCACGTCGTGGGTCAGCTTGCCGGCGTTCGGCAGCTTGGGGAGCTCGTCGTCTTCGTCGTCGCGGGCGTGGCTGTGCTGCTGCTGGCTCATACCTTCCGGAATACCCGGTTTTCCCGGCCGCGGCCAGGGGGTCAGGCCGCCGCGACCTTGTTGCGCGTCTTTTCCCGCGCTTGGTCCTGCAGGGTCAGCAGCAGGCCGTCGCGGGTCGACCAGGGGCAGATCGCGACCTTGCCGCCCGCGACCGTCAGCAGCGCTTCCGCCACGATCGCGCCCGCCAGCGCCTGGTGGGCACGGCTGCGGGAGATCCCTGGCAGCTCCGCGCGCCTCGACGGCGGCAGCGCGGCGAGCCGCGGGATCCAGGCCCGCAGGTCGTCGAGACGCAGCTCCTTGCACTTGTTCGGGCGGGCACCCGCCAGCCGCGCGAGCTGCTGCAGCACCTTCGAACACCCGACGACGTGCGGGTCGTCGACGTCCGCGGCCCCCAGGGTCGTGGTCACGACGTCGAGCGCGTGCGCGCGCAACGCCTTGACCTGCTTGGTCGACACGCGCTCGCCCGGCAGCCAGTCACGGGTCATCGAGCGCGCACCCAGCGGCAGCGACCGCGCGAACGTGGCCTGGTCGCCGCGGCCCGCGGCCAGCTCGACCGTGCCGCCGCCGATGTCGAGGACCAGCAGCGGCCCGGCCTCCGCGCCGAACCAGCGGCGGGTGGCCAGGTAGGTCAGTTCGGCTTCCCGGCGACCGGAGAGGAACCGCAGCTCGACGCCGGTTTCCCCGGCGACGTGCGCGACGACGTCCGCCGCGTTGGCGGCGTCGCGGATCGAAGACGTCGCGAGCGGGTAGACGTTGTTCACGCCGTGGCGGTACGCGGTGGTCATGCCCGCGGCGACGGCGGCCGTGACGGCGGCGATGCCGCGGTCCGAGAGCCGGCCGCGGCCGTCGAGCTCTCGGTCGAGACGCAGTCGCGTCTGGTGGTTCAGCACGGGTTCGCGCGGCGAGCCGTCCACCGGGACCACGACCAGACGCGCGCTGAACGAGCCGACGTCCAGTACGCCCACCGCGGGCTCTTCGATTCTTCGCACGGCTCGGCGCACCTCACTTCCGGACGAGCGGTTTCCCCCGGTTCGACGGGTCGAAACACGCAATACTGCCCGAAATCGCCGCGGTTCGCCGGGAATTGTCGGCTTTACCTCCTCCGGACGTGCTTTGTTGACGCGAAGGTCACAACGGGATGATCCGGTGGAGTGAATCGCACCACTCGTGGACACGATTCGGTAACGCCCGCTCTCCGCGTCCCGACTTACCGGCGTGCGGCAGCGGAACGTGAGTGAGCGGCATTCGCCGCTCGTCCGGCCGGCCGCCGCCGTGCTCGCGGTGGTGGCCGGGCTGGGTTGCGTCCTGCTCGGCGTCACGACGGTGCTCGCCCCGGGCACTCCCGAGGCGGCCGCGGACCGGCCGGTGACCGTCGGCGCCGGCGTCTTGCCGGAAACGCTGGCGATCCCCGACCTGGGCCTCGTGGTGAACCACCTGGTCGAGCTCGGCCACGTCGCCGGCCGCCGGGAGCAGCCCGGCACGGCGATGGGCGTCGGCTGGTTCTCCGACGGACCCGCCCCCGGCGCCCCGGGCGTCGCCGTGCTGTCCGGGCACGTCGGCTTCGGGTACTCCCGCGGCGCGTTCGCCCGCCTCGGCACGCTGACCCCGGGCGCCGCGGTCGTCGTGCGCGACGACGAGGGCCGCGAAGCCCGCTTCACGGTGCGCCGGACCGCGACGTTCCCCGCCGGCGAGCCGGACAGCACGCTCGTGGCCCCGGACGGACCAGGCCCCGAGCTGCGCCTGATCACCAGCGACGGAACCCACGACCTCGCCGGCATCGACTCTCCGCGGATCGCCGTCTACGCGACACCGGTCTAGCACTCGGTGCGAGGCAGCTCAGCCGAGCAGCTCCCGCAGCCGGGCCACGGCCTCGACCCGCGCCTCGCGCCCGGGCAGCATCGGGTTGACGACCAGCGTCGTCGCCCCCGCTTCCTTGAACGCCGCCAGCCGCTCCTTGACGTACCCGGCCGGGCCGACCAGCGAGATCGAGCGCAGCAGCTCGGTCGGCACGGCCGCCGCGGCCTCCTCCTTCTTGCCGTCGAGGTACAGGTCCTGGATCAGCTTCGCCTCGGCCTCGTAGCCGTACCGGCAGGCGAGGTCGTTGTAGAAGTTCTTGCCGCGCGCGCCCATCCCGCCGACGTAGAGGGCGACGAGCGGGCGCAGGTGGTCGAGCAGCGGCTCGACGTCGTCGCCGATCGCCAGCGCGGCGCTGACGAACGTGTCCAGCTCGCCCAGCGCCGGGTCGCGCTGGGCCTTGCCCGCGGCCAGCGACTCGCCCCAGACGTCGGCGGCCTTCTCCGGGTGGAAGAAGATCGGCTGCCAGCCCTCGGCGATCTCGGCGGTGAGCGCGACGTTCTTCGGCCCGAGCGAGGCCAGCAGCACCGGGATGCGCTCGCGCACCGGGTGGTTGATCAGCTTGAGCGGCTTGCCCAAGCCGGTGCCCTGCTCCGGCGGCAGCGGGATCGTGTAGTGCTTGCCGTCGTGGACGACGCGCTCGCGGCGCCACACCTGACGGCAGATCTCGACGATCTCGCGCGTGCGGGCCAGCGGCGCGTCGTACTTCACGCCGTGGAAGCCCTCGATGACCTGCGGCCCGGAGGCGCCGAGCCCGAGGATGAACCGCCCGTCGGAGACGAAGTCGAGCCCGGCCGCGGTCATCGCGGTGAGGGTCGGAGTGCGGGTGTAGATCTGGAAGATGCCCGACGCGAGCTGGACGCGTTCGGTCTTCGCCGCCAGGTAGCCGAGCTGGCTGACGGCGTCGAACGAGTAGGCCTCGGGAACGAAAGCTACGTCGAGTCCCACCTTCTCGAGTTCGACGATGTCCGCGACGCTTTCGGCGAAACCCCCGGCGTAGTTGATCGCGGTCCCGATCCGCATGGCCACCTCCATTGCTGAGCAAGCGCTTAGTCGCGGATCTTAACGGGGTCGGCCGGGCCGCGCGCCGGCGATGTGCGCGCCGCCACTCACCGGCCGGTGCGCGCCGGCATCGCGTGCCCGGGCCCGGCCGGCGCACCCGGGCCGGAAACGTCACTGCCCGATCTCGCGTGCTCCGGTGTGATCACGGGCGAATCTCGCGTGCTTCGGGCCGCAATTCGCGTGATCGAAGACGGAACTCGCGAAATCCGTCTTCGATCACGCGAGTTCCGCGTTCAGTCACGGGTTTCGGTTACGCGGCATTCTGGCTCACCGCGGGTCAGCTGGGGACGACTGTGCCCCGGACGTCGCCGAAGCCGATTCGCGTGCCGGCCGGGCCGGGGGCCGTCGCGCTGATCACCACCTCGTCGCCGTCCTCGAGGAACGTCCGCTGCTGCCCGCCGGGCAGGTCCAGCGGCTCGCGCCCGCCCCAGGACAGCTCCAGCAACGAGCCGCGCTGGTCGCGGTCCGGGCCCGTCACCGTGCCCGAGGCGAACAGGTCGCCCGTGCGCAGGCTCGCGCCGTTGACCGTCAGGTGGGCCAGCTGCTGCGGCGCCGTCCAGTACTGCGTCGCGAACGGCGGGCTCGACACCAGGTGGCCGTTGAGCCGGACCTCGATCGCGAGGTCCAGCCCCCACTTTTCGCTCGTGCGCAGGTACTCGAACGGTTCCGGGTCCTGCGGCGGGCCGTCGACCCGCGCGTGCTCCAGCGCCGCGAGGGGAACGATCCACGGCGACACCGACGTCGCGAACGACTTGCCGAGGAACGGGCCCAGCGGTTGCGACTCCCAGGCCTGGATGTCGCGGGCCGACCAGTCGTTGACCAGGCAGACGCCGAAGACGTGGTCCGTGAAGTCCTCAGTGGACACCCGGGTGCCGGGCGCGGACGGGACGCCGACGACGAACCCCACCTCCGCCTCGATGTCCAGCCGCCGCGACGGGCCGAACGAAGGAGCGTCGGCGTTGCGCGGCTTGCGCTGCCCGTGCGGGCGGACGACCGGCGTGCCCGACGTGACGACCGTGCCCGCCCGGCCGTGGTAGCCGATCGGCACGTGCTTCCAGTTCGGCGGCAGCTCGGCCGCGTCGGGCCGGAAGATCCGGCCGGCGTTGAGCGCGTGCTGCTCGCTGGAGTAGAAGTCGACGTAGTCGGCGACGTCGAAGGCCAGGTGCGTGGTCACTTCCGCCAGCGGCACGAGGTGCGGGCGCAGCAGGTCGGCGTACCGGGGCTCGGTCAGCCAGGTCCGGACGCTTTCGCGGACCTCCCGCCAGGTGTCCGGCCCGGCGGCCAGCAGCGGGTTGAGCACCCCGGCCGTGAGCAGCGGCGCGAAGGCCGCCGCGGTCTCGGCGGCCGCGGCGGTCAGGTCGAGGACCTGCTCGCCGACGGGCACCCCGGCCCGCCGCCCGGGCGCGCCGCCCACGGAGAACACGCCGTAGGGCAGGTTATCCAGGCCGAACGGCGTGTCGTCGGCGAGGTCGAGCCAGGTCAAGTCTGCTCCTCGTGGTCCGGGCGGGGCCTGGTCACCGCACGCGTGCTCGACGAGCCGACACGCGTGATCGCGGAGTCGACACGCGTGATTCGCGGGTCGACACGGCGTCTCACGCCGGCCTTCACTCCTTGACTCCCTCGGAGTGGGCCGCCACCCACGTGGCCACCACGTCCGCCAGCACCGGGAGCGGCAGGGTTCCGCTGCCCAGCACCGTGTCGTGGAACTCGCGAATGTCGAACCGGTCGCCCAGCGCCGCCTCGGCCTCCGCGCGCAGCCGCTCGATCTCCAGGCGGCCCACCATGTAGCCGAGCGCCTGGCCGGGGTGGCCGGCGTAGCGGTCGATCTCCGCCTCGATCTCGATGCGCGCCATCGGCGTGTTCTCGACGAGGAAGTCCACGGCCCGCTGCCGGCTCCAGCCCAGCGCGTGCAGCCCCGTGTCGACGACCAGCCGCGCCGCCCGCATCGAGTCCTGCGTCAGCAGGCCGAGACGCGAGACGTCGTCGGAGTACAGCCCCATCTCGTCGGCGAGCCGTTCCGCGTACAACCCCCAGCCTTCGGCGTAGGCGTTGAACATCGCGATCCGCCGCAGCAGCGGGACTCCGGTGAGCTGCTGGGCGAGCGTCAGCTGGAAGTGGTGCCCCGGCACGGCTTCGTGGAACGCCACCGACTCGCCCAGCGTCCGCTGCCGCTGGTCCGCCTCGTGCGTGTTGGCGTAGTACGTGCCCGGGCGCGAACCGTCGAGCGACGGGTCGATGTAGTACGCGATCGAGCCGCTCTCGGCTTCGGCGGCGGGCACCGGGGCGACCTCGCACTTCTGCTCGGGAACGCGCGAGAACCATTGCGGCGCCACGGCTTCCGCCCGCGCGATCGTCCGCCGGGCGGCGTCCAGGAGCTCGTCGCCGTCACGCCAGCGCAGCGCCGGGTCCGTGCGGATCCGCTCGAAGATCTCCGCGAGATCCTTCGTGCCGAAGACTTTCTGCCCCAGCTCGCGGTACTCCTCCGCCAGCCGTTCGATGATCGCCAGCCCCGTGTCGTGCAGGTCCTGGGCCGTGCGCTCGGTCGTCGTCTCCGCGCGGATCAGCGCCGCGTAGCGCTCCGGCCCGCCCGGCAGGTCGCCGATGCCCGGCGACGTCTCCGGCCGCCCGACCGGGACGACCTCGTCGGCCAGGAAGTCGCGGTAGCGCGCGTACGCCGGGCGCACGACTTCGTCCAGCAACCGGTCGCGCTCGGCCTCGAGCCCGTGGACCGGCACCTTCAGCGGGTCGGCGGCCGGGGCCGCGAGGTAGCGCTCGACGTACGCGACGCCGATGCGCGTCAGGAACTCCGGCGGGGTGAGGCCCGCGGCGAGCGCCGCCCGCTGCCGCTCGATCAGCTGGTCCAGGTATGTGCCGACGGCCGCGAGCCGGCTCAGGTAGCCGCGGGCCTTGGCCTCGTCGTCGAGGACCGTCTGCGGCAGCTCCATCAGCAGTTCCAGCGCCGGCGCCGCGAGCCCGTCGCTGACCGCGATGTCGGCGCGGCCGGAGTCGTGCACGTCGATCAGCGTGCGCGCCTGCCAGATCACGACGTCACGGGTGACGCGCTCGTCCGGCGACAAGGCCGCCGTGTCGAGCGCTTCGGCCCGCGCGATCAAGCCGGCGAACGCGGCGCGCTGCCGGGCGCCCGCCTCGGCGGACTGGTCGGCGAGCCGGTCGTGCGTGCCCGGGAGGCCGTAGAGCGACGGCAGCAGGGGCTGGGCCTCGAACATCAGCTCCAGGCACTCGTCCGCGAGCGAATCCGGGGTGTCGGTCCGGCTCGCGATCCAGTCGGTGACGACCTTGGCCAGCGCCGGCAGCGGCAGCATGCCGTGGCCCAGCACGACGTCGTGGAAGTCCCGGATGTCGAAGCGGTCGCCGAGCGCCGCCTCGGCCTCGGCGCGCAGCCGCTGGATCTCCAGCCGCCCCACCATGTACCCGAGGGCCTGGGCCGGCCAGCCGGCGTACCGGTCGATCTCCGCCTCGATCTCCATCCGCGCCATCGGCGTGTTCTCGACGAGGAAGTCGATCGCCCGCTGCCGGCTCCAGCCCAGCGCGTGCATCCCGGTGTCGACGACCAGCCGGCCCGCCCGCATCGAGTCCTGCGTCAGCATGCCCAGCCGCGCGACGTCGTCGGAGTAGAGCCCCATCTCGTCGGCGAGGCGCTCGGCGTAGAGACCCCAGCCCTCCCCGTACGCGTTGAACATGCCGATCCGCCGCAGCAACGGCAGGTCCCGCAGCTCCTGGGCCAGGCTGAGCTGGAAGTGGTGGCCCGGCACGGCTTCGTGGAACGCGATCGCCTCGCTGGTGAACCGCGGGCGCTTGGCGGCCTCGTACGTGTTGGCGTAGTAGGTGCCCGGCCGCGAACCGTCGAGCGACGGCTGCAGGTAGTAGGCGATCGTGCCGCTCGCCGCGTCGGCCTCGGGCACCGGCGCGACCTCGCACTTCTCCGCCGGGACTCGCGAGAACCACTGCGGCGCCACGGCTTCCGCGCGGGCGATGGCGTCCCGGGCCGCGGACAGCAGCTCTTCGCCGTCGCGCCAGCGCAACGCCGGATCGGTGCGCAGGCGCTCGAAGATCTCGGCGAGATCGGTGGTGCCGAACACCTTCTGCCCCAGCTCGCGATACTCCGCCCCGAGCTGCTCGATCAGCGCCAGCCCGGTGTCGTGCAGGTCCTGGGCCGTGCGCTCGGTCGTCGTCTCCGCGCGGATCAGCGCGGCGTACCGCTCCGCGCCACCCGGCACGTGGCCGATGCCCGGCGCGGTGTCGGGCCGCCCGACCGGTTCGACCTCGGTGCGCAGGAAGTCGCGATAGCGGGCGTAAGCCGGGTGGACGACCTCGGCGAGCAGCCGGTCGCGTTCGGCCTCGAAGCCTTCGACGGCCGCCGTCGTGCCCACCTTCAGCGGGTCGCTGTCCGGCGCGGCGAGGTAGCGGTCGATGTACTCGACACCCACGCGGGCGAGGTACGCCGCCGGCACGAGCCCGTCGGCGAGGCTCTCCCGCTGCCGCTCGGTCAGCTGCTCGAGGAACGTGCCGGCCGCGGCGAGCCGCGCGAGGTAGCCGCGAGCCTTCTTCTCGTCGTCGAGCCGGTAGTACGGCAGGTACAGCAGCAGCCCCAGCGCCGGCGCGGTCAGCCCGTCGCTGACCGCGATGTCGGCGCTGCGGGCCCCGAGCCGATCGGCCTCGACTTCGGCGGTGGCGACGACGACCTCGCGCGTCACGGCCTCTTCCGCGGTCAGGCTGTCGGCCGGCAGCGCCCGGGCACGGGCGGCCAGGCTCCGGTAGGCGGCGAGGTACCGCTCCTGGGCGGCCCGGCTCTGGTCGGCGAGCCGGTCGTGGTCGCCGGGCAGGCCGAAGACCGAGGGGAACAGCGGCTCGTGCTCGAAGGTCAGCTCGACGAGCTCGGCGGCCAGGCCGTTGGCCGTGTCGCCGTGCCCGGCCACCCAGTCGTCGACGGCGGAGGCGAGCGCCGAGAGCGGCAGCGCGCCGCCGGCGAGCACGAGGTCGTGGAAGGCGCGGATGTCGAACCGCGAACCGAGCCGCTCCTCGGCGCCCCGGCGGATCCGCTGGATCTCCAGCCGCCCCACCATGTACGCCAGTGCCTGGCCCGGCCACGCGATGTAACGGTCGATCTCGGCCTCGATCTCGACGCGGGCCATCGGCGTGTGCTCGGCCAGGTAGTCGACGGCCTGCTGGCGGCTCCAGCCGAGCGCGTGCAGGCCGGTGTCGACGACCAGGCGGCCCGCCCGCATCGAGTCGGCGGTCAGCATGCCGAACCGGGCGACGTCGTCGGAGTACAGCCCCATCTCCTCGGCGAGGCGCTCGCTGTAGAGGCCCCAGCCCTCGGTGTAGGCGGTGAAGGAGCCGATGCGGCGCAGCAGTGGCAGGTCGGTCAGGCCGGTCGCGACGCTCAGCTGGAAGTGGTGCCCCGGCACCGCTTCGTGGAACGCGACCGACTCGGCCGAGTGCCGGAAGCGCTCGGTGGCCTCGTGGGTGTTCGCGAAGTAGATGCCGGGCCGGGAACCGTCGGCGGCCGGGCGCAGGTAGTACGCCGGGGGCGCGCCGGGCGCGGCCTCCTCGGGCACGGCTTCGACCAGGCACGGCTGCGACGGCACGGTCCCGAACCACTTCGGGGCCTCGGCCGTCGCCCGCGCGACGGCGGTGCGGGCGGTGTCCAGCAGCTCTTCGGCGCTGGTCCACCGCAGCGCCGGGTCGGTGCGCAGGCGCTCGAAGATCTCCGCCAGGTCGTCGGTGCCGAACACCCGCTGCCCCAGCTCGCGGTACTCGGCGGCCAGCGCGTCGATGATGTCGAGCCCCGTCCGGTGCAGCTCCTCCGGGGTGCGGTCGGTGGTCGTGTGCACCTTCGCCAGCCGCGCGTACGTCTCTTCGCCGCCGGGCAGCCATTTCAGGCCGGGCTGCTCGGCGGACCGGCCGTGTGGCTTGACCTCGGTGACGAGGAACTCGCGGTACTCGGCGAAAGCCGGGCGGACGACGTCGGCCAGCAGCTCGTCACGCCGGCGGCCGAACTCCTCGTCCGGCGCCGGCTGGCGGCGCAGCGGGTCGGCGTCCGGGTCGGCGAGGTAGCGGTCGAGGTGCGCGATCGCGGCCTCGACCAGGTGCGCCACCGGGACGAGGCCGTCGGCGATGCCCGCGGCGTGCCGCCGCGCGGCCTGGCGCAGGTACTCCGGGATCGCGGCCAGGCGCCCGAGCTGGGCTTCCGCGGTCTCGCCCGCCGTCACGGTCGTCATCGGCAGCACCATGAGCAGCGAGGCCGCGGGCGCGACCATGATGTCGGTGACCGTGTACTCGGCCATCCGGCTGTCGATCGACGCGACGCGGTCTTCGGCCGTGGCGATCAGGACCTCGCGGGTGACCCGGTCCTCGGCGGAGAGCCCTTCGACGGGCAGCGCGCGGGCCCGCTCGGCGAACTCCGCGAGCCGGGCGCGGTGCGCCTGCTCCGCTTCGGCGGACAGGTCCGGCAGGCCGGGCTCGGCCGGGCGGACGCCCAGCAGCGCGGGCGTCAGCGGATCGGCGGCGAACAGCGCTTCGACGAACTCGTCGGCGAGTTCGGTGACCGCGGTCATGGCAGGACCCCCAGCTTCGGTGATGTGCTCCAGGCCGACCCTAATGGAGAGCACCGACAAGAACGGTGAGCCGTTCGCCGGGGGCGGACCACCTCGGCGCGGCCGCTCCGGCGAGGCGGTAGCGTTCAGCGGGTGGCCGTGACCGATCCCGTGGATACCCGCCTGCTCGCCGCGCTCGCCGACCTCGGCAAGGCCGCGGTGCACGAGCTGGCGGCGAAGGTCGGCATGGATCCGCGCGAGGTCGCCTACCGGCTGGTGGCGCTGTCCGGCAGCGGGCTGCCGCTGCTCGTCGGCGTCGAGAGCGACCCGCAGGGCCTCCGGGCGGCGATCGCGGGCTCGCCGCCGTCGTGGGCGAACCGGCCGCCGCAGCAGTTCCCGCCCCCGCCGTCGCAGCCGGTACCGCAGCAGCCCGCGCCGATGCCGCCGCCGGGCCCGCACGGGGTGCCCTCCGGTCCGTACAACGTGCAAGGCGCGCCTTCGGGGCCGTACAACGTGCAGGGCGCGCCGTCGGGGCCGTACAACGTGCAAGGGGCGCCGTCCGGGCCGTACAACGTGCAAGGGGCGCCGTCCGGGCCGTACCACGTCCAGGGGACGCCGTCCGGGCCGTACCCGGGCCCGCCGCCCCGGGCGCCTCAGCAGCGGCCGCCCCAGCAGTTCGCCCCGCCGCCGGTGCCGCTGGACCCGGTGGTGAGCACGTGGGGACTGCCGCAGACGGCGTCGTGGGCCCGCGGCGACGAGCCCGCCCGCCCCGCGGCCCCGGCCGGGGGCAAGCAGGGCCGGATCCGCGAGGTCATGGAGACGCAGGGCCTGGAGGGCGAGCAGCTCTCGGTGCAGCTGCTGGAAGTCCAGGACCCGGCCGACTACCTGTTCAGCGCGGCCGGCTACCGCCTCGAAGAGGGCGAACGCGCGGTGGTCGTGCACACCGAGATCACCAACCGCGGGGCCATCCCGTTCGCGTCGCTGCCGGACAACTACCTGGAGCTGCTCGCCGCCGACGGCACCGCGATCGGCAAGGCCCCGGTGTCGCTGACGTCGCGGCCCCCGCACAAGATCGGCGTCCCACCCGGCGAAACCCTGGGCGGGCACACGGTGTACGTCCTCCCGGACGCGACGCGGGTGGTGTCGGTCCGCTGGAGCCCGCGGCCGGAACCGGACGAGCGCACGCTGACCTGGTCGATCGAGGACTGAGGCTCGCGGATCGTGTCTTGGATGAGTCATTCAGGTCTTCGGGTGTCCTGAATGACTCATTCAAGACACCGGCGGAGGCACCGCTGCCGTACCCAGCGGTCAGTAGCTCTCGTCCTGCAGGATCTTCAGCGCGTTCGCGAGGTCGTCCGGGTACTCCGACTCGAACTCGACCCACCGGCCGTCGGCCGGGTGCGCGAACGCCAGGGTCTTCGCGTGCAACCACTGGCGGTTCAGGCCGAGGTGGCGGGCCAGGACCGGGTCCGCGCCGTACGTCAGGTCGCCGACGCACGGGTGCCGCAGCGCCGAGAAGTGGACGCGGATCTGGTGCGTCCGCCCGGTTTCCAGCTTGATGTGCGCCAGCGACGCCGCCCGGAACGCCTCGACGACCTCGTAGTGCGTCACGCTCGGGCGCCCGCCCTGGACGACCGCGAACTTGTAGTCGTGGCGGGGGTGGCGGTCGATCGGGGCGTCGATCGTGCCGCGCATCGGGTCGGGGTGGCCCTGGACGATCGCGTGGTAGCCCTTGTCGACCGTGCGTTCCTTGAACGCGCGCTTGAGCACCGTGTACGCGTGCTCGCTCTTGGCCACCACCATCACGCCGGTCGTGCCCGCGTCGAGCCGGTGCACGACGCCCTGGCGCTCGGCCGCGCCCGACGTCGCGATCCGCAGGCCGGCCGCGGCGAGGCCGCCGACCACCGTCGGGCCGGTCCAGCCCGGGCTCGGGTGCACCGCGACGCCGACCGGCTTCGAGATCACGACGATGTCGTCGTCGTCGTGGAGGATCTTCATGCCGTCCACCGGTTCGGCGACGACCTCGACGGGGTTCGCCGGCTCCGGGAGCGTGATCTCCAGGAGGCCACCCCCGGACAGCCGGTCGGACTTGCCGGCGGGCCGGCCGTCGAGCAGCACGTCACCGGATTCGGCCAGTTCCGCGACGACCGTGCGGGAGAGTCCGAGCAGCTTGGCGAGGCCGGCGTCGACCCGCATGCCGTCGAGCCCGTCGGGCACCGGGAGCATCCGCGCGCTCACGCTTTCTCCTCCGGCGCTTCGGCCTTCTTCTTGTCCTTGGTCGACGTGCCGTCGTAGTCCTTGCCCAGCAGCGAAAGCAGCACGATCAGCGCGCCGCCGACGCAGATCGCCGAGTCGGCGATGTTGAAGATCGCGAAGCCCTTGCCGTTCGGGGCGAACGCCGAGATGAAGTCGACGACGTGACCCTGCAGCCCGCCGGGCGCGCGGAAGATGCGGTCGGTCAGGTTGCCGGTGGCACCGGCGAGCACGAGGCCGAGCCCGATGGCCCAGCCGATCGAGCGCAGCCGCCGGGACAGCCAGATGATCGCGATGACGACGGCGAGCGCGACCAGCGCGAGCACCCACGTCATGCCGGTGGCCATCGAGAACGCGGCACCCGGGTTGCGGATCACCTGCAAGTAGATCAGCCCGCCGAGGATCCGGAGCGGCTCCTTGCCCTCGAGGTTGGCGGCGACCAGGTTCTTCGTCACCAGGTCGATCGCCCAGAACACGACCGCGACGGCGAACACCCAGCCCACGCGGCGCTTCGGGAGCAGCGGCTTCGCGGGCTCTTCCGGCGTCTCCTGCACGGTCTCGGGCGCCACCTCGGCGGCAGCGTCGGTGTCGGGTTCGGAGTGGCTGGGCTCGGTGCTCACGGCTCCATTGTCCACGGCTGGTCAGGGGGTGTCGGCGGCAGTGTCGGCGGGGCCCCGCAGGAGGACCGCGAACGCGGCCCCGAACAGGACGCCCGCCGCCACGAGCGCCCCGGCCACCGGCGGCAGGAAGACCACGGTGACCAGCGCGAACACCCCCGCGACGGCGACGACGAACCGGCTGCGCTCGTACCCCGCGAGCAGCAGCAGCCCGAGCGTCGCCACCAGCGCGCCGCGCACGTCCGCGCCCAGGCGGAACTGCAGCGCCCCGACCAGGTCGAGCACCGGGATGGCGAGCAGGGCACCGAGGGTTCCGAGGACGAACCGGCCGGTGCGCGGCGGCGTCCCTGCGCGGCGCAGGTCCAGCCAGTACCAGCCGGCGACGGCGGCCACGACGCAGGCGAGCGCGGCGAGCCAGCCGAGCGTCGCCGACGACCCGCGGCCGACCGAGACGGCGACGGCGAGGTCCCGGTAGCCGGATCGGAGACCCGTACCGCCGAAAGTGCTGGTGGCGAGCTCGTTCTCCCGGCTCATCGGCAGCGCGCGCAGGTCCGTGAAATACCCGGCCGGGGGGCTCTCCCCCGGGAGCAGTTCGGCGAGCACCATGATCAGCTGCGCGAACCCCAGCGCCGCCAACGGGAACCAGTACCGCCGCGAACTCCCCATCGTCGCAGGGTATCGGGTGCCGGGCGCAGCAGTACCGCGAACGCCGCGGCGAGCAGGACGATCGCCGACAGCAGCACCCCCACGATGTCCGCCGAGAGCACCACCGCGATCACCGCGAAGACGATCGCGGTGAGCAGCACGAGCCTGCTGCGCTCGTACGCGGCGAGCACCAGCAGGCCGAGCGTGGCCAGCAGCGGACCCCGCAGCCCGTCGCCGAGGCGGAACTGCCACGACCCGACCAGGTCGAGCAGCGGGAGGGCGAGCAGCGCGCCCACCGTCCCGAGGACGAACCACCCGGTGCGGACGGGCCGCATGGCGGCCGCGTACCAGACCGCTGTGCCGGCCAGCACCACGCCGAGCGCGACCAGCCAGACCGGGCCGGTGGGCAGGCCCCGCCCGAGCGAGTAGAACGCGTCCTGGGTCAGCCACTGCGTGCGGCCGTACTCCGCGCCGGCCGAGGGCGTCGGCCCGAGGAGCAGGTTCGCGGACTCGTCTTCGGCGGGGCTCCGGCGCGAAAACAGCTGCACCGCGACCATGCCGATCTGCGCGAACCCCAGCAGCGCCAACGGAAACCAGGAACGTGACCCTCTCCCCATCGCCCCAGGCTAGCGTTCAGCAGAACGGCGGCAGCTCCCGCGGGTCGCCGACCGGGGCCCAGCGGCCCTCCACCTTCGTGTACTCCCAGCGGGCTCCGCGCGCGACGATCTGGCGCAGCGCCAGCACGACGCGGTCGACGTGCTCTTCGGTGCTGCCCAAGCCGAGGCTGACGCGGATCGCCTGCTGTCCGTCGCCGCCGGCGATGCCGATCAGGCGCTTGGCCGCGATGTGCGCGCAGAACGCGCCGTCGCGGACGCCGATGCCGTACTCGGCCGACAGCACCGCCGCCACCCAGCCCGGGTCGAAGCCGTCGAGGATGAAGCTGAGCGTGCCGACGCGGTCGACCGGTGCGTCGAACAGCCGCAGCTCGGCGCAGCCCGGGATGCCCTCGAGTCCCTTGCGCAGCCGGGTGAGCAGGGCCTGCTCGTGCGCCACGACGGCGTCCCAGTTCTCGCTGAGCGTCTCGCACGCGACGCCGAGCGCGTACACGCCGACGGTGTTGGGCGAGCCGGCTTCGTGGCGCTCGGGGCCCGTGTTCCAGACGACCGCGTCCTCGGTGACGAGCTTGGTCGCGCCGCCACCGGCGAGGTACGGCTTGGCGGCGCGCAGCCAGTCGGCGCGGCCGATCAGCGCACCCGCACCGAAGGGCGCGTACAGCTTGTGGCCGGACAATGCGACGTAGTCGACGTCCAGGTCCTTGATCGAGATCCGGCGGTGCGGGGCGAGCTGGGCGGCGTCGAGCGCGATGCGAGCGCCGTGTTTCCTCGCCACGGCGGCGATCTCCGCCACCGGCAGGAGCTCACCGGTCACGTTGGACGCCCCCGTGACGACCACCAGACGCGGCCCCTGCGGGGAATCCGTGAGCGCTTCGTCCACAGCGGACACTGCCGCGAGGCGGGTGCGCGGGGTCGGGATCCGCCGGACGTTCGGGCCCTGCCACGGCAGCAGTGCGGCGTGGTGCTCGGTGTCGAAGACGACCACCGTCGTGTGCCGGGGCAGGCTGCGGGCGAGCAGGGTGAACGAGTCGGTGGTGTTGCGGGTGAAGACGACGGTGTCGGTGCGGCGGGCGCCGACGAAGCGGCGCAGGACGTCGCGAGTGCGCTCGTAAAGGCGGGTCGAGACCTGCGACGCGAAGCCCGCGCCGCGGTGGACACTGGCGTACCAGGGCAGGAACTCGTCGACCTTCGTGCGGACGGCGTCGAGGCAGGGGGCGCTCGCGGCGTGGTCGAGGTTGGCGTACCCGATGGTTTCGCCGGTCACGAGCGGGACCCGCAGTGCGGCACCGGCGACCGTCGGAATGCTTTGCGGGGCAAGGGTTTCGAGAGTGGCGGCAAGGTCGGCCGGGGTGGTGGTCGTGCTGGTGCGGTCGATGGCGAGAGTCATCGGTGCCTCCTCGGCGGTCCGGGGGACCCTGGCGAGGGGCCCGCGCTTGCCCGTCGCACGGCGCGACCGGCCCGGTCTTCACCCGGGGCACCCCACCGCGGCAGGAGGGTTGCCGGCCAGCAAGCCGGGGCTTCGCGCTGGCACTCATGACCTGAGCCCGAAGGTAACCGAGAACGCCGCCGGCGGCCAACCCCCGCCTCACATTCTGAGACGCCGCTCACACACCGTGAAGACTAGAGCTTCGCGCGGAAGTGTCCCGGCAGCCGCGTCACGGCGTGGTCGGCGAGGTGCGTCGCCGTGCCGGTGTACTGCCCGGCTCCGGCAGTGAAGCGCCAGCCGCCGATGGTCTTCCCGTCGACCGGCTCGCCACTGGCCGCCGCGACCGTCGTCGAGACCTCGGCGAACGACTTGCCGTCCCAGTTCGCCGCCGGGGCGTCCGGCAGGGTCCAGAGGGTGAAGTGCACGTGGGCGCCGGTGCTGCTGCCGCCGCACGGCAGCGCGTTGCCGGTCGAGCCGAGTTCGGCCCCGGCCTCGACGTGCTCACCGTCGGTGACCTCGATGGCCTCCAGGTGGTAGTACCCGGTGCGCCAGCCGCCGTCGTGGTCGATGGTCACCCAGTCCCCGCCCGCGCAGTGCTGAAGGTGGACAGTGCCGGCCAGCGGCGCCCGCACGACCTTGTCGGCCGGGCTGAAATCGATCGCGTTCTTGACACCGGTGCTGCCGTCGTCGGAGTGGATGCCGGCCGAGTACACCTGCTGGCCGGCCTCGAACGGCAGGGCGAGCGCCGGGAAGGGGCCGACCTCCGCGGCCGCGTCCGGGACGCCGGCCAGCCCGGTCGTCACGACGATCGCCGCGACCAGACTCGCGCCACGCACGGGAAGTTTCATCACCCTGCGTACTCCTTTGGCTCGTCATTCACCCATTCGAACTAGAGAATGGAGCGCACAGTAAGCCAAAAGAGGGAACGAAGGGAAGATCGTGTGAGATTTAGTGAGGAACGCCGGACGACCCGAGAAAGCCGGAACCCGCTAGCGGCCCGACTCGCCCTTCCAGCGGGCCAAGCGACCAGCCCGGTCCACCGCGCGGAGCCGGCGCTCGACGGTGTCGCGGACCCCGCTCGTCGTGACGACCAGCAACTGGTCGTGCTCCTGGAGCCGGCTGGTCTTCTGCGGCGTGAAGCCGGCGCCTTCGCGCACGACCAGGCTGACCGTCGCGCCGACCGGCAGCCGCAGCTCGGACAGGTACACGCCGTGCAGCTTCGACCCGGGCTGGATGCGGACCTGCAGCAGTTCGGCGCCCAGCTCGTCCAGCGGCGCGGAGTCGACATCGATCTCGTGCGCCTCGGACTTCTTCGCGAGGCCCAGCCACCGCCCGAGCGGCCCCAGCGTCGCGCCCTGAAGCAACGTCAGCACGATGACCAGCACGAACACCGCGTCGACCAGCCGTTGCGCGCCCGGCAGCCCCTGGGACAGCGGGATCATCGCGAGCACGATCGGCACCGCGCCGCGGAGCCCGGCCCAGGACAGGAACGCCTGTTCCCGCCACGGCAGCCGGAACGGCAGCATCGCCAGCACGACCGAGATCGGCCGGGCCAGCAGCAGCACCACACCCCCCGCCACCAGGCCCGGCACCACCGCCTCGAGCAGCCGGCTCGGCGAGGCGAACAGGCCGAGCAGCACGAACAGCCCGATCTGCGCCAGCCAGCCGAGCCCTTCGGCGAACGACAGCGTGTCCGAGCGGTGCGGCAGCCGCGAATTGCCGAGCACCAGCGCGGCGACGTAGGTGGCGAGCAGCCCGGACGCGTGCAGCAGCTGCCCGGACGAGTACGCCACGACGCACACCGCGACCGTGGCGAGCGGGTAGAGCCCGGTCGCCGGCAGCGCGGCCCGGCGCAGCGCGATCCCGCCGAGCCAGCCGAAGCCGAGCCCGATCGCCAGGCCCGCCCCGAGTTCGTAGACCACCAGCAGCGGCAGCGTCCAGTCCACAGTGGCGCCTTCGGCCAGCACGACGACGGCGATGTACGCCGGTGCGTCGTTGATGCCCGACTCGAGTTCCAGCGCTCCGGTGAGCCGTTTGCCGATCCCGGCCGAGCGCAGCACCGAGAACACCGCGGCGGCGTCGGTCGACGCGAGCACCGCGCCCCACAGCAGCGCGAACCGCCAGTCGAGGCCCAGCAGCCAGTGCAGGGCGGCGCCGGTCACCGCGACGCTCACCACGACGGACACAGTGGACAGTGCGATCCCGATGCCCAGTGCGGGTTTCACGGCCGACCAGCGGGTCGTCAGGCCGCCTTCGGCGAGGATCATGACGAGCGCGGCGAGGCCGAGTGACTGGGTCAGCTCGGGGTTGTCGAACCGGATGCCGAAGCCGGCTTCGCCCAGCAGCACGCCGATCGCCAGGTAGAGCAGCAGCGAAGGCAGGCCCAGCCGGATCGACACGCGCACGGCGAGCACGGAGGCGAGCAGCACGGCACCGCCGACGCCGAGCAGCACGGGAAGCTGGTCCATGCCGCCTCCCTCCGAGTGCCGTGGGCCCTCAGAATAGTGAAGCGACCGGGTTAACTCGTTCGTGTACCGCTGCCGCGCGCCGAGGGCGTGGTGTGTTAAGGCCCACCGAGCGCGGCGAGGTCGACACCGAGCGCGGCGAACGGCTTCTCCGCCGCCGGAAACACCTTCACCGCGCGATGCCCGTCGCGGCCGACCCAGCCGGCGCTCACCGCTCGTTCGAGCAGCGCCGCGGGCACTGCTCCGGCGAGGTGGTCGCGCCGCTCCGTCCAATCCAGACAGTCGCGCAGCGGCGACCGCCGCCCGGTCCCGGCCGGCACGCCGAGCCCGGCCAGCACCTCGCGGCCGCGGCCGGTCAGCGCCAGCCCGCCGTCGGCGTCGATCAGGCCGGTGGCGAGCATGCCGTCGCGGAGGGCGACGCCGAGCACGCCGGCGAGGTGGTCGTAGCAGGTCCGGGCGAACCCGAGCCGCTTCACCCGGAGCGACGACTTCAGCCCGGTCACCGGCCGGTGCTCGGCGTGCTGGGCGAGGTGTTCGATCAGTTCGGCGACGCGCGGGTCGGCGATCCGGACGTAGCTGGCCCGGCCCTGCTTGACCCGGGCGACGAACCCGGCGTCGACCAGCCGGGTGACGTGCTCACTGGCCGTGGAGAGCGCGATCCCGGCCGCCTTGGCCAGTTCGCCGACGGTCCACGCCCGCCCGTCCAGCAGGACGAGGCACATGGTGGCGCGGCTCGGATCGGCGAGCACCGCGGCGACCTCGGCGAGAGCGATCGTCTCCATGCGACCACGGTACGGCGGCCACCCTTCGCCCGCGGCCGAAGCATCGCGGCACTTTCACGTGAAAGTGCCGTCCGGGTCAGAGGGCTTTGAGGAAATTCGCGGCCACGGCGACCGCCGGGCCCGAGTCGTTCGAGTCCTCCAGGAGCACCGCGAACGCCACGTTGCCGCGGTACCCGACGAACCAGCCGGTGGCGTCGGAGCCATCGCCGAACTGGGCCGTGCCCGTCTTGCCGAACACGTCGCCCGCGCCCGCCGCACCGCGGCCCGTGCCGCTGGTGACCACGGCGCGCATCATCTTCCGCACCTGGCCGAGCGCCGCCGCCGGCGGCGGCGAGTACCCCTTGACGACCGTGGTCTCGAGGTCGTGCCACAGCCGCGGCGTGATCGCCTTGCCGGACGCGACCGTGGCGGCCATCAGCGCGCCGCCGAGGCAGCTGGCCTGGATCCGGCCCTGGCCGAACCCGTCCTCGACCTGCTCGTCCTTGCTCGCCGCGGGCTCGACCTTGCCCAGCTCGGTGTCGATCCCGGGGATCTCGTAGTCGGCGTTGAGGCCCAGCTCGTCGGCCGCCTTCTTCAGCCCGTCGGCCGGCAGGTCCAGCGCCAGCTGCCCGAACGTCGTGTTGCACGACCGGGCGAACGCCGTCTGCAGGTTCGTCGCGCCCAGCTCGAAGCCCTCGTTCTTGACCGTCCGCGTCCCGACGGTCGCGACGCCGGGGCAGTCGACCGGCGACCCCGCGTTCAGGCCGCTCTGCTGGATCGCGGCGACCGACGTCGCGATCTTGAACGACGAGCCCGGCTCGTACAGGCCGTGCAGCGCCTTCGGTGTGTCTCCGGCAGCCGCGTTCTGCGCGACGGCCAGGATGTCGCCCGAACCGGTGTCGAGCGCGACCATCATGGCCGAGCCTTTGAAGCCGTCCACCGCGGCCTGCGCGGACTTCTGCGCGGTCAGGCTCAGGCTCGACGTCAGCGTCTTCGCCTCGCCGTCAGCCTTCCCGAACAGCGTCTCCACGTTCTTGCCGCCGATGTCGACCCGCTGGACGGCGAAGCCGCCCCCCGCCGCCGCCGTGACCTGCCCGCCGAGCGCCGACCGCAGCAGCGGCGCCGGGTCGCCTTCGACCGCGCGCAGGCCGCCGGCCCCGCTGATCAGCAGCGGCTTGCCGTCGCGGTCGGCGACGGCCGTCGTGTCCTGCACGGCCGTGCTGATCACCAGCCGCTGGCCCGCCTCCAGCTTCGGGTGCAGCAGCGACGGCGCCCAGTGCACGAGCCACTTCCCGCCGGCCTGGGCCAGCTGGAACGGGACGTCGTAGGTCCAGACCTGGCCCGGCTTCAGCGTCCACGCGAGGCTGAACGTGCCGCCGGTCTGCGTCCCCCCGGCCGGGGTCGGCTGCAGGACGGTCAGCTTGGCCGCCAGCGACGACGGGTTCAGCGTGTTGCGGGCGTCGCGCAGGGCCACCGCGGCCGCCGGGGCGGCGTCGGTCAGCCGGCTCGCGGCGTCGGTGTTGTTCTCGGCCAGGTCCTGCAGGTACTCGGTGATCGCCGTGTGCGGGTCGATGGCACCCGGCTTCTCGACGCTCGTGGCCCCGGCTTCCGCCGTCGGTGCCGCATCCCCGCCGCTCAGCACGAAGAACGCTGCCACCACGACCACGACGACCAGCAGCGCGCCGCCGATCAGGATGCCCCGTCTCTTGCCCGGACTCATTTCGCGTACCCCTCCCCCAAGGAACGCCACCGCCGTAGGTGGCCGGCCGATCTTACCGGCCACCTACGACAGCCGGTCAGGCTTTTGCTACCGAAACGGTCACCTTGGTGCCGTCGCCGACCGTGCCGGCGAAGCCCTCGGCCACCGGACCGTGGGTCACCGACGTCGCCAGCGTCTCCGAGGCCAGGAACTCCTCGTGCGTCCGGGCCGCCTCGACGACCTCGGAAGGGGCGTCGGCGGTCAGCGCGATCCGGTCGGCGACGTCCAGCCCGGCGTCGCGGCGCGCCTGCTGCACGACCCGGACCAGGTCGCGGACCAGGCCTTCGGCCGCCAGTTCCGGCGTCACCTCGGTGTCGATCAGGACCAGCCCCGAGCCGCCGGGCAGCTCCGCCGCCGCGCCGCCGCCCTTGGCGACCAGCCGCCGCTCGAACTCGCCCTCCTGCAGGGCGATCCCGGCCGCGACGACCGTGTCACCCTGCAGCGACCAGTCGCCCGCCTTGACGGCCTTGATCACGGTCTGGACGTCCTTGCCCAGGCGCGGGCCGGCCGCCCGCGCGTTGACCGCGACCTCGAACCCGCCGTGCGCGGCGACGTCGGTGGTCAGCTCGACCGCCTTGACGTTCACCTCGTCGCGCAGGATGTCGGCGAACGGCGCCATCGACTCGGCGTCGCCGGCCGCCACGACCAGCGACGACAGCGGCAGCCGCACGCGCAGCTTGTTGCTCTTGCGCAGCGACAGCGCCGACGACGCGACCTGCCGCACCCGGTCCATCGCGGTGACCAGCGCCGCGTCCGCGGGCAGGTCGAGCGCGTTCGGCCAGTCGGTGAGGTGCACCGAGCGGCCGCCGGTGAGGCCGCGCCAGACGACCTCGGTGGTCAGCGGCAGCAGCGGCGCCGCGACCCGCGAAGTCACCTCCAGGACGGTGTGCAGCGTGTCGATCGCGTCCTGGTCGCCGGCCCAGAAGCGGTCCCGGGAGCGCCGCACGTACCAGTTCGTGAGGACCTCGAGGAAGTCCCGCACGGTCTGGCACGCGCCCGCGACGTCGTAGTGGTCCATCGCGGACTCGACGTCGGTGACGAGCTCGTGCGTCTTCGCCAGGACGTACCGGTCGAGCACGTTCGCCGAATCCGTGCGCCACTGGCCTTCCACGCCTTCCGCGTTCGCGTAGAGCGCGAGGAAGTAGTACGAGTTCCACAGCGGCAGCACGGCCTGGCGGACGGCGTCGCGGATGCCCTTGTCGGTGACGACGAGGTTGCCGCCGCGCAGGATCGGGCTGGCCATCAGGTACCAGCGCATGGCGTCGGAGCCGTCGCGCTCGAAGACCTCGTTGACGTCCGGGTAGTTGCGCAGCGACTTGGACATCTTCGCGCCGTCGGAGCCCAGCACGATGCCGTGCGAGACGCAGGTGCGGAACGCCGGCCGGTCGAACAGCGCCGTCGCGAGCACGTGCAGCAGGTAGAACCAGCCGCGGGTCTGCCCGATGTACTCGACGATGAAGTCGCTCGGGTAGTGGTGCTCGAACCAGTCGGCGTTCTCGAACGGGTAGTGCACCTGGGCATACGGCATCGAGCCCGAGTCGAACCAGACGTCGAGGACGTCCGGGACGCGGCGCATGGTCGAGTTCCCGGTCGGGTCGTCCGGGTTCGGCCGGGTCAGCTCGTCGATGTAGGGCCGGTGCAGGTTGTCCAGCCGGACGCCGAAGTCGGCCTCCAGCTCGTCGAGCGAGCCGTAGACGTCGGTGCGCGGGTACGCCGGGTCGTCGGACTGCCACACCGGGATCGGCGTGCCCCAGTAGCGGTTGCGCGAGACCGACCAGTCGCGCGCGTTCTCCAGCCACTTGCCGAACTGGCCGTCCTTGACGTTCTCCGGGTACCAGGTGATCTGCTGGTTCAGCTCGACCATCCGGTCCTTGAACTGCGTCACCGCGACGAACCACGACGACACCGCGCGGTAGATCAGCGGGTTCCGGCAGCGCCAGCAGTGCGGGTAGGAGTGGTCGTAGGTCTCGTGCCGCAGCAGCACGGCACCCTGCTGCCCGGCCGATCCCGTGCCGTTCTTGAGGTCGCGGACGATGTTCGGGTTCGCGTCGAAGACCTGCTGGCCCTCGTAGTCCGGCACGGTCGCGTCGAACTTGCCGTGCGCGTCGACCGGCGTGACCGGCGGGATGCCGGCGGCGTCGGTGACGGCCTTGTCCTCTTCACCGTAGGCGGGCGCGATGTGCACGACACCGGTGCCGTCGTCGGTGGTGACGTAGTCGGCCGAGAGCACGCGGTGCGCGTTCTCGGTGCCGGTGAAGTACGGGAACGGGGGTGCGTAACGGGTTCCGAGCAGCTGCGCGCCGGTGTAGTGCGCGACGACCGTCGGCTCCTCGCCGAGTTCACGCGCGTACGCGGCGACGCGCGCTTCGGCGAGCAGGAACCGCTTGCCGGGCAGGTCCTCGCTCTCCACGACGACGTACCGCACGTCGGGGTGCACGGCGGTGGCGAGGTTCGACGGCAGCGTCCACGGCGTCGTCGTCCAGATCAGCAGGTAGGTGCCGTCGAGCTCGTTCCCGTTGTCCTGCAACCGGAAGCCGACCGTGACGGCCGGGTCCTGCCGGTTGCGGTAGACGTCGGCGTCCATGCCCAGCTCGTGGTTGGACAGCGGCGTCGCGTCGCGCCAGCAGTAGGGCAGGACGCGGTAGCCCTCGTAGACGAGTCCCTTGTCCCACAACCGCTTGAACGCCCAGAGCACCGACTCCATGTAGCTGACGTCGAGTGTCTTGTAGTCGTTGTCGAAGTCGACCCAGCGGGCCTGGCGGGTGACGTAGTCGCGCCACTCGTCGGTGTAGCGCAGGACGGACTCGCGCGAAGCCTCGTTGAACTTCGCGATGCCCATCTCTTCGATCTCGGACGTCTCGGTGATCCCGAGCTGGCGCATCGCCTCGAGCTCGGCCGGCAGGCCGTGGGTGTCCCAGCCGAAGCGGCGCTCGACCTTGCGGCCCTTCATCGTCTGGTAGCGCGGCACCAGGTCCTTGACGTACCCGGTGAGGAGGTGGCCGTAGTGCGGCAGGCCGTTGGCGAACGGCGGGCCGTCGTAGAAGACGTACTCGTTGTCACCGTGCTCGCCGGCCGGGCGCGCGTCGATGGTCGCCTGGAACGTCCGGTCCGTCTCCCAGTAGGCGAGGACCTGCTTCTCCAGCTCGGGGAAGGACGGCTGCGACGGAACTCCCGCGCCGTCGTCGAGTTGGGCCTGGGGGTACATCCCGGTGCTCCTCGGTTCGTCGCTCTCGTACGGACGACCGGCTCCCGGTCGTCCACACGGGGACGAAACGCCTGGCGGCGCACCGCGGTACCACCCCGCTTGCCCGGCACGTGCTCCCGGGCCGCTCGTTCGGCGGCTGTCACGGGCCGCACCCGTCCGGTTCTACTGAGAGCGGTGAAGCTCGGTTCTTCCGGAGGCTCCCCGGTGATGGCCGGATCGACGCCTTGCTGGTTACCAGGTTAACCGGCCCGCGCAACCCGGTTGTCACGAGGGGCACGTACGCCGGCGAGGGTCACGCCGATCGCCAGCAGCCACAACGCCCCCGCGATCAGGCCGGCCCGGTGCAGCCCGTCGAGGAACCGGCTGCCGGGCTCGCCGGCGACCGCGCCGAGCACCGCGACGCCGAGCGCGCCGCCGGCCTGGCGGGCGGTGTTGTTGATGCCGCTGGCGACGCCCGCGCGTTCCGGCGGGATGCCGCCGACCGCGGCCGTCACCACCGCCGTCGTCAGCAGGCCCATCCCGGCGCCGAGCCCGAGCAGCGTCGGCAGGAGGGCCGCGTAGCCGCTGTTCCCGTTGAGCAGCACCAGGTTCAGCATGCCGAGGGCGCCCAGGGCGAGTCCGGTGACCATCAGCGGGCGTGGCCCGAAGCGGCCGGTCAGCCGGCCCGCCACCGGCGCCAGCACCGAAAGCGGCCCGAACAACGGCAGCACCTCGAGCCCCGCGGTCAACGGCGAGGCGTGGCGCACCCCCTGCAGGTACAGCGTCAGCACGAGGATCGCGCCGATGCCGACGAAGTTCATCGCCGCCGCGACGAAGTTCGCGCCCGCCGTCCGCCGCGAGATGTCGAGAGGCAGCATCGGGTCCGGGCAACGCCGCTCCACGGCCACGAACGCCGTCAGCGCGATGAGCGCCACCACCGCGGCGGGCACGCTGCCGCCGATGACCGCGTAGACGCCGGCGCCGAGGGCGGGCGCGGCGGTGGCGACACCGGCGACGTCGACCCGCCGGCCGGGCGCGCGGTCGCCGCGGGGCACGAGCCGCCGGGTCACGAGTGCGGCCGCGAGCACGATCGGGACGTTGAGCCAGAACACCGGCCGCCAGCCCGCCGCGGAGACGACCGCGCCGCCGAGCACCGGGCCCGCCGCGAGCGCCAGCGCCGACACCCCGGCCCAGACGCCGAGGGCTCGGGCGCGCTCGGCGTGTCCCGGGTAGGCGTTCGTGATGACGGCGAGCGTGCCGGGCAGCAGCAGTGCCGCACCGAGACCTTGCCCGGCGCGCGCGGCGACGAGCCACGGCGCCGACCCGGCGAACCCGCACGCCGCCGACGCCGCGCCGAAGATCGCGAAGCCCGCGAGGACGACCCGGCGGTGGCCGAAGACGTCGCCGAGCGCGCCGCCGGTGAGCAGCGACGCGGCCAGGACGACCGCGTAGCCGTCCACCACCCACTGCTGTGCCGCGAGGCCGCCGCCCAGGTCCGCGCCGAGGGCGGGCAGGGCGACGTTGACGACCGTGACGTCCAGCTGCACGAGGAACATGCCGGCGCACATGGTGACGAGGAGGGCGGAACGCATGGTCCCCAGTGGACCGCGGGGACGCTTCCGTCGCGGTGGAAGTGTGCCGGGGGCATCCTGGAGACATGGAAGGCGACGCCGACATCGCCCGCACCGCGGCGCTGTTCGCGGACCCGGCGCGGGTCCGGGTGCTGCTCGCGCTCGCCGACGGCCGGGCGCTGGCGGCGTCCGTGCTGGCGGCCGAAGCCCGGCTGTCCGCGCAGGGGGTCAGCGCGCACCTGGCGAGGCTGCGGGACGCGGGCCTGGTGGTCGCCGAGAAGTCGGGGCGGCACCGGTTCTACCGGCTGGCCGGCCCGGACCCGGCCGAGCTGATGGAGACGCTGGCGCGGTTCTCGCCGGCACAACCGGTGACTTCGCTGCGCGAGGGGACGCGCGCGGAGGCGCTGCGCACGGCGCGGACTTGTTACGACCACCTGGCCGGCCGGCTCGGGGTGGCGGTCACGTCGGCGTTGCTCGCACGGGGTGCGCTGTCCGGAGCCTCCGACACGCGACGGCGGCCGGGTGACCGGATTTCGGCTCCGGTGCGCGAACACCCGTACACGCTGGGTCCGCACGCGACCGCCGTGTTCGGCTCGCTGGGCGTGGATCTCGACGCGGCCGCGGCCGGCCGCCGTCCCCTGCTGAAGTTCTGCCTGGACTGGAGCGAGCAGCGCCACCACCTGGCGGGCGCGCTGGGCGCGGCCGTGGCGACGCGGTTCATCGAGGCGGGCTGGGTGCGGCGGCGCGGGCGGGCGCATCGCGCGGTGAAGCTGACGCCGGAGGGTGCGCGGGCGCTCGGCACCCATCTGGGCCTCGCGGACCTCGCCGCCTGACGGCGTGTCGTCGCGCCGCGCTCGCGTGTCGTCGATCAGCGGTGGACGGCGACCAGGTTCGCGTCGGGGCGGCAACGGTCACAGGGGGTGAAGCCGAGTTGACGCGCCTCGCCGACGCCGATGGGGATCGTGTCGCGGGTGCCGAGCCAGACGCAGGTCGTCAGGTGGTAGCGCGGGTGCTCGTCCACGACCACGACCTCGTCCTCGAGGTCGGCCAGGACGGCGATGTCGGCGTCCGACGTCTCTTCCTCACCCGGATCGGACTCGGTGTCGTTCGCGGTTTCGGCCGGAGCTTCCGCCACCACGGTCTTCTCGGGTTCAGGTTCGGGTTCCGGCGTGTCGGCCGGGTCCCCCAGGTCACCGGCGGCCGGGATGAGGACGGTCTGCTCCTCCTCGGCCGGCTTTTCCTCCGCGGGAGGCACCTCCGCCGACGGAACCGGCTCTTCGGAGGCAGGTTTCCCGGAGGCCGGCTTCTCGGGCTCAGCAGGTGCCGAGGCGCGACGCCGACGGCGCAGCCAGTCGGCGACCAGGATCAGCCCGGCCAGCACCGAAAGGCCGATGGACACCCACGCCCACAGTGAAGAAGCAGTGATGAGCGCGGAGACGAGCAACCCCAGAGCCGCCAGTACCAGGACCAGCACGATGTAAAGCACGCTGAATTACAGCACGAACCAGGCAAGATCGTCCGATGACCCGCCCACGTGCGGTACCGGAACGACTCCGAACCGTGGCCCACCCCACCGGCTCACTGCCGGCGGGGTGGGATCCGGAGAAGACTCAGCCCGCTTCGGCGCGCGGGCCGAACGAGTAGCCCTGGCCGCCGCTCGACGAACCGGACGACTGCCCGGAGTTCGACGATGCCGACGCCGGGGCCGCGGAGCCGCGGTCGTCGAGCTCACGCAGCTGGGACTCGAGGAACCCGCGCAACCGCGTGCGGTACTCCCGCTCGATCGTGCGCAGCTCTTCGATCTTCTTGCCCAGCCCGCCCTTCTCGGCGTTGAGGCTGTTCATCGTCTCGGTGTACTTGCGCTGCGACTCGCGCTCCAGCGTCGTCGCCTTGTCGCGCGCCTGGCGCTCCAGCGTCTCGGCCCGGGTCCGCGCGTCGTTCAGCATCGTGTCGACGCGGGTACGCGCCTCGTTGACCATCGAGTCGGACTTCGCCCGGGCGTCCGAGAGCAGCTGCTCGGACTTGGTGCGGGCCTCGGCCAGCATCCCGTCGGACTCGGTCTTCGCCTCGGCGGTCAGCCGGTCGGCCATCTCCTGGGCCAGGCCCAGGACCTTGGCGGCCTGCACGTTCGGCTCGGCGCTGTCGCCGACCATCGAGTGCGCCTGGGTCTGCTCCATGGCGGACTGCGGCGGCGGCACCGGCGCGAGGCGCCGAGACGGCTCTTCACGCATCGGGGGCTGCGCAGATTTGGCACTGTCGAGCTCGCTGCGAGTCGACTCGAGCTCGGCGTCGAGCTGCTCCATCTGCTGGCGCAGCTCGTTGTTGTCTTCGATCAAGCGGGCCAGCTCGGTCTCCACCAGGTCGAGGAACGCGTCCACCTCGTCCTCGTTGTAGCCCCTCTTGCCGATGGGCGGCTTGCTGAACGCAACGTTATGCACGTCAGCGGGGGTCAACGACATCAGATCACCTCACGCACTCCATGGCCTGCAGGGTCCATCCAAGTTCTTCCCCGATCAACTTGGAGTCGCCAGTTGCATCGCGAAGAACACAACCAGCAGCAGCACCATAATCGACAAGTCCAGTCCGACGCCGCCGATTCGAACCATCGGAATGATTCGTCTGAACAGACGAACCGGCGGGTCCGTCACTGTGTAGATGGTCTCGAGCGTCACCGCAACCCCCCCGGCCGGATGCCACTCACGGGCGAACGTCCGGACGAGTTCGATCACGATCCGTGCCGTCAGCAGCAGCCAGAAGGCGAACAGCACGTACCAGACGACCAGCCACACAGCTTCCACGTACCTACTCTAACCGGGCGTCCTCGGAGAAGACGCAGTTAAGGGGGTCGACGCGGCATCGGGTCGACAAAATCACGTCTGCTTGCGCTCAGCGGTCCGCGAGACTTCAGCCCCGCAAGAATAATCCGCCCTCGGCAATCCGCCGGCGGTCTTCCGCGGTGACGTCCACATCGGGCGGTGAGAGAAGGAACACCTTGTTGGTGACCTTGTCCATCGACCCGCGCAGCGCGAACGCGAGCCCGGCGGCGAAGTCGACCAGCCGCTTGGCGTCCGCGTTCTCCATCTCGGTGAGGTTCATGATCACCGGGATGCCCTCGCGGTAGTGCTCGCCGATGGCGCGCGCCTCCGCGTAACTGGTCGGGTGCAGCGTGGTGATCCGGCTCAACGGATCACGCACCGGCTGGCGCACGACCGGCTCGGTGACCGGTCGCAGGCGCGCCACGGGCTCCGGCTGGCGGTCCATCGCGAGCGCGCCGTGGACGGCAGGCTCCGAGCCTGCGACGGAGCGTGACCGGCTGCGGCTGACGGGCTCGTCGTAAGTGTCGTCGACGTCGCGGTACCGTGAGCGAGACGACCGCGGTGCCGGCTCCTCGTAGGAGTCGTAGTCGTCGTCATAGCCACGCCTGTATTCGTCTTCGACTTCGTAACCGTCGTCGTCAGCGGGCACCATCCCGAAGTAGGCCTTCAGCTTCTGCAGCGCGCTCATGCCTCTCCCTAGCCCTAGCCGCTCCCGCACCAACGTTTCTCCACGCCGTCAGTGCCCCGCCCGGGCGACCACTAAACGTGACGACCGCGCGAGCTCCCTAGGGCGAGGCTAAACCGCGTCCGCCGAGCAACGCGGTTCCGACACGCACACACGTCGAGCCGTGCGTGATCGCCTGCTCGAGATCATGACTCATCCCGGCGGAGACTTCTGCGGCATTCGGGTGATCTTCACGGAGCCGCTCACCCGCGCGGGCGAGCCGTTCGAAGGCGGCCGCCGGGTCGGTGCCGAGCGGCGCGACGGCCATCAGGCCGCGAAGCCGCAGTTCACCCGTGTGAGTGACGCGCTCGGCGAGCGCGCCGAGCTCGGCCAGCGGGCAGCCGCCGCGCTCCGGGTCGTCGTCGAGGCTCGCCTGGATCAGCACGTCGAGGGGTTCCTCACGTTTACCGCCGTCACGCGCGGTGTGCACGGCCTTCGCGAGCGCGTCGGCGAGCCGGGCCGAGTCCACGGACTGCACCTCGTGTGCCCACTCGACCACGGACCGTGCCTTGTTCCGCTGCAGCCGGCCGACCATGTGCCAGCGCAGCGCCGCGTCCGGCCGGAGCCCGGCCACCTCGACGGCCTTCGGCCCGGCCTCCTGGTCGCGGTTCTCGCCGACGTCGGTCACCCCGAGGTCGGCCAGCAGCGCGGCGTCCGCGGCCGGGAACGTCTTGGTGATCGCGATCAGCTTGACCTCGTCGCGCGCCCGCCCGGCGGCGCGGCACGCGGCGGCGATCCGCGCCTCGACCTCGGCGAGGTTCTCG
The DNA here is from genome assembly GCF_055565395.1 of Amycolatopsis sp. NPDC028719. Taxonomy (NCBI): domain Bacteria; kingdom Bacillati; phylum Actinomycetota; class Actinomycetes; order Pseudonocardiales; family Pseudonocardiaceae; genus Amycolatopsis; species Amycolatopsis sp. NPDC028719. Next base: position 311,399 of record NZ_JBVHUL010000003.1, read on the forward strand.
GCCAGCTCGGCCCGGCGATCGGTCATGCCTCGACCCACGTGAGGCCGGCGATCCGCCCGGTCGTGCCGTCGCGGCGGTAGCTGAAGAGTGTCTTGTCCTCGTTCGTGCACCGCGGGTCGACGCCGATCTTGCCGACGCCGAGGTCGGCGAGCTGCCGCCAGAGCCCGGCGCGCAGGTCGAGGCCGGGCGTGCCCTGCCGGGTCTTGCACGCGCTGCCCGGGACGTGCTTTTCCACGTCGGCGGCCATGGCGGCCGGGACCTCGTAGCAGTCGCCGCAGATGGCGGGGCCGAGCAGCGCCTCGATGCGGCCCACCTCGGCACCGGCCTCCCGCATGGCCTCGACCGCCGCCGGGACGACGCCGACCCGCGTCCCGACGCGCCCGGCGTGCACGGCCGAGACCACGCCGGCCTCGGCGTCGGCCAGCAGGACGGGGACGCAGTCGGCGACCAGCACCACGAGCGCGACGCCCGGGGTGGCGGTCACCAGGGCGTCGGTCGCCTCGGCGGCCCGGGTTTCGGAGCCGTCCACAATGGTCGCGGTGCGGCCGTGGACCTGCTCCATCCAGGCCAGCTTGTCCTCGGCCAGGCCCAGTTCGGCGGCGAGGCGCTTGCGGTTCGCGTAGACGTTCCCCTCGTCGTCGCCGACGTGGTCACCCAGGTTGAACGTGTCGTACGGCGGCCGTGACGCGCCGCCCGCCCTGGTCGTGACCACTCGCCGAACCCGCATGCTGCCATCCTCCCAAAAGCCGTGAAGGCCTCCTTGCCGGCCTTGAGAGCCGGCAAGGAGGCCTTCACGGACCACTGCGTCTTTCAGCGCCGCATGAACGGCGGGACGTCGACCTCGTCGTCCGACGGGTCGTCGTGCACCGGCATCGCGCGGCCGGGCAGGCTGCCCTGGGTCGCGTTGGAGCCGATCGGAGAGTAGCCGCGCGAGCCGCCGCCCGGCTGCGGGAGGCCGCCCGACGGCTGGTTGCCCGTCGCCGAAGGCAGCGGCGAGTGCGACCGCGGCGGCGCGACCGGGTAGCCGGAGCTGCCGGCCGACGGCACCGGGGTGGCGCCCGACGGCGGCGTCGGCGGGTTCGTGACCTGCCCGGCCGAGGCCGAGGCCGTGGTGCCCGAGCGCGAGCCGGAGCCGAACGTCGACGGGTCGAGCTTCTTGTGCGTCGGCGCGCCGGCGTCGAACCCGGCCGCGATCACCGTGACGCGGACCTCGTCGCCGAGCGAGTCGTCGATGATCGTGCCGAAGATGATGTTGGCGTCCGGGTGCGCGGACTCCTGCACCAGCGACGCGGCTTCGTTGATTTCGAACAGGCCCAGATCCGAACCACCCGCGATCGAAAGCAGCGCGCCGTGCGCACCATCCATGGAGGCTTCGAGAAGCGGCGAGTTGATCGCCTTCTCGGCGGCCTGGATGGCTCTGCCTTCACCGCGTGCGCTCCCTATCCCCATCAGGGCGGAGCCCGCGCCGGACATGACGCTCTTGACGTCGGCGAAGTCGAGGTTGATCAACCCCGGCGTGGTGATCAGGTCGGTGATGCCCTGGACACCGGACAGCAGCACCTCGTCCGCGGAGCGGAACGCGTCCATCAGGGACACGCCGATGTCGCCGAGCTGCAGCAGCCGGTCGTTCGGGATGACGATGAGCGTGTCGCACTCGTTGCGCAGCGACTGGATGCCGTCTTCCGCCTGCTTGCCGCGCCGCTTGCCCTCGAAGGTGAACGGGCGGGTCACGACGCCGATGGTCAGCGCGCCCAGCTTGCGGGCGATCTGCGCCACGACCGGCGCGCCGCCGGTACCCGTGCCGCCGCCTTCACCGGCCGTCACGAACACCATGTCGGCGCCCTTGATGACCTCTTCGATCTCTTCGCGGTGGTCTTCGGCGGCCCGCTGGCCGACCTCGGGGGCGGCGCCCGCGCCGAGGCCACGGGTCAGCTCGCGGCCGATGTCCAGCTTGACGTCGGCGTCGGACATGAGCAGTGCTTGGGCGTCGGTGTTCACCGCGATGAACTCGACACCCTTGAGGCCGACCTCGATCATGCGGTTCACGGCGTTCACGCCGCCACCGCCGATGCCGACCACCTTGATCACCGCAAGGTAGTTGTGCGGGGGCGTCATCGAAGTCCGCCTTCCTGATCGTTGTGCCCGTACAGCCCGCCGGCGGGTGATCGGCTCTCAACCTCAACCGCAGATCGAGAGTTATGTCAACTACCGGCGTTAGGCAGGACGGTAGGCACCAGGCAGGCTCTAATCCAGTAGGCACGCCGTGTGTCGCAAGGTGTTTTGCCACAACACGTTCGAACGCGCAAGAGCTGGGAGCCGCGAACACCGCTCCGGCCCGGTCTGCTATGGCGCGGGATCAGGCGGGCGCGGGCATGCTCATCAGCACGTCCGTGGGTGCACCGGTGGGCGAACCGCCCGCCTGCTCGAGGCTCACCGCGAGCTGGTCGACCGGCCCGACGCCGTCGGCCACGACCAGGCCGCCGTCGTCGGACGCGGCGATCACCCCGGCCGAGCGCGGCGCGTTCCCGCCCGTGATCAGCCAGGCCTCGTAGACCTTGCCGCCCGGCTGGGACGGCAGCCCGGTGTCCATCACCATGACGCGGTTCAGCGACTTCGAGACGATGACCGTGACGCCGCCGCCGATGGGCGCCTCGCCGTGCACGGTCTTCGCGTCGGGGGCCGACAGCAGCGCCGCCACCGGCTCGTAGCGCTGCCGCGCCTGGTCGAGCCGGGTCTGCGCGGACTGCAGCTCCTGCTGCTGGGTCAGGGCGATGCCGCCGAAGACGCCGCCCGCGGCGAGCCCGACCACCGCCGCCGCGGCCGCCACGACGACCGCCCAGCGCGGGGCCCGCGCCGAGCGGCGGGACCGCTCGTGCGTGCCGGGCCGCGTCCGCGGCGGCAGCTGGCGGGTGGCGTGCATGGCGGCCAGGACGCGCTCCTTGAACTCCGGCGGCGGGTCCTCGGCCATCGCCACGCCGAGCCGGGCCGCGGTCGCGCGCAGCTCGGCGACCTCCTGCGCGCACGAGTCGCACTGCTCGAGGTGACGGCTGAACTCCGCCCGCTCGAGGTCGGACACCGCGTCGAGCGCGTACGCGCCCGCCAGGGTGTGCATCTCGGGAGTGCTCACGCGGTCACCCCCAGGCAGTCCCGCAGGCGGATCAAGCCGTCCCGCAGCCGCGTCTTGATGGTTCCTTGCGGCGTCGACAGCACTTCGGCCACCTCGCGATACGTATAGCCCTGGTAGTAGGCGAGCAGCACGGACTCGCGCTGCAGATCGGTCAGGAAGGACAGGCACTTGCGCACCTGGGAGCGTTCGAGCCGCGCGGTGACGGACTCGGCGACCTCGTCGAACGGCCGGCCGCGGGCGGCTTCGAAGGTGGCCTTCTGCTCCCGCTCGGTGCTGGCCCGCGCCGAACGGACGCGGTCGACCGCGCGGCGGTGCGCCAGGGTCATCGCCCAGTTGAGCGCCGAGCCCTTGTCCGGCACGTACCGCGTCGCGGTGCGCCAGAGCTCGACGAGCACCTCCTGGGCGACCTCTTCGGACTGGGCCGAGTCGCGCACGATCCGCCGCACCAGCCCGAAGATCGGCCCGGCGAACTGGTCGTAGAGCAGCTCGAACGCCCGCTCGTCGCCCTTCGCGACACGCACCATGAGCTCTTCGGCGGTGGGCGCGGGCGGGGCGTCCGAAGGCACCGGTGCCACCGGGCGCCGGCGGGCCGACTCATCCATGCAGCTGTCCTCCGGCGTTCTGCGGCGTGCGCGGCACGACCGCGGCCTTCCGCAGCCACAACGCGACGCCGTGGCGGCGGATCAGCGCGGACACCCGCTGCGGGAGCAGCGGCCGGGCCAGCACGAGCCGGGCCAGCCACCGCGGGTTCACCGGGCGGCGAACTCCCCGCAGCGTAGCGACCAGCGGCGTGGAACTCCCGCGGCGCAACGCGACCGTGAGGTCGAGCAGCGCTTCCGGGTGGGGCAGGCGCATCCGGTATTCGCCGTCCATCTCCTGGAACGGCGAGACGTAGAACTCCTTGGCCGCCCGGGCGAGGCCCGCCTCGTCGGGGCGCAGCAGGTAGGCGTGGCGGCCGCCGTAGGTGTTGTGCACCTCGGCGACGACGCACTCGAGCCGCCCGTCCGGGTCGTGGCACCAGTAGACGCTGATCGGGTTGAACACGTACCCGAGCACGCGCGCGGCGGCCAGCATGACGACCTGGCCGCCGCGCAGGTCGACGTCGCGGTCGGCGAGCCACGAGTCGAGCTTCTCCCGGATCCCGCGCGGGTCGCCGGCGACGAAGTGGTCGCGGCGGTCGAACCGGGCGAACGGCCGCAGCCACCACGGCAGCACCGGCGGCGCGTCGAGGTCGACCAGCCACAGGTACACGCGGTGCGCGAAGGAGTGCGGCGGATCGATCCGCCGCACGTGCGCGACCGTGGCGTCGTAGAGCGCGTTCGTCACCAATCGACTCCGAGGCTCTCGGCGGCGCGGGCGCCCGAAGAACAGCCGTCCTCGTGGAAACCCCAGCCGTGGTAGGCGCCGGCGTAGGCGAGGACGCCGTCGTTGAGCTCGGGCAGCCGTCGTTGCGCCGCAACGGCTTCCGGGGTGTAGACCGGGTGCTCGTAGCGCATCTTCGCGACCAGGGCCTGCTTGCCGGGGCCGTCCCCGGGGTTGAGCGTGACGACGTACCCGGTCGGCTCGTCCAGCCGCATCAGGCGGTTCATGTCGTAGCTGACCTGGACCGCGCCGGTCGGGGCGCCGCACACGGGGGTCCGGAAGTTCCAGCCGGCGCGGGCGTCGGGCAGCGACGGCAGCACGCTCGTGTCGGTGTGCAGCCAGGCTTCGTTGGCCGAGTAGCGGAAGGTCCCGAGCACCTCCTGCTCGGCGCCGGTCGGGTTGGCCAGCAGGGACAGCGCCTGGTCGGCGTGGGTGGCGATGACGACCCGGTCGACGCGGTGCCGGGTGTCGGCGTCGTCCCGGACCTCCACGCCGCGGGCGGTCCGCAGCACCGACCGCACCGGCGTGGACAGGTGGACCGCGGTGAGCTGCTTGGCCGCGCGTTCGACGTATTCGCGGGACCCGCCGACGACGGTCCGCCAGGACGGCGAGTCCTTGACGCTCAGCATCCCGTGGTTGTGGAGGAACTCGAACAGGTAGCGGGCGGGGTAGCGCAGGGTGTCGCTGCGGTCGGCGGACCAGACCGTCGACACCAGCGGCAGCATGAAGTGGTCGACGAAGTAGCGGGTGTAGCCGCCGATGGCGAGGAACGCGCCGAGCGTGACTTCACCCGCGGCATCAGCGTCACCCGTGTCCAGCAGCCGCTTCGCGTGCCGGTGGAACCGCTTCACCTCGCCGAGCATCCGCAGGTAGCGGGGCCGCGCGAGGTTGCCGCGCTGGGCGAACAGCCCCGGCAGCCCCTTGGCGCCGGCGTACTGCAGGCCGCAGCCGTCGCAGCGGATGCTCATCGACATCTCGGTGTCCCGGGTGCGCACGCCGAGCTCCCCGAACAGCTTCAGCAGCATCGGGTAGGTGCGCTCGTTGTGGACGATGAAGCCCGAGTCCACGCCGATGGTGCCGCCGTGGGCGCTGGGCACGTCGTGGGTGTGCGCGTGCCCGCCGAGCCGGTCGTCGGATTCGAAGAGCAGGACCTCGTGCTTGCGTTGCAGCAGGTATGCCGCCGTCAGCCCGGCCACCCCGCTGCCGATGACGGCGATGCGTTCTCCCGTGATCTCCACACCGGTACTTCGCCGCCGCGCCGGGCGTGGATTGGCGGGACGCGGCACCAATCCACCGCGCCGGGGAGAGCGAATCCCGGACATGCCGAACAGCACCGCGCACCGCCTCGCCTCGTTCGCCGAAAAGCTCCTCGGCGGGCAGCTCCCCGTCGGCTTGCGGACCTGGGACGGAACCCGCGCCGGCCCAGTGGACGCGCCCACCGTCGTGCTCCGCAACCGCCGTGCCCTCCGCCGTCTGCTCTACTCGCCGGGTGAGCTGGGGCTCGCCCGCGCCTACGTCACCGGTGACCTCGACGTCGAAGGAGACCTGGCGGACGGCTTCCGCCGGATCTGGGCCCTCACCCGCTCGGGTGAGCTCAACCGAGTGAAGGTCGGGCCGCGCGACTGGGTTGAAGCCGCCAAGCTCGCCGCTCGTCTCGGCGTCGCCGGGCCGCCGCCGAAGCCGCCCGCCGAGGAGGCGCGGCTCACGGGCAAGCTGCACAGCCTGCTGCGCGACAAGTCCGCCATCGCCCACCACTACGACCTCGGCAACGCCTTCTACCAGCTGCTGCTGGACGAGTCGATGGCCTACTCCAGCGCGTATTTCACCTCCGACGAGCCGGGTTACGGCCTGGCGGAGGCGCAGTCCGACAAGCTGGAGATGATCTGCCGGAAGCTCGGGCTGCGGCCGGGCATGCGGCTGCTCGACATCGGCTGCGGCTGGGGCTCGCTGCTGGTCCACGCGGCCAAGCACCACGGCGTGCACGCCGTCGGCATCACGCTCTCGGCCGAGCAGCTGCAGCACATCCGCGGCCGGCTCGCCCAGCACGACCTCGAAGACCGCGTCGAGGTGCGCCGGCAGGACTACCGCGAGCTGCCGGACGCGCCGTTCGACGCGGTGGCGTCGATCGAGATGGGCGAGCACGTCGGGGAGGTGAACTACCCGGCGTACGCCGCGACGCTGCACAGGATGGTCAGGCCCGGCGGGCGCGTGCTGATCCAGCAGATGTCACGCGGGAACGTCGCCCCCGGCGGCGGCGCGTTCATCGAGCGCTACATCGCCCCCGACATGACGATGCGCCCGGTGGGCCGGACCGTCGAGCACCTCGAAAACGCCGGCCTCGAGGTCCGGGACGTGCACGCGATGCGCGAGCACTACGTCTGGACGGTCCGGGCCTGGGCCGACACCCTGGAGGAGAACTGGGCCGACGTCGTCGCGCTGATCGGCGAGACCGGCGCGCGGGTCTGGCGGCTCTACCTGGTCGGTGGGGCGCTGGCGTTCGAGGAGAACCGGATGGGCGTGGACCAGATCCTGAGCGTGCGGCCGGGCGAGCACGGCGCCAGCGGCATGCCGGCGACGCGGGAGTGGCTCCGATGACCGGCAGCGCGCTCGCGAGCACGCTGCTGGTCACCGCCGGCGTCACGCTCGTGGCGGTGGTGGCGACCTTCGGGATCGCGCGGGCGCGCAAGCGGTACGACACGGTCGACACGTTCTGGGGGCTCGGTTTCGCGGTGGTCGCGGCCGCCGTGTTCCCCTTCGGCGACGGTCCCCTGGCGCTGCGGCTGGTGGTCCTGGCCCTGACGGTCGTCTGGGGCGGGCGCCTTTCGCTGCACCTGCACCTGCGCAACCACCGGCTGCCGGAGGACCCGCGGTACGCGCGGATGGCCGCGGGGCCGCTGCGCATGTTCGTGCGCGTGTACCTGTTCCAGGGCGTGGTGCTGTACTTCGTCTCGCTGCCGGTGCAGTTCGCGATGTACGGCACCGGGTTCGGGGTGCTCGGCCGGCTCGGGGTCGTGGTGTGGCTGATCGGGTTCGGGTTCGAAACGATCGGCGACGAGCAGCTGCGCCGCTTCAAGGCGGATCCGGCTTCGAAGGGGAAGGTGCTCGACACGGGGCTGTGGCGCTACACGCGGCACCCGAACTACTTCGGCGACGCGTGCGTGTGGTGGGGCCTCTACCTGCTGGCCTGCTCGACGTGGCCGGGCGCGCTGACGATCCTCTCCCCCGTCGCGATGACGTTCACCCTCGCCCGCGGCACGGGGAAACCCATGCTGGAGAAGGGAATGGCGAAGACCCGCCCGGCGTACGCGCACTACGTCGAGCGGACCAGCGGCTTCTTCCCGTTGCCACCCAAGAAGGTCATTCCCCGGTGAGACCGTCGGTCAGCTCGCGCAGGACGTCGAGGTGGCCGACGTGCCGGGCGGTCTCCTCGATCATGTGCGTGAGGACCCAGCGGACGTTGAAGGTCTCGTCCTTGTGCGTCACCTCGTCGTCCAGGCCGTGAGCGGCAGTGATTTCGCGGCTGCGGGCGGATTGCTTCTCGTAGTCGGCGAGCAGCTGAGCCAGTGTCGTGTCGGGTGGGACCCGGAACTCCGCGTCCGGGTCCTGCTCGAGCTTCTTCTCCCAGGGGTCCTCCTCGCCGTCGACGACCACGGCGAACCAGAACCACTCGTTCAGCGTGAGGTGGGCGAGCAGGCCGGCGACGGTCGTCAGCTCGCTGGGCAGGTGGACCTGGCGGGCTTGCGCTTCGGTGAGCCCTCCGCTCTTCCAGGCGACGGTGGCGCGGTGGTAGTCGAGGAGGTTCGTCAAGATCTCGCGCTCGCCGCCGGTGAGCGGGACCTTCGGGCGCCGCGGTCGTTCGGTCATGATCGGCACTGTGCCAGAGGGGTCCGACAGAAATACCTTGCACACGATGTAATCGTGGGCTAGGTTTACGGACGTGCCTGATGAGTTCCAGTTGGACGAGCAAGCCTGCTTCGCGCTCTACGCGGCGTCGCGGGCCGTGACGGACGCGTACCGTCCCCTGCTCGGCGAACTGGGGCTCACCTACCCGCAGTACCTCGTGCTGCTGGTGCTGTGGGAGTCCGACGCCCGGCCGGTCAAGGAGATCGGCGAGGCGCTGCACCTGGACTACGGCACGCTTTCCCCGCTGCTCAAACGACTCGAAGCCAACGGGCTCCTCACGCGGGCGCGCCTGCCCGAGGACGAACGCACCGTGGTGATCAGCCTGACCGAGGAAGGACGTTTCCTGCGCACCCGCGCGGCGGGCGTCCCGTCGGCCATCGGCTGCGCACTGGGCCTCGACGACGCTTCGCGGCGGGAGCTCATCACAACCCTGCGGCGGCTGACAGCGTCGGCCACCGCGTACTCACTTGGAGGCCCTGATGCCCAGCCGTGACGCGACCACCCACTGGGTCGGCGGACTGCAGAACGGAAAGGGCGAGGTCACGCTGGACTCGTCCAACGCCGGCACGTTCTCCGTCTCGTTCCCGACCCGCGCGGGCAACCCGGACGGCCAGACGAGCCCGGAGGAGCTCATCGCGGCGGCGCACTCGTCGTGCCTGGCGATGAACCTGTCGGGCGTGCTGGAGGCCCAGAAGCTGACGGCGGACTCGATCGACGTGAGCGCGGAGGTCACCCTCGGCCCGGCCGCGGGCGGCGGCTTCGAGATCAGCGGCATCGCGATCACGCTGCGCGCGTCGATCGAGGGCGTCACGGCGGAGCAGTTCGCGGAGTACGCGGAGACGGCCGAGAAGACGTGCCCGGTGTCGAAGGCTTTGGCCGGCACGACGATCACGATGGACGCGGCGCTCGCCTGAGTCCCAGCGCCCCAATGTGGCGTTCGGTGCGTCTGACGCACCGAACGCCACATTGGGTGCGTGGGACGCACCCAATGCCACATTGGGGCGCTAGCGGCGGGTCTCGACCCTGGCTCGATAAGTCGACTTCTTCGCCTGGTTCCCGCAGATCTCCATCGAGCACCACCGCCGCGTCCCCGGCCTCGACGTGTCCAGGAACAGCGCCCCGCACCGGGGACCCGCGCACCGGCGGACCCGCGCGGACTCCGGGGACGTCGCCAGCTCCAGCGCGTCGCGGACCAGCAACGCCACCATCGCCGACGCCGGATCCGAAGCCCCCCAACGCAGTTCGCCCGACGGCGTCAGCGCCGGCGCAGGGACCGGCAAAGCCGCGAACCGGTTCAGTTGCTGTCGCATCGAGGGACGCAAGGAGTCCGTCAGCAACGCGTAAATCGCCTCGCGCGCCGCCCTCGCGTCGTCCGCCGAGGCGGGCCGCACCGGGGCCGGGTACGGGCCGAACGCGTCGATCCACGCCCCCCATGCCGCCGCGTCCGGGAGTTCCTCCAGCTCCGAGGGCGTCCCGCGGTAGCGCAGCGTCCGGATGAAGTCGAGGCACAGTCTGCCCGCTCCCGTGCGGAATCGGTCCGTCATACGGGTCACAGTACGCCGGAACCGGTTCGACTGGTACCGTCGGGAACCGATCAAACCGGTTCCACGAGGGGGCGCGCATGACCGAGACCGAGCAGAAGGCCCCGCCCGGCTGGCTCGTGCTGCTACTGGCCGTCTCCTGTGGACTGACCGTCGCCAACCTCTACTACGCCCAGCCGCTGCTCGCCGAACTGCGGCACACCTTCGGCGTCGGCGAGGCCGCCGCCGGGGGAATCGTCACCGCCACCCAGATCGGCTACGCCGCCGGGATGCTGCTGCTCGTCCCGCTCGGCGACCGCCTCGAGAACCGCGGTCTCGTCGCGACACTGCTCGCGGTCGCCTGCGCGAGCCTGGTCGCCATCGGCGTCGCCCCGGGGTTCGCCGTGCTGCTGATCGCTTCCCTGATCGCCGGGGCGACGTCGGTCGTCGTGCAGATCCTCATCCCGTTCGCCGCCGACATCTCCCCCGACGCCATCCGCGGCCGGATCGTCGGGCGCGTCGTGAGCGGGCTGCTGTTCGGCATCCTGCTTTCGCGCGTCGTGGCCAGCTTCCTGGCCGAGGTCACGAGCTGGCGCGTGGTGTTCCTGATCTCGGCGGCCGCGATGGCCGCGCTCGCCGTCGTGCTGCGGTTCATCCTGCCGCGCCGGGCGCCCAAGACCGACGTCCACTACGGACAGCTCTTGCGCTCGACGCTGGCCATGTGGAAGAAGCACCCGGACCTGCGCCACCGCGCGCTGTACCAGTCGGCGATGTTCGGGGCGTTCAGCGCGTTCTGGACGACGATCGCGTTCGTGCTCACCGCTCCGCCGTTCAACTACACGCAGCTCGGCGTCGGCCTGTTCGCGCTGGCCGGCGCGGCCGGTGCCGCGGTGGCGCCGCTGGCCGGGCGGTGGTCCGACCACGGCCACGGCCGGCGGCTCACCGCGGGCGCGTTCGTGCTGTGCGCGGCCGCCTTCGCGCTCGCGGAGCTCGGCGCGCACAGCGTGATTCTGCTGGCGATCGCCGCGATCGCGGTCGACATGGCCGTCCAGGCGACCCTGGTGACCGGCCAGCACGTGATCTACCAGCTCGACCCGTCGGCCCGCGCCCGCGTCAACAGCGTCTACCTCGGCACGTTCTTCATCGGCGGCGCGATCGGCTCCCAGGCCGGCTCGATCGCCTACCACCTCGGCGGCTGGACGGCGGTCGTCGTGTTCGCCGGCGTCCTCCCGCTGCTCGGCCTGGCCGGGATGACGCGCACCCGGGTCTAGGCGAACACCGCCCGGTTCGCCGCGGCCCACTCCGCGTACGTCCTCCCCGGGCGGCCCAGCAGCTCCTCGACGACGCCGGTCGGCACCTGCGGGTGCCGCAGCGTCTCCTCGAAGCCGTCCAGGAGCCAGTCGACCGCCTGCTCGGGCACGCCGTACCCGACCCACTGCGCGCGCTGCTCGGCGCGGGTCAGCTCCCGGAACCGGATTTCCCTGCCCAGCACCGTTTCCAGCGTCGCGACCTGCCCCCGCAGGCTGATCGCCTCAGGTCCACTGAGGACATACGTCTGCCCGGCGTGCCCTTCGGTGGTCAGCACGCGGGCGGCCACCGCGGCGATGTCGCCGAGGTCGATCGGGGTCTGCGTCGCGTCGCCGTAGGCCATCGCGGCCTCACCCGCGCGGACCATGGGCGCCCAGTCGAGGGTGTTGTTCATGAAGACGCCGGGACGCAGGAACGTCCACGCGAAGCCGGCTTCCCGCACCGCCTTCTCGACCGCGCCGTATTCGTTGCCGCTGGAGCCTTCGTGGTCATCGCCGACGCTGCTGCCCGACAGCGCGACGACCCGCTTGATGCCCGCTTCGGCCGCCAGTTCGCAGAACCGCCGGACGGTCCGCGCCATCGGAGCCAGGTAGACGGCGTCGACCCCCTCCAACGGCAGCGTCGCCGGCTTGGCGAGCGACCCGACGACCACCTCCGCTTCCGGCGGCAGCTTCGCGCGTTCGGGATCGATGGTCAGCGCCCGCACTGATGCGCCGGTCTCGAGCAGCTCGTCGACCACGAGCCGTCCGACACTGCCGGTCGCGCCCGTCACCAGGATCGTCATGACACCCTCCACGTTGTCGTATGCCGTACGAGATCGTACGGCATACGACAATGCGGTGCAGGGGATTTCCGATGACGACCAGGATCGGCGCCAGGCAGGATGAGCCGGTGAATGACGCCGCTGACCGATTCCGGGGCCCCCTTTGGTCCGGGTCGGCCGGTTCACAGACGCGGCGCAGTACCGAGCCCGAGGCGGCGAAGCCGCCGGGTGGCTGGAAGACGCATGCGCTGTCTCGCCTGTGGCCGACTGCTGCGGCGAGACCCTGTGGGCCTACAACGCCGGACACCTAGAACTGTTGGAGTCCTACGCCGCCGCGCGGCTTCGCGAACGCGGGCCGGTTCCCGGCTCGATGAGCATGGTGGAACGGCTCCCCGCCTGGCTGAAGTCGGCGGAGAACCGTGGCACGGTGCTGCGGGGCATCCGGCGGTTGCGGTCGTCGCAGCCCGCCACCTGACAGGAATCAGGAAGTGATCGTCGGCAGCTCGGGCGCCGCGACGTCGTAGACCTTGCCCTCTTGGGTGAGCAGCGCCGCCAGGACCTTGGCCTTGCGGTCCGTCTGCTCCGCCGTTCCCCAGCGGACGATCTTCCCGCTCGACAAGGTGAACTCCACGCTCGCCGGGGTCTTCGCCGTCGCCGTCGTAACCTGCTTCAGCAGCTGCTCCGGGATCACGCCCAGAACCGCCGTCACCGCTCGGGTCACCGGGTCGTCCGCCGACACCTTCGGCAGTTTGAGCTCCGGCAACCCCGCCGGGCGGCCGGGCACCGTCTTGAACACCACGCCGCCGCCGTCGACCAGGTGGACGCCGTCGCCGCCCGGGCCGCTGTCGAAGAACGCGATCGCCGTCCGCTCGGTCACCGTGATCTCGACCGTGTTCGGCCACGACCGCGACACCTCGACCGTCGCGATACCCGGCATCGCCGCCACGCGGTCGCGGATCTCGTCGGTGCTCAGCAGCAGCATCGGCTTGTCCACCGGCACCGCCGCCGCGTCGCGGATCCGGTCGGCCGAAACCGTGCGCGAGCCGCTGACCGAGACGTCCTTCGCCCCGAGCATCGAGCTGAAGAACAGCAGGTACACCGCCGCGACGACGGTCAGCACGGTGAGCAGCGCGACCCACCGGCGGCGGATCACCACCTGCCGGTTCGGCCGGTTCCGCACCCCGGGCCTGGGGCGCGCGGCGCGGGTGCGGCGGCGCTCCTCCTCGGAGCGCCGCCCCCGGCGTTCCCGCGCCAGGGCGGCGCGATCCCGTTCGTCCTCTTCGGACGGACGGCGGCGTTCCCTGGTCGGACTCATCGGCTCAGCGCTTGTCCAGCTCGGCGAGGATCTCCGGCCCCAGCTGCGTCACGTCCCCGGCCCCCATGGTGACGACCAGGTCGCCCGCGCGGGCCAGCCCGGCCACCAGACCGGCGGCGACGTCGAACGCGGGCTCGTAGTGCACCGGCACGGTCACCGCGTCGGCGATCAGCGCGCCGGTCACGCCCGGCTCCGGCTCCTCGCGAGCGCCGTAGACGTCCAGCACGACGACCTCGTCGGCCAAGGACAACGCCGCGGCGAACTCCGCCGAGAACAGCTTGGTCCGCGAGAACAGGTGCGGCTGGAACACGACGACGACCCGGCCGGTCCCGGCCGCGGTCCGCACGGCGCGCAGCTGCGCGGCCACCTCGGTCGGGTGGTGGGCGTAGTCGTCGTAGACGCGGACGTCGCCGGCCCGGCCCTTGAACTCGAAGCGACGCCGCACGCCGCCGAACGCCGCGAGCCCGTCCGCCAGCTCGGCGGCGGGGGCACCCAGCTCCAGGCCGGCCAGCAGCGCGGCGACCGCGTTGAGCGCCATGTGCTCACCCGGCACCGCGACCCGCACCGACAGCTCGGAGCCGTCCAGCAGGAGCCGCACGACGCCGCCGTCGGGCGCCGGGGTGTAGTCCAGGATGCGGGCGTCGCCCTCACCGGTGGCCGTGCGGCCGTAGCGGCGCACCCGGACGCCGAGCTCGGCCGCCTGCGTGCCCAGCTCGTCCGCCGCCGCGTCGTCAGCGCAGACGATCAGCAGCCCGCCCGGCACGATCCGGCCCACGAACTCGGTGAACACCTTCGTGTACGCCTCGGCGGTGCCGTGGTGGTCCAGGTGGTCCGGCTCGACGTTCGTCACGACCGCGACCGACGGCGAGTAGGTCAGGAACGAGCCGTCGCTCTCGTCGGCTTCGGCGACGAAGATGCCGCCCTCGCCGTGGTGGGCGTTGGCCCCGGACTCGTTGAGGTCGCCGCCGATGGCGAACGACGGGTCGAGCCGGCAGTGCTGCAGCGCCACGGTGAGCATCGACGTCGTCGACGTCTTGCCGTGCGTGCCCGCGATGCAGGCGACGCGGTGGCCTTCCATCAGCCCGGCCAGCGCCTGCGCCCGGTGCAGCACCGGGATCCCCGCGGCCCGCGCCGCGGCCAGCTCGGGGTTGGTCTCCTTGATCGCCGTCGAAACGACGACCGCGGACGGCGGCTCGGCCAAGGCGGAAATGTTCTCGGCGCTCTGGCCGACGAACAGCTCGGCGCCCTGGGCGCGCAGCGACAGCAGCGCGCGCGACTCCTTGGCGTCCGAGCCCGACACGAAAGCCCCGCGCGCCAGCAGGATCCGCGCGACGCCGGACATGCCGGCGCCGCCGATCCCGATCAGGTGCGCCCGGCGCAGGTCTTCAGGCAGTTCAGGCACCGGCAGCCTCCAAGACGATGCGGGCGAGCAGTTCGTCGGCCTCGCGGTGGCCCATGCCGACCGCGGCCGCGCCCATCTTCGCGACGCGGTCGGCGTCGGTGACCAGCGGGACGACCAGGTCGGCGACCTTGGCCGCGGTGAGGTCGCCGTCGAAGACCATCAGCGCCGCGCCGGCGTCGACGGCCGGCCGCGCGTTGGTGGCCTGCTCGCCGTTGCCGTGGGGCAGCGGGACGAACACCGCGGGCAGCCCGACCGCCGTCACCTCGGCGACGGTCATCGCGCCCGACCGGCACACCGCGACGTCGGCGGCCGCGTACGCCAGGTCCATCCGCTCCAGGTACGGCACCGGCACGTACGCCGGCTTGCCCGGGAACTCCTGCACGACCAGCGTGTTCTTCGGGCCGTGCGCGTGCAGCACGCCGACCCCGGCGTCGGCCAGGTCCTTCGCCGCGCCGGACAGCGCCGAGTTGATCGACTGCGCGCCCTGCGAGCCACCGAACACCAGCAGCGTCGGCGCGTCCGGGTCGAGCCCGAAGTGCGCGCGGGCCTCGGCGCGCAGCCCGGCCCGGTCGAGCGACGTGATCGACCGCCGCAGCGGGATCCCGACGACCTCGGCCTTCGGCAGCGGCGTGCCCGCGACGGCGACCGCGACCCGCTTCGCGAACCGCGCGCCCACCTTGTTCGCCAGGCCCGGCGACTGGTTGGCTTCGTGCACGACGATCGGGACGCGCCCGCGCGCGGCCAGGTAGGCGGGCAGGGCGACGTAGCCGCCGAAGCCGACGACGACGTCCGCGCCGACCCGCTCCAGGACCTCGCGGGTCTTGCGGACCGAGTCGCGGACCTTCAGGGGCAGCCGCAGCAGCTCAGGCGTCGGTTTGCGCGGCAGCGGCACCGGCGGGATCAGCTCCAGCTCGTACCCGCGGGCCGGGACGAGCTTGCTCTCCAGGCCGCGCTCGGTGCCGAGAGCGACCACCGTCGCGTCCGGGCGCAGCCGCTTCACGGCGTCGGCCAGGGCGAGGGCGGGTTCGATGTGTCCTGCGGTGCCACCTCCGGCGACCACGACCACGGGCGCCCGGCCCGCGACGCCTCGCTCGGTTCCCTTGACGGGCTTGCTCACCAATGACCTCTCCGGTTCGCGGTACTCCGGGTACCACGGCTCGCTGTTGTCCGCGCGGCCCCGCGAGACGTGGCCGTGCTCGTCCGTGCCGCGCTGCGGCGAACCGGCTCGCGGACCGACTTGCGCCGTTCCTGCGCCGGGGCGGGCCGCGCCGCACGGGGCGCGGGCCTGGCCGCCTTCGCCCCACTGCGCGCCGCCCCCTTGCGCGTGGCGGGCGGGCGGTACGGGTCGGGCGCGGGCAGCCGCAGCAGGCGTCCGAACTTACCCGGCCCCTGCGTGCGCAGTGCGGCCACCGCCTCCGGTTCGTGCCGGGCGGCGTTCGCGAGCACGCCCATGATGAGCATGGTGATCACCAGCGAGGTGCCGCCGTAGGAGATCAGCGGCAGCGTGACGCCGGTGACCGGCAGCAGGCCGACGACGTAGCCGATGTTGATACCGGCCTGGGCCACCAAGAACACGGTGAGCGTGCCGGACACGATCCGGATCCAGGGGTCGATGTTGCGGGTGGCGATCCGCAGGCCCACGATGGCGACCCCGGCGAACAGGGCGAGCACGACGATGCAGCCGATCAGGCCCAGCTCCTCGCCGATCAGGGCGAAGATGAAGTCGTTCTGCACGTTCGGCAGGTAGTTCCAGCTGGCCGCGCCCTGGCCGAGGCCCTTGCCGAACAGGCCGCCGTCGGCGAGCGCGAGCTTGGCCTGGTTGGCTTGGAAGCCCTCGGCGCTGGTGTCGGCGTCCGGCGACAGGAACGACATGACGCGGTCGAGCCGGTAGGGCGCGATCACCGCGAGCACGAGGATGCCGGCCAGGCCGCCGGCCAGGATCACGCCGAACAGCCGTTTCGGCGCACCGGCGAACCACAGCAGCGCCAGCAGCACCACGGCGAGGGTGACCGTGCCGCCGAGATCCGGTTGCAGCATGACCAGGGCGAACATCAGCAGCGCGATCGGCACCACCGGCACCAGCAGGTGCCGCCACTGGTGGATCACGTTGTACTTGATCACCAGGATGTGCGCGCCCCAGAAGGCCAGCGCGACCTTCGCGGCCTCGACGGGCTGGAAGGTGAACTCGCCGATCCGGAACCAGCCCTGCGAGCCGTTCACCGTCGAGCCGAGCGGGGTGAGCACGAGCACCAGCAGGCCGAGGCAGATCACCGTCGCGGTGGCCGACATCCGCCGGATCCGCTCCAGCTTGACCCGCATGCCCAGCCAGAACACCACGCCGCCGAGCGCGACGAACACCAGGTGCTTGGTGAACAGCGAGTAGACCCCGCTGCCGGTCTTCGGGTTGTAGGACGCGACCGACGACGCCGAGAGCACCATGACGATGCCGATCACGGTGAGCACACCGGTCAGCGCGAGCACGAGGTGGAACGACGCCAGCGGGCGCGAGAGCCACGCGGTCAGCGCGGTCCGGAAGGCGACGAAGCCGCTCTCCTTGCGCTCCCGGCGCGGGCGCTTCGGTGGTGTCCGGGGCTTGGGCTCAGTGACCGTCACTCGGCTCCCCCGCTGCGTCGTCGCGGAGCACATGCACAGCCCGGGCGAACGCGTCGCCGCGCTCGCCGTAGCTCGAGAACATGTCCAACGACGCCGCGGCGGGTGCGAGCAGCACCACGTCACCAGGCCGGGCCATCGCGCTGGCCGCACTCACCGCCGCAGTCATGGGTTCATGGTCACCCGGACGGAGGCTGTTCACCGGGACATCCGGCGCGTGTCGCGCCACCGCGGCGGCGATCACGGGTGAATCGACGCCGAGGAGCACGACTCCGCGGAGACGGCCGGCGATGCTGCTCACCAGTTCGTCGACGGAGGCGCCCTTGAGCTGGCCCCCGGCGATCCAGACGATGCTCTGGTGGGCCCGCAGCGACCCGGCGGCCGCGTGCGGGTTGGTCGCCTTCGAGTCGTTGACGTACCGGACCCCGGCGACCTCGGCCACCTCGACGGCCCGGTGCGGGGCCGGCTGGTACTCGCGCAGGCCCTTCAGCACGGCCTCCGGCGGGACGCCGTGGGCCCGGGCCAGCGAGGCGGCGGCCAGGGCGTTCGAGACGTTGTGCGGGCCCGCCGGGCGGACGTCGGCGAGGGTGGCGAGCTCTTCGGCGCTGTTCGCCGGGTCGACGACGAAAGCGCGGTCGACCAGCAGATCCTCGACCAGCCCCAGCTCCGCGGCGGACGGCGTGTCCAGCCGGAAGCCGACGCGGCGGGCGCTCTCGGGCGCGTGCTCTTCGGCGATCCGCGTGGACCACTCGTCGTCGGCGTTGTGCACGGCGACCTTGGCCCGCCTGTACACGCGGCCCTTGGCGGCGGCGTAGGAATCCATCGAGCCGTGCCAGTCGATGTGGTCCTCGGCCAGGTTGAGCACCACGGCCGCGTCCGGCGCGAGGGTCGAGGACCAGTGCAGCTGGAAGCTCGACAGCTCCACGGCCAGCACGTCGTAGCCGGCGCGAACGGCGTCGAGGGCCGCGTAGCCGATGTTTCCGCAGGCCACGGCGTGAGCACCGGCCGCCTTGAGGATCGACTCGAGCATGCCCACGGTGGTCGTCTTGCCGTTGGTCCCGGTGACGACCAGCCAGGACGGCGGGTGCTCGCGCAGCTGCCCGACGCGCCAGGCCAGCTCGACGTCGCCGATCACCTCGACGCCCGCCTCGGCCGCGGCCACCAGCAGCGGCGACGTCGGCCGCCAGCCGGGGCTGGTGACGACGAGGACGACGTCGGACGGCGGCTCGGTCAGGCCGGGCACCAGCTCGGCACCCAGGCCTGCCAGCTCGGCCAGGCGCTCGGCGTTGCCGTCGGTGACCGTGACCCGCGCACCCAGCTCGGTGAGCACGGGCACGATCGACTTGCCGGTGACCCCCGCACCGGCGACGAGGACGTGACGACCGGCGATGTCCAAGGTCAGCCCCCAAAGCCCAGCTGCTCGCTGTAGAACAGGCCGAGCCCGAACATGCAGCAGATCGCCGACAGCAACCAGAACCGGATGATCACCGTGGTTTCGGCCCACCCGGCGAGCTCGAAGTGGTGGTGGAACGGCGCCATCCGGAACAGCCTTCGCCGGGTCGTCCGGAAGACCGCGATCTGCGCGACCACCGAGATCATCTCGACCATGAAGAGGCCGCCGATGACGATGGCGAGCAGCTCGGTGCGGGTGGTCATGGACAGCCCGGCGACCAGGCCGCCGAGGGCCAGCGAGCCGGTGTCGCCCATGAAGATCTTCGCCGGGGCGGCGTTCCACCACAGGAACCCGACGCAGGCGCCGGCGGCCGCGGCGGCGACCACGGCCAGGTCGAGCGGGTCGCGGACGTCGTAGCAGGCGGGCGCCGGGCCGTTGGCGCAGTTCAGCCGCTCCTGCCAGAACGCGATCACAACGTAGGTCGCCAGCACCATGGCCGCCGAGCCGCCCGCCAGGCCGTCGAGACCGTCGGTGAAGTTCACCGCGTTCGACCAGCCGGAGATCACGATGTAGCAGAAGATCACGAAGATCACCGACGGGAAGGTGATCAGCGCGAGGTCACGGACGTAGGAAAGGCTCTCCGACGCCGGCGTGATGCCGCGCGAGTCCGCGAAGTTCAGCGCCAGGACCGCGAACGCGATGGTGACCACCAGCTGGCCGACCAGCTTCGCGGTCTTGTTCAGCCCCAGGTTGCGCTGCTTGCGGATCTTGATGAAGTCGTCGAGGAACCCGACGATCCCGAGGCCCACCGCGAGCATCAGCACGAGCAGCCCGGAGGCCGTCGGCGCGCCGCTGCGGGAGTTGAACATCCAGTTGATCAGGTGCGCGGCGAAGTACCCGACGACCATCGCGATGATGATCGCGACGCCACCCATCGTCGGCGTGCCGCGCTTGGACTTGTGTCCCTGCGGGCCTTCCTCACGGATCTCCTGGCCGAAGCCCTGCCGGGAGAACACCCGGATCAGGTACGGCGTCAGCAGGATGGAGATCAGCAGGCCCGCCCCGGCCGCGATCAGGATGCTGATCACGCGTCACCACCGTTCGAGCGATTCTCGGAGTTGTCGGTTTCCCGGGGTTCGAGCAGAGCTTCGGCGACCCGCCAGAGGCCGGCGGCCTTGGAAGCCTTCACCAGCACCACGTCCCCGGGGCGGAGCTGATCATGCAGCAGGGCGATCGCGGCCCCGACGTCGGGTACCAGAGTGGATTCCTCGCCCCAGGAGCCTTCCTGGAACGCACCCTGGTGCATGGCCGCCGCCTCGGGGCCGATCACGACGAGCTTGGCGATGTTGAGCCGGACGACCAGCCGGCCGATCTCGTCGTGGGCGGTGACCGCGTCCGCGCCGAGCTCGCCCATCACGCCGAGCACGGCCCAGGACCGGCGGCCGCTCTCCCGCGTCATCGCCGCGAGGGCCTTGAGGCCCGCCCGCATCGACTCGGGGTTGGCGTTGAACGAGTCGTTGAGGATCGTGACGCCGTCGGGCCGCGTGACGACCTCCATGCGCCGCGCCGAGCGCCGTTCGAGGCCCGAGAGGCGCGTGGCGACCTCCTCCGGCGTCGCGCCCAGCTCCAGCGCGACCGCCGCGGCGGACAGCGCGTTGCCGACGTGGTGCTCGCCGTGCAGCGGCAGCTTCACGTCGGCCTCGCCCGCCGGGGTGATCAGCCGGAAGGAGGCGCGGGCTTCGTCGTCGAGAGTGATGTTCTCCGCGCGGATCTGCGCCGAGGGGCTCTCGCCGACGAAAACGACGCGGGCTTTCGTGCGGCTCGCCATGGCCGCGACCAGCGGGTCGTCGAGGTTGAGCACCGCGACGCCGTCCTCGGGCAGGGCCTCGACCAGCTCGCCCTTGGTCTTCGCGATGCCTTCGCGCGAGCCGAACTCGCCGACGTGCGCGGTGCCGACGTTGAGCACCACGCCGATGCGCGGTGGGGCGATCTCGGCGAGGTGGGCGATGTGCCCCGGTCCGCGAGCGGACAGCTCCAGCACCAGGTGCCGGGTCTGCGCGTCGGCCCGCAGGGCGGTCCAGGGGTGCCCCAGCTCGTTGTTGAACGACCCGGGCGGCGCGACCGTGGGGCCGAGCGGCTCGAGCAGCTGCGCGATGACGTCCTTCGTCGACGTCTTGCCGGACGAGCCGGTGATCCCGACGACGGTCAGGTTCCCCTCGGCCAGGCGCTGCACGACGAACCGGGCGAGCTTGGCCAGCGCGGCCAGCACCGCGGCACCGGAGCCGTCCTTGTCGCCGGTCAGCGCGACCGACCGTTCGTGGGCCTCGCCCGGCGCCAGCGGCGGGACGACGATGGCGGGCGCGTCGACCTCGCGGGCGGCCAGCACGGCGACGGCACCGGCTTCGGCGGCCTGCGCGGCGAAGTCGTGGCCGTCGACCTTCTCCCCCGGCAGGGCGACGAACAGGCCGCCGGGCGTGAGCTTCCGGGTGTCGAACTCCACGCTGCCGGTCACCTGCGCGCCCGGGTCGGCGCGGTGCAGCCGGCCGCCGACGACGTCGGCGATCTCGGCCAGGCTGAGCACGATCACACACTCACCTCGAGTTTGTTGCGGATGGCCGCGGCCAGCTCGTCGCGGTCGGAGAACGGGTGCACGACGCCGCCGGCCTCCTGGCCGGACTCGTGCCCCTTGCCGGCGAGGAAGACGATGTCGCCCGGCTCGGCGAGCGACACGGCGTGCGCGATGGCTTCGCGGCGGTCGCCGATTTCGACGACCTCGCCGCCCTCGGCGGGCCCGACGGCGCGGGCGCCGGCGAGCATCGCGGCGCGGATCGCCGCGGGGTCTTCGGAGCGCGGGTTGTCGTCGGTGACGATCAGGACGTCGCTGCGGCGGGCCGCCGCCTCGCCCATCATCGGGCGCTTGGCGGTGTCGCGGTCGCCGCCACAGCCCAGCACCGTGATGATCCGGCCCTCGGCGCGGGCGCGCAGCGCGTCCAGGCCCTGCGCGACGGCGGCCGGCTTGTGGGCGTAGTCGACGACGGCGGTGAACTCCTGGCCGACGTGGACCCGCTCCATCCGGCCCGGCACCTGCACCTGGGCGAGCCCGGCGACGATGTGCTCCAGGCCCACCCCGGCGGTGCTCAGGATCGCGGCGGCGAGCACGGCGTTGGCGACGTTGAACTCTCCGGGCAGCGGGATCCGCGCGGGTGCGCTGAGGCCGTCCGGGCCGTGCAGGGTGAACGTCTGCTCGCCGTGCGGCGTGGCCTGCAGGTCGGTGGCCTTCCACGCCGCGTCGGTGCCGGGATCGGTGGTCACGGTGACCGTCTGCGGGGTGAGCAGCGCCTGGCCCCAGGCGCTGTCGACCACGACGACCTCGGTGGTCGAACGGCCGTCGAACAGCAGGGACTTCGCGGCGAAGTACTCCTGCATGTCCTTGTGGAAGTCCAGGTGGTCCTGGGAGAGGTTGGTGAACGCGCCGACCGCGAACCGGGTGCCGTTGGCGCGGCCCAGCGCGAGCGCGTGGCTGGAGACCTCCATCGGCACGTGCGTGACGCCGCGCTCGAGCATGACCGCGAGCAGGGCCTGCAGGTCCGGCGCCTCCGGCGTGGTGAACCCGCTGACCAGCCGCTCGCCGGCGATCCGGGTTTCGACGGTGCCGATCAGGCCGGTGGTCAGCCCGGCCGCCTGGAGCCCGGCGTCGACCAGGTACGACGTCGTGGTCTTGCCGGAGGTGCCGGTGACGCCGAGGACGGCCAGCTGCAGCGAGGGTTCGCCGTAGATCCAGGCGGCGATCTCGCCGAGCGCGGCGCGCGGGTCGGCGTGGACGAGGATCGGGACGCCGGCGTCGCGCAGGGCGGACCGCTCGGCGCCCTCGGCGTCGGTGAGGACCGCGACGGCCCCCGCGGCGATGGCCTGGTCGCTGAAGTCGGCACCGTGGGCCCGGGCACCGGGCAGCGCGGCGAAGAGGTCGCCGGGCAGCACGTGCTGGGCACGCAGGGTGGTGCCGGTGACGGTGAGCTCGGCCGCGTCGGGGCGGTCGGCGATCAGGCGGGCGTCCGCCCTGGCGAGGAGGGTCGCCAGCGGGACCGGGTCGATGCGCGCCGGGCGCGGCGGCGCGGGGACCGCTTTCACCGGGCTTTCCGGCACCTGGGAACTGGACGAGGACACGGACACGGCCAAGAGGCTACCGGCGGGCGTTCCGGGGGCCCGCACGCGGTACGGCGATTGCGCGCGGCTGAGGCACATGTGCTAGGCGCCGTCGTGGACCTCATTGCGCCACAACGCTTTCCGGTACGCGGCCGGCCGAAGTGGACGATGCCGGGCGGAAAAGCCGTGAAGGCCTCCTTACCGGCTTCTCGAGCCGGTAAGGAGGCCTTCACGGACTGTGCCTGGACTACTGCACGATGAGCGGCACCTCCGGCGATGGCCCGTCCGACAGCGGGATCTGGTACCGCTGCGTCAGGTACGACGCGATGCTGTGGAACAGCGGTGCGGCGGAGTGCCCCACCGGCAGCGTCGTGTCGGGTGCGTCCAGCCGGATCCCGACGACGAACCGGGGGTGGTCCGCGGGCAGGATGCCGGCGAAGGTGATGTTGTAGAGGTGGTCGCTGTAGCCCTTGTTCCGCGGGTCGATCTGCTGGCCGGTGCCGGTCTTGCCGGAGATCTGGTAACCCTCGACCGCCGCCGTCGGCGCGGTGCCCTTCTGCAGGCCCTTGCCGTTCTGCGCGACCGCGCGCATCATGTCGCGCACCGTCTTCGCCGTCTGCGGGCTGACCACCTGGACCGACTTCGGCGCCGGCTCGGGCACCGTGGTGCCGTCGGGGTTCACCTTCGCCTTGACGATCCGCGGTTCGACGCGCACGCCGTCGTTCGCGATCGTCTGGTACAGCCCGGCCATCTGCAGCACGGTCATCGACAAGCCCTGCCCGATCGGCAGGTTGCCGAAGGTCGTCGCCGACCACTGGCTGCGCGGCGGCACCGAGCCCGCGCTCTCGCCGGGCAGGCCGACTCCGGTGCGCTGGCCGAGGCCGAACTTCTTGAGCAGGTCGAGGTAGCGGTCCTCACCGATCTTCTGCGCCAGCAGCAGCGTGCCGATGTTGGACGACTTGGCGAAGATCCCGGTGGTGGTGAACGTCTGCGTCCCGTGCGTCCAGGCGTCGTGCACGGTCTTGTCGGCGACCTGCAGCTGGCCGGGCACCTGGACGGTCGACTCCGGCGTCGCGATGCCGTAGTCGATCGCCCCGGTGGCGGTGACGATCTTGTTGACCGACCCCGGTTCGAACGGCGTGGTGACCGCGGGGTTGGCCAGGTCGTCGGCCGTCCAGGTGGACTGGTCGTTCGGGTCGAACGACGTGTTGTTGGCCAGCGCGTAGACCTCGCTGGTCTTGGCGTCCAGGACGACCGCCTGCCCGCCCTTGGCGTGCGACTGCTGGACGTAGTCGGCGAGCTGGCGCTGCACCTCGTACTGCAGGTCGGAGTCGATGGTCAGCTCGAGGTCCGACCCCGGCACGGCGGCCTGCAGGTCGCGCTCGGTACCCGGGATGACGACGTTGTCGCTGCCGTTCTTGGTGTTGACCAGCATCCGGCCCGGGGTGCCCGCCAGGTCGTTGTCGCGGAGCTGTTCCAGCCCGACGAGGCCGTGCAGGTTGTGCTTGGACACATCCGGGTCTTCGGAGCGCCAGTTCGCCGCGCCCACGATGTTGGACGCCAGGCTGCCGCCCGGGTACTCCCGCAGCGCGCGCTTCTCGACGCCGATCCACGCGAACTTCTTCACGATGTCGGCGGCGACCGACGGCTCGACGTTGTGCTCGAGGTAGGTGAAGGACGCCTGCTTGTGGAACAGGTCCAGCAGCTGCTGCTCGGTGAGCTGGCTCGGCACCTTGGCCGCGATGTACTTCGCGGCCGCGGCGGTCTCGGCGTCGAACGTCTTCTTCGTGCCAGGGTTCTTCGCGGCGAAGTCGTCCATGTTCTTGTGCAGCGCCTTGAGGTTCACCGACAGCGACCGCACCTCGACGCTGAACGCGAGCTTGGCGCCACTGCGGTCCACAATGGACCCGCGCTGGGCCGGGATGTCGATGGTCTGGGTGCGCTGCCGCTCGGCCGCGGCCGACAGCGCGCCGGCCTCGAACCACTGCACCTGCACCAGTTTGACGCCCGCGACGAGCAGCACGGCGACCAGGATGAGGCGCACGGCGGAGAACCGGCCGCGGTTGCCGCCGTTGCCCCGGCGCGCGGCCGCGCTGCGCGTTCCCGCCGCGTAGGTCCGGCGCGCGCTCCCCGCGGCGCGCGCGCGAGACTGCCCCCGGCTCGAGGAAGCCATCACTGGCCGGCTCCCGGCTGGGCCGGCTGGTCTTCGGCGGGCACCGCGGGCTGGTCACCTTCGATCGGCACGCCCTGCTGCGACTGCGTGCCCGCGGCGGGCGCGGCCGGCGGCGCGACCGGCACCGCCGGCGTGTCCGCCTTGGCCTTCTTGGGCTCGCCGACGAGCGACGTCTTCCCGTCCGGGCCCACGAGGATGCGCGCCGGGTCACCGCCCGGCACCATGCCCAGCTGCTGCGCGGCGGGAGCCAGTGACGCCGGCGACTCGGCCTTCGCGACTTCGCGCTGCAGCTGTTCCTTCGTCTCGGCCAGGTTCGCGTTGGTCGTGCGCAGCTGCTCGAGCCGGTAGGAGTCGGCGATCGCCTGCGTGGTCAGCCAGAGCGTGGTCGCCACGCCGGCGGCCAGCAGCGCCATCATCAGCAGCACGAAGGACGCGCGCGACTTCGGCAGCCGCAGCTTGAGCTTGGGCGCGCCCGGCTCGGCGGTCTTCGTCTTCGGCGCGGGCCGCGGCTCGCGCTCCTTGAGCAGGTCGGCGCGCTGGGCGCGGCGCGCGTAGGCGCGCTCGGCCGCGGACGTGCGGCCCCGCGACGCGCGGCGCGGCGCGGTGGTCTGCGGTTCCGGCTCGGCGGTGGTCGAGGTGCGGGCGGCCTCGCTGCGGCCCCGCGTCGCCGGCGCGTTCCGGCGGCGGGACTTCGTGGGAGCGGTCATCGCGGCTCTCCGATCCTCTCTGCGGCCCGCAACCGCACCGAAGCGGCGCGCGGGTTGTGTGCCATCTCCTCTTCGCCGGCCTTTTCGGCGCCTCGCGTCAGGAGCTTCAGCTCCGGTCCGTGTCCCGGCAGCTCCACCGGAAGTCCTTCCGGGGTCCGGGACTTCGCGAGCTCGGCCAGCGCCTGCTTGACGATCCGGTCTTCCAGGGACTGGTAGGACTCGACGACGATCCGCCCGCCCACGCCGAGCGCGCCCAGCGCGGCGGGCATGGCCCGGCGGAGCACCTCCAGCTCGCCGTTGACCTCGATCCGCAGCGCCTGGAACGTGCGCTTGGCCGGGTGCCCGCCGGTCCGCCGGCTGGCCGCCGGCACGGCGTCGTAGAGCAGCTCGACCAGGCGGCCGCTCATCGTGAACGGTTCCTGTTCGCGGGCTTTCACGACGGCCTTGACGATCCGCTGCGCGAACCGTTCCTCGCCGTAGTCCCGCAGGATCCGGATCAGCTCGCCGGGTGCGTAGGTGTTGAGGACGTCGGCGGCGGTGAACCCGGTGGTGGGGTCCATCCGCATGTCGAGCGGCGCGTCCTTCGAGTAGGCGAAGCCGCGCTCGGCGCGGTCCAGCTGCATCGACGAGACGCCGAGGTCGAACAGGATGCCGTCGGCCTTGGCGATCTTCAGCCCGGCGAGGGCTTCCGGGAGTCCGTCGTAGACGGTGTGCACGAAGTCGACGCGGTCACCGTGGCGAGCCAGCCGCTCTCTCGACTTTTCGAGCGCGGCGGGGTCGCGGTCCAGCGCGACGAGGCGCAGCCGCGGGAAGGCTTCGAGGAGGGCGTCGGAGTGCCCGCCGAGGCCGACGGTCGCGTCCACGAGGACGCCGTCACGCTCGGCGAACACGGGGGTGAACAGCTCGACGATGCGCCTCAGCAGTACCGGGACGTGCTCGGGTGCCGTCATGGTGTTCCCTCCCCCTTTCTCGCCTGGGCGGCCCGGGGGAAATATGGCGGATGCCGTCAGGTCCCTGTCCGCCCGCTGCCGACCTGGTACCGGGGAAGGTGCACCAGGGCTGTTGAGCGGACAGAGGCCTCACGGCATCCGGGTGGACGTCTCCCGTCGCGGCGGGCGGCGAACCTGTCGTCCCCCGACGACGAAGGTGCACCGCGACCGCACGCTCAGAAGACGCCCGGCAGTACTTCCTCTCGAGCCTTCGCGTAGCTGTCTTCGTGTTCCTCCAGGTAGCCCTGCCACGCTTGGGCATCCCAGATCTCGAGCCTGGTGATCGCCCCGATCACCACGCACTCCTTGCTGAGCCCCGCGTAGCGGCGGAGCTCGGGCGCGATGGTGATGCGCCCCTGGCCGTCCGGTCGTTGCTCGTCCGTGCCCGCGAACAGGTAGCGCTGGTAGGCCCGAACCGCCTCGTTGGTGAACGGGGCCTCGGCGACCTTGCGCGCCATCTGCTCGAACTCGGCGCGAGGGAAGACGAAGAGGCAGTGGTCCTGCCCCTTGGTAAGCATCAGCCCACCCGCCAAGGCGTCACGGAACTTCGCGGGCAGCGCGAGCCGCCCTTTGTCGTCCAGTTTCGGGGTGTGGGTGCCGAGGAACACGGCCTCCACCTCCCTACCGCACCCGGTGGCGAACCACCGCCTGCGGCTACGGGGCTTCCCTTCCGCCCCACTGACCACCACCGTACCCCACTTTTCACCACAGTCAACGCGCGAAACCCGCGCCTCACTCCGTCGTGTCTCCCGTTTGCGCAGGTCAGCAGAGTGGGGGCCAGTGGGGGGCGCGGTGGGGGACGGTGGCCAAGATCCCCCGCGCCGGGGTCCGGAGCAACCTCAGCTGCACCCCATGCGTCCGCATAACGGCCGCGAAAGAACCCTGGAGCGGGTTTGTGGGGTCCGGTGGGGACCCGGGGTGGGGCCAGGTGGGGATTCAGGTGGAGCCCAGGGGGCCGCGGGTGGGTTCAAGTGGGGGACGCGGGTGAAGCCCGGTGGGAACGTGCGCCCGACCGTCCGAGAACGCCAGGAATGAGTCATTCACTGCGTCGGATGCAAGGAATGAGTCATTCACTGCATCCAGAGCCCGCCGAGTTGTCCACAGGCGACCCGTGGTGACGGCGAGTAGTCCACAGATCGCGGAAAGGTCTGGTGGTGAGCGCACTCGCCGGTCACGATCAGCTGGTGAACAGAGGATCTTGGACGCGCGACGCGGAGGCGCTCTTCGCAGCGAGCCGTCGTGGCGTGATCACGGTGACGCAGTTGGAGGCCCTGGGGGTTCCTCAGGAGACCAGTTACCGGCGCTGCCTGCCGGACCGGCCGTGGCAACGGCTCCTGCCCGGGGTGGTCCTGCTCCGCACCGGCGCCCCGACGCGACGGCAACTGCTCGAAGGCGCCCTTCTCTACTGCGGTGACGAGGCGGTCATCACGGGACTGGAGTCGTGCCGGCGCCAGGGGCTGAAGCGCGACGCCCGCGCGGGGGAACCGGTCCACCTCCTTCTGCCGGCCCACCTGAAGACCACCAGCAGCGGTTACGTCCTGATCGAGCGCACCACGCGGATGCCCGCCCCGGTCCGCCGCGACGGCCTCCCTCTCGCCCCGGCGACGCGATCCGTGCTGGACGAGTGCCGGCGGCTGAAGGAACGCGCGCCGATCCGGGCGTTGCTCGCGGAGGCCGTTCAACAGCTGGGCATCGACCCCGGCGAGCTGAGCACCGAGCTGGAGAGCGGCAGCCGGAGAGGGAGCGCCCTGCCCCGTGCCGTGCTCCGCGAGATCGCACGTGGCGCCAGGTCGGCGGCCGAGGCCGATGCCATGACCCTGTGGTGTCGCACCGGTCTTCCCGAACCGGTCTGGAACTCGGAGGTCCACGACGAGCACGGCTGCTATGTCGCCATCCCGGATGCCTGGTGCGACGAAGTAGCCCTCGCCTGGGAGATCGACTCCTACGAGTTCCACTTCGGGCAGCCCGCTTACGCGGCCACCCTCGCCCGCAACAACCGGTACGCCGCTGCCGGGATCGCCCTGGTGCAAACCGTGCCCAGCAGACTGCACACCGAGCCGCGTGCGGTGGTCGCCGAGCTGGTCTCCGCCTACCGCTCCGCCGCGGCCCGCCCACGGCCACCGGTCAGGCTGGCCGCACGCAGTGAATGACTCATTCCTTGCATCCGACGCCAGGAATGAGTCATTCACTGCATCGGAACGGGGGTCTCAGGTCTCGGGGGTGACCAGGGCTGCGACCCGGGAAGCGAGCCGCGCGCTGTCGACCGGGGTCACGTTCACCCACTCCTGCCCACCCCGGCCCGCGGTCTTGGTCGCGCAGTACGCCCCCACGTCCGTGTCGAACCACGTCAGCCCGCCCACCCGCGAAACCCGGCCCGACGCCGAACGCCGGCTCACGCTGAACTGTCCCGCCGCGTACACCGGCCGGGCCTGGATCGCCAGGACCTCCTGCTGCTGAGCCGACGCCGACTGTGAAGCAGAAGGAGAGCCCGAAAGCTCCGAAGCCGCCAGGTTGATCCCGTACCCAGGCCCCGCCGACAGCTCCGGCAAGACGTCCACGAGCGCCGTGCACAGCTCGCTCGGCAGGATCGAGTCCAGGCCGATCGTCTGCTCCGGCTGGGTCGCCAGGACTCCGTGGCGGCCGCGGGTCGCCGTCACCGCGCGGAACGGGGCCTCGGCCGTCATGTCCGCCAGCGCTTCACACGCCACGAACACCTCACCGCCCGCCAGGACATCCAGCCGCGACGCCAGCGCCGGTGCCAGAGTGCCGTCGTACAGACCTCGCTCGGCCAGGTTCTCGTACACCGCCTTCCGCACCTCGGCACGCTCCGAGTCGGTCCCGCCGACGCTGCGCACGGTCAGCGGCTCCGGTGGACGGTCGTGGCCGAGGTCGGTCCAGAGGATGTCGAACGCCGACGCGGAAACGCGGATCAAGCCGGCCCCAGCGTGGGCGGCGCCGCGAACGACTCGGCGGGCACGTGGCCGCGCAGGGCCGCGTCGCGGGTCCGCATGACGTCGATCGCCTTCTGCCGCGCGGCTTCCGCCTCGGCGCGGCGGGCCGCCATCTCGTCGGCCAGCCCGGCCAGGACGAGCACGTTCCCGGACGACGCCGCTTCGCGGATCATCGACGCCGGGTCGTACGTCACCGGCGGCGGCATGTCGGCGCGGGCCCGCGCGGCCGCCTCCGCCTGCGCGCCGACCGCGCCTCCCACCGCCGCCGACACCGCGGCGGAGTGGGAAAGCCACTGCGCGGCCCGGCCCACCGCCGCGCGCGCCGCGTCCCCCGCGGCGCCGCGCCAGTTCTCTTCCGACGAGGCCACCAGCGCGGCGAGGTCCGCCGTCGACTCGTGCAGCCGTTTCGCCAGCCCTTCCCAGCGCGCGCCCGCCTCGCCCGCGGCGACCGGGTCGTTGCCGCGCTCGACCTCCGCGGCCATCGCCTCGTGGCTGTAGGCCTCGTACCTGGCGGTGGGCACAGGGGGTTCGGACACGGCGCACCTCTCGGGTTCAGGGCAGCTTGGGCTCGACCAGCCCGGCCACCGTGCCCGCGCGGCGGCACGCGAGCGGGGTGTCCGAAAAGCCGGTGTTGCTGACGTCGATCTGGACGCTGGCCGCGTCCCCCACCCCGAGCAGCACGGCGCAGGTACCGTCGGCGGCCTTCTTGTCCGCCACCTGCAGTGCCGGGTGGGCGCCGACCTTGGTCTTGGTGGCCGTCTTCTTCGCGACTTCGAGGTCGGCGAGGCCGTCGGTCTCGCTGAGGGTCACGGTGACGCCGAAGGTGCCGGGCACGGTCCAGTCGCACGCGCGGGCGCCGGCGATCTCCTTGGGCTTGCCGAGGACGCTCACCCCGGCGGCCGAACGGTCCTGCGGGCCGAGCAGCGTGCAGGGGTCGATCGCGGCGAGACCGGTCCAGGCGACGGGCGGCCTCTCGCTCCTGGCAGTGGCCGTCGCCGAGGTGTGCCCAGCGGCGGCGGGAGCTTGCTGCCCGCACCCGGCGACCACGAGCAGGACGGCCAGTGCCCCCACGTACTTCTTCCGCACCGCGTCAGCCACCCGTGCAGTCCACCCCGTCCGCGGCGGTCTCGTCGGCGTGCTGGTACTTCGCCAGCGCCTGGCCGATCCGGTGCTTGAGCGTCTCGAGCTCCTTGCCGAACGCGGTCAGCTGCTGGACGGCCGAACCGCGCCCGCCGATGCCGTACTCGGCCATGAACCTGCCGATCTCCCCGGCGTACCCGCCGCCGAGCGGCACGCTCCGGCCGAGCACCTTGGCCTCGCGGACCATCTCGCCGACGACGTCCTGCAGGGCACCGAGCTTCGCGTAGGCGTCCGTGGCCAGCTCGGGCGCGACCGCGAACCCGCGGACGTCGTACGGCGGCTGCGCTCGCACGTCGCTCATAAGCGGTTACGCCTCTCAGTAGCCGGGCGACCTCGCATCGCAGCATACGACAGAGCAGGGCGTCAGCGGGAGCGCCCAGAATCGGGTGACAAGGCACCCGTTCGGGGTATCGTCGCTGCTTGCGCAGTGTCATCGACCGAAGTGCCGGGCGTGCTCCCCCGGGCTACGCGGGGTTCCGCCCCCAGGTTCGCCCGGGTTTGACACACTGGGTGGAAGGCTGGTCGCTGCGCGCGGACAGCAGCGATGGGGGCCGTTCGGGCCCGGCGGTGCGCACGGTGCGCGCGGCCAAGCGCCACCAGGAGGTCGAGTGACGTCGAGAATCCAGTCTGCGGCGCCCGGATCGGGCGAGCAGGCATCCGGGCGTCCGCCTTACCCGGCGGAGTCCACGGGCAACGGCCGGGCTCCCGGCCGTCCCGCGAGAGTGTCGCTGGACGAACTGCACGAGACCGCGCGGCGGATCGCCGCGAACGTCGAGCGGGTGCTGGTCGGCAAGCCCGACGTCATCCGGATCGCGCTGGTCACGCTGCTCGCCGAAGGCCACCTGCTGGTCGAGGACGTCCCCGGCGTCGGCAAGACGTCGCTGGCCAAGGCCCTCGCCCGGTCGATCGACTGCACGGTCAGCCGCATCCAGTTCACGCCGGACCTGCTGCCGAGCGACGTCACCGGCGTCTCCATCTACAACCGGCAGAACGGCGAGTTCGAGTTCCGCCCCGGCCCGGTGTTCGCGAACATCGTGGTGGGCGACGAGATCAACCGCGCCTCGCCGAAGACGCAGTCGGCGCTGCTCGAGTGCATGGAAGAGCACCAGGTCACCGTCGACACCTCGACCTACCACCTCGACGAGCCGTTCATGGTGATCGCCACCCAGAACCCGATCGAGATGGAAGGCACCTACGCGCTGCCCGAAGCCCAGCGCGACCGGTTCACCGCGCGGGTGTCCATCGGCTACCCCGACCAGCAGGCCGAGCTGGCCATGGTCGACGAGCACGCCGGGCACAACCCGATGGACGACCTGCAGCCGGTCTCCGACGGCGAGACCGTGCACCGGCTGATCGAGACGGTCCGCGGCGTGCACATGGCGCCGGAGGTCCGCCGCTACGCCGTCGACGTCGTCGCGGCCACCCGCCAGGTCCCGGAGATCCGGCTCGGCGCGTCCCCGCGCGCGACGCTGCACCTCGTCCGCGCGGCGCGGGCGCAGGCGGCGCTGTCGGGCCGCGACTACGTCGTGCCCGACGACCTGCACACGGTCGCGGTGCCGGTGCTGGCGCACCGCCTGGTGCTGACCACCGAGGCCCACGCGGCGCGCCGGTCGGCGACCGACGTCGTGCGGGCGGTGCTGCACCGGGTGCCGGTGCCGCAGGGCTCCCGGCCCCAGTAACCGCCCGGCGAAGGGGAGAACGACGTGCTGCGTGCCCTGTCCGGCCTGACCACCCGCGGCCGCTGCCTGCTGGCCGCGGGGCTGGCGGCCGCGGTGTGCTCGTTCGTGCTGAACGAACGCGACCTGCTGCGCGTCGCGATCTTCGTGGTGGCGCTGCCGCTGCTGGTGGCCGTGTTCATCTCGGCGACCCGGCTGCGCATCGGCGCCACCCGCGCGCTGCGCCCCCAGCGGGTCGCGGTGGGCGGCGCCGGCGAAGTGCAGCTGGAGCTGTGGCGCAGCGGTCGGCTGCCGGCCGGCGAGATCCTCCTCGAGGACGGCGTGCCGTACGCGCTGGGCTCGCGGCCGCGGTTCGTCGTCGAACGCCTCCCGCACGACCGGCGGGTCGCGCTGCGCTACCCGCTGCAGCCGGTGCTGCGCGGGATCCAGCAGGTCGGGCCGCTGCGCGCGACCATCACCGACCCGTTCGGGCTGTGCGAGTTCGAGCGCGAGCTGATCGGGCATTCGCGGCTGGTCGTCGTGCCCCGGGTGGTCCCGCTGTGGGGCCTGCCGAGCGGCGCGGGCATCGGCGTCGGCGACGACGGCACGGTCCGGCTGCACGCCGGGCAGGGCGAGGCCGACGTGATCGTCCGCCAGTACCGCCAGGGCGACGACCTGCGGAAGGTGCACTGGCGCTCGACCGCCCGGCGTGACGAGATCATGGTGCGCGTCGAGGAACGGCCGTGGCGCGGCGGCACCACGGTGCTGCTCGACCACCGCGCCGCCGCCCACCACGGCAGCGGCCCGGCCGCCAGCCTGGAATGGGCCGTGTCCTTCGCCGCTTCGGCCGCACTGCACCTGCGCCGGTCCGGGCACCGCGTCCGGCTGGTCAGCGAGCACGGCGCGACGCTCGCCGACACCCCCGGCGACGGCGGCGACCACTACGACCACGTCGTGCTCGACGCCCTCGCCGCGCTGCAGCCCGCCCACCAGCGGGACATCACGCTGGCCGGCGACCCGGCCGACGGCCAGGAGCTGATCGCCGTGCTCGGCACGGTCAGCACCGAGGCCGTGCACGAACTGGCCCAGTTCCGCCCGCGCGGCATCCGCAGCCTCGCCGTCCTGCTCGACACGCCCACGTGGTCGGCCGGGGTGAGCGCGCCCGAGCAGCGGGCCGCGGCCACCGAGGACTCGGCCGCGCTGCTGCGCGCGTCCGGCTGGGGCGTGGTGATCGCCGGTCCCGGCTCGCCGATGCCGCAGGTGTGGGCCGAGCTGTGCCAGGCGGGCGCCCGCCGCGGCACGCTGATCGGCGGTACCCGATGAGCACGACCACCCGCGCCCCGGAGCTCGCGACGAGCGCGTCCGGCACCTTCGCGCCGAGCGGCCGTCCCCGGGCGAGCACTACTCACGCCCGCCACCGCGCACCGCACACCGCGATGAGCCCGGCCCTGATCGGTGGTACCCGATGAGCACCGCCGCCCCGCCGCGTCCGTCCGCCACCCCGCCGCGGCGCCCCGCCTCCCAGCACCCGCTTTCCGCTTGGCGCGGCAGCCTGCTCGCGCCGTCCGCCGCCGGGATCGCGACGCTCTGCGCCGCGACGTCGGTGACCAGCGTCGTGTCGGGCCTGGCCTGGTTCGGCTATCTCTTCGTCGCGGTGCTGCTGATCGCCGCGACCGGCCTGGCGCTGCGCTCGCTGCAGGTGCCGACCGTGCTGGTCGGCCTCGGCCAGCTGCTGGTGCTGCTGTTCCTGATCACCGGCGCGTTCACCACGCACGGGATCCTGCAGGTCATCCCCGGCCCCGAAGCCTTCGGCGAGATCGGGACCACGCTCTCGGCCGCCGCCGAGCAGATTCGCGTCGGGTTGCCGCCGGTCGAGGGCAGTCAGCCGATCCTCTGCCTGGTGACGATCCTGGTCGGCCTGGTCGCCGTCCTCGTCGACACGCTGACGGTGGCCGCCGCGGCCCCCGCCGCGACCGGGCTCGTGCTGCTCTGCGTCTACGCCGTGCCCGCCGCGTTGAGCGAGGAAATGCTGCCGTGGTGGACGTTCCTGCTCGGCGGGGCCGCGTTCGCCGGCCTGCTGGCGGTCGACGGCAACCACCGGCACCGGCGCTGGCGGACCCGGGAAGCACCCGGGCGCAGCGGCAAGCCCGCTGTGCTGTCCGCACCGGTCGCGGTCGTGGCCGCGGCGATCGTGCTCGGCCTGTTCGGCGGCGCGATCACCTGGGTCGGCACGGTCGGGCGGATCCCGTTCGGCACCGGCGGCGACGGCCCCGGCGCGGGGTCCGGCGGCTTCGGCATCCAGCCGTTCACCGAGCTGCGCGGCATGCTCGACCAGGGGTCCAACCGCGAGCTGTTCAAGGTGCGCGGCCTCGGCACCGACCGGCGGCTGCTGCGCGCGATG
This sequence comes from Amycolatopsis sp. NPDC028719, assembly GCF_055565395.1. Classification (NCBI taxonomy): domain Bacteria; kingdom Bacillati; phylum Actinomycetota; class Actinomycetes; order Pseudonocardiales; family Pseudonocardiaceae; genus Amycolatopsis; species Amycolatopsis sp. NPDC028719. The sequence goes on from NZ_JBVHUL010000003.1 coordinate 346,261, forward strand.
ACGCTGGACACCTACTACCCCAACAAGGGCTGGGGCCTGCACGACGAAGGCCGTTCGCAGCAGGGCGTCCCGGTCGGGCCGCAGCTGCCGCCCGCACCGGGCGACGACGGCAGCGGCTCCGCGCGCCGGATCGACGTCGAACCGGCGAGCTGGCGCGACAACTGGCTGCCGGTGTACGGCGCGCCGCGGATGATCGACGGTGCCACCAACGGCTACCTCTACGACCAGGTCAGCGGCACGGTGTTCACCACGCGCAGCGAGGTCCCACCGTCCTACACCGAATACGCGTCGCTGAAGGAGCCCACGGCCCCGGAGCTGCGCGTCACCCCGCAGGTCGACGACCTGCCGCCGCGCTACACCCAGATCGACCGCGTCGACGACCGCGTCCGCGCGAAGACGCAGCAGCTGATCGCCGGCGAGTCCAACGACTTCGACCGCGCGTCGGCGATCTGGCGGTACTTCACGGCGCAGAACGGGTTCGTCTACGACACGAAGACCGCGCCGGCGAACGACGCCGACGCGCTCGCGGACTTCATCCTCAAGGGCAAGCGCGGCTTCTGCGAGCAGTTCGCGTCGGCGATGGCCGTGATGCTGCGGGTGGCGGGCATCCCGTCGCGGGTGGCCATCGGGTTCACGCCCGGCGTGCAGGTCAACGACTACCTCTCGATCAGCACCCAGGACGCGCACGCGTGGGTCGAGGCGTACTTCGGCGGCAAGGGCTGGGTGACGTTCGACCCGACGCCGCTGTCCGACGGCCGCGGCATCACCCCGTCGTACCTGCAGGCCGGCACGGAGGACGGCAACCAGCCCGACGACACCCAGGTGGCGCCGAGCACGGTCCAGTCGAGCGCGGCGCCGACCGGCGCACCCCGCGACACCGAGCAGAACCCGCAGGCACAGGGCCAGGAGGCCACCGACGAGGGCACGCCGACCTTGGTGTGGGTGCTCGTGGGAGCACTGGTCGCGCTCGCGCTGGTGACGACGGTCCTGGTGGTCGCCGGCGGGCGTCGGAGAAGGCCGGACCGCGCGCCCGCGGCGTCCGGGCTCGGTGCGCTGCTCAAGAACTGGCTGCCGCTGATCGCGGCGGCGCTGTGGGTGGCGGTGCTCGGCGTGCTGACGTGGCTGGTGGCCTGGTGGTTCAGCCTGATCGTGGTGCTGCTGCTCGCCGGGCTGCTGGGCCCGTCCGCGGCGCGCGACGTCGGACGGCGCCGGCGGCTGCAGGAGATCGTCGCGCAGCGCCCGGGCGCGGCGGACGCGGCGTGGTCCGAGCTGCGGGCCGAGTGCGCCGACCGCGGCCTGCCGATCCCGCCGAGCGACACGGTCCGCGTGGCGGGTCAGAAGCTGGCGGCGAAGCACCACTTGGACGACGAAGGCCGCGACGGCCTGCGCACGGTGATCGGCGTGGTCGAGAAGTCGTGGTACGGCGAGGACGGCCTGGGCGACCCGACGCTCCCCTCGGCGTTCGACCACCTGCGGCGGAGCCTGCACCGGAACGCCCCGCTGTCCTGGAAAGGCCGGTTGTTCCCGAAGTCCCTCTTCCGCAACCGCGACTGACGTGTGCGCCGAGGGGCATTTCGCGTGATCAGGCGGGCATCACGCGTGTCTGGAGGGGCATCGCGTGCGATGCCCCTCCGATCACGCGAGATGCCTCTTCCGTCACGCGTGAAGCCTGTCCGATCACGCGAGATACGTCTCTGATCACGCGAGTTGCGGGTGCGATCACGTGAGTTGCGGGGCTGGTCACCGGGGTCACCCGGTCGGGTGCCACCCAGGGTCACCACGGCCGGCGCGGGGCCGGCGAACCGGCTGAGCACACAAGAAGATCCGCGCCCGGCCGGGGTGGCGGGCGCGGATCTCGTGGTCTCGCGGCGCTACTGCTCCTCGAAGCGCTGGCGGAAGCGCTCTTCCATGCGCTGGGTGAAGGAACTCCGGCGGCCCGACTGCTTGGCCCCGCGACTTCCCGATCCACCGCCCTTGCCGTCCGACTCGGCGCCGTGCCGGATCGATGTGACGGCCAACATGACCCCGAAGAACATCACGAGGAACCCGAGCACGCTGATCAGCGGGATGTCGGCCACCCGGAACTGCGGCACCACCACGCCCAGCACCAGCAGGGCCACGCCCACTACGAACAGGGCGATGCCCTGAATACGCCGTCGGCGAGCGGGGCGACGCAACCGGGTGCCACGCACCGTGGATGCGAACTTGGGGTCCTCGGCATAGAGCTCGCGCTCGATTTGATCGAGCAGCCGCTGCTCATGCTCGGAGAGTGGCATCTTTCCTCCTCCGGCACAGCTGTCGCGGGCGCCGGGCCGCGCAACGTCCTGGACCCAACAGCCAACCCCAGGCGGGGTGGCACTGTCCAGGATACGAGGCCCGCGCCCGGACGACTACCCGATCCCGCATCCAGAAGGGATCGAATTGGGCTAAATCCTTCCGGATCGGGGTTGCGGACGGTCACCGCCACCCAAAGTGACCGATTAACGGCCTGCGCGGCGATGTGGGGGATGGTGACCGAGCCCGAAGATCACGCGGCGTGCGCGGCTCGCCGGAAGCAGACGGCGGCCCGATGGTGAGGTCGGCCATGCCGCCGGAACCGAGCGGGCAGGAGGGCCGAACCGGCCACGCGGCAGGAGCGGTAGCGGCTTGCTCCATGGGCCGAGTAACTCGGCGGCGGGCGACACGAGCGAAGGCGGCGCAAGACCGGGCCGAACCGACAGCCCGACCAGACTGACCGCCGCCGCGGGCGACATCCCGCCATCGCCCCCAGCACACCCGGCTGACACGCATCACTACCCGCGAAGGCGGCGCCGCGAACCCGAGCGGCGCGCGTCCCCTCCCTCAGCGCAGGCCGGGCTGCGCAAGCCCGTACCCCTACCCCGGCCGCGTCAGCTCTCCCTCGGCCCGAGCAGCGACGCCGGCCGTACCGCCGCGGATCCGAACTTCGACCGGGCCACGTCCGCCGCCACCTCGGCGTCCCGCCACCGCGGGGCCGGGGAGTCGAACACCAGCTGCTCCCCCTCCTCCCCCGTGTCGAGCCCCTCCACCCGCACCCCGATCAACCGGACCGCTCCCGTCGGCGCGTGCTCCGTGAGCAGCGCCACCGCCACCGCGTGGATCTCCCGCGCCACATCGGTCGCCGAGATGAGCGTGCGGGCTCGGGTGATCGTGCGGAAGTCCGCGAACCGCACCTTGATCGAGACCGTCCGGCCGCGCACGCCCCGCTCCCGCAACGTCGCCCCCACGCGGGAAGCCAGCCGCAGCAGCTCCAGGCCCAGCTCGGCCCGGTCGTGCCGGTCGACGTCGAAGGTGTGCTCCGCGCCGATCGACTTCTCCGGTGAGTCGACGACCACCGAGCGCTCGTCGACGCCGTGGGCGAGCCGGTACAGGTGCTCCCCCACCGCGACCCCGAGCGACTTCTTCAGCCGCTCCGGCGGGAACGCCGCGACGTCGGCGATCGTGCTCAGCCCCAGCCGCCGCAGGTGCTCCTCGGTGCGCGCGCCGACTCCCCACAGCGCCGACACCGGCAGCGGGTGCAGGAACTGCCGGGTCTCCGCCGCGGGCACCACGACCATGCCGTCCGGCTTCGCCATCCCCGACGCCAGCTTCGCGACGAACTTGACCTTCGCCACCCCGACCGAGCAGGTGATCCCGTGTTCGGCCTGGACCCGAGAGCGGATCTGCGCGCCCAGCGAAGCAGGTGTCGCGCCCAGGCGCCGCAGAGCCCCGCTGACGTCCAGGAACGCCTCGTCCAGGCTCAGGGGCTCGACCAGCGGGGTGAGCTCGCGGAAGATCCCCATCACCCCGCGGGAGACCTCGCTGTAGAGCCCGCCGGTCGGCGGGATGTTGATCAGGTGCGGGCACAGCCGCTTCGCCGTCGAGAACGGCATCGCCGAGCGCACGCCGAACTTCCGCGCCGGGTAGTTCGCCGCCGCGACGACCGCGCGCGGCCCGCCGCCGGACACGACGACCGGCTTGCCGGCCAGTTCGGGCCGGGTGCGCAGCTCGACGGACACGAAGAACGCGTCCATGTCGACGTGCAGCATCCCGCACCCGGTGTCGTCCGGCGCCGGTTTCCCCGGCCGGACGCGGAACCGGCCCATCCCGCCCGGCAGCTCAGCATTTCGCCCCACCCCCGGGACGCTACCGGCCACCACCGACAGTTTCCGGCACCACCGAAGGCGACGGCCGGAACCGCCGGAAAGAGGTCAGGCGAGCCGCGCGACCGCGTGCAGCCGGCCGGCGATGTCCCGCAGCGCCGGCGAGGCCGCCGCGACACGTTCGAACGCCGCCAGCTCGTCCTCGCGGACGTCGCCGCCGACCAGGTCCGAGATCACCCGGTCGCCCTGCAGCGACGCCACTTCGAGACCGGCGGCCTCCAGGTCGGCACGCAGGCCGGCGGCGGAGAACCGCCGCAGCACCGTGTCGCCCGGGACGACCCCGTCCGCGCTCTCGAGCAGCCGCTGGGCCTCGCCCACGCGGCCCGACAACGCGCGGTGCAGCACCGCCGCGTGCCGGTTCGCGACCAGCACCGACACCGCTCCCCCCGGCGCGACCGCCGTGGCCAGCGCGGTGAGCACCGCGGCCGGGTCGTCGACGATCTCCAGCAGCCCGTGCGCCAGCACCAGGTCGGCCGAACCGGCCTCGACGTGGCGGCCCAGCGCGTCGGAGTCGTCCGCGACGACCGTGATCAGCTCGGAGACGCCCTCTTCCTCGGCCCGGCGCTGCAGCGTGGCCAGGGCGTTCGGGCTCGGCTCGACGACCGTGACCCGGCAGCCGGCCGCCGCGAACGGCACCGCCCAGCCGCCGCTGCCGCCGCCCACGTCGACGACGCGGGGGTGCTCGGCGCCCCGGGCGCGGGCGGCCTTCAACTCGGCCTCGAGCACCCGGCGGACGGCGCCCGAACCCCGGGCGGCCACGGTCTCCGTCTTCATGCCGCACAGGGTAGTGCCCGCACCCGCCCGCCTCCCCGGCTCCTCCCTTCGAGTGAACGGCCCTTGCCCGGCGGCACCTCTCGCGCGCACCCGTAGGCTGGTCTTCGTGCACACGGTCGCCGTACTCAGCCTCAAGGGAGGCGTCGGCAAGACGACGGTCGCTCTCGGTATCGCGTCCGCCGCCCTGCGTAGGGGCACCCGGACGCTGGTCGTGGACCTCGACCCGCAGGGCAATGCCACGACCTCACTCGACCCGCCGTACACCGACGCGACCCTCGCCGACGTGCTCGAGAACCCGACGCGCGAGATGCTGGAACGCGCCATCGCGCCGAGCGTCTGGAGCGAGGACGTCGACGTCCTGGTCGGGACCGAAGAGCTGGAACTGCTCAACGACCCGGACGCCGACAGCGATCGGCTCGCCAACTTCTCCCGCGCACTGGACGAGCTGCACCGCACGCCGCTGCGGGAGACGCCGTACGAGCTGGTGATCCTGGACTGCCCGCCGTCGCTGGGCCGGCTGACGAAGTCGGCGCTGGTCGGCGCGGACAGCGCGCTGATCGTGACCGAGCCGACGATCTACGCCGTCGCCGGCGCGAACCGGGCGCTGGAAGCGATCGAGAAGATCCGCAAGGAGCTCAACCCGGACCTGCGCGCGATCGGCGTCCTGGTGAACAAGCTGCGCGTGCGGTCCTACGAGCACCAGTTCCGGATCGCCGAGCTGCGCGAAAACTTCGGCTCGCTCGTGATGCCGACGGCGATCACCGACCGGCTGGCGGTCCAGCAGGCCCAGGGGGCGTGCAGCCCGATCCACGAGTGGCACTCGCCCGGCGCGCAGGAGATCGCGCTGACGTTCAACATGGTGCTGGCGAAGATCCTGCGTTCCAACCGGGCGGGCCGCCACCGCATCGCCGGCGAAGAGCCCGAAGGCCCGGACTGGCCCGAGGGCCCGGCGCCGGAGACGCCCGAGGCCCCGGCCGAGGTGTCCGAATCCGCGGGGTGAACCGTGCCCGAAGGTGACACCGTGTACCTGGTCGGAAAGCGCTTCGACCGGGCGATCGCGGGGAAGACGTTGCTGCGCGGCCAGTTCCGGGTGCCGCAGCTGGCCACGGTGGACCTCGCCGGCCGTGAGGTGCTCGGTGTCGGGACGGTCGGCAAGCACCTCTTCACCCGCTTCTCCGGCGACCTCACGCTGCATTCGCACCTGATGATGGACGGCATGTGGGACGTCTACCCGGCCGGCGCGAAGTGGCGCCGGCCCGGGCACCACGCCCGCGTGGTCCTGGCCGCGGCCGACGTCCAGGTGATCGGTTTTCGCGTCCACGACCTCAAGCTCGTGCCCACACCCAAGGAACACGACCTCGTCGCCCACCTCGGCCCGGACCTGCTGGATCCACAGTGGACGGACGAGCACGCGGCCCGCGCGGCGGCGGCCCTGTCCGCCGATCCCGGGCGCGAGCTGGGGCTCGCACTGCTCGACCAGCGCGTGATGGCGGGCGTCGGGAATCTCTACAAGTGCGAGATCGCCTTCCTGCTCGGTGTCACCCCGTGGACGTCGGTGTCCGAAGTGGACGCCGGTCGCACGGTCGCGCTCGCCCGCAAGCTGTTGCTGGCCAACGCCACCGCCGGGCGCTTCGACCAGAGCACCACCGGTCACCTCGACCGCAACCGCAAGAACTGGGTCTACGAGCGCACCCGCCAGGGCTGCTTCCGCTGCGGCGGCCGGGTCCTGGTCCGCACGCAGGGCCACGACGTCCAGCGGCGGCCGACGTGGTTCTGCCCGAAGGACCAGCACGGCCCGGCTCCCGCGAGCTAGAGTGACCCCGTGACGTCGTTCAAGCTCCCGCTCTACGGGACCGACACCGAACGCGGCGACCTCGCTCCCTGAGTCGTCCGCGCTCCTTCCGTCACCCCATCACCGCACAGGGAGCTCAGTCATGCCCGGAATCCTCACCGGGCAGGCGCTGCGCGCGTTCGCGCACGCCCTGCCCAAGGTCGAACTGCACGTCCACCTCGTCGGCTCGGCGAGCCTGCCGACGGTCCTGGAGCTGGCCCGGCGGCGGCCGGCCGCCGGCGTCCCCACCGACGAGCGCGAGCTCGCGGAGTTCTTCACCTTTCGCGACTTCGCCCACTTCCTCACCGTCTACCTCGCGGTCACCTCGCTCGTGCGCGACCGCCACGACGTCCACACGCTCGTGGCGGGCCTGGCCACCGACCTCGCCGCGCAGAACTGCCGCTACGCCGAAGTCACCGTGACGCCCTACAACCACCTGCTCGACGGCGTTCCCGGCGACGACCTGCTGGCCGGGCTCGCGTCCGGCCGGGCCCGCGCCGCCGAACTGGGCGTCGAACTGGCCTGGTGCTTCGACATCCCCGGCGAAAAGGGCACGAAGGCCGGACAGGAGACACTGGTGTTCGCGCTGCGCGAACGCCCCGAAGGCCTGGTGTCGTTCGGGCTCGGCGGCCCGGAGCTCGGAGTCGGGCGCGCACAGTTCGAGCCGTTCTTCACCCGCGCCAGGGAAGCCGGGCTGCACAGCGTCCCGCACGCCGGCGAAACCACCGGCCCGGTCACGATCTGGTCCGCGCTGCACGACCTCGGCGCCGAGCGCGTCGGCCACGGCACGAGCTGCGCCGCCGACCCGGCTCTGCTGGAACACCTTGCGGCACACCGGATCCCCCTCGAAGTGTGCCCGACGTCGAACGTGCGCACCGGCCAGGTCCCGAGCATCGCCGCCCACCCCGTGCGGCGGATGCTCGACCACGGCGTCGTCGTGACGCTCAACACCGACGACCCGCCGATGTTCGGCGCCACGCTCACCGGCGAGTACGTCGCCGTCGCCGAAACGCTGGGTCTCACGGCGGCCGAGCTGGCCCGGCTGGCCGAGAACGCCGTGGACGCGTCGTTCCTCGGCGAACGGCGGAAAGCCCGCCTGCGGACGGAGATCACAGAAATGACGTTGCCGGACACCGGGAACTTCGCCTAGCGTGGAAGTACACAAGAGAGGAGGTGGTCCTAAGTTGTATTCCAACAGGACTTGTGAGGTGGCTGTCCGCTAGCGGATGGCACGTGGAGGACTTTGAGCAGCGTTACAGCTGAGCCACCTTCGGCTCATCGCCTGCTCCACGTGATGCCTGATAGCGAATACCAGGCAGTCACCGTGCCCCCGGGGTTTCCGAGCACCAGTCCGGCTCGGGCTCAGGCGTTCAACGACGCTTGAGAGACACCCCGGGGGTTCTTTAATGCGCTCATTCGTGCAGGTCACCCCCGTCCGCCGACGCCGGACGACCGCCCGGCGATCCGAGCACGCATCGGGCGAAACACATCGACCCGATCTGTCCCTCCACCGGCTGAAGGTCGCTAGCCTGGAAGCATGCTCAGGCCCGACTACCCGCTCACCACGGCTCGGCTGCTCCTGCGCCCGTTCACGCCCGACGACCTCGACGCGCTGAACTCCTTCCAGTCCCGCGCCGACGTCGCCCGCTACCTCTACTGGGGCCCGCGCAGCCGCGCCGAATCGGCCGCCGCGCTCGCGAAACGGGTGCACAGCTCGACGTTGACCAAGGAAGGGCAGTTCCTCGCCGTGGCGGTCGAGCTGGCTTCGACCGGGCAGCTGATCGGCGACCTGAACCTGGAGTGGCTCAGCAGCGAGCACCGGCAGGGCGAGATCGGGTTCGTCTTCCACCCGGACCACCACGGCAAGGGCCTGGCCGCGGAGGCGACCACGGAACTGCTGCGGCTGGGCTTCGAAGACCTCGGTCTGCACCGCATCATCGGCCGGTGCGACGGCCGGAACACCGCGTCCGCCGCGCTGATGGACCGGCTCGGGATGCGCCAGGAAGCGCACCTGCGGGAAAACGAGATCGTCAAGGGCGAGTGGACCGACGAACTGGTCTACGCGATGCTCGAAGACGAGTGGAAGGACCTGCGGGCCGCCGGCGACTAGTGGCCGCGTTCACGCCGGGGTGACGCTCCGGTCGCGCGGTTCTCGTGGTTTGGCAGCATGGGGGCGTGTTCTTCGACAAGATCGTCCGCCCGGCGCTGTACCGGCTGTCCTACCACGACCCCGAACTGGTGCACGAGCGCACGATCGGCGTCCTGGCCCGGCTCGCCAAGGTGGCCGATCGTACACTCGGCGGGGCCCTCCGGGTCGACGACCCGGTGACCGTGCTGGGCCTGCGGTTCCCCAACCGCGTCGGCCTCGCCGCCGGGATGGACAAGAACGGCCGCGCCCTGCCCGCGTGGGCGGCGCTGGGCTTCGGCTTCGTCGAGGTCGGCACGGTGACGCGGCTGGCCCAGCCGGGCAACCCGAAGCCGCGGCTGTTCAGCCTCCCGGCCAGCGACGCGGTGATCAACCGCATGGGCTTCAACAACGACGGCGCGGAGGCGCTCGCGGCCAAGCTCGCGCGCGACGGGAAACCCGGCGTGCCGCTCGGGATCAGCATCGGCAAGTCGAAGGTCACGCCCCTCGAAGACGCCGTCGAGGACTACCGTTTCTCCCTGCGTGCGCTGTACCCGTACGCCGACTACTTCGCCGTCAACGTCAGCTCGCCGAACACCCCGGGGCTGCGGCAGCTGCAGGACCGCGCCGCGCTCGGCGAGCTGCTCGGGGAGCTGCGCACGACGTCCGCGGAGCTCGCCGGCGCGGGCACGGCGACTCCGATCCTGGTGAAGGTGGCGCCGGACCTGACCGACGACGCCTTGGGCGAGCTCCTGGAGGTCGCGCTCGAGCACGGCGTCGCCGGGATCATCGCCACGAACACGACGCTCGCCCGCGACGGCATCGCGCCCGCGGAGAGCGGCCTGGCCGGACAGGCGGGAGGACTGTCCGGCCGGCCGCTGACCGCCCGCGCGGCGGAGGTCGTGCGGTTCGTGCACGACCACACCGGCGGGAGCCTGCCGATCATCGGCGTCGGCGGGATCATGGGCCCGGACGACGCCGTCCGGCTCGTGGACGCGGGGGCGTCGCTCGTGCAGCTCTACAGCGGGTTCGCGCTGCACGGGCCGGGCCTGGTGCGCCGGGTCAGCCGGGGTCTCGCGGCCCGGCGGTAGAGGTGAACCGGACGTAGCCGCGCCAGGATTCGTAGCGGTCCAGACCGGTCCCGCCGCTCGTCTCGGCGCACCGGACCGCCAGCGGCCGGGTGCCGTCGTCGAGCTCGACCCGGTCCAGCACGAACGGTTCCTGCAACGTGGCGACGAACCGCTCGAACGCGGCCGGGGACAGCCGCCAGCTTTCGCCGTCGAGGCTGCTGCCCTCGGCGTGGTCCAGGACGCCCGGCTGCGGCGGTTCGGTGTCCAGCAGCACCATCCGGTAGGCCTCGGTGGTCCGGACCGGCCGGGTGAACCGGGCGCCGAGCTCGGTCAGCCGGGTGTTGAGCGGCTGGCCGCGCAGGTGCGCGCCGAACACGACGACGTCCTCGCCCGGCTCCGGGTAGGGCGTCATGGGCTCGTCCGTGCAGACCGTCGCGAGGTCCAGGCCGATCTGGTCTTCGAACGCCCGGGTCAGGAAGGTGACGCCGAACGGGCGCCTGTCGCCCGGCAGTACCGGGACGGTGACCGACGCCAGGTCGAGCAGGTTCGCGAAGGCGGTGCAGCCGGCCAGGCGGTGGTTCACGGCGGCCGGGTCGGCCAGGGCTTCGGCGAGCTCCGGGTGGTCCGGCACGGTCGGCACCAGGAGCGCGTCGAAGCCCTCCGGCACGCCTCCCGAGACGACGACCGGCTCGAGGACCACGCCTGCGGCCGTCAACCGCTTCACGGTGTCCTCGAACGCGATGGCCGCGGCGGGCCCCAGCGGCAGGTCGCGCGCGTACGCGACGCGCGGGTGCTCGCCGGCGCCGAGGCGGACGTCGGCGGGCCAGGTGCGGGTCGGGGAGACGCCGTCCGGGCCGGTCATCAGGGCGAGCGCGCGACGGCCGGCGACCAGGCCGTTGGTGTACACCGAGACGGCTTCGGAGGCGCGGACGCCGGTCATCGGCAGCAAGCCGCGGGTCGGCCTCAGCGCGACGACCGCGTTCAGGGCCGCCGGGACCGCGCCCGCGGTGCTCAGGGCCAGGTCGACGATACCCAGCGCGACGGCGACCGCCGCACCGCGGCCCCCGGTCTTCGTCCGGTCCCAGGCGGAGGCCACGGTGGCGGCCCCGGTCTTGCCGAGCACGACGGAACCGGCCGCGGTGAGCCGGGAGACGACCGTGGCGCCGGCTTCCGGGACCGAGCGGCCGGACGGCTGCCCGGCGACGTCGATCAGCTCGGGCACGGCGAAGACGGTGCCCGCCAGCGGCAGGTCCTCCCCCGCCTGGACGCGTTCTTCGACAGCCTTGGCATCGACGAGGACGTCCTCGACGGCGCGGAGGGTGGACCAGAGTTCGGGACGGTTCGCTTCGGTGATGCGCTCGAAGGCCGCGATGACGCGCTGGGAGGCACTGGGCGGGGTCGGCGGTGCGGGATCCGGGTCCGGCGGGAGCGTGTTCACGGGGCGTCCTTTCCTCGGCGGTCGAGAAAGTCCACTGTGTACGGTCGGCACCGGCGATCCTCAGAGCACGGCGGGCCTCCCGGCTAGTGACACCTCTGCATGCATGACAGAAACGTTAGGTGGTCGACGTTTCCGTAGCCAGCTGTTTCCGATTACGCGCGGGTTTCGGCACCAAGAGGTGAACAGGGCGCGACGCCGGGGTGAAACGCACGATCACGCACGCCGCGTGACAAAAGACCGGAAGGCCCGGAACCAGCACCCGAACGGCCGAGTTTGAAATCCCGACGGCCCAGCGAACCCCGAATCCGCGTGATCAGGGGGTCGACACACCGCGGCTGAGCCCGCTTCGCTGTGTCGACCCTTCAATCACGCGTGCCGACTCCGCAATCACGCGTGTCGACCCTTCGATCACGTCGGATCGGGGTCAGGAGAGTTCGCGCAGGGCCATGGCCAGGCCGGCCAGGCGGTCGGTGGCGTCGGTGAGGGCCTGTTTGGACGTCACGAGACCGTCGCTCGACGCGGCGACCGTGTGGCCGGCCGCGGCGACGAGGCCGCGGTAGCCCTCGATGCCGTCGTCGAGCTGCTCGCGGAGCTTGCCGACCGCCGCGTCCAGGGCCGCCTGTTCGCGGGCCGGGGCGGAGTTGCGGCCGCGCTCGATCGCCTGGATCCGGGCCGCCAGGCCGCGCAGGGCGGCGGCGGCTTCGGTCGCCGTCTGCCCGGCGTCCGCGACGGACACTTCGGACACCGGTGTCGTGCCCACCGAGGACGGTACGGAGAGCTGGCGCAGCAGCTCACCCAAGGAGGCCTCGCACTCCGCCAGCCGTTCCATCGGCTCGCGCGCGGCGGATCCCGCGGGCGGCAGCGGTGGCGGGCCGGCCGGTGCGGCCGGGAGCGGTGTGCGCTTCAGTTCACGCAGCTTGAGTCCGCTTCGGACGCCGAATGTCCCGAAGACGACGGCCCCGGCGAACGCCATGATGGCCTGCGGCATCATCGGCGCGCCGGCGGCGCTCATCCAGCCGAGCCCGGCCGCCACGGCGAGGACGCCGCACAGGATCGTCAGCAGGATCCACAGCGTCATCGCGCGCGACGTCCGGCGCTTGCGGCGTTCGTGTTTCGCGGCCGGGTGGTTCCAGCGGTCCCACTTGGCCCGGGCCTCGGCGAACGCCGGGACCTGGTTCGCCATGGTCGAGAACGTCGCCGACATGTCGGGCCGCCGCACGGGCGGCCGCTGCAGCGGGTTCGGCCGGGGGCGCTGCGGTGCGGGCTTCCCGCCGGCCTGGTCGGCCGGCGGGAAGTACTTCTGCACCTTTTGGAGCTTTTCCTGGGCGCGCACGGCGTAGTCGGGCAGCTTCTCGATGTGCTTCTCCAGCTTCGCACTGAACTCGCCGAAGTCGCGTCGTCTGCCCTGCTGCCCCATGCTCGCCCCCTTCGAACTCCGTACCCGCGTCAGGCCGGGTTCTTGCCCTGCTCGGCCTGCACGCGCGCCTGGATCTCGCGCTGGATGTCGGCCGAGCTGGCGGCCGGCTGCTGGGCCGCCTTGCCGCCGTCGGTCACCTGGGCGACCGACTCGCCGCGCATGGACGAGCGGATCTGCTCGAGCCGCGAGTGCCCGGCCAGCTGCGTGGTGGAGGCCTGGACCTCCATCATGCGCCCCTGGACCGAGTTCTGCGCCAATTCCGCCGAGCCCAGCGCCGTGGTGTAGCGCTTCTCGATCTTGTCGCGGACCTCTTCCAGCGACGGCGTGTTGCCCGGCGCCGCCAGCTGGCTCATCTGGTTCAGCGAAGCGGAGACCTGCTCCTGCATCTTCGCCTGCTCCAGCTGCGAGAGCAGCTTCGTGCGCTCGGCCAGCTTCTGCTGCAGCATCTGCGAGTTGCGTTCCACGGCCTTCTTGGCCTGGGCGGCGGCCTGCAGCGACTGGTCGTGCAGCGTCTTCAGGTCCTCGATGTTCTGCTCGGCCGTGACGAGCTGCGTCGCGAAGCTCTCCGCGGCGTTCTCGAACTCGACGGCCTTCTGCTCGTCACCCTTGGATCGGGCCTCGTCCGCGAGAACGAGGGCCTGCCGGGTCGAGGCCTGCAGCTTCTCGACGTCGCCGAGCTGCCGGTTGAGCTTCATCTCCAGCTGCCGCTGGTTGCCGATCACGGAGGCGGCCTGCTGCGTCAGCGCCTGGTGGTTGCGCTGCGCCTCCTCGATGGCCTGCTGGATCTGTACCTTCGGGTCGGCGTGTTCGTCGATCTTCGACGAGAACGCCGCCATCATGTACTTCCAGAACTTCACGAACGGGTTGGCCATCTCCTCCGCCTGCCTTCTTGCGTCCCACGGGCCTAGGTCCTCGGGGTGGGGCGTCACTCCCCTGCACATGCAACGCACCGACCCCGGCGTTGGGTTCCATCGTGTCAGGTCGGCCACGTCCGTTCCAGGCGACCCCGGGGGATTTCAGGGTTCGCCCCTGATCACCCCTGGAGGTAACGCCGCCCGCCCCGGGCGGGTTGCCCCGAGCCGAGGGCCGGAATCCGGCCCGCGGCGCCGCCGACCCGAGCGAGACGACGGATTCGTGCCGGCCGGGTTCCGAGGGCCTGCCCGGATGGCGGCCGTGCGGGCCCGAACCCGGAAGTGCCAGGTCAGAGGCCCGCCCGACGCAGAAGGCCCCGGGCGGGTGCCCGGGGCCGTTCGTCGCGTGCGCCGAACCTACGCGGCGATGGTCGAGGCCAGCTTCGGCTGCCCGATCGTCGTGCGCAGGGTCGTGTTCATCCGTGGCGCCGGGGAAACCCGCAGGTCGGCGAGGTCGTTGCCGATCAGCTCCGACATCAGGCGGCCGCCTTCGATGCCGGCCGCGGAGGCCTTGGCGCCCCGCTCGGGCACCTTCTCCCGGGGCGCGCCGTCCCCGATCCGCTCGTCGACCGGTGCGACCTCGACGTTGTCGAGGGCCGAAACGTCCGCCGCCACCTTGTGCAGCAGCTCGCCGAGCGGAAGGTCCAGGGCCTGGCAGATGGACGCGAGCAGCTCGCTCGACGCCTCCTTCTGGCCCCGCTCCACCTCGGAGAGGTAGCCGAGGCTGACCCTGGCGGCGCGGGAGATGTCGCGCAGCGTACGACGCTGGTTGGTGCGGGCATGACGGAGCCGATCACCGATCGCCTCACGCAACAGCACGGTCATCACGCGCCTCCCTTCCGTACAAGTACCCCCTACGTTACCCAGAGCGGCGCCCTGGGCGCAGGAGTTGGGGTGCCCGTACGCCAAGGGCGAACGCCGGTTTCACGCCAGATGTTCCCCGAGCAGGGAAAACGCCGCCCGGACCGATTCGGTCCTGATCAAGTCCCGGTCGCCGCCGAGGGCCAGGGTACGGACTGTGACAAACGAGGCTCCGCCTCGGGCCGGGGGCTCCCCCACCCGAGCCCCCGAAAGACCTGTGTCAAACGAGGCTCCGCCTCGAGCCGGGGGCTCCCCCACCCGAGCCCCCGAAAGACCTGTGTCAAACGAGGCTCCGCCTCGAGCCGGGGGCTCCCCCACCCGAGCCCCCGAAAGATGCTGTGTGCGTGTTCCCGGCCCGGCGAGCCCGATGTGCACGGTTCCCGGCGCGACGCCGTCCTGGGCGGCCGGTCCGGCCACGCCGGTGAGCCCGAGGCCCCAGGTGGCGCCGCAGCGCTCGCGGGCGCCCTCGGCCAGCTGGGCGGCGACTTCCGGGTGGACGGCGCCGTGCTCGGCGAGCAGGCCGGCGTCGACCCCCGCCAGCGCGGTCTTGAGGTCGGTGGCGTAGACGACCAGTCCCCCGCGCAGGGCGGCGCTCGCCCCGGGCACCCGGGCCAGGGTGGCGCAGACGAGCCCGGCGGTCAGCGACTCGGCGGCCGCGACGGTCTCACCGCGGGCGACGAGGGCGGCGATCAGGGCGGCGGCCTGCTCATCGCCCAGCTCCACCGCCTGTCGCGCATGACTCATTCGCGACGCTTCGGCTGCCGCACCGGGCTCGCCACCGGGCAGTTCGGCCACGGCTCAGCTCCCGGTGACGCGGCGCCCGGCCGCGCGCAGCCGCACGGCCCGGACCAGGTAGTCCACGCCGGTCACCACGGTCAGCACCAGCGCCAGGCCCATCAGCGCCCAGCGGACCGGGTCGGCACCGGCGGGCAGGGGCAGCAGGTACGCCGTGATCGCGGCGATCTGCGCCATCGTCTTGGCCTTCCCGCCGCGGCTGGCCGGGATCACGCCGTGGCGGATCACCCAGAACCGCAGCAGCGTGACGCCGATCTCGCGGACGGCGATCACGATCGTGACCCACCAGCCCAGCTCACCGAGGATGCTCAAGCCCACCAGCGCGGCGCCGGTCAGCGCCTTGTCCGCGATCGGGTCGGCGATCTTGCCGAAGTCGGTGATCAGGCCGTACCGGCGGGCCACCCAGCCGTCCAGCTGGTCGGTGGCCGAGGCGATCGCGAACAGCCCGGTCGCGAGCGCGCGCCAGGTGGTGTCGTGGCCGTCGCCGACGAAGAGCGCGGCGATGAACAGCGGCACCAGGACCAGCCGGGACAGCGTCAGCAGGTTGGCGATGTTGAGTGTCGGGACCGGGGTCGCCACCGGGACCTGGGCGGGGCCGTCGTGGGCCGTGCCTTCGTCGGCGGCGTCGCTCGGGAGCGCACTCACCGGTCGGCGTCCGGTACCGCGCGGACGACCAGGTCCACGCCCGCCGAGTCGACGACCTCGCAGCGCAGGAAGTCGCCGACCTCCGTCTTCTCCGGTGCGTCGAGGATGACGCACTCGCCGTCGACCTCGGGGGCCTGGTGGGCGGCGCGGCCGGTGAGCTCGCCGTCGTCGTCCAGCTCGACGAGGACGTCGACGAAGGTGCCGATCCGGTCCTCGGCGCGTTGCGCGGTCAGCTCCTCGACCAGCGCGGAGATCCGCGTGACGCGCTTGGCCACCTCGTCGGCGTCGAGCTTGCCTTCGAAGGTCTCGGCCTCGGTGCCGTCCTCGTCGGAGTAGCCGAAGACGCCGACGGCGTCGAGGCGCGCGCCGGTCAGGAAGCGTTCCAGCTCGCTCAGGTCGTGCTCGGTCTCACCGGGGAAGCCGACGATGACGTTGGTGCGGATGCCGGCTTCGGGCGCGTGCTCGCGGATCTGCTCGCACAGGGCCAGGAACGAGTCGGTCGAGCCGAACCGGCGCATCCGGCGCAGCACCTGCTCGCTGGAGTGCTGGAACGACAGGTCGAAGTACTCGGCGACACCCGGGGTCGTCGCGATGGCCTTGACCAGCTGCGGGCGCGTCTCGGCCGGCTGCAGGTAGGAGACGCGGACGCGCTCGATGCCGTCGATCTCCGCCAGCCGCGGCAGCAGCCGCTCCAGCGCGGTGGCGCCGTCGCGGCCGAAGTCCTTGCCGTAGGACGTCGAGTTCTCGCTGACCAGGAACAGTTCCTTGACGCCGTGCTCGGCCAGCCACATCGCCTCGGCGACGATCTCGTCCGGCTGGCGGGACACGAAGGAACCGCGGAACGACGGGATCGCGCAGAAGGAGCAGCGCCGGTCGCAGCCGGAGGCGATCTTCAGCGCGGCCACCGGCGAGTCGTCGAGGCGCGTGCGCAGCACCCGCGGGCCCCAGCCGTGCTGCGCGTGGCCCGGGACCTCGACGCTCTCGGCCGCGGCGGGCCGCTGGACCGGGCTGATCGGCAGCAGCTTCCGGCGGTCGCCCGGCGTGTGCGAGGCGACCTTGCGGCCCGCGACGACGTCGTCGAGCCGGTCGGAGAGGTCGGCGTAGTGGTCGAAGCCCAGGACCGCGTCCGCCTCGGGGAGGCTGTCGGCGAGCTCGTGGCCGTACCGCTCGGCCATGCAGCCGACGGCGACGACCTTCTTGCCGGTGTCCGAGGCCGCCAGCAGGGTGTCGACGGAGTCCTTCTTGGCCGACTCGACGAAGCCGCAGGTGTTGACCACCACGACGTCGGAGTCCTCCGGATCGGCCGCCAGCTCCCAGCCGCCGGCCGCCAGCCGGCCCGCCAGCTCCTCCGAGTCGACCTCGTTGCGGGCGCAGCCCAGGGTCAGCAGGGAGACGCGTCGGGTGGCGGCAGGGTCAGTGGCAGGAGAAGGCACGACGTTCAGGGTAGCCGCCGGTCCCGCGCGGGCCGACGACGGCGTGGCCCGGTCGTGTCGGCACCGGCGCCGGGCGATGTGGCAGTGTTGACGATCGTGCCGTCCGCCTCCCCCGCCGTCCGCCGCGCGCGGATCGCCGACGTCCGCAAGATCAAGGCCCTCGTCGACTCGGACGCCGGGCGTGTCCTGCTTGAGAAGGACCTGGTCACGCTGTACGAAGCGGTCCAGGAGTTCTGGGTCGCCGAGGTGGACGGCGAGGTCGTCGGGGCGGCCGCGCTGCACGTGCTCTGGGAGGACATCGCCGAGCTGCGCACGGTGGTGGTCGACAAGGCGGTCCGCGGCCAGGGGGTCGGGCGGGTGCTGGTGGCCCGGCTGATCGAGGAGGCGCGTGAGCTGGGTCTCAGGCGGCTGTTCGTCCTGACGTTCGAGACGAGTTTCTTCATCGGGCACGGCTTCGTGGAGATCCAGGGGACGCCGGTGTCGCACGAGGTCTACGAGGAGATGCGGCGCTCGCACGACACCGGTGTGGCCGAGTTCCTCGACCTGCCGTACGTCAAGCCGAACACCCTCGGCAACTCCCGGATGCTGCTCGAACTCTGAACCACCCCTGGCGGCGCCCGAACTCTGAAAGTTTCCCGACAACATTCTTTCGGGCGGTGACGCGCGCCACCCGAAGACCGATGCTGATCACACTCATCCGTTCCCTGATCAGCAAGGAAACAACACACAAATGGGCACGACACTCCGGAACCTGGGGGCCACCATCGCGGTGGCCGCGACTGTCGGCGGGGGTGCCCTGCTGGGCGCCGGCACCGCGGCGGCCGTCGACATCCCGACGGTCACCGACCAGTACCTCTTCTCGACCTCGCTTTCGAACTTCGAGACCATCCGGGGCCAGGCGCCGTACAACGGCCAGCTCGACTGGTCCTCGGACGGCTGTTCGTGGGCGCCGGACAACCCGTTCGGCTGGAAGTTCCTGCCCGGCTGCCACCGGCACGACTTCGGCTACCGCAACTACAAGAAGCAGGGCCGCTTCTCCGAGGCGAACCGCCTGAAGATCGACGACAACCTCTACTCGGACCTCAAGGGCGTCTGCGGCTCCAACGTGGCCTGCAAGGCCGCCGCCTGGACGTACTACCAGGCCGTGCGCAAGTTCGGCAGCTGACGCACGCTCAGCCGACCCGGACCGTCGCCTCCAGGCCGTCCTCGCTCACCGACACCAGCTCGACGCGGCTGCCGGCGAACGAGGTCGCCTGGGGGCCGGTCCGCGGGCCGCTGTGCAGCTCGGCCGTCGTGCTCTCGCCGCGGCCGGGCTCGCTCAGCAGGAACGCGAGCGTCGCCTCGCCCTGCCAGACGCAGGTCATGGTCGGACGGCACCGCGAGTCGGAGACGACCCGCAGGTAGCGGATGGTCAAGTCCTTCCCCTGGATGGCGGCCTCCTGCCCCAGGTGCAGGGTGACGTCCCCGTGCGGCGCGGTACTGACGGTCGACGGCGCCGCCGGCCGGGCCGGGACGGGCTGCCCCGAAGCCACGGAGCTCCCGGCGCCCACCGCGACGACGGCGAAGGCGAACAGTCCGGCTGCGAATCGCTGCAGGTCCATGTGCTCAGGACGGAACAGGCCCGGGAAAGGGTTGCACTACTCGTCGTCCGGGTCCGAGGGCACCGGGTCGCCGCCACGGATCATGAACAGCACCGATTCCAGCTCCTCCGGCTTGATCAGCACGTCGCGCGCCTTCGAACCCTCCGACGGGCCCACGATCCCCCGGCTCTCCAGCAGGTCCATCAGGCGGCCCGCTTTGGCGAACCCGACCCGGAGCTTGCGCTGCAGCATCGACGTCGAGCCGAACTGGGACGTCACGATCAGCTCCGCCGCCTGCAGCAGGACGTCCAGGTCGTCGCCGATGTCCGGGTCGATCTCCTTCTTCTCGCCGGCCTTCTGCGCCGTGACGCCGTCCTGGTAGTCCGGCTGCGCCTGCTCCTTGGCGTAGTTGACGACCGCGGAGATCTCCTCGTCGCCGACGAACGCGCCCTGGATGCGGACCGGCTTGCCGGCGCCCATCGGCAGGTAGAGCGCGTCGCCCATGCCGATCAGCTTCTCCGCGCCGGGCTGGTCGAGGATGACCCGCGAGTCCGTCAGCGACGACGTCGCGAACGCCAGCCGCGAGGGCACGTTCGTCTTGATCAGGCCGGTGACGACGTCGACCGACGGCCGCTGCGTCGCCAGGACCAGGTGGATGCCCGCCGCACGGGCCTTCTGGGTGATCCGGACGATCGCGTCCTCGACGTCGCGCGGCGCGGTCATCATCAGGTCGGCGAGCTCGTCGACGATCGCCATGATGTAGGGGTAGGGCCGGTACTCGCGCTCGGACCCCGGCGGCGCCGTGATCTCGCCGGACTTGACCTTCTTGTTGTAGTCGTCGATGTGCCGGACCTTGTTGACCTGCATGTCCTGGTAGCGCTGCTCCATCTCCTCCACCAGCCAGGCCAGCGCGGCGGCGGCCTTCTTCGGCTGGGTGATGATGGGCGTGATCAGGTGCGGGATGCCCTCGTACGGCGTCAGCTCGACCATCTTCGGGTCGATCAGGATCATCCGGCACTCGTCCGGCGTCGCCCGCGCGAGCAGCGACACCAGCATCGAGTTGACGAAGCTCGACTTACCGGACCCGGTCGAACCGGCGACCAGGAGGTGGGGCATCTTCGTCAGGTTCGCCGTGACGAAGTGGCCCTCGATGTCCTTGCCGAGGCCGATCACCATCGGGTGGTTGTCCTTGACCGTGGACGGCGCGCGCAGGACGTCACCCAGGCGGACCATCTCGCGGTCGGAGTTCGGCACCTCGATGCCGACGGCGGACTTGCCCGGGATCGGCGCCAGCAACCGGACGTTGTCGGTGGCCACCGCGTAGGCGATGTTCTTGGTCAGCGCGGTGATCTTCTCGACCTTGACGCCCGGGCCGAGCTCGACCTCGTACCGGGTGACCGTCGGGCCGCGCGTGAAGCCGGTGACCTGCGCGTCGACGTTGAACTGCTCCAGCACGCCGGTGATCGCCTCGATCATGGCGTCGTTGGCCTTGCTGCGGGACTTCGGCGCGTCGCCGAGCTTCAGCAGGTCGGGCGGCGGGAGCTGGTAGTCGCCTTCGACCGTGCGGGTCATCGCGAGCGGCGGTTCCGGGGCCTTCTTCGGCTTCTTCTCGGGCACCTCGACCGGCTTGGGAACAGCCTTGGGTGGCTTGATCGGCGTCGGCGCCTCGGCGAGCATGGTGTCGAGGTCGAGCTGCTCGGGGTTCGCGTCGGCGGCCTGGCGGCGCCGCGACGGCTTGCGCAGGCGCGCGGACTTCGGGTCGGCCTCGGTGACCGTCTCCTCGTCGGTGGCGAACCCGGCCTTCTGGTCCGCCTCGGCAATCTCGTCTTCGTCGAGGCCCCAGTTGCGCAGCCGGTGCGGGATCTCGCGGACCGGCGTGCCGGTGAACACGAGCACGCCGAAGACCAGCGCCAGGATGAGGATCGGCACGGCGACCCAGGTGGTGACGCCCATGGTCAGCAGGCCGCCGGAGAAGGCGCCGATGATGCCGCCGGCGTACATGCGGCCGTCGTTGGTGGCCGGGAGCGCGGTGAAGATGTGCAGCATCCCGAGCACCGACAGGACGACCATGATCGTGCCGATCACCATCCGCGGCCGGGTCTCGGGGTGCGGCTCGGACCGCATCAGCGCGACGGCCACGACGACGAGGACCAGCGGGAGCGTCACGGCTCCGGCACCGAGGACGGACCGGGCGGCGATCTCGACGCCGGCCCCGATCGGCCCGGCGGCCCGCCACCAGACCCCGACGGCCGCGACGATGGCCAGGGCCATCAGGCCCAGCGCGAGGCCGTCACGGCGGTGTTCGGCCTCGAGTTCGCGGGTGCGGCCGACCGTCCTGGCCAGCGTGCCGATGCCCTTGGCCAGCAGGTTCCAGGTGCCGCGGACGCCCTTGCCGAAGATCCCGGGCGTCTTGCGGCGCGAGCGGGGGGCCGGCTTGCGAGCGGCCGGCGTACGTGGCTTCGCAGGTGTACGCGGCTTACGCGCCGCTGCCCCCTTCGCGCCGCTTCCCGTGCTTCGCTTCCTCGTCGCCGACCCAGCCATGCCCTCAACGGTAACCGGCCGTGGCCCTTCGTCACATGCGCCACTCTCGGCGCAGGGTGAACTTCTGCCTCACCTCTGGGCACGAGCGGCCATCCGGGTGAACGGATCCGGCCAGTGCACATCCGGGTGAATCCGGCGTCTGCCATGCTCTGCCCCATGGTCGCGCTGCACTCCGACAACACCTCTCGCCGAGCCCCCGCCATCTGGCGGACCATGCTGAACATCGACCGGGGGCTGGTGAACCTCGTCGGGCGGCTCACCGTCAGCGGGCGGATCCCGGCGCAGCTGCGCGGCAAGCCGCTGCTGATGACCGCGAACCACATCGGCGTGTTCGACGCGTTCGTGCTGATGGCGGCGTGCAAGCGGATCGGCATCAACCCGCGGTTCATGCTGGCCGGCGGCATCCTCGACGCCCCGGTCATCGGCCCGGCGCTGCGGGTCAGCGGCCACCTGCGGGTCGACCGGAAGGTCGCCGCGACCGCCGTCGGGCAGTTCGCCGAGGCCGTCGAAGCGCTCAAGACCACGCGGGAGCCGATCATCGTCTACCCGGAGGGCCGGATCAGCCACGACCCGGGCCTGTGGCCGGAGCGCGGCAAGACCGGCGCGGCGCGGCTCGCGCTGGCCGCGGGCGTGCCGGTGATCCCGATCAGCCAGTGGGGCGCGCACGAGGCCGTCTACTGGGGCACCGAGACCGTCAACGGCCCGGCCGACCTGGTCCCGCTCGCCCGCTCCGGGCTCAGCGCGCCGCTGCGGCGGCCGAAGTTCCGGGTGCACTTCGGCGACCCCGTCGACCTGTCGGAGGTCGAGCCGGAGCGCCCGGGCGCCGGCGTCCGCGCGCACGCGAAGATCATGCAGGCGATCACCGACGGCCTGATCCCGCTGCGCGCGGGCGAGCTCGACCGGCCGCGCTTCCACGACCCGACCCGGCCGACCGACACCGTGAGCCCGTGGAAGCCCCGGTCCGGATCCTGAGACGCCGTCGCGGGTGCCCCTAGAGTCGGCGGACGTGAGCACACGGATACTCGTCGTCTACTACAGCTCGACCGGCAACACCGCCGCCCTCGCCGAGTCCCTCGCCGCGGGAGCCCGCGAAACCGGCGCCGACGTGCGGGTGCGGACCGTGCCGGAGACGGTGCCCGCCGAAGCCATCGCGCAGAACCGGCGCTGGCAGGCCTGGATCGACTCGGGCCCGCACCACGCTCTCGCCACGCTCGACGACCTCGTGTGGGCCGACGGGCTCGCCGTCGGCAGCCCGACCCGGTTCGGCGGACCGGCGGCCCAGCTGAAGTCCTTTTTGGACAGCACGGGCGGGTTGTGGGCGCAGGGGAAGCTGGCCGACAAGGTCGCGACGTCGTTCACGACGGCGTCCACCCGCCACGGCGGCCTGGAGTCGACGCTGCTGGCGATCAACAACGTCTTCTACCACTGGGGCGCGATCGTGGTGCCGCTCGGCTACACCGACCCGCACCTGATGGAGTCCGGCAACCCGTACGGCGGCTCGTTCGTGTCCCGCAAGTCGGCCGCGCCGGACGAGCTCGCCCTCGGCGCGCTGCGCGTCCAGGGCCGGCGGCTCGCGACGATCACGACGCACGTCGCGACCGGGCTGAAGCAGGCCGAATAACCGGAAAAACCGCTTTGGCAGTCACGGGGTGCGGCCCTAGAGTCGCGACGGTGACCACCGAGCTGCCCGTCCTCGCGCCTCCCCGGGTCGCCCACCGCGGCCGCGGGACCACGCTCGTCCTGCTCGCGGCGCTGTTCTTCAGCACGTCGGGCACGCTGGGCAAGTCCGCGATGTCGGCCGGCTTCACCCCGGAGCAGGTGGCCGCGATGCGGATCGGGCTCGCCGGGCTCGTGCTGCTCGCCGGGGTGGCGCTGGTCGCGCCGCGGAAGCTGCGGGTGCGCCGCACCGAGCTGCCGGTGCTGGCCGGCTACGGCCTGCTCGGCGTCGCCGGTGTGCAGCTGCTCTACTTCGTCGCCGCGGGCCGGATCCCGGTCGGCATCGCGATCCTGCTGGAGTTCATCTCGCCGGTGCTCATCGCGCTGTGGGTGCGGTTCGTGCGGCGGCACCGGCTGCCGCGGTCGGTGTGGGGCGGCATCGCGCTGGCCATGGTGGGCCTGTCGCTGGTCGCCCAGGTCTGGCAGGGCGTCACGCTGAACGGCGTCGGCCTGCTCGCCGGCTTCGGCGCCGCGCTGTGCTCGGCCGGGTACTTCCTGCTCGGCGAGCGCGCGGTGGCCGACATCGACCCGCTGGGCCTGGTCACCTGGGGCATGGTGATCGGCGCGGTGCTGATCAGCCTCGTCGCGCCGCCGTGGACGTGGCCGGTCGCGCTGCTGGCCGTGGACGTCGAGTTCGGCGCCTGGCACCCGCCGGTGTGGCTGCTGATGGTCCTGCTCGTCCTGATCGCGACGGTGCTCGCCTACGTCTGCGGGATCTCGTCGCTGCGGCACCTGCCCGCGTCGGTCGCGAGTGTGCTCGGGCTGGTCGAGCCGGTGATCACGACGGTCGCGGCGTGGGCGCTGATCGGCGAGGAGCTGACCTGGCCGCAGCTGCTCGGCTCGGCGGTCCTGCTGGCCGGCGCGTACCTGGTGCAGCGGAAGTCGGAGATCCTGACGAGCTGATCTCTTCACGAGCTGACGCGCGAGTGCGAGAATTCCCCACCATGACGACTCGGGGGCTGCGGCCGGAACTGCGTCAGCGGCACGTCCGGATGATCGCCCTCGGCGGCATCATCGGCGCGAGCCTGTTCATCGGCAGCGGCGCGGTGATCCACACCGTCGGGCCGGCCGCGGTGCTCTCGTACGCGTTGGGCGGGCTGCTCGTCGTGCTCGTCATGCGGATGCTCGGCGAGATGGCGACGGCGGCGCCGGCGCTCGGCTCGTTCATGGAGTACGCGCGCGACTCGCTCGGCGGCTGGGCGGGCTTCACGATCGGCTGGCTGTACTGGTACTTCTGGGTCGGCGTGGTCGCCTTCGAAGCGGTGGCCGGCGCGAAGATCCTGCAGGGCTGGATCCCCGGGGTGCCGCAATGGGTGTTCTCGCTGGCGCTGATGCTGCTGCTGACGGCGACGAACCTGGCGTCGGCGCGGTCGTTCGGCGAGACGGAGTTCTGGCTGGCGTCGATCAAGGTCGCCACCATCGTCGTGTTCCTGGTGCTGGGCCTGCTGTTCGTGCTCGGGCTCTGGCCGGGCGCGCACTTTTCGGTGGGCAACATCGCCCTCGACGGTTTCGTGCCGAACGGCGGGTTTTCGGTCGTCCACGGCGTGGTGATCGTGATCTTCTCCTACTTCGGCGCGGAGATCGTCACGATCGCGGCGGCGGAGTCGAGCGAGCCGGAGACGGCGGTCCGCAAGGCGACGTCGACGATCGTCTGGCGCGTGATCGTGTTCTACGTGGGCTCGGTGGCCCTGCTGGTGATGATCACGCCGTGGCGCGAGATCCCGAGCGAGACGAGCCCGTTCGCGGCGGCGTTCGGCCGGTTCGGCGTCCCGGCGGCGTCCACTTTGGTCAGTGCGGTGGTGCTGACGGCGGCGTTGTCGGTGCTGAATTCGGGACTGTACACGGCATCCCGGATGCTGTTCGCGCTGCGCCGCCACGGCTGGGCCCCGTCGTGGGTGGCGGACACGAACCGGCGCGGGGTGCCGTGGAAGGCGATCCTGGTGTCCACTTCGGTCGGTTACGTGGCCGTGGTGATGAGCTACGTGTCCCCGGACGAGATCTTCTACTTCATCATCAATTCGGCGGGCGCGGTGGCGTTGTTCGTGTACGCGATCATCTGCGGCTCCCAGATTCGGATGCGCCGCCATCTCGAGGCGACGGCGCCGGAGACCTTGAAGCTGCGGATGTGGGGGTATCCGTGGCTGAGCTGGCTGACGTTGGCGTTGACGCTGGTCGTGGTGGCCTCGATGCTGTTCGTGGACGAGGACACCCGGGCGCAGTTGTACCTGAGCCTGATCAGCCTGGCGGTGATCTTGGGCGTCTACTTCCTCATCCGCCGGCGATCCGGCTCAGGGCTGCGAAAAACACGTCCGTGATCTTCGCCGGGTCCGGGGCCACGAAAGCCTGGCCGCCCGTCGCCGCCGTCAGCTGGTCCAGTTCCGCCTTGTCCGCGTCCGGGCCGATGCCCACGCCGATCAGCGGGATCGGGCGGCGGGGGTCCTGGAGCTTGGCCAGCTCGCCCAGCAGGTCCTCCCGCGAGATCCCGCGGGGGTCCTCGTTGCGGCCGTCCGTCAGGACGATCACCAGGTTGAGCCGGCCCGGCTCCCACTCGTGGCGCGCCGCCCGGTACGTGTCCAGCACGCTGTCGTACAGCCCCGTTCCGCCGTCCGGCGTCGCCTTCACCTGGGCGAGCTTGTCCAGCGCGCCGCTCGCCAGGTGCTGCGACACCGGCGCCATCGGCAGCAGCTCGCGGTAGTCCTTGTCGCCGTCCAGGCGCGTCGAAAACGCCAGCATCCGCAGCTGGGTCGTGGGCTTGAACAGGTGCAACGCCTTCGCCGTCGCCTGCATCGACAGCTGCATCCGGTTCAGCCCGGTCCCCGGCACCTGCGCGTTCATCGAACCCGAAACGTCGACGAGCACCTGCACCCGCGCGCTCAGGTTGATCCCGGCCCACTGGTTGAGCAGCTCGTCGACGGACGCGGCGGGCGGCAGGTTCGCGGCCCGGAAACCGGCCGTCGACACGTGCGGGTCGTCGGCGTGCTCGCGCAGCGCCTGCCCGCCCGCCGCGCGCAGGCCCGTCTTCGCGATGGCCTCCGCGCCCGCGTCGCCCAG
Organism: Amycolatopsis sp. NPDC028719; assembly: GCF_055565395.1. Lineage (NCBI taxonomy): Bacteria > Bacillati > Actinomycetota > Actinomycetes > Pseudonocardiales > Pseudonocardiaceae > Amycolatopsis > Amycolatopsis sp. NPDC028719. The sequence goes on from NZ_JBVHUL010000003.1 coordinate 372,609, forward strand.
TACCGCTTCCCGCAGCGCGTCGACGATCGGCCGCTGCTGCGGCGTGATCCCGCCCAGCTCGGCGAACGGAAAGTCCAAGGTGGGCACCGCGTTCGAGTACACGGCGACGAGCGGCGACGACGCGTCCTCGATGTTGTGGCGCAGCAAGGAGTTCTCCGACGCGGGGAACATCGTCACCGCGGCCGTGCCGCCGGTGCCGCCCGACCCCGGCAGCCGCGCGATCAGGTCCGCCTCCCCGCCGAGCGTGTTGGCGGCGAACCGCCGCAGCAACGCGACGTACGCGCCCGCCGGCTCGGGCGCCGTTTTCACGCTCTCCCGCAACCCTAGCAACGCCACCGCGCCGACCGAGTCCCGCGCCGGGTCGGACATCCCCGGGACGGCGCCCCGCGCGCCCAGGACCTCCGCCCAGGTGGGCACGTGCTCGGGCCAGCCGATCCCCTTGGCGACGTCCTCGGCGACGGCCAGCACGACCGGCGAGCTGGCCACCGAAGCCCCGGATTCGGGGACGTCGGCGGCGCCGAACTGGTGGGCGCGGCGCAGCGCGAGGGTCGAGTCCGGCACCCACACCTGCGGCCGCGGGCTGCCATCGGACAGCGCGAGCTGCTCGGCCGTGGCGGCCGCCTCCTTGGTCTGGACCTCGACGCCCCCGCACGAAATGCCGAGACCGCGCGCGACGAGCGAGAGCGCGGGCGCGATGTCGGCGGACGCGGCGACGAGGACCTTGACCGGCTGCTCGCACGTCGGCCGGGACCGCACCGCCGAGACGGTGACCCAGGCCGCCGCCCCGAGGACGACCACGAGCGAAGTCGCGAGGACGGGCACGAGCAGCCGGCGTCGTCCGTCCGGCGAGTGACGTCCCATCGGCGCGGCCTCTCTTCGGCGAGGCGAGGGTGGGGATCAAGGTTAGCGCCCGGCAAACCACCGGCTCGTGGTCCAGACGGCCTAACAGAGGCCCTCATACCCGGGAGGGATGCGGTCCTGTCCCGAAGTGGGATGTCCCGGCCCGGCCCGCGCGCGACACTGGGGGCCTGACCGCTTGGGGGTACGCATGAAACCGACACGAACCGACCAGCGCCGGGCGCGCCGCGCCCTGCTCCGCCAGACCGCCACCGTGGGACTCGCCCTGTTCGTCAGCAAGCTGATGCGCTGAAGGCCACCATCAGGGCACTGGATGCCCTGATGGTGGCCTTCAGAGGCGGGGCTAGACCGGGATGACCGTCGGGACGATCATCGGGCGGCGGCGGTAGGTGTCGGCGACCCAGCGGCCGACCACCCGGCGGACCGCCTGGGCGATCCGGTGGGTGTCGGTGATGCCTTCGGCCTCCGTGCGCGCCAGCTCCATCTCCACCAGCGGCACCACGGCGTCGAGCGCCTTCGGGTCGTCGGAGAAGCCGCGGCCGGACACCGTCGGGGCGCTGACCGGGCGCCCGGTGGCGGATTCGATCGCGACGCTGATCGAGATGAACCCGCCCTCGCCGAGGACCAACCGGTCGGACAAGGTCGACTCGCCGACGTCGCCGACCGAGAGGCCGTCGACGTAGACGTGCCCGACCTCGACGCGGCCGGTGCGGGACGCCTTGCCGTCGACCAGGTCGACGACCACGCCGTCTTCGGCGATCACCACGTTGTCCGCCGCGACGCCGGTGCGGATCGCCAGCTCGGCGTTGGCCTTCAGGTGCTTCCACTCGCCGTGGACCGGCATGACGTTGCTCGGGCGCACCGCGTTGTACAGGTAGAGCAGCTCCCCCGCCGACGCGTGGCCGGACACGTGCACCTTCGCGTTGCCCTGGTGGACGACGTTCGCGCCGAGCCGGGTCAGGCCGTTGACGACGCCGAACACCGCGGTCTCGTTGCCCGGGATCATCGAGCTGGCCAGCACGACGGTGTCGCCCGCGCGGATCGAGATCTGCCGGTGCTCACCACGCGCCATCCGCGACAGCGCCGAGAGCGGCTCGCCCTGCGAACCCGTCGAGACGAACAGGACCTTGCTCTCCGGCAGGCCACTCGCCTGGTCGAGGTCGACCAGCAGGCCGTCCGGCACGTTGAGCAGGCCCAGCTCGGCCGCGATCCCCATGTTGCGGACCATCGACCGGCCGACGAACGCGATCCGGCGGCCGTGCCGCTGGGCGGCGTCGAGGACCTGCTGGACGCGGTGGACGTGGCTGGCGAAGCAGGCCACGATCACGCGCTGATCGACCCGGCGGATGACGTCGTCGAGGACCGGGCCGATGTCGCGCTCGGGCATGACGAACCCGGGCACCTCGGCGTTGGTCGAGTCGACGCAGAACAGGTCGACACCCTCGTCGCCGAGCCGGGAGAAGCCGGCCAGGTCGGTGAGGCGCCCGTCCAGCGGGAGCTGGTCGAGCTTGATGTCGCCGGTGTGCAGCACCACGCCCGCCGGGGTGCGGATGGCCACGGCCAGCGCGTCCGGGATGGAGTGGTTGACCGCGAAGAACTCGAGGTTGAACACCCCGACGTCGCGGCGCTCGCCCTCGCGGACCTGGATCAGCTTGGGCCGCTGCCGGTGCTCCTTGGCCTTCGCCGCGAGCAGGGCGTTGGTGAACTTCGAGCCGTAGATCGGCAGGTCCGGCCGCAGGCGCAGGAGGAACGGGACGGCACCGATGTGGTCTTCGTGCCCGTGGGTGAGCACCAGGCCTTCGATGTCGTCGAGGCGGTCCTCGATCGCGCGGAAGTCGGGCAGGATCAGGTCGACGCCGGGCTGGTCGTCTTCGGGGAAGAGCACCCCGCAGTCGACGATGAGCAGCCGGCCGGCGTACTCGAAGACGGTCATGTTGCGCCCGACCTCGCCGATACCGCCCAGCGCGACGACGCGCAGGGCCCCGGCGGGCAGTTCGGGCGGGGCGTTGGTGGGGCCTGGACCTGGGGGAAGTGAGCTCACCGAGGCAGGGTCCCAACGCTGGTGTGCGAGGTCGGCGCCACGTAGGCGGCCCTCGAATCTGCTTGTGCCACCCGCTCACCATGCCAGTCCCGGGCCGCCGTGTCGCCCAGCGGCACGCCGCCCTGCCCGAGATCACCGGCGATCAGGGCTGTTTGCTCGGCCGTCGGCGCCACGATCGGGAGCCGCGGCTCGCCGGCGTCGAAGCCGCGCAGCCGCAGCGCCGCCTTGCTGAACGCGACCCCGCCGACCCGCGACATCGCGCGCAAAACCGGCAGCATGCCGCGGTGGTTGGTGCGCGCGGTGGACGTGTCGCCGTTCTCGTAGGCGTCGATCATCGCGCGGATCCGGCCCGCGACGACGTGACCGATCACACTCACCACGCCGGTGCCGCCGACGGAGATCCAGGGCAGGTTCAGGCCGTCGTCGCCCGAGTAGTAAGCGAGGTGGGTGTTGGCGATGACCTCGGAGCCGGCGATCAGGTCGCCCTTGGCGTCCTTGACCGCGAGGATCCGTGGGTGCTCGGCCAGCCGCAGCAGCGTGTCGACCTCGATCGGCACGACCGAGCGCGGCGGGATGTCGTAGAGCATCACCGGCAGCCCGGTGCTGTCGGCGACCGTCGTGAAGTGCGCGTGCAGGCCGGCCTGGCTCGGCCGCGAGTAATACGGGGTGACGACCAGCAGGCCGTGCGCGCCGGCCGCTTCGGCCTGCTTCGCCTGCTCGACGCTGTGCGCCGTGTTGTTGGTGCCCGCGCCGGCCACGACGGTCGCGCGGTCGCCGACGGCCTCGACCACGGCGCGGATGAGCTCCTGCTTCTCCGCGTCGCTCGTGGTCGGGCTCTCGCCGGTGGTGCCGTTGATGACGAGGCCGTCGTTCCCCAGCTCCACGAGGTGCTCGGCCAGCTCCTGCGCCCGCTTCAGGTCCAGCGCGCCTTCGGCGTCGAAGGGGGTGACCATCGCGGTGAGCACGCGCCCGAAGGGCCTTCCGGGCGCTGCGGTAGGTGGGTTGGACATGCTGAGACGGTACCCCGTGGCACCGACGAAAACCGCGCCGACCTGGTCACGTCCGGCGAAGTGCGGAGGATTTCCGGAGTGCGGCCGCTCGTCGCGGAACTTCTACTTGACCTTGGTCACGATCGGCGCGGTGATCGGACCGCCGTCGGCACGGGCGAGCAGGCAGTAGAAGTCGCGGGCGGGCTCGTCGCTGCTCGTCGCCGGCAGGCTCTGCCATTGCGCCTGGGTCGGCACGAGCGCGCGGAAGGTGAGGTCCTGCCGCTTGGCTTCGGGCACGATCGACGAGCGGAACGCGGTCGCACACGCCGCCTCGGCACTCGCCGTCACCGCGGCCAGCCCCGGGTAGTCCGCCACCCTGGCGTCGTCGGAGTTCCAGTTCTCGACCGACAGCAGGCCGCCGATCTCGTAGACCTCCAGCAGGTGGCTCGAGGTGCAGTCGCCCTTGTTCTCCTTCTCGCTGATGATCGCGCCATCCTGCACCGGGGTGTTGAAGCACCGGTAGTAGCTGCCGATGTCCGCGCGCACCTGGCCGCCGAGGCCGTAGGTCATGGTCGGCAGCTTCTGGGCGTCCGGAGTGGGTGTCTCGTAGGCCTTGCCCGCGAAGAACCCGCCGACCAGGGCGCCGACGACGAGCACCGCGGCGAGCGAGATCCACAGCGCGCGGAGGTTCTTCTTCGGCGGCTGCGGCGCGACCCGGGTCATGGGCTGGACCATCGCCGTGCCGTTCGGCGGCGTCGGCCGGACGCCCTGCGCCGTGGTCAGCAGGTTCTGCGCCTGGGCGGCGGTGAGGCGCGCGTCGGGGTTGGCGACCAGCAGGCCGAGGATGGCCGCGGCGATCGGGCCCTGGCCGCGGGTCAGGTACGGGATCTCGGTCATGATCGCGTGCAGCGTCGCGGCGGTGGTCGCGCGCTCGAACGGGATCGAGCCTTCGACGGCGAAGAACAGCGTCGCGCCGAGGGACCACAGGTCGGACGCGGGCAGCGCTTCACGGCCTTCGACGCGCTCCGGCGCCATGAACGCGGGCGAGCCGACGATCATGCCGCTGGTGGTCAGGCGCGGGTCGTCGATGGCGTGGGCGATGCCGAAGTCGGTGAGCTTCACGCGGCCGTCCGGCGCGACGAGGATGTTCGCCGGCTTCACGTCGCGGTGCACGATCCCGGCCGCGTGGGCGGCCTGCAGCGCGGCGAGGACCCGCTCCCCCAGCTGCGCGGCCTGCGCGGCGGGCATCGGGCCGCGCTGGCGTACCAGGTCCGCCAGCGACGGCGCCTCGACGAGCTCCATCACGATGAACGTGGTGCCGCCGTCGGTGACGACGTCGTAGACGGTGACGACGGCGGGGTCGTTGAGCCGCCCGCCGGTGCGCACCTCGCGCAGGGCGCGCTCGGAGAAGACGGCGGCGGACTCGGCGTCGGGCAGCCGCAGTTCCTTGACGGCGACCTGCCGGCCGATGACCTGGTCCTGCGCCCGCCACACGACGCCCATGCCGCCCCGGCCGAGTTCGCCGAGGAGCGCATAACGGCCGGCGACAACCCGCTGACCAGGCGTGACGGGCGCCTGCGGTGGGTACGGCCGGGTCTGTTCGTCGGTCACGGTGCTCCTTTTGGCGGCGGTCGCGCAGATGCTAGTCGGACCGTTCCGGAGCGTTCGAGGTTCCGCCGAATTCGTGACCGACGGGGTACAGCGGGGCTCAGCGCGGTGACTTGTACGCCTCGCCGCGGTACGGGATCCACCGGTAGCCCGGGGCGAAGTCGCTGAACGCGTTGCGCTTGCCGGTCGCGGCCCAGATGTCTTCGCTGACGACGAGACCGGGGAAGCGCGTCAGGTCGTTCTCGGCCATCAGCTCGTCGTACGTGCGGAACTCGTCGGTCTCGACCCCGGCGAGCGCGTAGCGGTAGACCGGCGGCGCCGTGCGGAGCATCCAGTAGAGCCGGCGCCCGGCGGCGGTGAACGCCGTCGCGTCCTCGGCGGACTCGATTCCCTTCTCGCCGAGGCCTTCGGGCGTGACTCCGCACCACCAGCCGTTGCCGCCGTCGGAGAAGATGCGGGAAGACCAGCCCTGGAAGTGGCGCGCGAGGTCCCGGGCGTGGGTCTCCCGCCCACCGCATTCGGCGTTGAGGGCGAAGATCCAGGCCATGGTGGAGGGTCTCCCTGCTCGTGGCTCAACCGGTGAAGGTGAGGTAGATCAGCACCAGGTTGAGCGCGATGATCACCACCGCGATCAGTGCGGCCGCGATGGTCGTCAGCCTGCGGTTGGCGTCCGCCCCCATCAGATCACGGTCGGCCGTCAGCCGGATCAGGGGCACCAGCGCGAAGGGAATCCCGAACGACAGCACGACCTGCGAGACGACCAGCGCCGCGCTCGGGTCGGCGCCGAGCGCGAGGACCACGATCGCCGGGGTGAGGGTCACGAGACGGCGCAGGACCAGCGGGATCCGCTTGTGCAGCAGGCCTTGCATGATCATGGCGCCCGCGTACGCGCCCACCGACGTCGACGCCAGGCCTGACGCCAGCAGGCCGATCGCGAACATCAGCGCGACGCCCGGGCCGAGGGCCACCGCGACCGCGGCGTGCGCGCCCTCGATACTGTCGACGCCCGTCTGGCCCTGCAGGTTCGTCGCGGCGAGCAGCAGCATGCCGAGGTTGACCGCGCCGGCCAGCAGCATCGCGAGGCCGACGTCGGCGCGGGTGGCGCGCAGCAGGCGGCGGCGGGTGGTGACGTCCGGGAGGCCGTGGCGATCGCGGACCAGGCCGGAGTGCAGGTAGACAGCGTGCGGCATGACGGTCGCGCCCAGCATCGCGGCGGCGATGAGGATGCTGCCGGTGCCGTCGAACTTCGGCACCAGCCCGCCGAGCGTGCCCGAGACCGACGGCGACTCGACGAACAGGCTGGCCAAGAACCCGACCGCGATGACCAGCAGCAGGCCGGTGACCACGCGCTCGAACGTGCGCTGGCCGCCGCGGTCCTGGACCGCCAGCAGCGTCAGCGAAACCGCGCCGGTGACCAGGCCGCCGACGACCAGCGGCAGGTCGAACAGCAGGTAGAGCGCGATGGCGCCGCCGACGACCTCCGCAAGGTCGGTGGCGATGGCGACGACCTCCGCCTGCAGCCAGTACGCCAGCCGCGCGGGCCGCGAAAGCCGGGTGCGCAGGGCTTCCGGCAGCGACATCCCGCTGACCAGGCCGAGCTTCGCCGACAGGTACTGCACGAGCACGGCCATCAGGTTCGCCGCGACGATGACCCAGACCAGCAGGTAGCCGTAGCGGGCGCCGGCGCTGATGTTGGACGCGACGTTGCCGGGGTCGACGTAGGCGATCGCGGCCACGAACGCCGGGCCCAGCAGGGCCGACCCGGTACGCAGGCGCGACGCGAGTCTCGGCCGGACCGCCTCGGTGACCGCCATGGCGCCTGCCTCTCAACCGGGTGTCGGGGATCCCAAATCGAAGTTTAGGCGTGCCGAACTTTCGATTTCAAGGGTGATGGCTCCCACCCTCGTGCCGGGAGTACCCGTGAATCGCCCGCCGAAAAGCCGTCAGGGGTGCGCGATCTCGTGACCGGACTCGCGCAGCGCCTTGACGGCGTGCCCGAGATCGGTGGCGCGGACCAGGATGTGGTCGGTGTCGAACGTGGACATCGAGAACAGCGCGACGCCGGCCGCGGCCAGCTCCGAGGCCAGCGCGGCGATGATGCCGGTGAGCGTGAACTCGAGCGGCCCGCGGACCGAGAGCAGCCGCCAGCCGTCCTCGGACGCCGTGCCGCCGGACGGTTCGCGCCCGGCCGGGCAGATGATGGACAGCTCCTCGGGCGTCCGGGTCACCGAGACGAACGCGGGCTCGCCGGGGGCGAGGAGCTCGGCGGGCACCGGGGCGTCCGGGGGCAGCCGGACGACGGCGTACTCGCCGGGACGGACATCGATCGCAAGACGCTTCATCAGCCTTCGAACACCTTCGGGCTCGTAGCGATCTCGGTGCCGTCCGGCAGCGTCGAGATGGTGAAGTCGGCGAACACGTTCGCCGCGGCTTTCTGCAGGTGCCGCAAGCACTCCACGGCCAGTTCGCGGATCTCGACGTCGGCGTGCTCGGTGGCGCGCATGGCGACGAAGTGGCGCCAGGCCCGGTAGTTCCCGGTGACGACGATGCGGGTCTCGGTCGCGTTCGGCAGCACGGCCCGCGCGGCCTGGCGGGCCTGCTTGCGCCGCAGCGTCGCGCTCGGGACGTCGGCGAACTTCTCCTCGAGACCGGCGAGGAGCTCGGTGTAGGCGTCGACGCTCGCCTGGGCCGCGGCGAGGAACTTCTCGTGCAGCACGGGATCGTTCGCGATGACGTCCGGCTCGACGATCTCGGCGTCGCGCTCGGGCACGTACCGCTGGGAGAGCTGCGAGTAGGAGAAGTGGCGGTGCCGGATCAGCTCGTGGGTCAGGGACCGCGAGATGCCGGTGATGTAGAAGGTCACCGATCCGTGCTCCAGCACCGAAAGGTGGCCGACGTCGATGATGTGCTCGAGGTAGCCGGCGTTGGTCGCGGTGGCCGGGTTCGGCTTCTTCCACGACTGGTAGCAGGCGCGGCCGGCGAACTCCGCGAGCGCCTCGCCGCCGTCCGCGTCGGTCGTCCAGGGGACGTCCGCGGGCGGGAAGAACTCCGTCTTGGCGATCAGCTGCACCCTCGGTGACACGGTTTCGGCCACGTCCGCACTCCTTCCGCAGGCTCCCCCGGCAGCCTAACCGCGTGCGGGCGCCCACTCCCGGGGGACACGTGACAGCACGGTCTCCTTGACTGACACCACGGATGACGTCATAGTGGTGTCATGGACCTGACGCCGTACATCGCCAACCTTCGCGAGGACCTCGCGAACACGGCTGCCGCCGGGGACGAGCAGACCCGGCGGGCGGCCGCGCTGCTGTCCTCCGCGCTCGAACCCGCCGTCCGCCTGACGCTGATGAACGCCCTCGCCGACCTCGCTGCCGAGGTCACGGCCGCTTTGCCGGGCCAGGTGGTCGACGTGCGGCTGGACGGCCGGGACGTCCGCGTGGTCGTCACCGGAGCCGCCGAAGAGGCGCCGCCGCGTGCGACACCACGTGACACCACTCCACCACCACCGGTCGACGGCGGTGACATCTCGCGCATCACGCTGCGCCTGGTCGAGCAGATCAAGGGGCAGGCCGAGCGCGCGGCGCAGGCACAGGGTGTCTCGCTGAACACGTTCGTCTCCCAGGCGGTGCAGGGGGCGCTCGGGCACGGCTCGTTCGGCGGGGGCACCAAGCACCACGGCAAGGGCGAGCGGCCCGGGTCGCACCTGCACGGCTGGGTCGAAGGCTGAGGGGATCGAAGATGAGTGACGAAGAGACGACACCGGCCGAAGAAACGGTCACGCCCGCTGCTCCGGCCGAGGAGCCCACGGCTCAGGCTGAGGAGCCCACGGCTCCGAACGACGAGCTGGTCCGGATCGACGAGTTCGAAACCGACGTCCCGCTGGAGCTCGACATCGGCGTGACGATCGGGCGCGTCGAGGTCGTCCTCGAAGGCGACTCCGGCGCCCGTGTCGAGCTGCGGCACGACCGGGGTGAGCAGCAGCCGTGGGTCGCGGGGGTCAACAGCCTGCTGTCCTGGGTCGGCGAGCGCTTCGGCGACCAGCTCGGCGTCGACCCGTCGGGGACCAACCCGGCCGAGGCGGTGCGGCAGAGCCGGATCGAGAAGCTCGGCAACCGCCTGGTCGTCCAGGCTCCGAAGGCGTGGCAGCTGCGCAACGTCGCGCTGTCGGTGATCGTGCGCGCCCCGGCGGGTTCGCACGTCGAGGTGCGGGCCGGCGCGGCGGACGTCACGGTGACCGGCTCGGCCGGCCGCGTCGACCTGCTGACCGGCTCCGGCGAGGTCAAGCTCGACCGGGCCGACGGCTCGGCGACGGTCCGCACGGGCAGCGGCGGCATCAAGCTCGGCCCGACGCTCGGCGGGCTGCAGCTGCGCAGCGGCAGCGGCCACGTCGAGGCGTCGTCGATCGCCGGCTCCGCGACCCTGGCCACCGGCACCGGCGACGTCTGGCTGGGCGCGGTGTCGGGCGAGGTGATGGCCCGCACGGGCAGCGGCGACCTGTCGGTGGCCGACGCGGCCTCGGGCACGCTCGACCTGATCACCGGCTCCGGCGAGGTCCGCATCGGCATCCGGGGAGGAACGGCGGCGGAGGTCGACCTGACGTCCAGTGGAGGCAAGGTGTCCAGCGAGCTGGACATCGCCGACAGCGCTCCCTCGGGTGGCGTGAAGCTGAAGGTGCGGGCCCGCACGGGCTCCGGCAACGCCGTGGTGACGCGCGCGGCCGGCTGATGAAAGGGGTCGGTCCCGGTGGGGGCCGGGACCCGACCCGCACGACCGGGCGACTCCCGCGGCTGCCCGGTCGAAGGGGGTGACGGGCCGTTCCCGGCGGGGTCTCCGGGAACGGCCCGTTTCTTGTGCGTGCCCGCGGTCCCGGTGGGGGTTCCGGCCGGTCCGGGCTCGAGCGCCCCAATGTGGCGTTGGGTGCGTCCCGCGCACCCAACGCCACATTGGGTGCGTCCAGCGCACCCAACGCCACATTGGG
>NZ_JBVHUL010000003.1:383092-413356 GCF_055565395.1 Amycolatopsis sp. NPDC028719
CCTCCTAAGTTTTCCTTTTTTTTTTGGGTGCCGCTTTTTTGGTGTGGTTTTTTTTTTGTTGTGTGTGCTTTCGCCTTGGTGTGTTTTTTTTTCCCCCCCCCCCCCCCACCGCCACATTGGGTGCGTCCAGCGCACCCAACGCCACATTGGGTGCGTCCAGCGCGCCCAATGCCGCGGTGGGGCGCGCTTCAGCGCACCAGTTTTGCCAAGGGCCGGGCCAGGTCGCCGCGGGTGCCTACCGCCACTCCCGACAGGTCCAGCCACTCCGCCATGTGCCTCAGCTCCGCCGCCAGCTCCGGGAGCACCCGGGCCACGTCCGCGCCCTCCTCGGCGAACGCTCCCTGGACCCGCAGGACCCCCGCCGCGCGGTCGGACTTCAGGTCGACCCTGGCTACCAACGCACCGTCCAGCAGGAACGGGAACACGTAGTACCCGTACACCCGCTTCGGCTCCGGGACGTAGATCTCGATGCGGTAGCGGAACCCGAACAGCCGCTCCGTGCGGGCGCGTTCCCAGATCAGCGGGTCGAACGGGCACAGCAGCGCCCGGCCTGTCACCGCTCGGGGCGTGCGCGCGTCGACGTGGCGGTAGGCCGTCGCCTTCCAGCCGTGGACCGCTACCGGTTCCAGGGTTCCCGACTCCACCAGCTCCGTCACCGCCTGGCGCGCCGGGGCGGGGCCGAGGCGGTAGTAGTCGCGCAGGTCCGTCTCCGTTGCCACGCCGAGTGCCCGCGCCGACCGCTCGATCAGGCCCCGCGCGCCCTCCTCCGCGGACACCGAACGGGCCAGGATTTCCGGCGGGACCACGCGCTCGGTGAGGTCGTAGAGCCGTTCGAACGAGCGGCGCGTACCCGTCGTCAGCTGGCCGATGCCGAACAGGTACTCGCAGACGCGCTTGACCTCCGAACGCTCCCACCACGAGCCCGGGCCGCGCCGCTGGGCGTCCGCCTCCACCTCGCGCTCGATGCCGCCCGCGCCGATCGGGCCCAGCTCCTTCACCACCGACAGGATCTCGTCGACCAGGCCCGGGGACTTATCGATCAGCGGCCCGTAGTGCCTCCACCAGCCGTCGCGCTTCGCGCCCGAACGGATCAGCGGCCAGTCCTCGATCGGCAGCAGGCTCGCTTCGTGCGCCCATGTCTCGACCAGCAGCCGGGGCCGGCGGGCCGAGTGCGACCACGCCGCGGCGTCCAGCAGCGCGGGCTCGTACGCGCCGAGCCGCGAGAACACCGGCATGTAGTGCGCCCGGACCGCGACGTTCACCGAGTCCAGCTGCAGCAGCTGGACTCGCGAGAGCACGCGTTTCAGGTGCCGCCGGGAAACCGGACCGGACGGACGTGGGTCGGCGAAGCCCTGTGCGGCCAGGAAGGTCTTCCGGGCCGTCGTGACGCTGATCGTTTGCATGGTGCCGTCATGGTGCCACCCACCACCGACAAAAACGCGCCCCCCGATATGTTCACGGCATGAGCGACGCCGCCGTCCGCCCCGCCGACCTGTCCGACGCCGCGGAGATCGCCCGCATCCAGCGCGAAACCTGGCACGCCGCCTACGAGGACCTCCTCGGCAAGAACGCCCTGGCCGAGCTGGACGCCGCCGACCTCGTCGGCACCTGGACCGAAACCATCGACTACCCGGGCAGCCAGGTCTACGTCGCCACCGAGGGCGAGTTCACCGTCGGGTTCTGCGTCGCGGGCCGGGCACCGGAAGGCGAGGTCGCCGCCGCCGACGGCAGCCTGCCCGAGGACGCGGAAAGCACCGGTCTCATCGCCACGCTGCTCGTCGAGCCGCGCTGGGGCCGCCGCGGGCACGCCGGACGGCTACTCGCGACGGCCGCCGCGGGCCTGCGGGCCGACGGCGCCGCCCGCGGCATCGCCTGGGTCGCCCAGGGCGACCACGCGTCCCTCGGCTTCTACCGCCGGGCCGGCTGGAACCCCGACGGCACGGTCCGCACCCTCGACACCGGCGACCGCATGGTCCGCGAGGTCCGCCTCACCGGCACCCTCGACCTCGCGCTCGCCTGAGCCGGCGTCCCGGAAGATCACCCACCGCATCACCGCGTACATGAACACGCCCTCGCAGGCGCCCGCGAGCACCCGCGCCAGGTGGTATTCGACGCCCAGTGCCGTCAGGCCCGCACCCACACCCAGCAAGAACGCCGCGTAATTGACAGCGATCGCCACGATGTAAAGCAGCAGCTGCATTCCGACCGCGGCGTGAGAATGGAAGTTGAACGTCCGGTTCAGCGCGAAACTCAGCCCGAACGCGCAGACGTAGGACACCGTGATCGCGAGCCACACGGGCCAGCCGGCCAGGCCGTGGAAAACGGTCAACAGCCCCAAGTCGACGCCGAACGTGAACCCGTTGATGAGGCAGAAGCCGAGAAACGTCGGGGCCACGACCCGCGACAACCCCAGAGGCAGTACGCGCACGATCGACCGGCAGAGGGCGCCGAATCGGTCAGCGGGCGTTCGGGAAAGGTCGGCGGCCACCCCGTCAGCCTGGCAAGCAAAGGTGACGGCAGGCCGTCTTGCAGGTGATCTTCTGGTGCGGCCCCCCTACCGCATTGGGGGGTTAACCCCAGTGACTCCAGGTTTCGAACTGATAACTTGAAAGAACACGATCGAGGCGGGAGGTGACACGATGAGCTGGATCCTGCTGACACTGGGGGTCGCGTTCGGTTCGGCCATCGTGCCGCTGATCAACGCCGAGGTGTTCCTGATCGGGCTGTGCGCGAGCCAGCCGGGGCTGCACTGGCTGTGGCTCGGCGCGGCGGTGGCCGTCGGGCAGATCGCCGGGAAGACGCTGTACTTCTTGGCCGCGCGCGGCACGATCAAGCTGCCGAAGTGGCTCCGCGACCGCCTCCACCGCGAGCGGCCGATGACGGCCCGGCGCGTGCGCTGGGAACTGCGCACCAAGCGGCTGCGCGGCTGGGTCGACCGGTTGCGCGAGCGCTGCCACCGCCACCCGCATTGGATGGCGGGAACCTACGGCGTGAGCTCGCTGCTGGGCCTGCCCCCGTTCATGGCGACGAGCGTGCTGGCCGGTGTGGTCCGCATGCGGCTCGTGACGTTCTTGACCACGGGCTTCGCCGGAAGGTGGATCCGCTTCAGTTTGATAGCCGCTTCACCCGCGGTGTTCGCGAGCTGGCTGCACCACTGAAATTTCAGAGACCAGCGCGGTCCACGCGGCGCGCGAGACGGTGAGTTCGCCGAGGTCACGGGCCTTCGTGTCCCGCACACCCACGGTTCCGGCGAGAAGAACCTCGACGCACTCTTCGGTTGCGATGTAGCTCGACTTGCGCCAGCCGAAGCCGACCTCGACACATTCGGCTTCGTTCGCGCTGTAGCTCGACTTGCGCCACGTGAACATGCTGCCCCCTCTAACGCGCCGCCTCACGAAGCAGATCTTGCGAGGCTTCTTCGGACAAAGCCTTGCGGTTCAACAGCTTAACCAGCTTCTGGTACGGGGCGGTACCCGTCGAATCGTGAAGAAAGCCGCTTGCGTGGTAGTGCTCCAGAAGCACGATCGAGAGCGCATCGGCGAAGTCGTACAAGGTGAACATGCCGATCTTGCCCGGGTAGTACCCAATACCCGCGGGCACGATGCGCACTGAAATGTTAGATGTAACAGCTAAGGTGAGCAGGTGATCGATCTGGTCGGACATGATGTTCGCATCGCCGACCTGCTCGCGGATCGCCAGCTCTGAGACGATCGCGTTGAGGCGAACGGGGCTATGCCCCGAGAGGATTCTCTGCCGATCCAAGCGAGCTACCAGCCGAGCGTCGACATCCGCCACATTGATGTCGGAAGCGGCGAGCAGCGCGCGGGCATAGTCGGGAGTCTGCAGCAACCCCGGGATGATCAGCGGCGACCAGTTGGTGATCAGGCTCGCCGACCGCTCGCACTGCATGACCGCCGTGAGCGCCGCGGGCAGGTCCGCGGGGTTCGAATCGAGCCAGTTGGGATCCTTGGCGTGCTTGGCCAGGAACAGGATCCGCGTGGTGGTCGCGCGATCAGCGCGCAGGTACCCGAGGATCCGCGCGACCTCCTCGACCGGCGGCACCCGCATCCCCAGTTCCCACTGGGACACCAGCCGCGGGTCGATCTCCAGCGCCCGCGCCAGCTCACGCAATCCGAATTTCCGCGCCTCACGCACTTCACGCAGCGAAGCGGACAATGCCCGCAAACCCGGGGACGACGAAGTCGGTTTCATGCGGGCGATAGTACGAATGCCCGCCATTTCCCGAATGAACGACAACTGTCAGCGAAATGCCACACCGGCCGGACGCATTCCGGCCGGAGCGGGCCGGAATGCGTCCGTGGCCGCTACACCACCGGCACGGCGGGGGTCAGCAACGCCGAAAGGGCGCCGTAGCGGGCGTACAGGCCACCGGTGGAACCCGTACGGTCGACAGAGGTCCACGTCCCCTCGTGCCCTTCGCTGCCGGCAGGGATCGCCGACGACCGGCACGACACCGGTGGTCGTGGTGACACCGAACCCGGTGAGCGTGAAGCCGGTGATCTGGTTTTTGCGCACGCGGGCGTCGTAGGCGACCGCGCTGGCGACCGACGTCGAAGTGCCGTGCGTGACGTTGTGGGTCTTCTCGCCCCGGGTGCCTTCGCCGGTGACCCAGGTGCAGACGGCCGAGTAGGTGTCGGTCGCGTCGTAGCTGAAGGACACCCCGCTGGCGTTGGCCTGCAGTTTGGCGTTGTTCCAGCCGAACGGCGTCTGGACTTCGCCCTTGCCGACGAAACCGCTGCCCGTCGTCTGGTCCAGCGTGTACGCCTGGGCGGCACCGCCGAACATCAGTGCCGCGCCGGCGGCGGCGACGGTCACGGTGGCGAACTTGCGGGTGATCCTCATGGCGGCACGTCCTCGTGGTGAAGTGAAGCTGCTGATGTCACCTGGTGAGTCGCTGCGAGGGTGCGCGCCGTTCGGAGTACTAAGACCTCAACTCATGGGCCTGAAGACCCAGGGCCATCCGGGTCAACGGGCCCGGTCGGTGGCTTCCAGCTCGACGGCTTTCTTCATCGTCTCGCGGGCCCGTCGCCGGTCCCCCGCGATGTCGTACGCGTACGCCAGCTTGTACCACGCGCGCCAGTTCTCCTGGTCCGCCTCGACCTCCGCGCGGCGCTCGGCGAACCACGCGTCGGCCGCGTCGCGGTCCACGCGTCCCGAGGGGCGGCGCGGCAGGTCCGAAACGTCCGGGAGCGCGCCCTCTTCGTCGAGCCGGCGGGACAGCCGCTGGATCTGCACGCCGTTGCGCCAGGTCACGACGATGATCCACACCCCGAGCAGCGGCAGCAGCAGGACACCGACGCCCAGCGCGATGCCGACGCCCGTCCCCGACCCGAACAGCGCGAACGCCCGGTCGGCGAGCAGGACCAGGTACACGACCAGCGCCGCCGTCATCAGCAGCGCGACGTTACGAGCCTTCACAGGTCGAGGACGTTTTCCAGGCCGACCGTCAGGCCGGGCCGCGTCACCACCGTGCGGATGCCCAGCAGCACGCCCGGCATGAACGACGTCCGGTCGAGCGAGTCGTGGCGGATGGTCAGGGTCTCCCCCTCGCCGCCGAACAGGATCTCCTCGTGCGCCACCAGACCCGGCAGCCGGACCGAATGCACCCGGACGTCCTCGACCGAGGCACCACGGGCGCCGTCCAGCTCGGCCGTCGTCGCGTCCGGACCCGGCGACACGCCCGCCTCGGCACGCGCGGCGGCGATCATCCGGGCGGTGTGCGCGGCGGTGCCGGAAGGCGCATCGGCCTTGCGGTTGTGGTGCAGCTCGATGATCTCGGCCGACGCGTAGAACTTCGCCGCCTGGGCCGCGAACCGCATGGCCAGCACCGCGCCGAGCGCGAAGTTCGGCGCGATCAGCACCCCCAGCGACGGCTTCGGCTCCAGCAAGGCACGCAGCGAAGCCAGCCGCTCCCCGCTGAAGCCCGTGGTGCCGACGACCGCGTGGATGTCGTGCTCCACCAGGTACTTCAGGTTGTCCATGACGGCGTCGGGGTGGGTGAAGTCGACGACGACCTGGGCCTCGGACAGCGCCGAGAAGTCATCGCCCGCGTCCAAAGCAGCGACGACCTTCATGTCACCGGCGCCTTCGACGGCCTTCACCACCGTCGCACCCATGCGGCCCCGGGCGCCGAGCACACCGACGTTGATGGTCATGAAGCGATCACCTCGTGCAGATCGTCCGGAAGGTCGTCGGCGTGAGCGTACGGCCCCACGACCGCCGCCGCCGAGACCCCGCCCGGCCGTGCGAACAAAGTGCGAGCGAGCGCACACACCTCGTCGGTGGTGACGGCGTCGATGCGGGCGACGGTGTCGTCGACGCCCAGGTAGTGGCCGTAGTTGAGCTCGCTCTTGCCGATCCGCGACATCCGCGACGACGTGTCTTCCAGCCCCAGCACGATCCCGCCGCGCAGCTGGCCCTTGGCGCGGGCCACCTCGGCGTCGGTCAGGCCGTCGACGCCGACCTTGTCGAGGACCTCGCGGATGACCCCGGCGACGTCGCCGAGCTTCTCCGGCTGGCAGCCCGCGTACACGGCCATGTGCCCGGTGTCGGCGTAGCTCGCCACCGACGAGTACACCTGGTAGGCCAGCCCGCGCCGCTCGCGGATCTCCTGGAACAGCCGGGACGACATGCCGCCGCCGAGCGCCGCGTTGAGCACCGACAGCGCGAACCGGCGCTCGTCGTGGCGCGACAGCGACCGCAGGCCGAGCATGACGTGCGCCTGCTCGGTGTCGTCGGTGTGCAGGGCCAGCTTCGGGACGGTCTTGATCCGGGCGCGGCCCTCGCGGGGCGCGACCGGCATCGCGGTGCCGGCCAGCTTGTCGCGCAATGCCTTGCGCACCAGGCGAAGCACCTGGCCGTGGTCGACGTTCCCGGCGACCGCGAGCACCATCCGCGGCAGGGTGTAGCGGCGCTTGTAGAAGCTGCGCAGCGCGGCCGGCGACATCTCGATGATCGACTTCTCGGTGCCCAGCACCGGGCGGCCCAGCGGGTGGTCGCCGAGGATCGCGCTGACGAACGTCTCGTGCAGCAGGTCTTCGGGGTCGTCGTCGCGCATCGAAATCTCTTCGAGGACGACGCTGCGTTCCATGTCCATGTCGCGGTCGGTGCAGAGCGCCTCGAACACGACGTCGGTGACCAGGTCCACGGCGAGCGGGAGGTCGGCGTCGAGCACCTGCGCGTAGTAGCAGGTGTGCTCCTTCGCCGTGAAGGCGTTGAACTCGCCGCCGACGGCGTCGATCTCCTCGGCGATCTGCGTCGCGTCGCGGTTCTTCGTGCCCTTGAACAGCAGGTGCTCCAGGTAGTGCGCGGCACCGGCGACGGCGACCGGCTCGTCGCGGGAGCCGATGCCGACCCACAGCCCGACCGTGGCCGAGCGGGACGCCGGGACGTGCTCGGTGATCACGCGCAGCCCGCCGGGCAGGACACTGCGCTTGACGACCGCACCGTCCGGAGTGGACTCGAGCGTGCGGGTGGTGCCGACGGGCTGCTCGTGCCCGGAAACCTGCCGTGCCATGGGTTCCTTACTCAAATGCTCTGAAGGCCACCATGAGGGCACCTAGGTCCCTCATGGTGGCCTTCAGAGACCACTACTTACAGCGAAGCGAGACCTGCTCAGGCGTCGGCCTTCTCGGCGTCGGCGGCCGGCGCGGCACCCTCGGCGGGAGCCTCGTCGTCCTTGACCACGATCAGGCTGATCTTGCCGCGGTTGTCGATGTCGGCGATCTCGACGCGGAGCTTGTCGCCCACGTTGACCACGTCTTCGACCTTGTTGATCCGCTTGCCGTTGCCCAGCTTGGAGATGTGCACCAGGCCGTCCTTGCCCGGCAGCAGCGAGACGAACGCGCCGAACGCGGCCGTCTTCACCACGGTGCCGAGGAAGCGCTCGCCGACCTTGGGCAGCTGCGGGTTGGCGATGGCGTTGATCAGGTCGATCGCCGCCTCCGCCGACGGGCCGTCGGCCGCGCCCACGTAGATCGTGCCGTCGTCCTCGATGGAGATGTCGGCACCGGTCTGCTCGGTGATCGAGTTGATCATCTTGCCCTTCGGACCGATGACCTCGCCGATCTTGTCCACCGGGATCTTCACGCTGGTGACGCGCGGGGAGTACGGGCTCATCTCGTCCGGGCTGTCGATCGCCTCGGCGATGACCTCCAGGATGGTGAGGCGAGCGTCCTTCGCCTGCTTCAGCGCGGCGGCGAGCACCTCGGAGGGGATGCCGTCGAGCTTCGTGTCCAGCTGCAACGCGGTGATGATGTCCTTGGTGCCGGCGACCTTGAAGTCCATGTCGCCCATGGCGTCCTCGGCACCGAGGATGTCGGTCAGCGCGACATAACGCGTCTCGCCGTCGACCTCGTCGGAGATGAGGCCCATCGCGATGCCCGCGACCGGCGCCTTCAGCGGCACGCCGGCGTTGTACAGCGCCATGGTGGACGCGCAGACCGAGCCCATCGAGGTCGAGCCGTTGGAGCCCAGCGCCTCGGAGACCTGGCGGATCGCGTACGGGAACTCGTCCCGCTTCGGCAGCACCGGCACCAGGGCGCGCTCGGCGAGCATGCCGTGGCCGATTTCGCGGCGCTTCGGCGAACCGACGCGGCCGGTCTCGCCGGTGGAGAACGGCGGGAAGTTGTAGTGGTGCATGTAGCGCTTGTGCGTCTCCGGGGACAGCGAGTCGATCTGCTGCTCCAGGCGAAGCATGTTCAGCGTGGTGACGCCCAGGATCTGGGTTTCGCCGCGCTCGAACAGCGCCGAGCCGTGCGCCCGCGGGATCACGGCGACCTCGGCCGAAAGCGACCGGATGTCGGTGAGGCCACGGCCGTCCATGCGGATCTTGTCCGTGAGGACGCGCTTGCGCATGACCTTCTTGGACAGCGCCTTGAACGCGGCGCCGATCTCCTTCTCGCGGCCCTCGAAGGCTTCGCCCTCGCCGATGCCGACCTTCTCCAGCACGGCGGCCTTGACCTGGTCGGTCGCGGCGTCGCGGTCCTGCTTGCCGGCGATCTGGAGCGCGTTCGCCAGGTCGTCGGTCGCGATCGCGGCGACGGCCTCGAAGGCGTCCTGCTCGTAGGCCAGGAAGACCGGGAACTCGCCGGTCGGCTTGGCGGCGACGTCGGCCAGCTTCTGCTGGGCCTCGCACAGCACCTTGATGAACGGCTTGGACGCCTCGAGACCCTCGGCGACCGAAACCTCGTCCGGCGCCTTGCCGCCGGAGGCGATCAGGTCGAGCGTGTGCTCGGTGCCCTCGGCCTCGACCATCATGATCGCGACGTCATCGCCCACGATGCGGCCCGCGACGACCATGTTGAAGGTCGCCTTCGCCAGCTGCGACCAGGTCGGGAACGCGACCCACTGGTCCTCGACCAGCGCGACGCGCACGCCGCCGACCGGGCCCGAGAACGGCAGGCCGGCGATCTGGGTCGACGCCGACGCGGCGTTGATCGCCAGCACGTCGTACGGGTCGTCCGGGTTGAGGCTCTGGACGGTGATGACGACCTGGATCTCGTTGCGGAGACCGTCGGTGAACGACGGGCGCAGCGGCCGGTCGATCAGGCGGCAGGTCAGGATCGCGTCGGTCGAGGGACGGCCCTCGCGGCGGAAGAACGCGCCGGGGATGCGGCCGGCGGCGTACATGCGCTCCTCGACGTCCACCGTCAGGGGGAAGAAGTCGAAGTGGTCCTTCGGGTGCTTCGACGCGGTCGTCGCCGAGAGCAGCATGGTCTCTTCGTCGAGGTACGCGACCACGGCGCCGGCGGCCTGCTTGGCCAGGCGGCCCGTCTCGAAGCGGACGGTGCGGGTGCCGAACCGGCCGTTGTCGATCACGGCTTCGGTCTCGTGCACGGTGACTCCGGTGGAGTCGGTCATAGGGTGTTTCTCCTCTTTAGTTCCTTCTACTGGCGCGAGTCTCCCACCCTGGGACCCGTTTCGCTCGAGGACGCTCGAGGAGTGATGCCGGTCTTCGATCGAAGCCCCCGGGACTCTTCCCGGAAGCCACTACCGAGGACCGGCGGACGGTCCCTCGTGCGCGCTCGCGCCGCTTCTTTCACCTGCTAGACCGAGGGGGAGCGACCGGCGGTCACTCCCCCTCGGGCAACAGCTATCGGCGCAGGCCGAGGCGCTGGATCAGCGCACGGTAACGCTCGATGTCCACCTTCATCACGTAGTTCAGCAGCCGGCGGCGACGGCCGACCAGCAGCAGGAGCCCGCGACGCGAGTGGTGGTCGTGCTTGTGAGCCTTGAGGTGCTCGGTGAGGCCGACGATCCGCTTGGTCAGCAGCGCGACCTGGGCCTCGGGGGATCCCGTGTCCGAGTCGTGCACGCCGTACTCGGCCAGGATCGACTTCTTCTCTTCGGTGGACAGCGCCACTTGTGTTGCTCCTCGAAATAATCAGTGCCGTGCGGCCCCGGACGCGGAATGAACGCCGGGAAGTCGGTCACGGCCGCCACGGACTGCAGCCGGACCCGACGTGGACGTTACCATTCTGGCCACGTGCGTCTCTGAGCAGGGCCTTCAGGCCCGGTCCAGCCCGAACGCGCGAGCCACCCGATAGCGGGGCGCCGCCGGTTCGCGCTCGCTGGTCATCAGCACCACCTGCGTGGCCGTCCACCTGCGGCTGCGAAATTCCGACAACACCTTTGTCCAACGCCCGGCGAGCCCCGGTTGTTCCCGGGGGAACCGCGCCAGCGTCAGGTGGGGCACGTACGGCCTCGCCTCTTCGCCGGCCCCCGCGGCGAGCGCGAGCGGCGCCAGCTCCGATCCGGCGACAGTCAACCACAGCACCCCGGGGAACGTCGCGGCCTTTTCCAGCCGGACGTCGACGGCCGGCCGCCCGGCCAGCCGGTCCGCCAGCCAGGCGGCGCGGGTGTCCGGGTCGTCCGCGCCGTAGTAGGCCAGGGTGATGTGCCAGCGCTCCGGCGGCTCCCAGCGCAGGCCGTCTCCGGGGTCGCCCGGCGCCGCAAGGTTTTCGGCGACCGCTTCGACGACGTCGTCCGGCGGGACCAGCGCGCTGAACAGGACCGGCATCAGGCGCCGTTGCCCGCCCGGCGCAGCAGGTCGGCGATGGCCGGGAACTCGTCGTCGAGGCGCTTGGCGGCCTCGCCCAGGTCCTCGTCCTCGGCGAGATCACGCAGGTAGGCGAGGACTTTCTGATCCTCGTTGACCACCGGGATGTTGTCGCGGCCGACGGTGGGCCGGGAGTCGCGGACGTCCTCCATCGCGGCCAGCATCGCGTCGCGGTTGCCGGCGGCGACCTCGGGCACCAGGATCTTGCGCTCGAGCATGATCATCCTGGCCAGCACGACCGGGTTGCCGATCTTCGCCCGCCGGCCGCTCATCACCTGGCTGAGCATGGGGGCGCTGATCCCGAGGACCTCCGCCAGGAACGCCTGCGAAACGTCGAACGCGACGACGAGGCGGCGAACCCGGTCGCCGAGCGGCTCCCCGTACCACTCGCGCTGCAACGCGATGTTCCGCTGGACGATCTTGTGGTCCTCCACCAGTTCCGCTCCCCTAAACTGCTTCGTGCCGCTTGCGCGCACACCGTCCGTGAGCATCTTGCCATCGCTGTCACGTGCGTGAACGCGAAATCCCCTATTCGCGCCCGGTCGAGGCGTCCGGGGGCACCTCCAGTGCCTTTCTCGTCTCGACGACGTCGTCGTCGATCTGGGCGACCAGCCCGGCCGAGTCGGCGAACCGCACCTGGTCGCGCAGCCGCGTCACGAAGTCGATCGCCACGTGCTGGCCGTAGAAGTCCTCGTCGACGTCCAGGACGAACGCCTCGACGGTCCGCTCGCGCCCGGAGAACGTCGGGTTCGTGCCCACCGAGACCGCGGCGCGCAACCGGCGGGAGCGGTCCGCCGAGCGGGTGAACCAGGCACTGTAGACACCGTCGGCCGGGACGGCGGCGAAGCGCGGCGTCGACAGGTTCGCCGTCGGGTAGCCGAGCTCGTGGCCCCGGCCGTCCCCGCGGACGACGATGCCCTCCAGGCGGTGCGGGCGGCCGAGCGCCTCGGCCGCGGCGACGACGTCCCCGGCGTCGATGCACGACCGGACGTACGTGCTCGAGAACGTGATCGCCGACTGGTCCTCTTCGGACAGTTCCTTGCCCTGCAGTTCGGCGCCGTAGGCGGCGAAACCGAACCGGCGGCCGAGGGTGCGCAGCAGCGCGACGTCCCCGGCGGCCTTGGCGCCGAAGGTGAAGTTGTCGCCGACGATCACCGCGGCCGCGTGCAGCCGGTCGACGAGCACCTCGTGCACGAACTCCTCCGGCTGCAGCCGGGACAGCTCCAGGGTGAAGGGCAGCACGCAGAAGACGTCGATGCCGAGGCTTTCGACGATCTCCGCCTTGCGCCGCAACGTGGTGAGCTGCGCCGGGTGGCTCCCGGGGCGCAGCACCTCCGACGGGTGCGGGTCGAACGTCACCATGACGCTCGGCAGCCCGCGTTCGGCCGCCGCGGCCACGGTCCGGCTGACCAGCTCCTGGTGTCCGCGGTGGACACCGTCGAACACGCCGATGGTGACCACGCACCGGCCCCAGCCGCCGGGAAGGTCCCCCAGCCCACGCCACCGCAGCACGTCGAACTCCCGTCTCTCACACGTCACCCTAAGCGGGCAGCAGCACGACCACTGCCCGGGACACGCCTTGTTCGTCGGTGGCCAGGGCGAGCACCCGGCCGTCGGGCCCGAAGAGCCCGTAGGTGCCCTCGACGCCGGCCGCCGGGATGCGCTGGCCGTGGCGGACCGCCTTCGCCGTCGCGGCGTCGAGGTCGCGCCGCGGGAAGGCCGCGGCCACGGCGGCGTCGAGGTCGAGGCTCAGCTCGGGCGTCTCCTCGAGCTGGTCGAGGGTCCGCGCCCGGGCCAGGGTGAAGGGACCGACCGTGGTGCGCCGCAGCGCCTGGAGGTGCCCCCCGACGCCGAGGTCCGCGCCGAGGTCGCGGGCCAGCGCGCGGACGTAGGTGCCGGACGAGCACTCGACGACGGCGTCGACCTCGACGTGGTCGTCTTCGTGCCGGACGCCGAGGACGTCGAAGCGGTAGACGGTGACCGGGCGCGCCGGGATGACGACGTCCTCGCCGGCGCGGACGCGGGCGTAGGCGCGCTTGCCGTCGATCTTGACGGCGCTCACCGCGCTGGGCACCTGCTGGATGTCCCCGGTCAGCTTCTCGACGCCGGCGGCGATGTCGTCGTCGGTGACGGCTTTCGTGTCCGCCGTCGTGAGGACCTCGCCCTCGGCGTCGTCGGTCGTGGTGCTGCTGCCGAGGCTGAGGGTGGCCAGGTAGGTCTTGCGGTCCAGCGCCAGGTGGCCGAGCAGCTTGGTGGCGCGCTCGATGCCGAGCACCAGCACGCCGGTCGCCATCGGGTCGAGCGTGCCGGCGTGCCCGACCTTGCGGGTGCCCATGATCCGGCGGGCACGGGCGACGACGTCGTGCGACGTCATGCCGGCGGGCTTGTCGACGATCACGAGACCGGGCGGCGGGGCGGGACGGCGGGGCGGTTTGGGGCTCGACACGCGGCAAACCCTAGCGGCCGCCGCTCGTGGAACGGACGACGCCTCACTCCCTGCGAACCCGTCACTTTCCCTGGGAAAGATGCGTCCCGGCCCCTCTCAGACGCATCTTTCCTAGGGAAAGTGACGTCTCAGGCGGCGACGATCGGGGTTTCCGGGAGCGCGGCGTCCCAGCGGCGGCGGGTGATGCGCACCGGCAGCTCCTCGCCGCGGGCTTCGGCCAGGAACAGGTGGGCGCGCGTCCGGCGCCACCACACGAGCAGCCGGGACGTGCCCAGCGCCAGGATCGCGACGATCGCCAGCAGCGAGATCCGGAAGCTCCCGCCGGTCCACTGCAGCAGGACGCCGACGAGCAGGGCGGCGATGGTCGTCGCCACGAAGCCGCCGACGTTGACCACGCCGGTCGCCGTGCCGACGCGGGACAGCGGGTTGTAGTCGCGGGCGAGCGCGAAGCCGATCATCGACGCCGGGCCGCCGAGGGCGAGGAAGGCGAACGCGGGCACCAGCAGCCCCACCGGCACCTGCCCGGGCCAGCTCAGCAGCACCGCCCAGATCAGCGCGGCTCCGCCGATGTACCCGCCGACCAGCGGCATCCGCAGCGACGGGTACCGGCCGATCACGCCGCCGAGCAGCGGGCCGCCGGCCATCGAGCCGAAGACGAAGACGGTGAGCAGCGCGCTCGCGGTGGCCATCGACTGCCCCTGGCCCTGCACCAGCCAGGGCACGCCCCACAACAGCGTCAGGGCGTTGGGCGCGAACATCGTGCTGAAGTGGACCCAGAAGCCCAGGCGCGTCCCCGGCGTCCGCCACGCCTCGGCGACCTGGTGCGCGAGCTGGCGCGGGCGGACTTCTTCGCGGACGGGTTCCGGGGTGCCGGCCGGGACGTCGCGGACCCGGAGCGTCACGACCACGGTGTAGAGGACGGTGACGGCGCCGACCGCGAGGAAGGTCGGGGTCCAGCCGGCGCTGTCGAGCACCAGCGAGAGCGGGACGGTGGCGGCGAGGTTGCCGATGTAGCCGACGGCCGCGGTGAACGACGTCAGCAGCGCGTACTGGCGGCCCGGGAAGTGGGCGGCGACCAGGCGCAGCACGCTGACGAAGGTGAGCGCGTCGCCGAGGCCGAGCACGCCGCGGGCGAGCAGGCCCAGGCCGTAGGAGTGGGCGACGCCGAGCAGGAGCTGGCCGGCGCCGAGCACCAGCACCGCGACGGTGAGGACGCGGCGGGGACCGTAGCGGTCGACCAGGACGCCGGTCGGGATCTGCATCGCGGCGTAGACGCCGACCTGCAGGACGGTGAACGTCCCGAGCGCGGCCGCGCCGACGCCGAAGCGCTCGGCCGCCTGCAGCCCGGCGACGCCGAAGGAGGTGCGGTGGAAGACCGCGAGGAGGTAGACGGTGACGGCGGCGAGCCAGATGAGCCAGGACCGGGCGGTGGCGCGGCCGGTGGCGGGCGGCACAAGTTCCTCCAGGGATTCGGCTGGTTGGCGTGCTGGTCATGCGGACGCCTGCGCTGCCGTCCTTACTACTTGTAGCGCCTAAGCAACGACGAAACATAGCTGTTATCCCGGTGGCGTTCACCACATGGTTGTATCTGAATGTTCTTCACATTCGGGGGTGGTGGCGTGACCGGGCTGCACGGGGGCGCACGCGGTGATCACGGGCGGGTCCAGCGGGATCGGCCTGGCGACCGCGGCGGCGCTGGCCGCGCGCGGCGCGTCGGTGTCGCTGGTGGCGCGGGACGAATCGCGGCTGCGGAAGGCTTCGGTGTCGTTGAAGTCACGCGGGGCGTCGGTGCGGACCGCCGTCGCCGACGTCTCGTCGCAGGCCGAAGCGGAGGAGGCGTTCTCGGCTTTGCAGGCTGCCGCCGGACCGTGCGACGTGCTGGTGACGTGCGCGGGCCAGGCGCGTCCGGGCGAGTTCCTGGAACTGGACGACGAGGTCTTCCGGCGGATGGTGGAGGTCGACTACTTCGGGACGCTGCACGCGGTCCGGGCGGTGGCGCCGTCGATGGTCCGGCGGCGGAGCGGCTCGATCGTCGCGATCTCGTCGGCGGCCGCGGTCCTGGGGATCTACGGGTACACGGCGTACGCGCCGGCGAAGTTCGCGGTGCGGGGGCTGATGGAGGCCCTGCGCGACGAGCTCGACCCGGCCGGGGTGCACGTCGCGTGCGTGTACCCGCCGGACGTCGACACGCCGCAGCTCGCGGCGGAGAACCGCTGGAAGCCGGCCGAGACGTCGGCGATCAGCGGGACGATCCGCCCGATGGCGGCCGAGGCCGTGGCGTCGGCGATCGTCCGGGCGGTGGAACGGGAGCGGTACGCGGTGTACCCGGACCGGGCGGTGGCCCTGCTCGCGGCGCTGGGCCCGCTGGCGGCGCCGTTCCTGCGGCGGATGGTGGACCGCCGCGTCCGGCACGCCCGCCGAGCCCGAGCCTGACCGGACGACACGCGTACCCAGACGGTCAGGCGGGGCGGACTGCGCCGGTGACCGCCCAGTTTCCGGAGCGCCAGCGGACCAGCACGAACGCCAGGCGGAGGACCATGAACAGGGACAGGCCGGTCCAGATGCCCGTCAGGCCCCAGCCGAAGCCCAGGGACGCCCAGATCAGCGGCAGGAAGCCCAGCGCCGCGCTGCCGAGGGTCGCGTTGCGGAGGAAGGCCGCGTCGCCCGCGCCGAGCAGGACGCCGTCCAGGGCGAAGACCACTCCCGCGATCGGCTGCAGCGCCACGAAGAACCACCACGCGTGCGGGATCTCCGCCAGCACCCCCGGGTCGGACGTGAACACGTGCGGCAGCACCCACGACAACGCCGCGAACACCACGCCCAGGAAGCAGCCCAGCAGCAGGCCGTACCCGGTGATCTGGTTGGCGACCCCGCGCGCCTGCCGCGCCGCGTTCGCCCCCAGCGCCGCGCCCACCAGGGACTGCGCCGCGATCGCCACCGAGTCCAGCACCAGCGCCAGGAACGTCCACAGCTGCAGCACCACCTGGTGCGCGCCCACCGCCTCGGTCGACGTCCGGGCCGCGACGGCCGCCGCCGAGATGAAGCACGCCTGGAACGCGAGGCTGCGCAGCACGAGGTCGCGGCCGAGGCCGAGTTGCGCGCGCATCACCTTGAAGTCGGGCCGGAGGCCGACTTTCTCGCGTACCAGCGCGGCGAAGAACAGCGCCGCGGAGATCACCTGCGCGACGACGTTCGCGATCGCCGAGCCCTCCAGCCCCAGCCCGGCCCAGTAGACCAGCACCGGGCAGAGCACGGCCGAGATCCCGTTGCCCGCCAGGACGTACCGCAACGGCTTCGCGGCGTCCTGCACCCCGCGCATCCAGCCGTTGCCGGCCATGGTGACGAGGATCAGCGGCGCCCCGAACAACGCGATCCGCACCCACGACACCGCGGCGGCCGCGATCTCGTCGCTGCCCGAGAGCACCCGCGTGACCGGCCAGGCCAGCAGCTGCCCGGCGACCAGCACGAAGAGCCCGACGAACACCGCGAGCCACGTCGCCTGCACGCCCTCGCGGACGGCGTCGGCCCGGCGGCCGGCGCCGTGCAGCCGGGCGGTGCGCGAGGTCGTGCCGTACGACAGGAACGTCAGCTGGCTCGACACCTGCGCCAGCACGACGCCGCCGAGCGCGAGCCCGGCCAGCGGCAGCGCGCCGAGGTGGCCGACCACCGCGGTGTCGACCAGCACGTACAACGGCTCGGCGGCCAGCACCCCCAGCGCGGGCACGGCCAGGCCGAGCACGCGCTTCGCCGGGATCCGCTCCGTCTCCTCCACGTTCACCACGAACCGGACTCTAACCGCCGGCACCGACAGTTCCGGCCGGTGGGAAGCCCGCGCCGCGGGCCGCTGACGCGCGGGCCCGATGCAGTGAATGACCCATTCCTGGCGCCGGACGCAGTAAATGAGTCATTCACTGCAACCGGCGACCAGACCGGCCGCGGTCACAGCAGCGGTGCCCGCTCCAGCGCCGCCCGCAACCCGGCCAGGACCTCCTCCGCGCTGCCCGCGATCGTGCAGCCCGCGGCCTGCCGGTGCCCGCCGCCGCCGAACTCCGAGGCCACCGCCGACACGTCGATGCCGGTGGAGCGCAACGAAATCTGCCACTGGGCCGGGTTGGTCAGGTCCTGTTTGAGCACCGCCGCGACGGCCGCCTCGCGCACCGAGCGGACGACGTCGATCACCGACTCGACCTCTTCGCCGCGCACCGTCCGCGCCGCGTCGACGCGGACCACCGCGTGCACGAAACCCCGCCCCTGTGCGGCTTCCGGCTCCAGCTCGGCCTCGCGCAGCACGGACGCCAGCATCGGCAGCCACGTGAACGGCCGCTCGTCGACGATCCGGCGCACCACCGCTTCGGCGTCGACGCCCGCCTCCAGCAACCTCGCCGCCATCCGGTGCGTCTCGGGGCTGGCCCGCCGGAACCCGCTCGTGTCGGTGACGATCCCCGCGTAGATCCCGCGCGCGATCGGTTCGTCGAGCTCGACACCCATCGCGTCCAGGATCCGGAACACCAGGATCGCGCTGGCCTCGGCGGACTCGTCGACGACGTTGCAGCCGCCGTAGAACGTGTTGGTCGCGTGGTGGTCGATCACCAGCACCGAGCCCGCGAGCTCGACGCGCCCGGCGAGCCGGCCCAGCCGCTTCGGCACCGGCGTGTCGACGCAGACCAGCAGCGCTTCGGTGTCCGGCAGGTCGTCGGGGTGGGTCAGCAGGCCGTCTTCGTCGAGCCACCGCAGTGTCTCCGGGGCCTCGTCGGGCTCGCCGAACGAGACGCGGACGCGAGCGCCACGCCGGTGCAGCGCCCGGCCGAGGGCGAGCGCGCTGCCGAGGGCGTCCGCGTCCGGGCGGACGTGGCCGAGCACCGTCACGTCGGTGGCCGACGCGAGCAGCGCCGCCGCGTCCCGGATGTCCTGCGCCAAAGTAGGAGTCACGGTGCGTCACGCTACGCTCTGCGGGATGCCTGAGTACGTGATCCTGGTCCACCCGTCCGCCAACCGGGTCTACGCCGCCTCCTCCCCCGCGCTGCTGCGCGCCGAGCTGGCGATCTTCGGCGCGGCTCTATCGGCCGAGCTGTCCGGGATCGAGGAGGTCGAGCTCGGCGGCGTCGGCTACGTGCGCTTCACCAGCTCGGCACCCCTGGGCGAGAGCGACCTCGCGCTGCTGTCGAACCTGTCGTCGCTGTACGCGCTGTTCGAGCTGGGTGACGGCGTCCTGCGCCCGGTCACCGTGACGCCGCTGGCGAAGGCCGACTCGGACCTGCTGACCATCCAGAAGTACGCCGGCAAGACCAACGAGTCGTTCACCAAACTCTTGCTGAACGTCACGCTGCTGGCCACCGCGGAGCCCTTTTCGGACCGGCCGAAGTACCTGCTCGACCCGCTGTGCGGCCGCGGCACCACGCTCAACCAGGCGATCATGTACGGCCTGCACGCCACCGGCCTGGACGTCGACGCCAAGGACTTCGAGGCCTACGAAGCGTTCATCAAGACGTGGCTGCGCAACAAGCGCGTCAAGCACACCGCCGACTCGGGACAGCTGCGGCGCAACAAGGTCCGCCTCGGGCGCCGGCTCGACATCGAGTACGCGCTGAACAAGGAAGACTACAAAACCGGCGACACGCGCAAGCTCACCTACTTCCAGGCCGACACGCTGACCACCGACGAGGTGCTGCGGGCGAACTCCTGCGACGTGATCGTCACCGACGCGCCGTACGGCGTGCAGCACGGCAGCCACCGCGAAGCCGGCCTGCAGCGCAGCCCGCGCGACCTGCTCGCGGCGGCCGTCCCGATCTGGACGCGGGTGCTGCGCCCCGGCGGCGCGCTCGGCATCTCCTGGAACACCACCGTGCTGCCGCGCGAGGAACTCGTCGAGGTGCTGCGCAAGGCCGGGCTCGACGTCCGCGAAGGCGGGCCGTGGGCGGAGTTCACCCACCGGGTCGACCAGGCCATCCTGCGTGACCTGGTCGTCGCGGTGAAGCCCGCGTCTTGAGCCGACAGAGCCTGAGTCGACAAAGCGCTACTGGGTGAGCTCGCCCTTCACCGGCGCCTGCCCGTTCTCCTCCGGGGCTCCGGTGGGAGCCGGCGGCGGCGTGGTCAGGCCGCGCTTCACCGAGTCCAAGATGGACAGACCCTGGCCGACGAGTCCCGCGGCCATCTCACCGAGGCCGTCGGCGCCGTTGAGGATGTTGACGTTCGCGCCGGCCAGCCCGCGCCCGGCTTCCTTGACGATCTGCGGCAGCTGGTCGATGAGCATCCGGTCAAGCGCGACCCGGTTGTTCGACGCGGCCGCCTCCGCCTGCACGCGCATCTTCTCCGCGTCGGCCAGCGCCAGGATGCGGATCCGCTCGGCCTCCGCGTCGGCCGGCTTGATGACCTCGGCCACCAGCTGCTGCTGCCGCAGCTCGGCCTCGCGCTGGGCCAGCTCGGTGCGCGCGTCGACGACCTCCTGCTGCGCCTTCGCCTGCGCGAGCGGCCCGGCCTGGGCGGCCTCGGCCTGAGCCGCCTCGACCTCGGCGCGGTACTGCGCCTGCACGATCGACGTCTGCCGCGCGTACTCCGCCTGCGTCCGCTGCGACTCCTGCTCGGCCTCGGCCGCGGCCTTGTTCGCCACGGCCTGGGCGATCTGGGCGTCCCGCTGGATCGCGGCGTTGTGCGGCGCGGCCATCGCGGCGATGTAGCCGAGCTTCATGTCGTCGATCGACTGGATCTGCAGCGCGTCGACGGAGAGGCCGATCTTCGCCATCTCCACCGCCGAGCCGTCCAGCACCTCGGTCGCGAGCTTCTGCCGTTCGGTGATGATCTCCTCGACGGTCATCGACCCGATGATCGAGCGCAGGTGACCGGAGAAGATCCGGCCGGTCAGCACGGACATCTGGTCCTGGTCGGCGAGGAACCGCTGGCCGGCGTTGACGATGCTCTCGGTGTCGTTGCCGACCTTGAACGCGATCACCGCCCGCACGGTCAGGGCGATGGCCTGTTTCGTGACGCACACTTCGGTCACTTCGGCCTCGCACATGGAAAGCGTCAGGAACCGGACCTTCCGGAAGACCGGCATGACGAAGGCGCCGTGCCCGATGACGACCCGGAACGGCGACGCGCCTTTGCTGTTCTTGCCGCCGGAGATGAGCATCGCCTCGTTGGGAGCCGGAACGCGATAACCGAACATCGACTGTCCTTAGACGAACATCAGGAGGAAGTGGGTTCCGGGACGTCCCACGCCACGACGTCGACCGTGCGCTGTCCGCGGGTTTCGACGACCAGCACGGTCGTCCCCTTCGGCAGTTCCGTGTCGGACCAGGCCAGGAAGGTTTCCAAGCCACCCCGGATCCTGATCAGCACCTCACCGGGACCCCGCTGCCCGCGGGTTCCGACCAGGAGGACTCCCGTCCGGCCCGACGGCGAGAGATCGGAGTGCACGGGCCGACCTCCCCTCGGTGGGCTGCCTCGGTGCGGGGACCGCCCCGCTCACCCCATTGTGCTCCCGGCGGACGCGGCGGCGCGGCACTGTGAGGTTCCGATCAGGAGGCAACCGGACGGGCCGCCCGGGCGTGAAGAACCCGGGACGGGCGCCGGCTTGGCTATACTCCGGGCCGTGACGGTCGAGCAACGCCCCCTGCGCGCGGACGCCCGGCGCAACCGGGAGGCGCTGGTCGCGGCCGCGCGGGAGGTGTTCGGCGCCAAGGGCGTCGACGCCCCGCTCGACGAGATCGCGCGCCGCGCCGAGGTCGCGATCGGCACGCTCTACAACCGGTTCCCGACGCGGGCCGACCTCGTCGAGGCCGCGTTCCTGCCGGCGATGGAAGAAGCGAAGGCCGTCCTCGAAGAAGCCCTCGCCGTCGACGACCCCTGGGACGGTTTCGTGCTCTTCCTCGAACGGTCGGTCCTGATGCAGGTCAGCGACCGCGGCTTCACCGAGATCTGCTCGCGGTCCTTCGACCCGGCGTCCGGACTGGAGAAGGCCAAGCGCGGCAATGGTTCCCGGATCCACCGGATCATCACCCGCGCCCAGGAGGCCGGGGCGTTGCGGCCGGACTTCCGCGGCGAAGACCTGGCGATCGTGTTCGCCGCGGCGACGGCGACCCCCGGCTGGCGGCGCGCGCTCGGCATGGTCCTCGACGGGCTGCGCGCGCGATGACCTGGCTCGCGGACACCCGCACGTCGTACGACACGGTGGCGGAAAGCTACGCCGAGTTCATGGCGGGCGCTCTCGACGAGCAGCCGTACCTGCGGGCGGCGCTCACGCTGTTCGCGTCCGAGGTCGGCGGCCCGGCGGTGGACGTCGGCTGCGGCCCGGGGTACTTCACGGCGTACCTGCACTCGCTGGGCGTCGACGCCACCGGCATCGACCTCTCCCCGGCGATGATCGGCATCGCGCGCCGGGCGCACTCGGGACCGCGGTTCGAGGTGGGCTCGATGACCGACCTGCCGCTGCCCGACGCGTCGATGGCGGGCGTGCTGGCGTCCTGGTCGCTGATCCACGTCCCGGACGACGACGTCCCGGTCGCCCTCGGGCACTTCCGGCGCGTGCTGCGGCCGGGCGGGCTGCTGGTGATCGGCTACCACGTAGGCGCGGGAACGCGGCTGAAGACCGAAGGCTACGGCGGGCACCCGATGCGGGTCCACGTCCACCTCCGGCAGCCGTGGTGGCTGGCCAAGCGGGTGCGGGCGGCCGGGTTCACGATCGAGGCGGAGTGGGCGCTGAACCCGGAAAACAAGGTGTCGCAAGCGATCCTGTTCGCCCGCGCGTCAGCTTAGCCGCTGTCCCACGAACTTCAGGACGTCCGGCAGGATCCCGCGCCAGTACTCGTCGTCGTGCTTGCCCGGGGAGAACCTCGACACCGCCGGGCTCACCGCTTTCACCAGCTTCCGGTCCGCGCCCAGGAACGGATCCGACTCGCCGCACCAGACGCCGAGCGAGGCCGCGCGCAGTTCTCCCGTGTGCAGCAACGGTTCTTCGGCACGCCAGTTGTCTTCATCGGCGAACACCTTGCGGCTGCGGGCGTCCGGCCAGCTGACGAACAGGGCCGCACTCGCCGTCGCGACGGCCTTCAGGTCCGGGTGGGCGCGGGCGAACCGCAGCGCGCCGAAGCCGCCCATGGAAATGCCGAACACCGCCGACGCCGGCCGCAGATCGCGGCCCGCCAGCCAGCCGGGGACTTCGTCGGTGAGCATCCGCTGCGGGTCGTCATCGGAACCGACGTCGACCCAATAGTGGTTACCGTCGACCGCGGCAACCGCGAACGGCGGGACACCCGCGCGCACGGCAGCCGTCAACGCCGCGGGGACGCCCAGTTCGAGGAAGGTCCGCGCGCGGGCGCCGCGGCCGTGCAACGCCAGGCACACCGGCAGCCCCGACGACGGGACGCCTTCAGGGGTGATCAGGACCAGGTCGACGTCCGTGCCGCGGGCGGCCGAGCGCATGCGCTGGACCGTCACCGGGTCGGACAAAGGTGCCGGACCGGTCGGGACCGGCACCGGCGGCGGACCGGGAGGCGGCCCGGATGGGGACGACGAACAGCCCGCCAGCAGCGCGAGCGCGCTGCCGGCGAGCAGGCCGCGGCGGGAGAGCACGGGTCAGCCCCGGCTCTCCTCCTCCGCGAGCTCGTCGTCGTCCTCGGCTTCGCGGGGCGCCTTGTACGGGTCGGGCTCACCCGCGTGCTGGGCTCCCGCCGAGCGGCGCGCGACCTCCGCGTCGGCCTCGCGGGCCTTCGCGAGCAGGTCCTCGATCCGCTTCGACTCCTCGGGGATCGTGTCGGCCACGAACGTCAGCGTCGGCGTGTAGCGGACCCCGGTGCCCTGCCCGACCTTCGTGCGGAGCATCCCGCGCGCCGATTCGAGCGCGAGGGCGGCGCCGGTGAAGTCCGGGGGGACATCCAGCTTCTCGCCGAGCACCGTGTAGTACACCGTGGCGTCGTGCAGGTCGCCGGTGACCTTCGTGTCCGTGATGGTCACGTAGTCCAGCCGGGAGTCCTTGACCTCGTGTTCGATCGCCGACGCGACGATCTGCGAGATCCGCTTGGCGAGCTTGCGAGCCCGAGCAGGATCAGCCATGTCTTCTCCTAGAAAGGTCTAATCGTCTGGGCCGAGCAGTCGGCGGTGGGCGGAGATCAGTTCGAACTCCGGCCTGCTCGCCACGTACCGCTCACACGAGTCGAGCACGTCACGGACGTGCTCGCCACCTTCGGCGACCACGGCCACCCCGATGAGGGTCCGGCGGTGCAGGTCGGTGTGCCCGGCTTCGGCCACCGACACGGCGAAGCGCTTGCGCACCTCGGCCAGCACCGGACGGACCACGGATCGCTTCTGCTTCAGCGAATGAACGTCGCCGAGCAGGATGTCGAGCTCAAGGGCTCCGACGAACATAGGCAAATGAGGTGGTGTCGTAGGGAGCGAAAGCCCGGGTGTGCGGTGCGGAACCGCACACCCGGGCTCAACCGCATTACGCTCGCGGCTTCTCGCGCTGCTCGTACGTCTCGATCAGGTCGCCGACCTTCAGGTCGCCGTACGAACCGAGCGTCAGACCGCACTCGTAGCCCTCGCGGACCTCGACCACGTCGTCCTTGAACCGCCGCAGCGAGCTGATCGGCAGGTTCTCCGCGACGACGGTGCCGTCGCGCAGCAGCCGGGCGCGCGCGTTGCGCCGGATCTCGCCGGACATGACCAGGCAACCCGCGATCGTGCCGATCTTGGAGGACTTGAAGACCTCGCGGACCTCCGCGCGGCCCAGCTCGACCTCTTCGTACTCCGGCTTGAGCATGCCCTTGAGGGCCTGCTCGATCTCGTCGATCGCCTGGTAGATGACCGTGTAGTACCGGACGTCGACGCCCTCGCGGGTGGCCCGCTCGGTCGCCTTGCCCTGGGCGCGGACGTTGAACCCGAGGACGATCGCGTCGGACGCGGTCGCCAGGTCGATGTCCGACTCGGTCACGCCACCGACACCGCGGTGGACCACGTTCAGCTCGACCTCGTCGCCGACGTCCAGCTGCAGCAGCGAGGCTTCGAGGGCCTCGACGGTGCCCGAGTTGTCACCCTTGATGATCAGGTTGAGGCTGTTCGTCTCCTTCAAGGCGGAGTCGAGGTCCTCGAGGCTGACCCGCTTGCGGCGCGACGCGTTGAGCGCGTTGCGCGTACGAGCGGCGCGGCGCTCGGCGATCTGCCGGGCGACGCGGTCCTCGTCGACCACCAGGAAGGTGTCGCCCGCACCCGGCACCGAGGTGAACCCGATGACCTGGACGGGACGCGACGGGAGCGCCTCGGTGACGTCGACGTTGTGCTCGTCGACCATCCGGCGGACGCGGCCGTAGGCGTCACCCGCCACGACCGAGTCACCGACGCGCAGCGTGCCGCGCTGGACCAGGACGGTGGCCACCGGGCCGCGGCCGCGGTCGAGGTGGGCCTCGATCGCGACACCCTGGGCCTCCATGTCCGGGTTGGCCCGGAGGTCCAGAGCGGCGTCGGCGGTCAGCAGGATCGCCTCGAGCAGACCATCGATGTTGATGTTCTGCCGCGCGGAGATCTCGACGAACATCGTGTCGCCGCCGTACTCCTCGGCGACCAGGCCGTACTCGGTCAGCTGCTGCCGGATCTTGTCCGGGTTCGCGCCTTCCTTGTCGATCTTGTTGATCGCGACCACGATCGGGGCCTTGGCGGCCTGCGCGTGGTTGATCGCCTCGACCGTCTGCGGCATCACACCGTCGTCGGCCGCCACCACGATCACCGCGATGTCGGTCGAGTTGGCACCACGGGCACGCATGGCGGTGAACGCCTCGTGACCCGGGGTGTCGATGAAGGTGATCAGGCGCGGGTTGCCCTCGAGCTCGGTCTCGATCTGGTACGCACCGATGTGCTGCGTGATGCCGCCGGCCTCGCTCTCGCGGACCTTCGTCTTCCGGATCGTGTCGAGCAGTCGGGTCTTACCGTGGTCGACGTGACCCATGATGGTCACGACCGGCGGCCGGACCTGCAGATCCTCTTCGCCACCCGCGTCGTCGCCGTAGGTGATGTCGAAGGTCTCCAGCAGCTCGCGGTCCTCTTCCTCCGGCGAGACGACCTGAACCGTGTAGTTCATTTCGCCGCCGAGCAGCTCGAGGATGTCGTCCGACACGGACTGCGTCGCGGTGACCATCTCGCCGAGGTGGAAGAGCACCTGCACCAGCGAAGCCGGGTTGGCGTCGATCTTCTCGGCGAAGTCGGTCAGCGAAGCACCCCGCGGCAGCCGGATCGTCTCGCCCTGCCCCTTGGGCAAGCGGACGCCGCCGACGCTGGGCGCCTGCATGTTGTCCATGTACTCCTGGCGCTTCTGCCGCTTCGACTTGCGGCCCTTGCGCGAGGGACCACCCGGGCGCCCGAAGGCACCCGCGGTACCGCCACGGCCACCGGGGCCACCACGGCCACCGCCGCCGCCACGGAAACCGCCGCCGCCCGCCGGGGCACCGGTGCCGCCACCCGGGCGGAAACCGCCGCCGGCGCCGCCGCCGCCACCGGGGCCGCCGCGGAAGCCACCGCCGCCGCCACCGCCACCGGGACCGCCGCGGAAACCGCCGCCGCCGCCACCGGGACCGCCACGCGCGCCGCCACCAGGGCCGCCACGCGCGCCGCCACCGGGACCACCGCGGGCGCCGCCACCGGGACCGGCGGGACGCTGCGTGCGGCCCGGCATCATGCCGGGGTTCGGCCGCGGGGGCAT
The DNA here is from genome assembly GCF_055565395.1 of Amycolatopsis sp. NPDC028719. Classification (NCBI taxonomy): domain Bacteria; kingdom Bacillati; phylum Actinomycetota; class Actinomycetes; order Pseudonocardiales; family Pseudonocardiaceae; genus Amycolatopsis; species Amycolatopsis sp. NPDC028719. The sequence continues at coordinate 409,301 of NZ_JBVHUL010000003.1, forward strand.
GTTGCCCGGGCTCGGCCGGTTGCCACCGGCGCCACCACCGGGACGCGGGGCCGGACGGTCACCGGCACCCTGACCGCCACCGGGACGCGGCGGGCGGTTGTCGCCGCCCTGGCCGCCACCCGGGCGCGGGCCCTGCGGACGCGGCGGGGCGCCGGAACCGACGCCGAACGGGTTGTTGCCGACCCGCGGGGTGCGCGGACCGGGCTTCGGGCCGCCGGGCTTGGGGCCCTGCGGCTTCGGCGGGACGACCGAGCCGGTGTTGCCCGAAGGCGCGGCCGGGGTGTCCTGCTTGGGTGCGGCGGGCGCCTCGGCTTTCGCCGCCGGGACCTGCTCCTCGGGAGCGGGCGCGGCCGGCTGCTGACGCGGGCCGGGCCGCGGGCCGGGACCCGCGGGACGCGCGGCCGGTGCGGCGGCCGGCTTCGAGGCCGGTGCCTGCTGCTGCGGGGCCGCCGCGGGGGCGGCCTTCGCCGCGGGCGCCTGCTGCTGGGGAGCGGGCGACGCGGGCTTGGGCGCGGGAGCGCCCGGCTTGGCGGCCGGGGGCCCGGGGCGCGCCGACGGGCCGGGGGTGGGTGCGGGCTTCTTGGCGCCCTTGGGCGCGTACGCGTCGCGGAGACGGCGGGCGACGGGCGCCTCGACCGTGGACGACGCGGACTTCACGAACTCGCCCTGTTCCTTCAACTTGGCGAGAACGTCCTTGCTGGTGATGCCGAGCTCCTTAGCGAGCTCGTGTACGCGGGCCTTGCCTGGCACAGCTCTCCTCATCTAGGGGAGGCCAGGCGGATGACCCGCTGACCTCGTCCTTATTGTCTGACGCTCATGGCTTCAGCTTCACGGCTGACTCATGACGGGTCGACCTGCTTCCTTGGTTCCTCGCGAAGCCGGGTACGTCCCGGCTTCGTGGTGCGAAGTGGTGCGCCCGACGTGTTCGCGAACCTCGCGGACGTCGAGCGCCCCGGGAGCCCGCAAGGCTCTCGGGAAGGCTCGCCGCCGTTCGGCCTTGGCCAGGCAGTCCGGATCGGGGTGCAGCCAAGCTCCCCGGCCCGGCAGCCGCCGACGCTCGTCGACGACCACCTGCCCGGCCACCGCGACCACGCGCAACAGCTCACCGATCAATGCCCGCCGCTTGCAGCCGACACAAGTCCGCACCGGAAGATTCCGGTGGGGCTGGTGCTCGGCTACCCGCCGCGGGCGTTGAACCACTCCTGAGTCTAGCGCTTCGACATTCACTCAGCCGAACCGGTTGTCGCGGCGGGCCGCGATGGACGGGCGTGGTCTTGATCACCCTCGTCGTCCGCCGGTGCGGCGTCGCTGCGGATGTCGATCCGCCAGCCGGTCAGACGGGCGGCGAGGCGGGCGTTCTGGCCCTCCTTGCCGATCGCCAGCGACAGCTGGAAGTCCGGCACCACGACACGGGCGGTCTTCGCCCGCTCGTCGACTACTCGTACGGAAACAACCTTCGCGGGCGACAGCGCATTCCCGACGAAGCGGGCCGGATCCTCGGAGTAGTCGATGATGTCGATCTTCTCACCGGCCAGTTCGCTCATCACGTTGCGCACGCGAGCGCCGACCGGGCCGATGCAGGCGCCCTTGGCGTTGACGCCCGCCACGGTGGACTTCACGGCGATCTTCGTGCGGTGCCCCGGCTCGCGCGCGACGGCGGCGATCTCGACCGTCCCGTCGGCGATCTCCGGGACCTCCAGCGCGAACAGCTTGCGCACGAGGTTCGGGTGCGAGCGCGAGAGCGTGATCTGCGGACCGCGGTTGCCGCGCGAGACGGTGACCACGTACGCCTTGATCCGGCTGCCGTGCTCGTACGACTCGCCGGCCACCTGCTCCGCCGAGGGCAGCACGCCCTCGGTGTCCCCCACCTGGACCACGACCATGCCGCGGGCGTTGGCGCGGGCGTCGCGCTGGATCACGCCGGCGACGATCTCGCCCTCCTTGGTGGAGAACTCGCCGAAGGTCTTCTCGTGCTCGGCGTCGCGCAGCCGCTGCAGGATGACCTGGCGCGCGGTGGTGGCGGCGATCCGGCCGAAGCCCTCGGGGGTGTCGTCCCACTCCTCGTCGGTCTCGCCGTCGTGGGTCAGCGTGCGGGCGAGCACGCGCACGAGGCCCGTCTTGCGGTCGATGTCGATGCGGGCGTGCGGCTGGTGGCCCTCGGTGTGCTTGTACGCGGTGAGCAAGGCCGTTTCGATGGCCTCGATCACCGTTTCGAAGGGGATGTCCTTGTCCCGTTCGATCGCCCGCAGCGCGGCGATGTCGACGTTCACTTCGACCCCTTCTCCGTCTCGGCGGCGATGATGCCGGACGCGTCGTCTTCGAGCAGTTTCAGTTCCTCGGCGGGCGGCTGCTTGAACTCGATCTCGATGACCGCCTTCGCCACGCCGGCGTAGCGGACGTCGCGGATCTTGCCGCCCGCGAGGACGCGGGCGGCGTCCGCGCCCGCGTGACCGACCCGGCCCACGAAGGGCGCGCCTTCGACCGGCGAGACCTTCACCAAGCGGTACCGCGCGCGCCGCCAGTGGCGCGGCTGGGTGAGCGGGCGGTCGAGGCCCGGCGAGGTGACTTCCAGCGTGTACGCGCTCGCGAGCACGTGCTCGTTCTCGTCGAGCGTCGCCGAGACCTTGCGGCTGACCTCGGCGATCTCGTCCAGCCCGACACCGTCGTCGGAGTCGACGACGACCTTGACCAGCTGCCGCCGGCCGGCCTGCTGCACCTCGAACGAGTCGAGGTCGAAACCCGCGGCGGTGACGGCTTCGGCCACTATCGGCTGAAGCCGGCTGGCGAGTTCTCCTGGCACGTGGGGCTCTCCTCGTTCAAGGTTCGGGTCGGTGGTGGACCAGCTTATCCGGTCGCCCGCTCACCCCGCGCGAGCGGCGGGGGCGCCCGGGGGCCTGGCAGGATGGGCCGACGTGACCGGAAGACCGACCGACCTGACCCGTCGTGCCGCCCTCCGCGCGGGGGCGCTGGCCGCGCTGGCCGTCCCCCTGGCCGCGTGCGGGCCCGGCTACGACGAGAGCCCCGACCCGCTCCAGCCGCTGCTGGCCGCCGCCGAGGCGGACGCCGCCGCCGCGCGAGCGCTGGCCAAGGGCGGCGACGCCGACGCGGCCGGCCAGCTCGCCGACGCGCGCGCGGCCCACGCGGCCGCGCTGAAGTCCGAAGTGGACCGGCTGAACCGGCCCCGGCCGTCGTCGTCGCCGGCACCCCCGGCACCGGCCGCCCTGGGCGACTTCAAGGAACGGCTGGCGACGGCGCGCAAGCAGGCCGAGGACCTCGTCGGCGGGCTGCCGCGCTACCGCGCCGGGCTCGTCGCGGCGGTGGCGGCGGGCTGCGCGGCGCTCCAGCGCACCGCCCCGGCCCTGGGCCCCGGCGAGGACGCCCCGGCGCCCGCCGGGACCACCACGGCCGTGCCAGCGGAGGCGGTGGACCCGCTGCAGACCGCGCTCGCCGCCGAGCACGCCGCCGTCTGGGTGTACGGGCTGGTCAGCGCGTTCCTGCCGGGCGACTTCGGCGACGCCGAGAAGGCCGGGGCGGCGGAGCACGCGGTGCGCCGCGACCTGCTGCAGACGATGCTGTCCGCCTCCGGGGCGACGCCTGTCGCGCCCGAAGCGGCGTACGTGCCGAAGAAGCCGGTGACGGACGCGAAGTCGGCGTCCCTGGTGGTCGCGACGGCCGAGGCCGACTGCGCGTCGGCGTGGCTCGCGGTGGTGAACCACACCGACGACGCGGCCCTGCGCACGACGGCGCTGCACGCTTTGGTGGCGGCTGCGCGGCGCGGGACGCCGTGGCGGTCGGAGGCGGGCGAGAAGCCGGTCGCGATCGCGATGCCCGGCCAGGCGAGCTGAGCTTTCGGATGCGGTGAACGACTCGTTCACCGCGTCGCGGCCGGGTCCAGCGCCCCAATGTGGCGTTGGTTGCGTGGGACGCACCCAATGTGGCGGGGGGGGGGGGGGGGGGGAAAAAAAAAAAAAGGGGGGGGGGGGGGAACCACAAAAAAAAAAAAAAAAAAAAAAGAGACGCATAAACAAAAACACAAACCAACCGCCCCCCGCCAAG
>NZ_JBVHUL010000003.1:413366-413778 GCF_055565395.1 Amycolatopsis sp. NPDC028719
GTTTGTTTTTTCTGTGGCACCCCCCCCCTTGCCTTTTCGTGCCTCCCAACCCCCCAACCGCCACATTGGGGCGCTGGGGGCGCTGGGCGTCGCTCACGCCGGGTTTGGTGGGCGCGAGGACGGTGGGTGGGCTCGCTCCGTGGGCGAAAGGGCCGCGTTCGGCGCGCGACCGGTGCCGCGAATGACTCATTCGCGGCGCCAGAGGTCCCGAATGAGTCATTCGCGACCCCCGCGCGAGTCCTCGCTACCGGCGGCCGGACGGGGAGGCGCCCGGTCCAGCCGTCTGCTCGCGAGGCCGCCCGCACGCAGTGAATGACTCATTCCTGGCGTCCGGCGCAGTGAATGAGTCATTCACTGCGCCGGACGCGAACCTGAAAACCCAGCCCCTGAGGTTGGCCAAAAGGAGCAGGGC
>NZ_JBVHUL010000003.1:413788-518422 GCF_055565395.1 Amycolatopsis sp. NPDC028719
CCTTCTCCCCCGACCCCCCCCCAACCACGACCACCTCCCCCCCTCTTCCCTCCACAACAACCACCCCCTCCCCCACCCCCCCCCCCCCGAGCCGGAAACCTCAGCCCTTGAGGTCGGCCGACAGGCGCAGGGCGTCGTCGGCGATCGCTTCGATCAGGTTCTTGTCCTTGTGCTTGGCGTAGAAGTCGGCCAGCACGATCGTCGTGTTCGTGCCGTCCACCCGCGAGGCGAACGCCGCGTCCGCGCCGCTGACGCTCGGGACGCCGGAACCCGTGAACGTCTTGTCCTTCACCAGGTCCGTGACGTTGCCGGTGTTGTCCCGCTCGGTCAGCGCCTTGAGCTCCTTCGCCTTCGTCGAGTCCGGCATCCCGACCAGCACCACCGACACCAGCGCCTTCGCGCCGCCCGACTCCGTCGTGTAGAGCGCGCGCACCAGGGACTGGCACTCGTTCTCCTGGAAGAAGTCGTGCGTCTTGCCGTACGACTTCGACGCGCACTCGTTGGACTTCGCCGGCCCGGCGACCATCGTGAACTGGTACTTCCCGGTGTTCTGGGCCGGCGGCTGGGCCACCGGCTCGTCCCCGGCCGAGTCGTGCCGGATCAGGAACCAGAGCAGTCCGGAGACGACGGCGATCGCGACCAGTCCGGCGCCCCTGAGCAGCAGGGACCGGGTGTCGCGCACCGGCGGTCCCGGCGCGGGGGGCCGGGGCTGCGGGGGCACCGCGCCCAGCGGGGCCGTGTCGGACGGGCCTGGGGTGAAATGCGCACCAACCACGGGGCCATACGGTAGTTCACCGCCTCGGCCGCGTTCACTCGAATGCACGTAAGACGCGTTCGACGTCGTCAGCGGTGTTGTAGAGGTGGAATCCGACCCGCACCCGGCCGCCGCGGACGCTCGAGACGATCCCGGCCGCCGCGACCCGCTCCGGATCGGCGTCGAGTGAGACGATCGCGGTCCCGCGCGGGGGCAGCCCGAGCTTCTCGAGCAGCTGGTCGGCCAGGCCGGTGTTGTGCGCCGCGACCTGCGCGAGGTCGAGACCGTCGAAGTACTCCAGCGCCGCGGCCGCGCCGACCTGGGCGAGCCAGACCGGCGAGAGGTCGAACGCGCGGGCGTCGCCGGCCAAGCGCAGCGGGAGGCCGTAGACCGTGGCCCACGGGTCCTCTCCCGCGTACCAGTTGGCCGCGACCGGCCGGGTGCGCTCGTGCGCGTCCGGCCGCACGGCGAGCCACGCGCAGCCGCGCGGGGACAGCAGCCACTTGTAGCCCGCCGCGATCACCCAGTCCGCCCACGCGACGTCCAGGGGCAGCCAGCCCACGGCCTGGGTGGCGTCGAGCAGCACCGCCGCCCCGGCGGCTTCGGCGGCCGCCCGCAGCGCGGGGAGGTCGACGATCCGGCCGTCGGCGGACTGGACGACGCTCACCGCGACGACGTCGTGGCCGTCGACCCGCTCGGGCAGCAGCTCCAGCGGGACCTCGGTCACCGTGACGCCGGGGGTGGCCGCGAACGGGAAGGTCACGCTGGTGAAGTCGCCTTCGGCGGCGAGGACGCGGGTGCCGGCGGGCAGCGCGGCGGCGACGTTGGCGGCCAGCTGCGAGACCGACGCGCCGATCGCGACGCGCCCGGGGTCGACGCCGAGCAGGCGGGCGAACCCGGCCCGGGACCGGTCGACGTACCGGTCGAACTCCCCCGGCCGGGTCGCGCCGGTGCGCCACCGTTCGACCGACTCGGCCACCGCGGCAGCCACCGGGGCCGGCGGGATGCCGACGCTGGGCGTGTTCAGGTATCCGGGCGGGACGGCGAAGTCGGTTCCGAAGGCGCGCATGCCGTCGAGCCAAGCAGATCCGCGCGACACAGTTCACCCCTTACAGCAGCGCGGTGACGTCGGCGTAGCTCGGCGGGACCAGCGGCAGCTCACCGCCGCCCCGGATCGCCAGGACCGTCGCGGCCGCCGCCGCGAGGGCCATCCGGTACGGGAGCGAGCCGAGGCTGACCCGCGCGACGCCCAGCTCCGCCAGCCCGGCGAAGGTGACCTTGCCGGGCAGGAACAGCAGGTTGACCGGGAGGCCGAGGCCGACGATCCGCTCGACGTCCGCCGGGTCGGCCAGGCCGGGCACGAAGAGGCCGTCGGCACCGGCAGCCGCGTAGGCCTTGCCGCGTTCTTCGGCGGTTTCGATCGCGTGGTCGCCGGACCAGTGGGTGTCCGTACGGGCGTTGACGAACAGGCCCGGCACGCGGTCCTTCACCGCCTGGACCAGCCTGGCCTGGACTTCGACCGGGGCGAGCGAGCCGTCGGCCCGGCCGTCCTCGAGGTTGACGCCGACGGCGCCGGCGTCGGCCAGCTCCTCGGCCAGGTCGGCGACGGCGGCGGGGTCGGCGCTGAAGCCGTCGGCGATGTCGACGCTGACCAGCACGTCGAGGCGGGCCAGGCGGCGGGTCAGGGCGACGGTGGCGTCCCGCGTCGAGGGAGCGCCGTCGGGCTCACCGGTCGCCGCGGACACGCCGAGGCTGGTGGTGCCGAGGGCGCGGAAGCCCTGGGCGGCGAGGAAGGCGCCGACGCCGAACTCCCACGCGTTCGGCAGGAGCAGCGGTGTGCCGGGGAGGTGGAGGGCACGGAATTCGTCCATGACCCGAACCTAGGAGCGGGACGCTTCGGCGAGCGCCGAAGCTCAAGCCGACGCGGGGGTGTGCTCCGCGTCGTAGGCGTCCCGGGACTCCTGGACCGCCGTCATGTGCTGCCGCGCCCACTGGTCCAGCATCTCCAGCGGCTCGGACAGGTTGCGGCCCAGCGTCGTCAGCTCGTACTCCACCTTCGGCGGGATCACCGCGTACGCCGTGCGGGTCAGGATCCCGTCGCGGACCAGGCTGCGCAGCGTCTGGGTCAGGACCTTCTGCGAAATCCCGTCGACCCGGTGCCCGATCTCGGTGAACCGCAGCGGGCCGTCCTTGAGGGCGCCGACGATCAATACCGTCCACTGGTCGCCGATGCGGTCGAGCAGCTGGCGGGTCGGGCAGTTGCGGTCGTACGGGTTCGACAGCACGGCGTCTCCTCACTCTCCCGGGGAGAGTAACACGCCGTTCAGACAGTGTCCGCCATCAGCGTGCCGACCAGGACGCGCAGGCACCTGCGGCCACTTCATGAGGCCGCGCGCACCCCGGCCGCGTCGACCAGCCCGGCGACCACCTGCCCGATGAAGCGGCCGAGGAACCGGCGGTAGAACCAGCCCGTGCCGGGGATCTTCGCCGTGAACGTCGAATGCCAGTGGATCTCCGTACCGCCGTCGGCCGGGGAAAGGTCGACGTGGGCGACGTAGTCCCGCAGCGGCAGGCCGTGGTCCAGCGCGTAGCCGAACCGGCGGCCGGGCTCGAGCGCGACGATCTTCTCGTACGAGCGGATGCCGCCGGTCCGGAACAGGCGGACGGCGCCGAGGCCTTCGGGCTCGCCCTCGCCCTCGCGGACCAGCTCGAACGAGCCCAGGGGCGACCAGCGGGGCCAGCTCGCGCCGTCCCGCAACAAGGCGTACACCGTGTCGGCGTCCGCAGCCGCCACCCCGCGGACCGAGATTCTCTGTACCATTTGGTACGTGTACCATTTGGTACATGATCGACGCAAGCCCGCGCGCGAAGCTCCTCCACGCGGCGATCGACCACATCGCCCACCACGGCGGCGCGGACCGGAGCCTGCGGGCGCTGGCCACCGCGCTCGGCACCAGCCACCGCATGCTGATCTACCACTTCGGGTCCAAGGAAGGCCTGCTCACGGCCGTGGCGCGGGAGGTCGAGGCCCGGCAGCGGGCGGCGCTGGCCGAGCTCGACCCGGCGGAGTTCTGGCACCGGCTGACCGCGGACGACCTGCGGGCCAACGAAAAGCTCTTCTTCCAGCTCTACGGCCAAGCCCTCGGCGGCACGCCGGGAACCACCGAGTTCCTCGACGGCGTCATCCAGGACTGGCTCGGCCCGATCGAGGCGCTGCTGGCCGAGCGGGGCGTCCCCGAAGCCGACCGGCCCGCCCACGCGCGGCTCGGCCTCGCCGTCACGCGCGGCCTGCTGCTCGACCTCGTCACGACCGGCGACCGCGGCGCCGTGAACGCGGCGATGGAGGCGTTCCTCGCGCTGTCCGAGCGCGCCTTTACAAAGCCCGAACACTAGGCGGACGCCCTCCGAACACCGCCCCGCGAAAGTTCTCCCCGCAAGCACCTCACCCAAGGGAGACACGATGCGAGGAACCACCTGGACGCGGCTGGCGCTGGCGGGCTGCGGGAGCGCGGCCTGCCTGCTGGTGGCGGCGCCGCTGGCCTCGGCCCAGACGACGTCGCCGGCGCCGGTCGCGCCGATCACGCTCAGCCCCGAGGAGTCGCAGCAGGTCTGCTCGGACTGGGTGCCGAAGCTGCAGAAGAAGGCCGACAACCTGAAGACGCGGATCAACGGCGGCGCCGAGATCACCGGCTCGGTCGCCAACCTCAAGGCCCGGGCCGCCGACCAGCGCGCCAAGGGCCACACCCAGCGCGCCGACCAGCTCGACCAGCGGGCCACCAAGCGCCAGGGCCGGACCGGGGAGATCGACGCGGCCAAGCAGAAGCTCGACGCCTTCGCGTCCGCGCACTGCAAGCCGGCCAAGTGAGGGGCGCGAGGGTCGCGGCGGCGGTCGGGGCCGCCGCGCTCATCGCGCTCGGCTGCTCGGCCTGCCGCGACAACCTGATGGGGTCGCCTTCCGACAACGCGCCCGCGTCGTCCGAGCTGAGCGGGATCGAGTCGACGCTCAACGGCATCGAATCCGACATGAACAGCGATGGCTCGCCCTGACCGGCTAGCGTCTCCCCACTGACGGAGACGGGAGCAGGCATGGGGTCACCGGGACGCGGCCTCGTCCTCGTGGTCGAGGACGAGGCCGCGATCGCCGAACTGGCGGCGCTCTACCTCAAGCGCGACGGCTTCGGCGTGCACGTCGAGGCCGACGGCGGCCGCGCGCTGGACGCCGTCCGGCGGCTCAAGCCGGTGGCGATCGTGCTCGACATCGGACTGTCCGGAATGGACGGTATCGAGATCTGCAAGGCGCTGCGTGCGGCCGGGGACTGGACGCCGGTGCTGTTCGTCACCGCGCGCGACGACGAGCTGGATCGCCTCCTGGGCCTGGAGATCGGCGCCGACGACTACCTGACCAAGCCGTTCAGCCCGCGGGAGCTGGCCGCCCGGGTCCGGACGGTGCTGCGCCGCGCGTCGGGGGCGGCGCCGGCCCCCACGGCGTTGACCGTCGGCGGCGCGCGCGTCGACCTCACCAGCCGCCGCGCCTGGGCGGGCGACGTCGAGATTTCCTTGACATCCACCGAGTTCGACCTCCTCACGCACCTGCTCCGGCACCCGGGGCAGGTGCTTTCACGCGACCAGCTGCTGAGCGCCGTCTGGGGGTACGCCGCCGCGGCGGGCACGCGCACGGTGGACGTCCACGTGGCGCAGCTGCGGGCGAAACTGGGGGCGTCGAGTCCGATCCGGACGGTGCGCGGCATCGGCTACGCGGCGGACCCGGCATGAGAGGAACCCTGGCCGGGCGGATCACGCTGGTCTGCCTCGCGGTCGCGGGCGTGGCGGTGATCGTGGCCGGGCTCGTCGCGGCCCGGCTGATCCGGACCACGGCGGACAACGTGCTGCAGTCGTCGCTGGCCGCGCAGGCCGACGTCGTCGCGTCGCAGCTCGACGAGACCGGCATCGGGAACCGGCTCGGCGTGGGCAAGGTGGCCGACGTCGTGCGCGGGCAGGGCATCTCCGTCGTGGTCCGGCGCGCGGGTGGCGGCCAGGCGGCCGGGGACGCGGTCGCCGTGCAGGCCGCGGGCAAGCTCGGGCTCGGCGGGGACCACTCCGGGCGCGTCACCGCCGGGGGTGCGCAGTACCTGGTCGAGACGCGGGTGGTCGGGACGCGCGGGGCGGCGTTCGCGCTGGTGCAGCCGGCCCGCAGCGCTGAAGCGACGCAACGAGCGTTGGTGCGCAACATCGCGCTCGCGCTGGGCATCGGGCTGCTGGTGGCGGCGCTCGCGGGCTGGTTCTCGGGCCGGCTGCTGGGCCGTCCGCTGCGGCGGGCCGCGCTGGCCGCGGGATCGCTGCGCGCCGGGCGGCGGGACGTCCGGGTGCCGGTGGAGGGGCCGCGCGAGGTCGCGGAGGTCGCCGGGTCGCTGAACTCGCTGGCCGACGCGCTGGCGATGAGTGAAGCGCGGCAGCGGGACTTCCTGCTCTCGGTGTCGCACGAGCTGCGGACGCCGCTGACCGCCGTGACCGGCTTCGCCGAGGCGATCGCGGACGGAGTCGCATCCGGTGACGACGCCGTGCGCGCGGGTCGGACGATCCAGCGCGAGGCTGTGCGGTTGGAACGCCTGGTGACGGACCTGCTGGAGCTGGCCCGGCTGGGCGCGGACGAGTTCCGGCTGGATCCGGCCCCGGTGGATCTGGCCGCTTTGGTCCGCGATTGCGCGGAGGTGTGGCAGCTGCGGTGCGCGCGGGAGGACGTGCGGCTGTCGGTGTCGGCGCCCGCGTCCCCGGTGCCGGTGGTCGCCGACGCGCGGCGGCTGCGTCAGGTCGTGGACGGGCTGGCGGAGAACGCGCTGCGGGTGACCCCGGCCGGCGCGCCCATGGTGTTTTCGCTGTCGGTGTCCGGTTCCTCGACTTCGCTTTCCGTCCGCGACGGCGGGCCGGGCCTGGCCCCGGAGGACTACCCGGTGGCGTTCGAGCGCGGGGTACTGAACGCGCGTTACCGCGACCGCCGTCCGGTCGGGTCCGGCATCGGCCTGGCCCTGGTCCACGGCCTGGTCACCCGCATGGGCGGAACCCTGACCGCCGGCCCGGCCCCGGAGGGCGGCGCGGCCTTCACGATCACCTTCCCCCTCACTCGCTGAACACGTGTCGACCTTCCCACCACGAGTGATGCCCCTCCAATCACGCGTGATGCCTCCCTGATCACGCGAGATGCCCCGCCGCGCACGGGACCTGGTGTGCGGTATCGGGCATCACCTGTGATTGAGCGGGCATCACGCGTGATTGGAGGGGCATCACGTGTGATTGGGGGGACGACACGGGTGGTCGTTAGGGTCGGGGGATGGAGATGCTGCACCTGCGCTACTTCGTCGCGGTCGCCGAGGAACTGAACTTCTCCGCCGCCGCGCGGAAGCTGCACATGGCCGCCTCTCCGCTCAGCCAGCGGATCAAGGACCTCGAGCACGAGCTGGGGCAGCAGCTGTTCGACCGCAGTACCCACCACGTCACGCTCACCGCCGCCGGGACCGCGCTGCTGCCGCTCGCCCGGGACGTCCTCGAGCAGGTCAGCGCCATTCCGTGGCGGCTCGAGGAGGCGACCCGGCCGCAGCGCAGCACCGTCTTCCTCGGCATGCCCGCCGGCGTGCACCCCGACCTGCGGGACCGCGTCAACGCCCTCGCCGAGCGGGTCAAGGCGCGCTACGAGCTCAAACGCTGGCCCGGCACCACCGCCGACCTCGTCCAGGGTGTGCACGAGGGCAAGCTCGCGCTGACGCTGGCCCGGCTGCCGATCAGCGACCCGGCGCTGGAGCAGGTGCCGGTGATGTCGGAACGGCTCGGCGCCGTCGTGCCGGCCGACCTGTTCGCCGGCCGCGACTCCGTTTCCGTGGCCGAGCTGACCGAATTCCCGTACGTCGCCTCACCTGGGGAGATCGTCCCGGCGTACTTCGACCAGCTCGACCACCAATTGAACGAACTCGGCGTCAAGAAACGCATCCGGCTGACCAACACCGGCTACGGCGGGACGTCCGAAATCATTTCCAGCGGCGAAGCATTTTCCATTTCCATGCTCGACGAAAAAAGCCCGATGCACGGTTACCGGCTCGACAACGTCATCGTCCTGCCGTTCACGGATTTCCGTCCCCAGCTGGACACCGGCCTGCTCTGGCGCCGCGATCGCATCGACGGCGACCTGCGGGAACTCGTCGAAGCCGCGAAAGACATCTTCGCCGAGCCGCTGATCAGCTGAGAATGGTATGACCACTGCGGTCACACCATTGTTCGTATCATGATCATTCCCTTTCGCGGAGTACGCGCCTACGTTCGTAAGTAGAGCGAAACAGCAAGGCGCGAAAGGACGAACGATGACGGACACCAGCACCGCGACCGGCCCGCTGGACGGCGTGCGCGTGATCGACCTCTCGACCGTGGTCATGGGCCCGTACGCGGCCCAGATCCTCGGCGACCTGGGCGCCGACGTGATCAAGATCGAGTCCCCCGCGGACACCGTGCGGGTGGGCCAGTACCGCACCACGCCGGGCATGACCCCGCTGAACCTGAACGTCAACCGCAACAAGCGCAGCGTGGCCCTCAACCTCAAGGACGAGACCGAGCGCGAGCAGGCGCTGAAGCTGATCGACACCGCCGACGTCCTGATCACCAACATGCGGCCCGGCGCACTGAGCCGGCTCGGCCTGAACTACGCCGACGTCGCCGAGCGCAACCCCCGCCTGGTCTACGCCCACGCGCAGGGCTTCCGCGGCGACTCCCCGCAGGCCGGCAACGCCGCCTACGACGAGACCGTGCAGGCGTCCTCCGGCCTGGTCGACGTCGCCAACCGGGCGCTGGGCGAGCCGGTCTACCTGCCGACGATCATCGGCGACAAGGTGTCGTCGCTGACCATCGCCTACAGCGTGCTCGCGGCGCTGGTCCACCGCGACAAGACCGGGCAGGGCCAGCAGATCGAGATCCCGATGACCGACACACTGCTCGCGTTCAACCTGGTCGAGCACCTCGCCGGGCACACCTACGAGCCGGCCGAGGGCCCCACCGGCTTCGCGCTGTCGATGACGAAGGGCCACGCCGCGGTCCGCACCAAGGACGGCCTCGCCTGCGTGATCCCCTACAACCCGGCCAACTTCCGCGACTTCTTCGCCGCGGCCGGGCGCCCGGACCTCGCCGCCGACCCGCGCGTGAACGGCGAGGCCATCGACCGCGCCGACAACGAGTGGCTGAGCGAGCAGATCGCGGCGTGCGCCCCGGCGCTGACCACCGAGGAGTGGGCCGAGGTCTGCGCGAAGCACAGCATCCCGATGGCGCCGGTGCTCGAACTGGACCGCGCGCACGAGGACCCGTACGTCCGCGACGGCCACCTGCTCGACACCGTCGAGCACCCGAGCGAGGGCGCGATCCGCACGGTCGGCATCCCGGTGAAGTTCTCCGCGACGCCCGGCTCGATCCGCCGGCTGGCCCCGCTGGCCGGCCAGGACACCGCCGAAGTCCTCGCCGAGCTGGTCTGACCAACTCCGCACTTTCACGTGAAAGTGCAGCGGAGGTGCCGCCTCCGGATCACTTTCCTGGGGAAAGTGGCGTCAAGGAAGTGTGAAGTCATGAGTGAAGTACGTACTGAACGGGTCGGCAGCACCCTGCTGATCACGATCGACCGGCCGCAGGCCCGCAACGCGGTCAACGCCGCGGTGGCGGCCGGGCTGGCCGCCGCGCTGGACGAGCTGGAGCACGACGCCGCGCTCCGGGCGGGCGTCCTGACCGGCGCCGAGAACACCTTCAGCGCCGGCATGGACCTCAAGGCCGCGCTGAAGGGCGAGTCGCCGGAGATCCCGGGACGCGGGTTCGGCGGCCTGACCGAGGCCGAGTTGGCGAAGCCGCTGATCGCCGCGGTCGAAGGGTTCGCCATGGGCGGCGGGTTCGAACTCGCGCTGGGCTGCGACCTCATCGTCGCCGGGGAAACCGCGAAGTTCGGCCTCCCCGAGGTCAAGCGCGGCCTGATCGCCGCCGGTGGCGGCGTGCTCCGGCTGCCGAAGCGGATCCCGCACCACCTGGCGATGGAGTTCCTGCTCACCGGCGAGCCCGTCACCGGCCGTCGCGCCGGCGAGCTGGGCCTGGTCAACCGCGTGACGCCGGACGGCGACGCCGCCGCCGGCGCGCTGCAGCTGGCCGAGAAGCTGGCGGAGAACGCGCCCCTGGCCTTGGCCGCTGTGAAGAAGATCGTGCGTGCCGCGGATCCCGCGACCGTGCAGCGCGAAGAAAACAAGAAACTGATGCAGTCCCACGACGTCCGCGAGGGCATGACCGCCTTCGCCGAGTGCCGCAGTCCGAAGTGGACCGGTGAGTGACATGAAGATCGACGAAGTCCGCAGGCACGTGACCACTCCCCTGACCGCCCCGGCGTTCGCGCCCGTGGTCCCGAGGTTCACCGACCGCGAGTACCTGAACATCGTCTACCGCACCGACGCCGACGCCCTGCGCGCCGTCGTCCCGGAGCCACTTCAGGTCGAGGAACCGTTGGTGCGCTTCGAGGTCATGAAGATGGGCGACGTCTCCGGCTACGGCCCGTACACCGAGTCCGGCCAGGCGATCGAGGTCAGCTTCGACGGCGAGCGCGGCGAGTACCTGCACGCGATGTACCTCGACAACTTCCCGGCGACCGCGTCCGGGCGCGAGGTCAGCGCGTACCCGAAGACCGTCGGCAGCCCGGACCTCTACGTCGACAACGGCGTCCTGGTGGGCACGCTGGACTACGGGACGCTCCGGGTGGCGACCGCGACCATGGGCTACAAGCACCACGAGCTGGACGTCCGCGAGGCCGAACGCCAGATCACCGTCCCGACGTTCATGCTCAAGACGATCCCGGGCTACGACGGCGCGCCGCGCGTGCAGGAGCTGGTCCGCACCGAGATCACCGACGTCGTGGTCAAGCAGGCCTACACCGGCCCCGCGCGGCTGCAGCTCTTCCAGCACGTTCTCGCCCCGCTGGCCGACCTGCCCGTGCTGGAGGTCGTCTCCGCGAGCCACATCCTCACCGACCTGACGCTCGCCCCGGTCAAGCCGGTCTTCGACTACCTGAAGGGAGCGCAGTCATGAAGTTCCGCAACGCGGCGGTCATCGGCGCCGGCACCATCGGCCTGTCCTGGACGGCGCTGTTCGCCCACCACGGCCTGACCGTCCGGGTCAGCGACCCGCGACCGGACCTCGCCGACGCCGTCGCCGACGCGCTGAAGACGTTCGCCCCACACCTCGGCACCACTGCCGAAGAACTGGCGAGCCGGGTCCACATCGCCGCCGACGTCACCGAAGCGGTGAAAGACGCGGATGTCGTGCAGGAGAACGGACCCGAGAACGTCGAGTTCAAAAAGGACCTGTTCAAGCAGCTCGTCGCGGAAGCGCCCGAGCACGCCCTGTTGCTGAGTTCGTCGAGCGCCATCCCCTCGACGGCGTTCACCGGCGAGATCGACGGCAGCCGCGTCCTCATCGGCCACCCGTTCAACCCGCCCCACCTGATCCCGCTGGTCGAGGTCGTCCCCGGCGAGCGCACCAGCCGGCAAAGTGTCGAGACCGCCGTCGACTTCTACACCTTCCTCGGCCGGACGCCGGTGGTGGAGCACAAGGAGATCCCCGGCTTCGTCGGCAACCGGCTGCAGAACGCGCTGAGCCGTGAGGCGATCTACCTCGTCGAGCAGGGCGTGGTGAGCCCGGAAGAGCTGGACAAGGTCATCACCCATTCGCTCGGCATCCGCTGGGCGACCGTCGGGCCGTTCCTCGGCTCGCACCTCGGTGGCGGCCCCGGCGGCTACCGGCACATGGCCGAGCACATCGGCAAGTCGATGAAGAAGATGTGGGCCGGCCTGGGCAATCCCAGCCACAGCCCCGAAGAGCAGGAACGGCTCATCGAAGCCGTCGAAAAGGCTTACGGCTCCTCCACGTACTCGGAACTCGCCGAGACGCGCGACCGCAAGCAGCTCGCAGTGTTGACCGCAGTGGAGGAGAACTGACATGGAACCGCTCAAGGACAACCTCACCGCCGACTTCTACGACTTCGAGGCGCTGCTGCCCGACGACGAGCGCAAGCTGCTCGTCAAGGCGCGCGAGTTCATGACCACCGACGTCAAGCCGCTGGTGAACGACAACTGGGAGGCCGGCACCTTCCCGAAGGAACTCATCGGGATGTTCCGCGACAGCGGCCTCGCCGGTCTGCCGTATGAGGGCTACGGCGAGCACCAGCCCGCGGTCAGCCACCTCCTCACCGGCATGATGGCGATGGAGATGAGCCGCACCGACGCCTCGGTCGCGACGTTCTTCGGTGTCCACAACGGACTCGCGATGTACTCCATCTACAGTGGAGGCAGCCAGGAACAGCGTGACCGCTGGCTCCCGGAGATGGCAGCGATGGACAAGATCGGTGCGTTCGCGATGACCGAGCCGCTCGGCGGGTCCGACGTGGCCGGTGGCATGCGCACCACGGCCAAGCGAGAGGGCGACACCTGGATCCTCGACGGCGCCAAGAAGTGGATCGGCAACGCGACCTTCGCCGACTACGTCGTGGTGTGGGCGCGGGACGTCGACGACAACCACGTCAAGGGTTTCGTCGTCGAGAAGGGCACCCCCGGTTTCGTGCCCGAGAAGATCCAGGGCAAGACCGCGTTCCGGATCGTCGAGAACGCCGAGATCACCCTGACCGGCGTCCGCGTGCCGGAGGCGAACCGCCTGCAGGGCATCAACTCCTTCCGCGACGTCGCCGAGATCCTGCGCGCCACCCGCGGCGGCGTCGCCTGGCAGGCACTCGGCGTGATGATCGGTGCCTACGAGGCCGCGCTGGCCTACGCCCAGGAGCGCACGCAGTTCGGGCGCCCGATCGCCCGCTTCCAGCTGGTGCAGGACCTGCTCGTGAAGAGCCTCGGCGACATCACCGCGTCGTGGGGCATGCTCGTGCAGCTCGCCCGGCTGCAGGACGCGGGGATCTTCAAGGACGAGCACTCGTCGCTGGCCAAGGCGTTCGTCACCTCCCGCATGCGCGAGGTCGTCGCCTGGAGCCGGGAGATCTTCGGCGGCAACGGGATCGTGCTCGGCTACGACGTCGCGCGGTTCTTCGCCGACGCCGAAGCGATCTACTCGTTCGAAGGCACGCGCGAGATGAACACCCTGATCGTCGGCAAGGCGATCACGGGACAGTCCGCGTTCGTCTGAACACTCAGTTGACGCAGCCGGCGGCCGCCGAGGTCGCCGGCTGCTTCGTGTCCGGCGCCCGGGTGGCGCTCGTCGCGGCCACCGGCTTCACCCCGCCGGCGGTGTCGTCGCCCGAAGCCTGGACCTCGGGAGTGCTGATCGCCGTGCGGACGAACTGCTGGACCTGCGCCGGGTCGACCTTCACCGCGTCGCCGTCCGACGGCGTGGACAGCGAGAGGCTCTGCACCGGGATCGTGGCGAACGCGATCGCCCCCGAGCTCATCCCCCGCAGCTGCTGCGCGAAGCTCAGGACGTTCCAGCCCCTGTCCAGCACCACCGCGCCCTGCACCGCGCTGACCAGGGCGTTCAGCTTCGACACGTCGGTGAACGTGCCCGCGCTCAGCACCTTCTTCGCCATCCCGGACAGGAACGCCTGCTGCCGCGCGATGCGGTCGAGGTCGCCGTTGGCCAGGCCGTGGCGCTGCCGGACGAACGCGAGCGCCTGCGCGCCGGAGAGCGTCTGCGGGCCGGCCGGGAAGGCCGCGCCGGAGTAGCTGTCGTGCACCGGCGCCTTGAGGCAGACCTCGACCCCGCCGACGGCCCGCGACAGCGCGTCGAAGCCGGCGAAGTTGATGGCCGCGTAGTGGTTGATCGTCAGCCCGGTGAACTTCTCGATCGTCTGGATCGTGGTCTTCGCGCCGGCCTCGTTCGCCGCGACCTCCAGCTGCGGGCCGGACAGGCCCTGGGCGCGCAACCCGGACATCGAGGCGTTCTTGCCGCGGCTGTACGCGGAGTTGATCTTGTGCTTGCCGTACCCACCCGCGATGTCCACATAGGAGTCACGCGGGATCGAGATCGCCGTCGCCGCCGCGCCGCCCGCCGGGATGTGGACCACGATCATCGTGTCGGTGGTGTCGCCGCCGTCGTCGCCGCCCCCCGCGTGGAACGCGTCGAGCAGGCTCTGCGGCAACGGGTTGCCGTAGGTGTCGGTGCGCGCGTCGATCCCGACGAGCAGGATGTTCTGGGCGACCTTCAGCGGTTCCCCGGGCGGCGTGTCGTCTTCGTCCACCTGCGCCGCGGGCGGGATGACGTCGGCGGTGACGAGACCGTCGTCGAGCTTGCTCAGCTGCGACCAGGCGTACCCGGTGGCGCCGAGCACCAGCGCCGACACGACGCCGAGCGCGACCCGCACGCCGATGCGACGCCCTCGGGACGACAGCAGCACGACACTTCCCCTTGCTTCCCTGTGGTGAACCTCCGACCCCTCCTTCGAGGATCACCGGGTTAGCTGGGAATCAGCTGAGAAACTTGTTGAAAGCTCGTGACGCTGCCCGATCGGCCGAGCCGAATCCGGCTGATCGGCCGATTTCGCGACGCAAAGTACCGGCACGCACACGAAAACGTGCTGTGGCGGTGGCCACAACGTCCGGCTAGCGCGGCATCCTGCGCCAGATCGCGCGCGGCAGCAAGCGCATTCCGAAGAAGACCGGACGGAGTACGCCGGGCACCCAGGCGACCCCACGGCGCTTGCGCAGCGCGGCGACGGTCGCGTCGGCCACCTGGTCCGGCGTGCTCGAGAACGGCGCCGGGCTCATGCCCTCGGTCATCCGCCCGATCACGAAGCCCGGGCGGACGAGCAGCAGGTGGACGCCCGAACCGTGGAGAGCGTCGGCGAGGCCGCTCGCGAAGCCGTCGAGGCCGGCCTTCGCCGAGCCGTAGACGTAGTTGGCGCGCCGCACCCGGATCCCGGCGACGGACGAGAACACTACGAGGCTGCCGTGGCCCTGGGCGCGGAGCAGCTTCGCGGCGTGGGTCAGCACGCCGACCTGGGCGACGTAGTCGGTGTGGACGATCGCGGCGGCGTGAGTGGCGTCTTCTTCGGCGCGGGCCTGGTCGCCGAGGATGCCGAAGGCGAGCACGACGACGTCCAGCGGCCCGTGCTCGGCGGCGATCTTCTCCAGGAAGGGGCCGTGGGCGGCGAGGTCGTCGGCGTCGAACTCGGCCGTTTCGACGGTTTCGGCGCCGGCTTCGCGCAGGGCGGTCGTGGCGGCGGTCAGATCCGCACCGGGGCGGGCGGCCAGCACGAACCGCCGGTGGTCCGCGGCCAGGCGTTCCGCCACGGCCAGTCCGATTTCGCTGCGTCCGCCCAGCACCAGCACCGTTCCGCTCACGGAGGCAGTCTCCCAGCCCGCGACGGCCGTGCTGCGGGCACCCGCCCCGAGGTCCTCGGCGGAAGCGGCCCGCGGAACCCGCTCCCCGCCGCGCGTGTGCGCTAGCGTGCCCGAGTGGGTCACGCTCCGGATTTCGAGACGGTCGTCGCGCGGCACCGGCGGGAGATCCAGGTGCACTGCTACCGGATGCTCGGCTCGCTGAGCGACGCCGAAGACCTCGCCCAGGAAACTTTCCTGCGCGCCTGGAAGGCCCGGGACCGGTTCGAAGGCCGGGCCAGCGTGCGGACCTGGCTGTACCGGATCGCGACCAACGCCTGCCTCGACGTCCTCGCCCGGCGGCCGCGGCGGGTGCTGCCCGATCAGCTCGGGCCCGCCGGCGAGCCCGACGGGCCTCTCCCGGCCGCCGATCTGCCGTGGCTCGAGCCCGTCCCGGACCGGTTGCTGGACGAGGCCGGGCCGGACGCCGTCGTGGTCGAGCGGGAGACCATCGAGCTCGCTTACCTCGCCGCCGTCCAGTACCTGCCGCCGCGGCAGCGGGCGGTGCTCGTCCTGCGGGACGTCCTCGGCTGGTCGGCGAAGGAGACCGCGGACCTGCTGGAGACGAGCGTCGCGTCGGCGAACAGCGCGCTGCAGCGCGCCCGGGCGACGCTGCGTGAACGACTGCCCGCGCGCCGTACCGAGTGGACGGCCGGCGACGCGACGGCCCAGGAAACCGCGCTACTCAAGCAGTTCATCGCGGCTTATGAACAGGGCGATCCCCAAGCGGTCGCCCGGCTGCTGCACGCGGAGGCCCGCGCGGTCATGCCGCCCTACGAGCTGTGGTTCGCGAGTGCGGCGTCCATCGTCCGGGCGTTGTCGCTGTCGCTCGACCCCGCGTCACCGCACTGCGTCGGCCGCTTCCGGATGCGGGTGACGCGCGCCAACCGCCAGCCCGCCGTGGCGACCTGGCTCCGGCGCCCGGGTGCGGACGAGTACCGCTGGTTCGGGGTGTCCCTGTTGACGATCGAACACGGATTGATCACGGAACTGGCCGCGTTCGAGTCCGTTCCGGCGGCGGTGTGGGGGCTGCCGGAGACGTGGCACGACGAGTGAGCCCGCTGAGCGGCATGCGCATTCGGTAGTGCCTCAATCACCCGCGAAGGGCGCGAAAAAACCCGGGCGGGTGATTCACGGGAATCACCCGCCCGGGCGCACACCAGCCGGAAAGAAATTCTTCCGATTTCGGTGTTTCGCTTCCTGGCCGCCGGGAAGAGGTCACCGGCGGCGGATCAAGCAGCTCGGTGCCGCTGCGGCGCGGTGCGCGTCAACCGGCGTCGGTCCTCGGCGGTGGTCCCGCCGAAAACACCGTGGTCCAGGCCGTTGTCGAGCGCGTAGCCGAGGCATTCGGCGCGCACCGGGCAGCGCGCGCACACGGCCTTCGCCTGCGCCGTCTGCCGGGCGCCGGGGCCCACTGCGGAGATCGGGAAGAACAGTTCCGGGTCCTCGTCCTTGCAGGCCGCGAGGTCCGCCCAGCCCGTCATCGTGGCTTCCATTTCCTTCGTTCACCTCCCTCTGCTTCTACTGTTTCCCATTGTCGTCGCGCGTCAACCGACTTGACCGCGGCGGACGCGCGAGCGTATCCGCGTGGGTCAAGGGGGTTTTGGCTTCGGTCCCCGGCTCACCCTCCGGGCAACCAAGACTGCAACACATGAGAGTACGCCTTCCTTCCCGGGATCTCGATGTCGATCACGTCACCCGATCGGCGAGATCGCGCTCGAGCGTGACCCGCACGAGGGCCGCGGCGAGGTGGGCCAGCTCACCCGGATCGACGAGCTTCGCGAGCCGCCCCGGCTGCGTCGGCAGACGGAGCTTTTCCGCACCCTGCAAGGCTTTCCGGTCCAGGTGCGGGCGAAACTCCGGCCACACCAGCTGCACCTCGCGGGTGAAGATCTCGGCCCCCACCGGCCCGAGCCGCGGCACCTTCGCCAGCATCCGGGCCAGCGTCCGGAATTCGCCGTTCGCGGCCTCGCGCACGCGTCTCAGGTCGCCGCCGTGCTCGTCGAGCAGGTACCGGGCCCCCTCGCCGAGCGCCGTCGCCGTCTGTTCGTCGTAGCGCTTGTAGTGCGCGCGGCCGAGCGCGTCCACGCGCTGCTGCCACGTCGCGTCCGCCATCGCCCGGGCCGTGCCCATCCCCGCGGCCCGCAGCTCCCGGGCCGCGTCGACGGCGATGCCGGCCCGAATCCGGGTCGAGAGCAGCACCGACAGCACGAGCAGCCGGTACAGCGGCGCCGGCTGGTCGGCGAGCTTGATCCCGGCCTCGGCGGCGTACGTCGGCCCGGCCTCCTCGAGCAGGCGCCGGACCGTGTCTCGCTGGGTCATCGGGTTCGGGTACCCGAGATGCCCGCACCCATTCGTCACCGGTCGTCACCGATCCGGAGCAGTCCATTACTCCTCTCGAGCAGTCTTGATCGAATCGTTACACGTAGCGGTCACCTCACCGCACTTGTTCCAGTGGAGGGCGAGGGGTGGTGAGGGGTCCGTGTGCGCTGACGACGATTTCGACGCGTTCTTCCGCGCCGACTTCCCGCAGCTCGTGGCGTTCCTGTGCAAGGCCGGGTTCGAGGCCGGGCTGGCCCGCGACATCGCCACCGAGGCGATGCTGCACGCGTTCGAGGTGTGGCCGCCCCTCGAAGACCCGCGGGCCTGGGTCCGCCGGGTCGCCGGGCGGCTGCTCGCCGCGGTCCACGACGCCCGCACGGACTGGACCCCGGATGGCGACCCGGCCGAAGACGAGAAGCTGGCCGCCCTGGTCGACCAGCACGCGGAGCTCATCGACCTGCTCGCGTCCCTCCCCGGCCGGCAGCGGATGGTCCTCGCCTGGTCCCTCGACGGCTTCACGCCCACGCAGATCGCGACGGCGCTGCGCATCGCCCCCGCGACCGTCCGCTCCAACCTCCGCCACGTGCGGGAACGCCTCAGGCGCCACCGGGCCGCACGGCCCGGCGACCAGCGGGACAGGGAAAGGTGAGCACCATGCCGGCAACCGAGTACGGGGACCCCGCGATCACCGAGCTGCTGCGGGAGTCCAACGCCGCGCTGCACGACTCGCTGCGCGTCGGCCTCGACGTGGAGGGCACCCTGCTCCGGGTGCGCAGCCGTGCCCTCGTCCGGGAGATCGCCGCGGCGCAGCCCCCGGAGGCCTTCCCCTCGCACTGGCGGCGGCACGACGAGCCGGTGGCCGACGCGATCGCCGGCGACCACGCCGCGACCGCCCGCCTGCTCGCCACCATCCGGCCGCTGGTGGTGCGCTACTGCCGGGCGCGCGTCGGCCGGCACGAACGGTCGTTCGCCTCGGCCGACGACGTCGCCCAGGAGGTGTGCGTGGCCGTGCTGACCGCGCTGCCGTCCTACCGCGACCAGGGCCGCCCGTTCCTCGCGTTCGTGTACGGCATCGCCCAGCACAAGGTCGCCGACGCGCACCGCGCCGCGGCCCGCAACCACGCCGACCCCGTCCCGGAGGTCCCCGACGGGGTGTCCGAAGCGGACGGACCGGAGCAGCACGCCCTGCGGTTCGAGCTGAACGAGCGGCTGGCGCGGCTGCTGGACGTGCTGCCGGCGAAGCAGCGCGAGATCGTCGTGCTGCGGGTGGTCGTCGGGCTGTCCGCGGAGGAGGCGGCCGGGGCGGTGGGCTCGACGCCCGGCGCCGTCCGCGTCGCCCAGCACCGCGCGCTGCTGCGGCTGCGAAGACTGCTGACCGGCGAAGAGGGGTCGTGATGCCATGAATGAGTCATTCACTGCATCGGACGAGGTGAATGGGTCATTCACTGCATCGGCGCCGCCGGAACTCTTGCCGGGCGGGGTCGGCTTCGGTGCGCGAGTCGGTGCCGGCCGCTCCCGACGTCGAACAAGCTGCCACGCGCGACACTAGCGCCGCACGTAGTCGAGGACGAACTGCTCCAGGGCCGCCGCCGGCCCTTCCTTCGACTCGCGGGCCAGCAGCATGAACTCGATGTCGCCGGGCTCGGGCAGGCCGTCGAGCTCGACGAGGTCGCCGGGCACCAGGCTGCGCGCGTGCAGGGTGACGCCGAGCCCGGCCGCCGCCGCGGCCCGCAGGCCGGTGAGGCTCGACGTCTGGCACGCGGCCCGCCACTCCAGCCCCGCGCGTTCGAGGCACTCCACGGCGAGCTGCCGCGTGATCGACGGCATCGGGTACTGCACCAGCGGCACCGGCTGGCCGGGCTCCAGCACCGTCGCGGCCGAGCCGATCCAGACCAGCGGCTCCCGCCAGAGCAGCCGGCCGTGGTGCGTGCCCGGGCGGCGCTTGCCCAGCACGAGGTCCAGCTGACCGGCGCGCAGCCGCTGCGCCAGGACGTCCGAGAGCTCGACGGTCAGCTCGACGTCCACCAGGGGGTGACTGCGGCGCAACCGGTGCAGGATCTCCGGCAGCTCGCCGAGCGCGAAGTCCTCCGAGACGCCGAACCGCACCCGCCCGCGCAGCTCGGCCCCGCGGAAGTGCCGCTCCGCGCGTTCCTCCGTGTCGACGATCGTCTGCGCGAACCCCAGCATCGCCTGGCCGCGCGCAGTGAGCTCGACGGTGTGGGTGTCACGGGCGAAGAGCAGCCCGCCCGAGTCGCGCTCCAGGCGCCGGACGTGCTGGCTGACGGTCGGCTGGCCGACCCCCAGCCGCCGCGCGGCCGCGGTGAAGCTGCGCGTCTCGGCGACGGCGAGGAACGAACGGCACAGGCGCGGGTCGAGCACCCGGCCACTTTATCGCGATCCGCGATGACAGTCAGTCTGGTCATCGGGGTTCACAATGAGCACGGCGTCGCCGAGAATTGATCCGGAAGGAGATCCATGTCCCGGTTTCGTCTCGACCCGTTCGTCGTCGCCATCCTCGCCACTGTCGGGGTCGCCACGCTGCTGCCCGCTTCGGGCGCGGTCGCCGACGGTTTCAGCACGGCCACCACGATCGCCGTCGGGCTGCTGTTCTTCCTGTACGGCGCCCGGTTGTCCCCCCAGGAGGCCCTGGACGGGCTGCGGCACTGGCGGCTGCACGCGGTCGTGCTGGCCGCGACGTTCGTCCTGTTCCCGCTGCTCGGCCTGGCGCTGTTCCTGCTGCCGCCGTCGGTGCTGCCCGCGCAGCTCGCCGCCGGGGTGCTGTTCCTGGCCGTGCTGCCCTCGACCGTGCAGTCGTCGATCGCGTTCACCTCGATCGCCCGCGGCAACGTCGCGGCGGCGATCTGCAGCGCGTCGCTGTCCAACCTGGCCGGGATCGTGCTCACGCCGCTGCTGGTGGCGCTGCTGTTGTCGGGAGACGGTGCCGGGGTCGACGGTTCGGCCGTGCTCGGAATCGTGCTGCAGCTGCTCGCGCCGTTCGTCGCGGGCCAGCTCGCGCGGCGCTGGATCGGCGCGTGGATCACGCGTAATTCGGCGCCCCTCAAGCTGTTCGACCGCGGGTCGATCCTGCTGGTCGTCTACACGGCGTTCAGCGCGGGCATGGTCGAGGGCATCTGGCACCGGCTCGACGTGACGCACCTGCTCGTGCTCGCCGGCGTCTGCTGCGTGCTGCTCGCGGCGGTCCTGGGCGCGACCGGGTGGGGCGCTCGCGTGCTGGGCTTCGCCCGCGCCGACCGGATCACGATCGTGTTCTGCGGGTCGAAGAAGAGCCTGGCGAGCGGGTTGCCGATGGCGACGGTGCTGTTCGGGCACGCGCAGGTGGGGTTGATCGTGCTGCCGCTGATGCTGTTCCACCAGATCCAGCTGATCGTGTGCGCGACGCTGGCCCGCCGGTACGCGTCCTCGGCCGCGCCGGAACTCGTGCCCGCCTGACCGATGAGTTTACCGGGCGGCGCCGGTCGGTACCGGTGACCCTCTACCGGAAGGCGCCACCATGGCCAAGGTCCTCTACCACATCACGATGGCCCTCGACGGCTTCGTCGCCGGCCCCGCCGGCGACATGACGTGGCTCGCCGGCCTGCACGCCGGGCCGAACCCGGTCGTCGAGCGAGTGGTCGGCGGCATCGGCGCGATCGTGATGGGACACAACACGTACGCACCGGCGACGACGGCGGAGGGCAAGGTGTACGGCGGCCGCTGGAACGGCCCGATCTTCGTGGTGACCCGCTCGGCGGCGCCTTCGCCGGGCTTCACCCTGGTCGAGGATCTCGGCGAGGCGGTGACGGCGGCGTCAGCGGCGGCCGGCGACGGGTACGTCGCGGTGCTGGGCGCCACGACGGCCCGGCGCTGCCTCGAAGCCGGCCTGCTGGACGAGGTGCTGGTCCACGTGGCACCGATCCTGCTCGGCGACGGCGTCCGGCTGTTCGACCACCCTGGTGGGACGCGGGTGCGGCTCGAGCCCGTGGAGCTGAGCTGCACCGGGTCGATCGGCAACTTCTGGTACCGGGTGGCGTGAGCGGCCACTGTCCATTGTGTACAGGTGGTCGCCGACGGCGTTCGAACGGAATCCGTACCTTCACCGGGGCCGGGGCGACGGCTTCCGCAGTTCCTCGGCGAAAATGGCGTCCACGCGCCGGTTTGCCCGGCGCAGGACCCGCGCCGCCGCGCGGAGTACCAGGCCCAGTGCCAACGCGAGCAGCAGGGCCAGGCCGATGGGCGCGAGGTTCGCCACGAGCGCCTCCCGGTACTGGTGCGCCAGGTAGCCCAGGCCCGCCCCGGCGGTGAGTGCGTCGAGCAGCGCCAGCCGGAACACGTGCGGGCCGTGCGGGGTGGCTCGCGGAGCCGTGACCATCGCCCACCCTCCCGCCGTTCCGTTCAGCGGTGACGCCCTTGCAAGGTAGACGAGCTTGCGCCGGTCGGCGGCCATTTCAACCTGTTTGGCCTACCGGATCTCCCCGGATGGCCGCTGTGATAACTTGAAGCGAACTGGGTCTTCTGTGCGAATGCAAATCCCCGTGCCGCCTGCGCGCCGGGGCCAGGGGGCGGTAGCTCAGTTGGTTAGAGCAGGGGACTCATAATCCCTTGGCCGCGGGTTCGAGCCCCGCCCGCCCCACCCGAGGCGGGATTGCTGTTCGCAATCCCTGCGGGATTGCTCCCGGTGCCCGCGGTATCCACCCGGGGACAACCCCCGGACCCGGCACGTGGTGGTCCCGTTTCGCGGTTCGCCGGCCATCGTCGTGGTGCCGCCGGCAAACCAGCTCGGATGTCTACAAAGGACTTCAGTGTGCACGGTCGTAGACCAGGGCCGTCTCCCCCAGTTCGCCCGTTTCGTGGTGGGCCAGGCGCCACTTCGACGGCGGCAGGCCGTCGTCGAACAACCGTGGCCCGCCTCCTGCGATCTCGGGACACACCATCAGATACAGCCGGTCGATCAGGTCCGCCGTCAGTAATGGCTTGATGACACTTGCACTGCTGTTGACCAGGATGTCACCCGATCCGGTGGCTTTCAGGTCCTTGACGACGTCCGCTGCCGGGGCGTCCACCACGCGGGTGCGCTCCCACGGTGACTCCGCCAACGTCGTCGAGAACACCACCTTTTCCGCGTCCACCAGCCACTTCGCGTAACCGCGGTCGCGCGGGTCCGCGCTCTCGTCGGCGGCCACCGTCGGCCAGAAACCCAGGAAACCCTCGGCGTTGAGGCGGCCCAGCACCGCCGTCGTCGCGCCCTCCCAGATCCGGCCGAGATGGCGCCGCGCCACCTCGGTCGTCGCGTACGAAACGATCGCGGCCAGGTCGCCGGGCCCGCCCGGCCCGTGGTAGCGCCCGTCGAGCGTGAGGCTCAGGTTCGCGGTGACTCTGCGGCCCGTCATGGTCATCATTCCTTTTCCTGGGTGAGTACGTCGGTGAGGTGGTCGAGCACCCGGTCCCAGCCGGTTTCGATGCCGGCGATGGCGGAAGCGGCCCCGACCGTCGTCGCGGTGATGCGCAAGCCGAGCCGCAACCGGGTGCCGCCCGGCACCGACACCAGCTCGAGGTCGTAGTGCCCGGTGAAGGACGCCTCGCCGGTCACCGCGAGGTCGAACGCGAGCCGCCCCGGCTCCGTCGCGCGGCGCACCCAGCCTTCGGAGTGGTACTCGCCGTCGGCGTCGCGGTAAGCGAGCACCGCGCGCCCGCCCGGCCGCGGCTCGAGGACGCACGCCGTGACCGTCATCGACGGCGGCACCCACCACGACGCCAGCAGCGCCGGGTCGGTCCAGTGCCGCCAGACGACGTCGCGCGGCACCGCCAGCAGGCGCTCGAACGCGAACTCCCGCCCGTCCGCCCGCCGGTCCTCGTCCGCGGCCGCGGTCTCCGCTTCGACGGCCGCGCGGTACCGCGCCACGACGTCCCGCTCTCCTGCGTGCGCTTCGGTCGCTTTCGCCAGATCCGCCAGCCGGCCAGCCAAATCCGTCAGCGGCTCGGCTTCGAGGGCATAGACGCGCCGCTGCCCGAGCGGGAACACCGTGACGAGCCCGGCGCGGGCCAGGGTCTGGAGGTGCTTGGTGGTCTGCGGCTGCCGCAGGCCGGTCAGCTCGGCCAGCTCCCCGACCGACCGGGGACGTTCGGCGAGCAGCTCGACGAGGCGCCACCGCGCCGCGTCTCCCAATGCTGCCGCGATCCCGTCCACGGAACCGAGTATTCACAAGCCAGAATATTCATGTCAAGGAATATCACTCAGGGACTTCCCTGAGGCACCCAGCGCAGTCCGTAGGCGTAGCCCAGCTGCGGCGCGGTGAACTCCTGCGCCACCTCGCACGCGCCGTCGAGGGGCAGCGCCGGTCCCGGGTTGGCCGGGTCGGCGAGCACCGAGGGCGGGACGCGGTCCAGCCGCCACACCGTCCACGGCAGCCGCTGGGGATCGAACCGGACCCGCACGGTGAACGACTCGCACGTCACCAGCGGCACGAACACGTACGACGGCCGGATGGGCAGGCCGTCCCGGACCCGGATCACCAGGGCGTAGGTGTGGGTGTCGCCGCGCGCCAGCGGCCGCGGGAGGTCGAGCAGCCAGCGGAAGTGCCGCTGGCCCACCCGCTGGGCGTCGGTGATCCGGACGCCGTGCTGGGCGTCGGCGGCCACCAGCCGTTCGCCGTCGCCGCCCTCGACGCGAGGCACGGTGAACTGCGCGGAGATCCGGCTCAGCCCGTCGCGGGCCGCCACGATCTGCCGCTCTTCGATCAGCTCCGGGACGGCGGTGTCCAGCCGGACGATCGCCCGGAGCCGCTTGACGAACCAGCCCTGGTCGGGGTCGTCGGGCATCCCGTCGCCGGGCCGCAGGGCGGCCTCGATCTCGGCGGCCAGGCGCGCGAACGACCGGTCGATCCGGCGCCGGGCCGTGCGCTCGGACACCCGCAGCCGGTCCGCGAGAACCTCGACGCGGTCGCTGAGCAACGCGTGCTGCGTGCCGGGGGCGATGCCCAGCGCGACGGTGACCGCGAGCCGGTCGTCCGCCGGGAACTCGGCGATCGCGGCGGCGATGGCGTCGCGCAGAACCCGCCGCGCGTCGCGGTCGTTCGCCGTCCGGTGGATTTCGCACCAGCCGGAAACGAGCGGCCCGAGCCGGGCGCGCAGCCGTTCGGTTTCCAATCCCCAGCCGCGGCGCAAAGTCGTGAGCTCGCGCAGCAATCCGTCCTCGTGTGCCATGGGATTTTCATTGTGGCACGCGCACTTCCGCATGATCGGCGGTGCGGGCTGCGCCGATCAGGTGATTCCCGGGTGGCCAGCCGCTGGCCAGTTCCGGCGTGATTCGGCCAGGCGGCGACCTTTTCCCGTTCCCCCTTTGACCGACCATTTCCCCGTCGACGACATCGGGGAGGACGAGTTGCTCGACACCACGTTTCCGTCTGCCCGGCCGATCGGCGTCGCGGACGTCCGGCAGCTGGCCCAAGACGGCCGGCTCGCGGTCTCGGCGGCGGCCGCTCCGCCCGGCGCCCTCGCCCGGCTGCGCGGCGCGGTGTACCGCGTCGCCTGGCCCCTGGTCTTCGCCCGGATCACCAAGCCCCTGGAACGGCAGCGCCGGCACCCGGACTGCGCCCGGGGGCTCGAAT
Organism: Amycolatopsis sp. NPDC028719; assembly: GCF_055565395.1. Lineage (NCBI taxonomy): Bacteria > Bacillati > Actinomycetota > Actinomycetes > Pseudonocardiales > Pseudonocardiaceae > Amycolatopsis > Amycolatopsis sp. NPDC028719. The sequence goes on from NZ_JBVHUL010000003.1 coordinate 438,838, forward strand.
GGCTGCGTCCCGACTGCCTCGACCGCTTCCACGACGACGTCGAAGCCGTCGTGGAGCACGCTTTGCGGCGCGCGACGGACCCGATCGAGAACTTCGACGGCTGGCTGGCGACCCGGCTGAGCCCGGCGACGGTCGACGCGCACCGGCGCCGGCGCGGCGAGATCGGGGCCCTGCAACGGCCTCGCCTGCCGACCTGGCTGGGCGAAGCCCTCGGCGGCGACCGGTGGCTGAGCGACCTCGCCGTCCAGATCCTGGTGTGGGCCGGGGTGCCGGCGACCGCGGGCGCCGAGCTGTGGCCGCTGGACGGCTGGGCCGCGCGCCGCGCCGAGGTCACCGGGGCGCCGCCGGGCGGCCACGACACGCGCGACACGCTCGACCGCGAGGTGCGGACGGTCCTGGCCGCCATGCGCAGCCGGCCGAAGTGGTACGCCGAGCACGTCGAGCGCCCGCTGGGGCACAAGCGGGCGCCCGTCGCCCCGATGCCGGCGGACGGCGCGGCCGAGCCCGCCCCGCTGCAGCTGGTCGGCCCGGACGAGGCCGACGACGTCCGGCTCGCCGCCCGCGCCGAGGAGGCGTTGTGCGCGATCGAGGCACGGCTGGACCGCGGCGAGGACCCGGCGGCGGCGGTCGCCACGGTCGTCCGGCACGTGTTCGGGTCCGGCGGGGACGCGCTGGACCGCTTGCCGCACAACGGGTCGGCCCGCGACGACTGGCTGGCCACCGCGCTCGCCGACGAGGCCCGGCTCGACCGGATCGTGACGACGGTCCTCGCGGTCCTCGGCCGGTGACGAAACCCGGGTGAGCCGAAGGGCACCTTCCCCGCATCGGACGGGACGAAGGTGCCCTTCAGCGCGTCACCTGCACCCAAGGTGCCCTTCAGCCGCACTCGTGGTCCTCGGCCGCCGAACGCAACCGCGCGTCCAGGACGTCGGACAGCACGTCCGGTGGGCACCCCGCGGCTCGCGCCCGGGTTCCGGCGGACACCAATTCGGCCAGCAGCACCTCGCGCACCGCCACCCGGGTCGCGTGCGGGAGTCTCGTGGGCGGGACAGCTGATCCGGCCACCCCGGCCTCCTTTCGCCCGGTGCCGGGTTCGGCCGGCCCAGCCTTCCCCTGACGGACGGCGGTCACCGCCACCACGACGGCGGCGGCACCGGCAGCCGCAGCGGGCAGCCGGTGTGGCGGCCCTCCCACGAGTCGGCGAGCCAGCGGGTCAGCGCGACCGGCCCGAGCAGGCTGTCCTCCCACACCGGGGTCAGCTCGCCCGCCCGGCGCAGCATCGTTTCGGCGGTGGCGCAGAAGGAGATGATCGCGGCGACCGCGGCGTCGGCCCGCTCGGCGGGCCAAGCGACCGCGGCTCCGGGCAGCCCGGCCGGGATGGCCAGGCCGGGACCGACGGCGCAGTTGCGGGCCAGCTGGACGGCGAGGTCGAACTCGGCCACTTCGGCGTGGCGCTGCCGGGCCCGCCATCGGGGCGAAGCCGCGGCGGCGTGCAAGCCGGCGAGCCGGGCGGCGACGAGCCCGTCCCACACGGTCAGGAGGACCCCTCGCGTGTCGGCCGGCAATGCGGCGGCGAGGTCCCCGGTGACGGCGCCGAGCCAGGCGCACGGGTCTTTGACATGACGATCGACGATGACGGTCACGGCAGTAAGTTTCGCACCTGACGGACCACCCGGCAGCAAGATGATCATGAATCGCGGGAGGACCACCCGGTCGGAGGCGAACCGTTGAGCGGCCTTGTAACTCCTTTGGGCACTCGACGTGACCGAATCGTCACAGTCGTGTCATCATGTCGGCGCTCAGTGCCGAGCACGCCCCTCCGTTTCCTCTCTCCGAAAGGCCGTCGCAGCGTGATCAAGACCAGCAAGAGCCGGGCCGGCACCCAGCGAGTGACGTTCAGCCTCCCGGCCGGGGCACCACCCGGGCGCGTGAGCGTGGTGGGCTCGTTCAACGACTGGACCCCGGGCCGCCACCACCTGACGACGCGCTCCAACGGCCGCCGGTCGGCGTCGGTGGACGTGGCGCCGGGAACGGTGATCCAGTTCCGCTACCTCGGGGAGGACGGTCTGTGGTTCGACGACCCCGACCTGCCGGACCGCGCGGACGGCAACTGCGTCTACTCGACGAACTGAACCCGCCGCCTCAGGACTTCCGGCGCGGCTTCCCGCGCTTCGGGGCGCCGCCGCGCCGGACCGGCTGCTTCCCGGCCGACTTCGCCGCCGGCGGCTTCCGCTCCGGGCGCTTCTTCTCCGCGGGCGCGGGCTGGCGGCCGCGCGTGCTGTTGACCGTGCGCCCGCGGACGATGCCGATGAACGTCTCCATCAGGTCCGTCGTCTCGTCCTCGAGCCACGACAGCGCCACGCTCGACTGCGGCGCGTCCGTCACCGTCCGGTACGTCAGGTCGCGGCGGTGGTGGAGGCGGGCCAGGGACTGCGGGACCACCAGCACGCCCACCCCCGCGGCCACCAGCTCGATCGCGTCCGCCGTCGTCTCCGGGCAGGAGAGCGCGGGCCGGCCCGGGAGGGACGGCCACTCGATCGTGTCGTCCCGGGGCTGCAGCACGACCTCGTCCGCCAAGTCCGCTGTGGACACTTCGTCCGCCGCCGCGATCAGGTGATCCTTGGCGACGACCACCACCGTCGTCTCCGTGTAGAGCGGGATGGCGTGGAGGCCGTCGCGGTCGATCGGGGAGCGCAGCAGCGCCGCGTCCGCACCTCGCGCGCGGAGCAGCTCCGCCGCGCCGGCCGCGGCGACCGGGACCAGCTCCAGCGGCACGTCCGGCTGCCGCTCGGCCCACGTCCGCACCCACTTGGCGGGCGTCGCGCCGGGCACGTACGCGAGACGGAACGAGGTCACCGGGTCAGGCTACCGGGCGGGGCGCTGGCTACCCTGGACGGCATGACGTCGCACAAGACCACCCAGACGATGAAGCCCGCGACAGCGGCGAAGAAGCTGGGTGTGTACCTCGAAGCCACGCCCCCGGAGTTCCAGGAGGGCGTCGTCTCGCGCGACGAGCTGAACGCGCTCCAGGCCGACCCGCCCGAGTGGCTGCGCGAGCTGCGCCGCACCGGCCCGCACCCGCGGCCGGTCGTCGCGGCGAAGCTCGGCGTCTCCATCGGCGGCCTCAGCCGCGGCGGGATCACCGAAGCGCTCACCACCGAGCAGATCGACGCGCTCAAGACGGAGAACCCCGACTGGCTGGTGCGGGAACGCGCCACCCACGCCGAGGTGCGCAAGGAAACCGTGCGGGTCAAGGAGAAGGAGCACTGACCACGCTCGAGGAGGCCGCGCGGCTCGACGCCGCCGACGAGCTGGCCGCGTTCCGGGACCGCTTCGTCCCGATCACCGACCCCGGCGTCGTCGCCTACCTCGACGGGAACTCGCTGGGCCGTCCCCTGCGCGCCACCGCCGAACGGCTGCAGGAGCTCGTCGCCGACCAGTGGGGCGCCCGGCTGATCCGGTCCTGGGAGGAGCGCTGGCTCGCCTTGCCCGAGCGGATCGGCGACGAGCTGGGCCGCGTCGCGCTCGGCGCCGCGCCCGGCCAGACCATCGTCGCCGACTCGACGTCCGTGTGCCTGTACAAGACGCTCCGGGCGGCCGCGGCCCTGCGGCCGGGGCGCGACGAGATCGTCACCGACTCCGCCAACTTCCCCACCGACCGGTTCCTCGTCGAGAGCGTCGCCGCCGAACTCGGCCACACAGTGCGGTGGATCGAGTCCGGCGACGTCGGCCGTGCGGACGTCGCGGCGGTCACCGGGCCGCGCACCGCGGCCGTCGTCCTGTCCCATGTGGACTACCGCACCGCCGCGATCGCGGACCTCGCGGGCATCACGCGGTTGGTGCACGAGCGGGGCGCGCTCACCGTCTGGGACCTCTGCCACAGCGTCGGCTCGATCCCGGTCGAGCTGGACGCCGGCGGCGCCGACTTCGCTGTCGGCTGCACGTACAAGTTCCTCAACGCCGGGCCCGGCGCGCCCGCCTTCCTCTACGTGAACTCGCGCCACCACGCGGAGTTCGGGCAGCCGATCACCGGCTGGATGGGCGCGGCCGACACGTTCGGCATGGCCGCGCACTACGTGCCCGCGCCCGGCATCCGCCGCGCGCTGTCCGGCACCCCGCCGGTGCTCGGCATGGTGGGCGTCCAGGAAGGTGTCGCGCTGCTGGCCGAAGCCGGGATCGAGCGCGTGCGGGCCAAGGCCGTCACGCTGGGGCGGTGGGTGCTCGCCCTCGCCGACGAGTGGCTCGTCCCGCTCGGCTTCACGGTGGCCTCGCCGCGCGAGGACGCCCGCCGCGGCGGGCACGTCACCCTGCGGCACCCGGACGCCGAGCGGCTTTCCCGGGTGCTCATCGAGAACGGCGTGCTGATCGACTTCCGCCGTCCCGACGGCATCCGCGTCGGGCTGAGCCCGCTCACCACCGGCTTCACCGAAGTCCGGGCGGCCATGGACCGCATCCGCGAACTCGCCGCCTGAGCACCCTGCCGCACTCGGTCGTGAGTGGGAAACAGGGTGAGAGCACTGTTTCCCACTCACGACCACCTTGCGCCAGGCCAAACAGTAGCCATGTACTTAGTAGCCATGTACCGTATTTGGCATGAGCACTCCGGGGCACCTCGTCTGGCGACTCTCCATGAAGTGGCGCGTGGCCGTCGACCGCGCCCTCGCGCCGGTCGGGCTGACGCACGCCCAGTACGTCTTCCTCTCCTCGCTCTTCGGCCTCGAGCGCGCCGGGACGACCCCGAGCCAGCGGGAACTCGCCGACCACACCGGACTCGAAGCGCTCTACGTCTCCAAGCTCGCCCGCGCCCTCGACACCGACGGGCTCGTCGAACGCACCCGCGACTCCGCGGACACCCGGACGATCCGGCTGACCCTCACCGCCCGCGGCCGGGACGTCGTCGAGCCCGCGATCGCGACCGTGGCCGAGCTGCTCGACCGGCTCCTCGCGCCGCTCGGCGGCCGGGACGGCGACCGCACCGCGGCCCTCGCCCGCGAGCTCACCCTGCTCCTCGACACCCCACTGGATCCCTGAAGGGACACCCCATGCTGCACCACGAAGAGTCCGGCACCGGCACCCCGATCGTCTTCCTGCACGGCAACCCCGGCTCGTCGCACGGCTGGCGCAACGTCCTCCCCCACGTCGGCGGCGGCCGGTTGCTCGCGCCCGACCTCATCGGCATGGGCCGGTCTCCGAAGCCCGACATCGCGTACTCGTTCGACGACCATGCCCGCCACCTCGACGCCTGGTCCGACGCGCTCGGCCTGGACGACGTCGTCCTCGTCGGCCACGACTGGGGCGGCGCGCTCGCGTTCGACCACGCCGCCCGGCACCCGGACCGCGTCCGCGGAGTCGCGTTCTTCGAGACGATCGTCAAGCCGATGGCCTGGGCCGACCTGTCGCCCCAGGCGGCGGAGCGGGCGCGCAAGATCCGCACGCCGGGTGTCGGCGAGGAAATGGTGCTGGCGCAGAACCTGTTCGTGCGGCAGGCGTTCACCGGTGGCGTGCGGACGCCGGTGGCGGACCTCGAGCCGTACCTCGCGCCGTTCCCCACGCCCGAGAGCCGCCGGCCGGTCCTCGCGTGGGCGCGGCAGCTGCCGCTCGGCGGCGAGCCGGCCGAGCTGATCCCCCGCATCGAGGCCTACGACGAGTGGCTGAAGACCAGCACCGGCACGCCGAAGCTGCTCATGACGTTCGAAGGCTCCCCCACGCTGCTCATCGGGGAGGACATGACCCGGTGGTGCCGGGAGAACGTCGCCGCGCTCGACGTCGTCGCCTGCGGGGAAGCCGGGCACCACGCCCAGGAGGACCGGCCGAAGGAGATCGCCACCGAGATCGCCGCGTGGCTGGACCGGCACGCCCTCCGGTGAGTCAGCGGTGCCGCAGCGGCGGGGTCGCGTCCACCCCGAGGACGCGGGCCGCGACCCACGCCAGCGCGTCGGCGGTCCGGGCCGGGGTGTCCGACGGCTGCATGACGTGGCTGAGCACCGTGCGCACGACGATGTCGATCACGACGCCGACCTGCTCGCCGGTGAGCGGCGGGTGATAAGCGGCCACGCGCGCGGTGAGCATCGCCTTCGCCTGCGTCAGCAGCGTGCCCGCCTCGGTGGTCAGCAGCGGGAGCAGTTCGGGCGCGGTGCCGTGCGTGGCGGAGGCGATCGCGCGTAGCAGGGTGTTGTCGTCGGCCAGCTCGAGCACCGCGCGGACGGCGTCGTACATCGCCTCGACCAGGTCGCTTTCGTGCCGGTCGAAGGCGGCGGCGACGACCGAGAGGAACCGGTCGAGCTCGTGCGCGACCATCGCCTCGGCCAGCGCGGCCTTCGAGCCGATCTCGTTGTAGACGGTCTGACGGCTCACGCCGACGACCTCGGCCAGCCGGGCCATCGTGACCGCCGGCCAGCCGGACCGCGCGGTCAGCTCGATCGCCGCGGTGATGATCGGCCGCCGGTGCTGACCCCCCTCGAGCGGGGCCGGGAGTGCGGCGCTCATGACCGTCATCCTAGGCCGCACCCGCGAAGGCCAGCGCCTCTGCCCACGCCGCCCGCGCGGCAATGCGACGGCGGTACTTCATGATCTCGCGCGGCCGGTCGACGGTCAGCGCGCCGGCGATCCGGCCGCCGCGCCGGTACAGCGTCACCCCGCCGGCGGACACCACCTCGTCGGCGCGCGGGGTGCCGACGAACTGGATCCGGTGGCCGTACCAGTCGGACCAGAAGTACGGCACGGCTTCGAGGGCGCGCGCCGACGCCGGGTCGAGCGCGTGGCGAGCGGCGGCCGCACCCTGCTCGGCCGCGTTCGTCCAGTGCTCCGGCCGCATCGGCTCGCCGTCGAAGAGCGGGTTCGCCACGTGCGCGACGTCGCCCGCCGCGTAGACGCCCGGCGGTCCGGCGGACAGCGTCGCGTCGCACACCACGCCGCGGTCACGCTCGTGCAGCGTCAGCCCGCTGCCTTCGAGCCACCCGGTGGCCGGCGCCGCGCCGATGCCGGCGACCACGAGGTCCGCGGGCAGGACCTCGCCGGTGGAAAGCCGGACACCGCCCTCTTCGACGGCGGTGACCTCGGTGGCGAGCCGGAGCCCGGTGCCGGCCGCGTGGTGCAGCCCGGCCAGTTCGGCCCCGGCCTCCGCACCGACCGCGCGGGCGAGCGGGACGGCCGAGGCTTCCACGATCGTCACCGGCAGGCCGCGCTTGCGCGCCGCCGACGCGACTTCCGAGCCGATGAACCCGGCGCCGACCACGACGGTGCGGGCGCCGTCCTCCAGCGCGGCCCGCACCGCGAGGGCGTCTTCGGCCGTCCACAGCGTGCGCGCCCCCGGCAGGCCACGTGCGGTCGCGCCGGTGGCGATGACCACGGCGTCGTACCGCACGGCCGCGCCCGCGACGGTCACTTCGCGTGCGTCGGTGTCGAGGCTCTCGGCCGGCGCGCCCAGCATCAGTTCGACGCCGAGTTCGTCCCGCAGCACGGTTTCCGAGTGGAACGGCTGCACGCGACCCGGGCCGCCGGCGTCGAGGAACGCCTTCGACAGCGGCGGCCGGTCGTACGGCAGGTGCTCCTCGGCACCGATCAGCACGATCCGGCCGCGGTACCCGGTGCGGCGCGCGGACTCCACCGCGCGCAGCCCGGCCAGTGAGGCACCGACGACGACCAAGGTCATGTCAGTCCGTCAGCCGCAGGGCGAGCACGGGACAGGAGTCGACCGCCGCGGCGACGTCGGTCCGGTGTTCCTCGCCGGGGCGTTCGTCGAGCACCGCGACCGTGCCGTCGTCGCCCACCTCGAAGAAGTCCGGCGCCATCGCTTCGCACATGCCCAGGCCGTCGCACTTGCCGCGGTCCGCTTCGATCCGCATCACGCACCCACCCGGCCCGGCGCGACGAAGTCGACCTTCTCGCGCACGCCGCAGTCCGGGCAGCACCACGAGTCCGGGATCGCCGACCACGGTGTGCCGGCCGGGAAGCCTTCGCGCGGGTCGCCGAGCTTCTCGTCGTAGACGTACCCGCAGCCCGGGCACATGCCGCCCTCGCCGGCGTCGCCGCGCGTGTCGGCCGCCTCCCGGACGTCCATCGTGACGCGGGTCCCGTAGCGCGCGAGGAGCTTGTCCCGTTTGCCCGGCTGGAGGTTGGCCCGGGAGAGGTCGCCGTCGAAGTGGGCGAGCACGCGCGGATCCATCACCCGGCGCCACAGCGGCGGGATCAGCGCCAGCACGATCATCCCGGCGTACCCGGTGGGCAGCACCGGCGACTCGGCGAAGTCGCGCAGCGTCTGGTAGCGCCGCGTCGGGTTGGCGTGGTGGTCGCTGTGCCGCTGCAGGTGGTAGAGCAGGACGTTGGTGGCGATGTTGTTGGAGTTCCAGCTGTGGCTGGGATCCACGCGCTCGTAACGGCGCTTCCCGGGCGCGCCGACCCGCTGCCGCAGCATGCCGTAGTGCTCCATGTAGTTGACGACCTCCAGCAGCGAGAACCCGACGACGGCCTGGATCACCAGGTACGGCAGGACGCCCGCCCCGAGCCACGCGATCATCGCGGCCCACAGCACGGCCGACATCAGCCAGGCGTTGAGGACGTCGTTGCCGAGGCGGAAGGGGTGCTTGTCCCGGCGGGCGTAGCGCTTGCGCTCCAGGCGCCACGCCGACTTCAGCGAGCCGAAGACCGTGCGCGGCCAGAAGCGGTAGAAGCTTTCGCCGACGCGGCTGCTCGCCGGGTCCTCCGGCGTCGCCACGCGGACGTGGTGGCCGCGGTTGTGCTCGATGTAGAAGTGGCCGTAGAAGCTCTGCGCCAGCGCGATCTTCGACAGCCAGCGCTCGTGGCTTTCCTTCTTGTGGCCCAGTTCGTGCGCGGTGTTGATGCCGATCCCGCCGATGCAGCCGATCGACACGGCGAGCCCGATCTTGTCGGCGACGCCCAGGCCGCCGTGCGCGATCAGCCGGAAGGCGGCGGCGAAGCCGAGGTACTGCACGGGCAGGAACGCGAAGGTGATCCAGCGGTAGTAGCGGTCCCGCTCCAGCCGTTCGATGACGTCGTCCGGCGGGTTGCTGCGATCCAGCCCGGCGACCAGGTCGATCAGCGGCACGATCACGAGGATCACGACGGGCCCGATCCAGAACCAGCCCGGCCAGCCGGTGGCCGCGTGCAGGCCGATGGCGAGGAACGCCAGGGACGGCACGACCAGGCCGATGAGCCACAGGTAGCGCTTGCGGTCGCGCCACCGCTCGGTGGACCCGGCGGGGATCGTTGCTCCGCTCATCACACCCTCCTCCGTTGGCTGGGTTTACAGAACGATAGAGGATGTCCATCTCGATTGACAACAGTTCGCTTGATGTAAAGCTCGTTGCCGCGGAGTGAGGGGACGCGCGTTCGCCGTTGCCGGAGACGTGCAGACCCGCCCACCCGCGCCGGTTGCCGCAGCCGGAATCTCGGCTGTCAGTTGCGTTTTCGTGAGGAAGATCATCTTCCGGCGAAGCTCCCCCGGTACGGGACGAAAGCGCCGCCGTCAGCCGATGAGGTCAGACGGGTCCCGCGCGCCCAGCGCATCGGCATCCGGCAGTCCTTCGCGGCGGGCGATCCGCCGCCGGGCGCGCACCCTGGCCGCGGTCCGCGGGCGGGACTTCGGCTCCCGGCCACAACCGCAAGGCTCGAAGCCCTCGTACGCCAACCCGGCTCCGAGCACCGCGGCGACCGCCGCCCAGCCCGAGCCGTCCCGGCGCGGAGGCGCCGCGAAGTCGTGCCCGGCGAAGACCATCGGCCGGCGGCACTCCGGACAGCGGTGCTCCGCGCCGTCCCACGCGTACTTGTGGCTCTTGCGGCACGGCACGCACACGTAGTGGACCTTGTAGGCCGTCTCGGCGTACCGGCACATATGCCGCACGCTACCCGCGACGCAGGGCCGGCAAGGCAGCGTGCGCCCTTCCTTCCCGCGCCACGGACCCGCGGCACACCGGCCGGCCGAATTCACTTTCACCCGTTCGGCCCAGCGTGCAAGCATCCGGAAATTCCGCCCGGGCCCGTTACCAGAGGAAATGGGAGTAGTCGGCCCACCGCACTCGGTAAACGCCGTTCGCCCCTCGCCGGACAACCGTCCGCGGACCGGGTCAGCCCGACCGCTCCTCAGTGGTTCGTGGTAAAAAACGGACCCTGATCGATTTCGCGGCAACACGGAGGGTGAGGCGAAGACGGGTGACGGCGGCAGCTGTGTCCACTCGTCGGGTCCGCCTCCTCGTCCGGGTCCCCGTTTATCGCCGACCGTCACTCAGGAGTTCGTGAACCGCCGTGCAGAACAAAGACGCTCAGGACGAGTCGGACAAGCCGTACGACAAGTCGATCCGCAAAAGGCTGACCAGGACCGTTCTCATTCCCAGTGTCACCCTGCTGGTGCTGTGGATCGCGGTCTCCTCCTACTTCCTCTTCAACGGCGTTTACGTCCGGCTGGTCGCGGCCTCCGTGCGCGAGGTGTCCATCCCCGCCGCCACCGCGCTGGCCGAGTTCCAGAAGGAACGGCAGACCGCGCTGCAGTACCTCGACGACCCGGCGCTCGGCCCGGGGCGCCTGCAGGTGCAGCAGAAGGCGACCGACGAAAAGCTCGGCGCCCTCCAGAACGCGTTCGCCGCGACGATCTCCAACTCGCCGGACGAGATCGCGGCCAAGGTCAACGCCCTGAAGTCGCAGTTCGACCAGCTGCCCGTGCTGCGCTCGCAGATCAGCTTCCGCAGCATCGACCGCGCGCAGGTCAACAGCTACTACAACGGCGTGATGGACGCGGCGTCGAACCTCTTCGACACCCAGGCCCGCATCGTGCCCGACGCCGAAGCGGCGACCGGCGGCATCACGGCGACCTCGGTCTTCCGCGCCGGGGACGCCATGTCGCGTGAGACGTCGCTCGTGTCGACGGCCTTCTCGGCCGGTACCTTCGCGCCCGACGACTTCGCCCAGTTCGCCCAGCTGTCCGGGTCCTACCGGACGCAGCTGGCGCAGATCGAGCCGTTCCTCGACGCGAGCGTCCGCAGCAAGTACCAGGCGCTGACCAAGAGCACCGCCTGGCAGCAGCTGGGCACCGCCGAGGTGGCGATCGTCAAGCACGGGCCGTGGTCGCCCAGCGAACAGAACTCCGTGCCGGTGTCCGAAACGGACTGGCTGAACGCGACCAACCAGGTCGCGCAGTCCCTCAACGACCTCGCCATCACGCAGGCGGACAAGGTCTCCGCGGCCGCGATCGACTCCGGTGACGCCCAGCTGCGCAACGTGATCATCGGCAGCATCCTGGCGCTGCTCGCCTCGCTGGCGGCGATCATCGTCGCGGTGCGGGTGTCCCGCTCGCTCGTCGACCGCGCCCTGATGACCCGCCTCGCGCGGCTGCGCAACGACTCGCTCGACCTCGCCCGCAACCGGCTGCCGGACATCGTGGCGCGGCTGAAGAACGGCGAAGCCGTCGACCTGAAGGAAGAGCTCCCGCAGCTCGACCACGGCCGCGACGAGATCGGCCAGGTGGCCGAAGCGTTCAACACCGCCCAGCTGACCGCCGTCAACGCGGCGGCGAGCGAGGCGAAGGCCCGCAGCGGCGTGCACAACGTGTTCCTCGGCATCGCGCACCGCAACCAGGTCCTGGTCCACCAGCAGCTGCAGATCCTCGACGAGATGGAAGCCCGCGAGGACAACTCGACGCAGCTGGCCTCGCTGTTCCAGCTCGACCACCTCGCCGCCCGGGCCCGCCGCACCACCGAGAACCTGATCATCCTCGGCGGCAAGCAGCCGGGCCGCCGCTGGCGCAAGCCGGTGGCGCTGATGGAGGTCCTGCGCGCGGCCGTCTCGGAAACCGAGCAGTACGCGCGGGTCCAGGTCGAGCAGGTGCCCGACGTCGCGATCGTGGGCGCCGCGGTGGCCGACACGATCCACCTCGTCGCCGAGCTGGTCGACAACGCGACGTCGTTCTCGCCGCCCGGGTCCCCGGTCGAGGTCTCCTCCCGCGCGGTCGCGCGGGGGATCGTCGTCGACGTGTCGGACCAGGGGCTCGGCATGAAGGACGGCGTCCGCGAGTGGGCGAACGCGATGATGGCCGAGGCGCCCGAGTTCGACGCGATGGCGCTGCGGGCCGACTCCAGCCTCGGCCTGTTCGTGGTCGCGCGGCTGGCGGCGAAGCTCGGCATGACCGTCACCTTCGACCCGTCCCGCTACGGCGGCCTCCGGGCCACCGTGCTGATCCCGTCCCAGCACCTGGCCGGCCAGCAGGAGAACGTCCCGGCCGAGCCCGGTGCCTCCCCGGCGGAGACCACCGCGGTCCTCGCCCCGGTGGGCGCACCCGCGCCGCAGGCAGAAAGCTCACTCGGTTCCATGGACACGCCCAGCTCGTTCACCGGCCAGATCCCGATGAAGCGAGAGGCCAAGCCGAGGCCGTACCCGGCTCGTGCGCTCACCTCGCCCGACCCGCTGCCCTCCGTGCCGGCCGCGCCGCCGGCGGCCCCGGAGCCGGCGCCGGCCCCCACCGGCGGACCGGCCGGGCCGACGTCGCCGACCGACGACCGGCCCCGGCTGCCCCGGCGCGAACCCCAGCAGAACCTCGTCGCCCAGCTCGAAACCGAACCCGACGAAAGCGACGAAGTCGTCGCGCCCGGAGAGGGCACCGCGCGCACGCTGGCGGCGTTCCACAAGGGCACGCGCCGGGGCCGGGGCGGGCCGGACGATGCGTAGTCCGCGACAGCACACACGAAAGTCCACAGAGGAAAGTCAAGGTCTCTGACGCATGAACGAGTACGGGAACCCCAAACCCGATCTCAACTGGCTGCTCGACGACGTGGTCAGCCGCGTGGTCGGCGCGCAGAACGCCATCGTGCTGTCCGCCGACGGGCTGCTGATCGGCAAGTCGGCCGGCATGAGCAAGGACGACTCCGACCAGCTGTCGGCCATCGCCTCCAGCCTGCAGAGCCTGGCCAAGGGGGTGAGCAAGCAGTTCAACCGCGGCCCGGTGCTGCAGAACATGATCGAGATGGAGCGCGGCTACCTGTTCGTCTCGGCCGCCGGGCAGGGCGCTTGCCTCGCCGTGCTGGCGGCGGACAGCGTCGACGTCGAGATGATCGCCTACGAAATGAGCCGCCTGGTCAAACGGGTCGGGGACTACATGGCGTCCGCGCCGCGTGAAGCGGCGCACGTCCTACGGGAGGCCACATGAGCGGGGACGACGGCTGGTACGACGAGGCCGCCGGGCCGCTCGTGCGGCCCTACACGATCACCAGCGGGCGGACGCCGTCCGACGCGGCGCGGCTCGACCTCTCGACGCAGGTGATGACCCTGCGCTCGGAGCAGGAGCCGGTCGGGCTGGGTCCGGAGCACGTGGCGATCGTGCAGCTGTGCCGCCACCCCGTTTCGGTCGCCGAGATCGCGGTCTACGTGAAGATCCCGCTGGGGGTCGTGCGCGTGCTCGTCGGCGACCTGATCGAACGCGGGCTCGTGATCACGCGCTCCCCCACCCACAACCCGGCGCAGTCGCCGGACCTCGAAACTCTCCAGGCGGTTCTCGATGGCCTCATCAAGTACTGACCGGACCGGGGCCGACCTGGTCCCCACGCCGGTCAAGATCATCGTCGCGGGCGGCTTCGGCGCCGGCAAGACCACCATGGTCGGCTCGGTCAGCGAGATCCCGCCGCTGACCACCGAGGAGGTGCTCACCGAAGCGAGCGCCGGGGTGGACGACCTGTCCGGCGTGGAGCGGAAGACCACGACGACGGTCGCGCTCGACTTCGGCCGGATCACGATCTCGCCGCGGCACGTGCTGTACCTGTTCGGGACGCCGGGCCAGGCGCGGTTCTGGTTCATGTGGGACGACCTCGCGCGCGGGGCGATCGGGACGATCGTGCTCGTCGACACCCGGCGTCTCGAGACCAGCTTCGCCGCCATCGACTTCTTCGAACGCCGGAAGATCCCGTTCGTCGTCGCGGTGAACTGCTTCGACAACGCGCCGCGCTACACCGCCGACGAGATCCGCGAGGCGCTGGTCGTCCCGGATCGGGTGCCCATCGTCATGTGTGACGCGCGTGACAGGGACTCGAGCAAGCTCGCGCTGATCCGGTTGGTCAAGCACGCGATGACCGTGGTGCCGGTGCGGGTCTGAGACCTGCGCTTTGTCCGCTCTCTGTCCGGTCCGGACGAAGCCGGTGTCCGATGTGTCCGAGCGTGTCCACGTCGGACACCGGCAAACCCACATGGCGCAATTGGTTGGACCACCCGGGTGCAGCTTTTTAGTTGAGCAAGCATCAAACTGATAGCATCCGCACGTGACGATTCACGTGCCAAGGTTTCCTGAATATACAAGGGAAAACTACCCGGCACAGGGTCGTCTCTTCGGCGACTTCCTGTGCGGGCTCTGGTCTACCGCGTGTGAAGCGCTCGAGGTCCCGGTGGAGCAGTCCGTCCGGACCACGCGGATGCTGCGCGCCCTGCTGCCGCCGTGGGCGCACGAGCGGATCGGGCCCGCGCCGGCCCACCCGTCCTATGTGGCGGACGACGGGTTCCCGGCCGAGATGTCGGTGAACTGGTCCGGGCGGTACCCGGAGCTGCGTGTGCTGTTCGACAGCCTCGGCCACGACGTGGACGTCCCCGCGGAAAGCGGTTCCCGCAGGCTGCGGGACGTGCGGGAGGTGTTCACCCCGCGCGGGGGCCGGCCGTCGCCCGCTCCCCGGTGGCACTCCATCGCCTGGCGGCCGCCGTCGAGGATCGTCCACAAGACCTACTTCGGGCTCTACCCGTGGCCGCACGCCCAGCGTGAGGCGGCCGTGGCCGAAGCCATGGCCCGGCTCGGCATGGCGGCCGCCTGGGACACCACCCGGCGCCGGGCCGAGGCCGTCGAGGGCGCCCGGGAAATCGAATTCCTCGCGGTGGACCTGGCCGACGAGGCCGAGGCCCGGGTGAAGATCTACTACCGCAACCACGGCGCCGGCCTGGCCGAGGTGAACCGCGTCGCCTCGGTGGCGCTGCGTCACGACGCCGACGACGCGAGCGCCGCCTACCGGATCCTGGCCGGTGACCGGGAAGACGCCGGTGAGGCGGCCCTGACCTGCCTCGCGTTCCGGTCCGGAGCGGACCGCGCGGCCGAGTCCACGACCTACCTGCGCCTGCCCGATCTCGCGTCGGGTGACGAAGAAGCCGTGGAGCGCACCGCCGCGTTGCTGCACCGCGAAGGCGTCGACCCGGGACGGTTCCGCCTCCTCACCGCGGCACTGGCCCCGGGACCGCTGGCCACGACGAAGATCCTCGAGCTGGTGAGCTACCGCACAGCGGGCCGGCGCGGCGACGTCACCACGTACTTCCGGTTCCCGGTCTACGACCGCTCCCTCGCGCCTGTTGATCTTGCTTAGCCTCCCCGGAAAGATGATCTCCCGTCGCACCAAGGTAAGGAGCCGATCGTGACCCAGCAGGACGTCGAGCGTGTAGCCCGCCACAACGAGCAGCGGCAACGGGAGTACGGAACGTCGGACCTGATCCGGCTGCTGACCGACGCGAGCACCACCGACGAGACCAAGAAAGCGGTGCTCACGTACCTGCAGCCGTGGTCGAACGCCTTCCAGCGGATGATCAGCGCCCGGGTCACCTTCGAGAGCGACCCGGAGCTGCGGGCGCTGGCCCTGGAGCACCAGGAGGAGGAGATCGGGCACGACAAGATCCTGGCCCGCAGCCGCGCGGACGACCGGCAGCTGGTCTGGGACCCGGTCATCGAAGCGGGCGCGTCGTGGTTCGTCGACCAGTTCGCGACCCTGCCCGGCGTGCAGCGCGCGGTGCTGGCGCACCTGGCCCTCGAAGCCGGCAGCCTGGTGTTCAGCCAGGCGGGGACGCGGGCGTTCCCCGACGACGAATACTTCGACCTGCACGACGAAGCCGACGTCGAGCACCTCGAGATGGGTTACGAACTGTTGCGCCGCCGCGAAGACTGGGCGGTCGACGACGTCGTCGAGGTGCTCGACCGGGCGTGGCAGGTGATCGGCGTCGTGTCGGACCGCATCGCCGAACGCGCCCGCCGCGATACGGTGGCGGCATGACCTCCACGGACCCAGCCTCGGCCGCTCGCGAAGTCGCCGCCGAAGCCGCCCGCGCGTACCAGGAAGCGTTGGGAGAGCGCCTGATCGGCGCGTACCTGCTGGGCAGCCTGTCCTACGGCGGGTACGCCCCGGCGGCGAGCGACATCGACCTGGCGCTCGTCCTGGCGGACGCGGACGGCTCCTCGATCGCGGACACGACGGCGTCGCTGCAGGAGCGGAGTCCGTTGCACCGCAAGCTGTCGGTGTTCTGGGCGTCGCTGCCGGCGTTGCGCGAAGGCCGCGACGACGGCCGCTTCCCGGCGCTGGACCGCCTGCAGCTGGCCGACCACGGCCGGGTCCTGCTCGGCTCGGACGTCCTCGCGGAGATCGCCCGCCCGGCGGCTTCGGAGCTGCTGCTGGAGAGCGCGCGGTTCGCGATCGCGGTCCTGGCGACGCCCGAGGTGACCGCGGAGTTCCGCGAGCCGCGCCGGCTGCTGGTGGACACGGTGTGGTTCACGAAGGCGGTGCTGTTTCCCGTCCGGTTCCTGTACTCGGGAACGCTGGCCTCCGGTCGCGCGGCGAACAACGACGAAGCGATCGAGTGGTACCTGTCCCGGCCGGACGCCCCCGCGGGTTCGCTGGTGCGGCTGGCTTTGCGGGTCCGGGAAGGACACCCGCTGGACGCCGATGAGCTGCGCCCGGAACTGGCGGCGGGGCTGGTTCCGCTGTACCGGTACTACATCGCGGACCAGCTGCGGCAGCTGAAGGAGATCGACGCGCCCGCCGGCCTGGTGGCAGCGTTCGCCGACTGGGACGAGCGGCTCGGCTGAGCCTTGGCCGGGCCGGCGATGCAGTGAATGACTCATTCCTGGCGTCCGGCGCCAGGAATGAGTCATTCACTGCGGCGGAAGTGCGGCCCGCGCGACCGGCCGGGGCCCCTGTCCGGCGGTGCCACGGCACCGGAACACGGTCCGGCAGTCGCGCGTCAAAGCCGGGAGGCCTGGGCCGCCCAGGCCGCCACCTGGCTCCGCGAATCGAACTCCAGCTTGCGCAGGATCCGGTTCACGTGCCCCTCGGCCGTCCGGCGGGAGATGACCAGCTTGTCCGCGATCTCCTGGTTCGACCGGCCGTCGGCGATCAGCAGCGCCACCTCGTGCTCCCGGTCCGTCAGCGGCGTCGACCGCGCCGGGCCGGGTGCCGGGGACGGCGTCGCGTCCCCCAGCGCGTAAGCGATCGCTTCCTCCAGCCCGAACTCGCGGCCGCGGCGAAAGGCCGCGTCGAACTGGCCCTCCCCCAGCCCGCGGCGGGCCCGCGTCTCGCACTCTCCGTGCGGGGCGCCGAAATACCGCGAACCGAACATCGGGAACCCGACCGCCTGCCAGATCGGCTGGGCGGACCCGAGCATCGTCGCCGCCGGTTCCCAGTGGCCGCGGGCCGATTCGGTCCAGGCCAGCACCTCGATCGCCAGCACGATGCCCAGCAGGTCGTGGAACTTCCGCTTGACGCGCAGGCAGTGCCGGCCGTACCCGGCCGCCCGGGTGAAGTCGCCGCGGCCGAGGGCGACGAGAGCCTGGACGAAGACCGCGTACGCCTGCGCCCACTGCTCACCGTGGGCGACGCCGGTCGCGCACGCCTCTTCGCACAGCTCGCCCGCGCGGTCGAGGTCGCCCAGGAAGATCAACGCGATGGCGAGCTCGATGCCGGCCAGCATCACGTTGCTGTTGAGCTCGCCGAGCTTCCGGTAGCGGGCCTGCGCTTCCTCGAAGAGCACCTTCGCGTCGCCGAGGTCGTCGCCGACCAGCAGGTTGCAGCCGAGCCGGTGCGTCGCGTACGCCATCGCCACGTCGTCGCCGGTCTGCCGGGCGTACGCGCGGCACTCCTCCAGCATCGCGACCGCGCCGGCGTTGTCGCCCTGCAACGTCGCGATGTACCCGTTGACCCACAGCGCCTTCGCGCGTTCCTCGCCCGGCCCGGGGGACAGCGCGAGCGCGCGGTCGAGCCAGTGGCGGCCCTCGCCGAAGACCCCGCAGCCCGCCCAGTAGAACCAGAGGGTCGAGGCGAGCCGGAGGCCGGTCTGGAGCTCGCCGGGCGTCGTCAGGCAGTAGTCGAGCGCGGCCCGCAGGTTCGCGTGCTCCAGGCGGGTCCGGCGGAAGGTCTCCGCCTGCTCGGGGCCGAACCACTCGCGTTCGCTGCGCACCGCCAGCTCGAGGTAGTGGTCCCGCATGGCCCGCAGGACCGCGGGCGCCTCCCCGGACTCGGTCAGCTTGTCGCGGCCGAACTGCCGCAGCGGCTCCAGCAACCGGAACCGGCCGCCCTCGCGGATCAGCACCGACTTCTCCACCAGCCCGGCGAGCCCGGCGCGGACGTCCTCGCCCGCGCAGGCGCGCTCGGCGGCCGGCAGGTCGAAGCCGCCGGCGAACACCGACGTCCGGGCCCACAGGCGCCGCTCGGCCGGGGTGCACAGCGTGAAGCTCCAGTCGACGGCGGCCAGCAGCGTCTGGTGCCGGGGCTCGCCGCCCCGCTTCACCGTCCCGGGCAGCCGGAAGCAGTCGGCCAGCCCGGATTCCAGCTCCTCCAGCGTCAGAACCCGCAGCCGCACGGCGGCCAGCTCGATCGCCAGCGGGATGCCGGCCAGCAGCCGGCACACCTGCGCCACGCGCTCCTCGTTCTCCGCGGTGACGGCGAACCCCGGGTCGACGGCGGCCGCGCGTTCGGCGAACAGCGTCAGCGCCGGATAGCGCAGCCAGGCCCCGCCGGGCAGCGGCCGGCCGGGTTCGGGCAGCGGCAGCGGGGACACCGGCCAGAGGTGCTCGGCGGCCAGCGCGAGCCGCTCCCGGCTGGTCGCGAGCAGCCGCAGGCCGGGTGCGGCCCGCAGCAGGTCGTGCGCCAGGGCGGCGCACGAAGCGAGGACGTGCTCACAGTTGTCCAGGATCACCAGCAGCCGCCGGTCCCGCAGGTGCTCGGCGAGCACCCGCGCCGGTGCCCGGCCGGTTTCGTCGTGGACGCCCAGCGCTTCGAGCACGGTGTGCGCGACGAGCGCCGGGTTCTGCAGCCCGGCGAGCTCGACCAGCCAGGCACCGTCGGGGAACGCCCGGGACAGCCCGGCGGCGGTCTGCACGGCCAGCCGCGTCTTGCCGACGCCGCCCACGCCGGTCAGGGTGACCAGCCGGGCCCGCGTCAGCAGGTGCTTGACCTCGGCCACCTCGGACCTGCGTCCCACGAAGCTCGTGGTTTCCGCGGGCAGGTTGCCCCTGCCGCACGCCACGCCGGTCTTCCCCACCCGTGCACCGTAAGGACGTCCGTGCGGGCCGGTCAATGCGGACCCCTCGGAGGAAGCAACCGCCTCAGGCGTCGGGGAGGCGGTACAGCGTGGGCGCGTCGCCGCCGTGCATGGCGGACAGGCTCGTGCGGCAGGCCTGGCGGACCTCGCGGTTGGCCGCGGAGCCGGCCTGGCCGCACCGCGGGCAGTACAGGTGCACCGCACCGGGCGGCGTCTCGTCGACGGCGACGTCGACCGGGCACTCGCAGCGGCGGCACCACCGGTGGCCGGTGACGACGAGGACGTGCAGCGGGTTGCCCACGCACTGGTGCGCCCAGCACCGGTGGACGTAGCAGGTGCTGCGGGTGTGCGGGTTGAGGCCGTGCTCTTCCGCGGTGTCCTCGGCGGCCAGGATGGCGGCGAGCCGCCGGTCGTCGAGGTCGGCGTAGCGGTCGCGCGACCCGATGGGGGCCGGTCGCGGCTCCGGGACGTCCGCGGGGGAGTCGACGACCCGGAGGAGGGGACGCGACCGGCCGTGCACCATGGGTTGTCCGACCTCCTGCGGTCATCGGGGGCCGGACCAGCTTGCGCCGGGGCGCGCGTCACCACACCCGTACAAGTACCTGACTCCATACCTGTCCGCCCTCACATGCCGCGCCCGCGGCGCTACTGTCCGGCGCCGGTCACCGCAGGGTCAACGGGGTCTCCGACCGGCCGCGCTCGACGCGGATCGCCGTCCCGGCCTGGTGCTGGGTCGGCCGAGCACCGGCGGCAACGACGAGCGCACGCCGGCATCACCGCGGGCGCGAATTGCCCGGTGCGACCGCAGCGGTCGAGGCTGCGCTGTCGACGCGGGCGAATCCGCCCGCACCACGGCACGGCCGGCGAGGCACTGGCCCGGTCGGCGCGGCCGGGCGGGCGACCTCCGCCTCTTCGCCGGCGGTGCAGGAGCGCCGCGACCACGCGGCGGGTCCGCGCCGTTGCCGAGCACATCAGCGCGGTCGTCGTGAGGTCCACGCAAGGCGCGCGCCGGTCACCGCAGGGTCAGCGGGGTCTCCGACCCGACGCGGGTCAGCTTCTCCGGGTTGCGCACGTAGTAGAGGCCGGTGATGCGGCCGCCCTCGACGCGGACCGCCATCACGCCGTCGAGCTCGCCGTCCAGGCGCAGGACCAGCCCCGGGTTGCCGTTGACGACCGTGGGGGCGCTGGTGAGCTCCGCTTCGGTCCGGCCGATGCCGCCGGTCATGAAGCGGACGACCTTGTCCGCGCTCGCGATCGGCCGCAGGGCCGCCTGCTTGACGCCGCCGCCGTCGCTGACCAGGACGACGTCGGGGGCGAGGACGTCGAGCAGGCCCTGCAGGTCGCGGGTCTCCATCGCGCGCTGGAACGACTCCAGCACGGCCCGGGTCTCGCGGGCGGACACCGTCTCGCGCGGGCGGCGGGCGTCGACGTGCTTCCGGGCGCGGTGCGCGATCTGCCGGACCGCCGCGGAAGTCTTGCCGACGGCGGCGGCGATCTCGTCGTAGCCGAAGTCGAAGACCTCCCGCAACACGAAGACGGCGCGCTCGGTCGGCGACAGCGTCTCGAGGACGAGCATGAGCGCCATCGACACGCTCTCGGCGAGTTCGACGTTCTCGGCGACGTCGGGCGCGGTGAGCAGCGGCTCGGGCAGCCAGGGCCCGACGTAGGCCTCCCGGCGGCGTTTCACGGTGCGCAGCCGGTTGAGCGCCAGCCGCGTCGTGATGCGGACCAGGTAGGCGCGCTGGTCGCGCACCTGCCCGAGGTCGATGTCGGCCCAGCGCAGCCACGTCTCCTGCAGGACGTCCTCCGCGTCGGCCGCCGAGCCGAGCATCTCGTAGGCGACGGTGAAGAGCAGGTTGCGGTGGGCGACGAAGGCTTCGGTGGCGGTCACGCGCGCCCCCAGGCGAGGAAGACCGCGAGGGCGAGGTACGTCAGGTTCAGCGCGGCGAACTTCGGCTCGCCGTGACGGAGGTGGGTGGCCATGGCACCGATCATCAGCAGGACCCAGCAGCCGGCGGTGACCGGGACCAGGACGGGCGCGACGCCGAGGGCGGCGGGAAGGACGAAGCCGGCCGCGGCCAGGAGTTCGAGGACACCGAGCGTCTTGACGAAGCCGTCGCCGCGTTCGCCGGTCCATTCCCCGCCGGGGGTGGCGGCGAGCTTCGCCCGGGGCACGAAAGTCTTGCTGACGCCCCCGGTCAGGGCGACGACGGCGAGCAGGCCCGCGGTGATCCAGAGTGCGATGTTCATGAGGTCTCCCTTGTGTCGGCCTCAAGACACCGGGCTCCGGGAGATTGTGACAGCGTGCCCCGGCGGTGCGGGCGCCGGATGTGCTTGAACGAGCAACTAAATGGGAGTACTACTGGCTTCAGGGTCGGCAAGATCCGTTCGCTCTTCAGGGGAGAATTCATGAACTTGGGGTTCAGCCTTCCGGTTTTCGGCAAGGCAGCCGCCACGCCGGGCGGGATCGCCCGGTACGCGCGCGAAGCCGAGCAGGCCGGGGCGGCCAGTCTCTGGGTCGGTGACCGGCTGCTGTCGCCGGTCGCTCCCGTCGTTCCCTACCCCGGTTACGACACCATGCCCGAGGAGTTCCACACCGCCCAGGACCCGTTCACCGCGCTGGCCGTCGCCGCCGCCGTGACCGAGACCGCCATCCTCGGCTCCAGCACCATCAACGCCACCCAGTACCAGCCCGCGAACTTCGCGCGGCTGCTCACCAGCATCGACGTCGCCAGCAACGGACGGCTGCTGCCCGGCCTGGGCATCGGCTGGTCCCCCGACGAGTACACGGCCGTCGGGATCCCGATGGGCGAACGCGGCAAGCGGCTGGACGACCTGCTCGACCTGCTCGAGACCTGGTGGACCGAGGACACCGTGGCGCACGAGGGCGTCGGCTACGCCATCGCCGAGTCCCACGTCGGCCTCAAGCCGGTGCGCAAGCCGCCGGTGCACCTCGCCGGCTTCGGCGAGAAGTCGCTGCGGCGCGTGGCCGAGCGGGCCGACGGCTGGCTGCCCGTGTGGTCGGTCCCCGAGGAGTTCCCCGCGGACGTGCTCACCTCCACCCTGGCCAAGCTCCGGGCCGACGCCGAGCGCGCCGGGCGGGACCCGAAGGCCCTCGGCGCGGCGCTGCGCGTGAACCCCGCGCCGGGCACCGGGCCGGAGCTCATCGCCGAGTCGGTGACGAAGATCGTCGCGGCCCTCGAGCCGGACCACACGTTCGTCGACCTCACCTACCTGACGAGCAGCGTGGACGAGCACCTCGACCTCACCGGCAAACTGCTGGACCTGGTCGCCAGGGGCTGATCCACCACGCAGCGCACTGTCCGGGCGGAGCCGGCCCGGACAGTGCGATACTGCGAGGCGTGCGCACACAAGGGAATGACGACAACGTGATCCGCCTGGTGATCGTCGACGACGAGCCGATGGTGCTCGCGCACCTGCGTACGGTGCTGACCTCCGCCGAGGACATCGACATCGTCGGGCAGGCGCAGGACGGCGCCGAGGCCGTCGAGGCCGCGGGGCGCTTCCGGCCCGACGTCATGCTGATGGACCTGCGGATGCCCGGGGTGGACGGGCTGACCGCGATCGAGCGCATCGTCAAGCTCCCGAACCCGCCGTCGGTCGTCGCGCTCACGACCTTCGACACCGACAGCTACGTCCTCAAGGCGCTGCGGGCCGGCGCGTCGGGCTTCCTGCTCAAGTCGACGCCCCCGGAGGACCTGATCGGGCTGGTCCGCGTCGCCGCCGACGGCCACACCGTGCTGTCGAAAGAAGCCGCCCGCCGGATGGTCACCGCGTCGGCGGGCGAGCACGAGCGCTCGCAGGAGGCGCGCGAGCGCACTTCCGACCTCACCGACCGGGAACTCGACATGCTGGTCTGCCTCGGCGAGGGCATGTCGAACGCCGCCATCGCGGCAAAGCTGCACCTCTCCGAGGCGACGGTGAAGAGTTACGTGTCGCGGATGCTCACCAAGCTCGGCTGCGCCAACCGCACCCAGGCGGGTTTGCTGGCGCATGAAGCAGGTCTGGCGGGCTGAACAAGTCTGGCGGGCTTCGCGGGCAGCGCGGGTCTCGCAGGCTGGGCCGCCGGATGCAGTGAATGACCCATTCCTTGCGCCCAACGCCAGTAATGAGTCATTCACTGCATCGCCGAAGCGACCCGAACACGACCGCCTACGCGCTGCTGCGCGCCCCGAACCCCCACGCGCCAAACACCTCGGCGAGCTCCGCCCGGCCCGAAATGCCCAGCTTCCGGTAGCAGCTCGTCAAATGCTTCTCGACCGCGCGGCGGGTCACGTTGATCTCGGCCGCGATCTCGCCGTTCGTCAGCCCGTCCAACGCGAACGCGACCACCCGGCCCTCCGCCTCGCTCAGCGCCGCCGACGGGCCGGCCGCCGTACCCGGGCCGGCCGGCTCGTCCGCCGTGCGGCCGGTGAGCCACGGTGCGCCGCAGCCCTCGGCGAGCCGGTAGGCCTCGCGGAAGCGGTCCTCCGCCCCCGCCTTCCCGCCGCCGCGCAGCAGCGCGCCCTCCGCCAGCAGCGCGCGGACCAGTTCCAGCCGGTCCCCCGACGCGCGAGACGTCTCGATGGACTCCGCCACCATGCGGTCGGCCTCGGCGCCCGACGACAGTGACGCCTTGATCCGCAGCGCGCGGCCGAGCGGCGCCGGCGCGCCCCAGCAGCGTGCCCAGCGGATCTCGTCGTCGATCAGCTCGGCGGCCGACACCGGGTCGCCGAGGCGTCGCTGGAGCCAGGCGCTCCACGTCCGCCACGGGTACAGCGCCGGGTTGCGCCAGCCCGCCCGGTGCAGGGCCGCGCCGCAGTCGAGGAACCTCGCCAGCGCACCCCGCGGGTCCTCGACCGCCGTCAGCGCGCCGCGCAGCATCAGCAGCGCGGCCCGGATGTGCAGGCCGACGCGCCCCAGCGCGTGCTCGTCGTAGTGCTCGACCAGCGTCGTGGCGAGCCGCTCGTCGCGGGTGACCACCGCGATCGCCACCAGCGCCATCACCAGCGACTCGGGCGCTTCGCCCAGGTTGCCGCCGATCAGCTCGTACGCCTCCCAGGCCGTGGACCGGGCGCGGGTGAGCTGCCCGGTCTGGGCCAGCACCGCCCCGCGCGCGGCGATCAGCGACGCCGGGCGCGCCGGGCGGCCGCACACCGGTTCGCGCGCCGCGCTCTCCAGCCACGCCGACGTCGGGCCGAGCGCGCCCGCGGTGAGCGCGGAGATGATCAGCAGCGGCGCGGTGCCCGCGAACTCCGCGGACGACGCGGGCGCGCAGCGCAGCAGCCGGTCGGTCAGCTCCGCGACGGTCGCGGCGGGCATCCCGGCGCTCAGCGTCGCCGCGTGCAGCAGGACCGCCAGCAGCTCGCGTTCGGCGAGGGTGGCGATCGGCGGCTCCGGGCCCAGCTCGCGCAGGCGGTCGACGGCGGCGGCGAGCAGCGCCGGGTCGTCGCAGCGGGTCAGCCGGATCCGCGCCTCCAGGCGGAGCCCGGCCTGGCCACCGGCGTCCTCCGGGGTGACGCGGCCGGCGAGGACGGCGGCCTCCGGCCGCAGGAACGCCGAGAGCGGCAGCAGGGTGACCGCCTCGGCCCGTTCACGCGGGGTGGGCAGCAGCCCGATGGCCTGCGTGAGGTGCCGGATCGCGGCGGAGACGTCGAAGGCGGCTTCGGTGAGCGCCAGGTCCACCAGCCGCCAGCCGCGCTCCGGGCCGTCGGGCGGCAGGTCGAGCAGCGCGCGGCGCAGGTACCGCGCCGCCGTCTCGGGCTCCCCGCGCCGGGTCGCCGCGTCGGCGGCCGTGCGCAGTTCTTCCGGCATCCACGGCGACGGCGACGGCGCGGGCACCTCGAGCAGCTGGGCCGCGACCGTCTCGGCGGCGAACCCGGCGTCGTGGAACACGGTCGCCGCGCGCACCCGCAGCCGCAGGTCCTCCTGCGCGGTCATGGACGCCTCGATCGCGGTCCGCAGCACGGGGGCGGCGAACCGCGGCGGGCACGCCGGGGCGAGCACCCCCAGCCGGCGCAGGGCCTGCACGGCCTCCGCGACGGCGACCGAGTCGGCGCCGGTGAGGTGTTCGACCAGCCACGGCTCGGCGTGCTCGCCGAGCACCGCGATCGCCCGGGCGGAGTCGCCCACCTCCGGCGGCAGCACGGCGAGCTGGGCGGAAAGCCGTTCCTTGAGCACCGACGGCCCGGGCTGGTGCGAGGGGCCGCCGCGCAGGACATCGTTGAGGTACAACGGGTTTCCGGCGCTCGCCGCGTGGCAGGCGGCCACGGCGCGCGGGTCGCCGGCCCGGCCGTCGGACGTCGCGCGCAGCACCGCCCCGACGCCGTCTTCGGACAGGTTCCCCGGCCGGATCCGGATTTTCGCCAGCTCCCACAGCTCGCGGATCGCCGGCCGGTCGGCCCCCGGGTCGCCTTCGCGGACCGCGACGACGAGCGCGCACGGCAGGTCCTGGATCCGCCGCGCGCAGTGCCGCAGCCAGGTCAGCGACTGCCGGTCGGCGAGGTGCAGGTCGTCGACCAGCACGGCGAGCGGCCGGTCGGCGCCGATCGCGGCGAGCAGGCCGAGCAGGCCGTGCGTGGTCAGCACGTCGTTGTGGTCGCCCGGTTCCCACCCCGGCCAGCCCGGGGCGCCGGGGAAGAGCCACCGCGCCGCCCCCGCGGTCCCGGCGAACCAGCGGTCGGCGGCGGCCGCGTCCGCCTCGGCGACCAGCGGCTCGAGCACCTGGCAGGCGATCCCGAAGTCGAAGTCCTGTTCGGTCCGGCTCGCCGCCGCCGTGAGCACCCGCGGACCGCCGGGGTCCGCTTCCGCCGAACGCAGGATTTCCTTGAGCAGCGCCGTCTTCCCCACGCCGAGCTGCCCGGTGACCACCGTGACCGAGCCTTCGCCCGCCCCGGCCGCGGCGATCGCGTCGCGCAGCCGGCGCAGTTCGGTCTCGCGTTCCGGCAGCGTCACGGCCGGCCCTCCCCGCCTTCGGCGAGCGCCTCGGCGAGCTGCCGCCTGCCGTCGATGCCGAGCTTGCGGTAGACATTGGTCAAGTGCAGCTCGACCGTCCGCCGGGTCACCGCGAGCTCCACCGCGATCCCGGCGTTGGACGTGCCCGCGGCGGCCAGCTTCGCCACCCGGCGCTGGGCCTCGGAAAGCCCGTGCGCCCTGGCCGTCACGGGACGGCCGGTCAGCTCGTGCAGCCGCTCGAGGACGCACGGCCAGCGGTACCGCGCCGCCAAGGCGCCCGCTTCCGCGAGGTGCTTGCCGGCCCGGTCGCCGCCGGCCGCGGCCAGCTCCACCAGGGCCGTCGCGTGGCGCAGGTGACTGCCGCTGCCGTGCAGCAGCCCGACGGCCCGCTCGAGGTGCCCGGCACTGCCGGCGTCTTCGGGGCCGAGGGTGAGCGCGGCGGCCAGGTGCGCGCCGCCGACGGCGGCCCGGGTTCCCCACGCGGTCGCGGCGGCGAGCTCTTCGCCGAGCAGCAGCCGGGCGGCTTCCCGTTCCCCCAAGGCCACCAGGCACTTCGCCGCGGCCGACCGCCACGGCAGGACTTCCGGGTTTTCCCAGCCCCACGCGGAAAGCCGGCGGCCGCACTCGCGCACCGAGGCGAGTGCCGGGCCCGGCCGGTCCTCGCCGAGCAGCACCGCCCCCTTGGCGTACAACAGGAACGCGCTGCCGAGCCCGGATTCCGGCTCGACCGGATCGCGCTCGAGCGCCTGCCGGGCGAGGTCGGCGCGGCCGGCCTGCAGGTGCACCCTCGCCTCGGTCGCGACCACGCGGGCGCGCAGCATCGAGTGCCAGTGCCGGGGCGGGACCAGCTCGTGCGCGTCGGCCAGGTCGGCCGCCGCCTCGTCGAGGGTGCCCGCCGCGAGGTGGCGTTCGGCGCGTTCGGCCAGGGCGCGGGCGACCAGTGTCCGGGAGCACCGGCGGCGCGCCTGCGCGAGCACGTCTTCGCCGTGGGCCTCCGCTTCGGCGAGGTCCCCGGTGAGGACCAGCGCGCGGACCGCCGCGGCGCGCGCGGTCAGCGAGCGCACCTCCGCCATCGGCTGGGCCAGCGCGGCGCGCGCGAGCCCGCGCACCCGGGCCGGGCGCAGGCCGCGCCGGGCCAGCAGCACCGCGGCCACGGCCGCCTGCGCCGGGTCCGACGGCCGGTCCGGCAGGGGTGGCATGCCGTAGCCACCGACGGTCGACCGGTCCTGCGGGTCGCCGTCGGCCAGCCAGTACAGGCCGAGCAGCGTGTCGCGGTCCGCCGCCGGGACGTCCGGCCGGCGGAACGCGGCGATCAGCGTGCGCGCGTTCAGCCCGCCTCGCGCGTTGAGCAGGTCCGCGGCCGCCAGCCGGTGCTCGCCCGCACCGTCCAGTTCGGACAGTACTTGGGCCAGGTGGCGATCGCCCGCCTCCTGGTCGAGCAGCAGTTCCGCGGCGCCGAGGTCGAGCAGCACGGCCGCGCGCCGCGCCGGTTCGAGGGGTTCCTGCAGGGCGCGCTTCAGCGACGCGATCGCCTGCCCGTCGCGGCCGCCGTCCTGGCCCAGCCGGGCGGCCGCGCGCAGCACCTCCACCACCCAGGGCTCGCCGATCACGCGGGTCCGCCGCAGGATCGCCGCGACGGCGGCGTTCGCGACGCCGTGTTCGTGGCCCAGTTTCGCCGCGCGGGTGAAGAAGGCGTCACGGTCGCTCTCGGTCATCCGGCCCAGCACGCGCTGGCCGGTGTCCGGTTCGGCCAGCCCGCCGCTCGCCGTGACCAGGCCGATCGCCCGCAGCCGTGCGAGGTCTGCGGCCAGCCGCTCCGGCGGGCACCCGGCGAGCTCGGCCAGCAGCACCGGGCCGAAGCCGTCCTGGCACACGGAAACGGCGCGCAGCACGGCGGCGAGCTCGGCGGGCAGGCCGTCGACCAGGCGCAGCAGGCGTTCCCCGGCGATCCGGGTGAACAGTCCCGCCCCCTCCCGCGCGAACGCGGGTTCCATGCGCAGCCGGTTCAGGCCCTCGGTCAGCACCGCCGGGTTCCCGCCGCTGCCGCGCACGGCGTGCTCGGCCACCTGCTCGCCGGCCCCCGCGCCCAGCCGCTCGCGCACCAGGCCGGCCACCGCGGCGTCGCCGAGCGGGCGCAGCCGGATGCCGTGCGCGGCGGCCGCGGGGCGCCAGGTGTCCAGCCCGCTGGCCTGGCTGACCACCAGCAGCACCGGAATCTCGTTCAGCAGCCCGGAAAGCGTGTGCAGCCACGCCCGGGACGCGGCGTCGGCCCAGTGCAGGTCGTCGACGACGAGCACGAGCGGCCGGCCACCGGCCGCGGCGAACAGGTCCCGGCACAGGCCGCCGAGGACGCGGCCGCCCGGCACGCCGTCGCCACCCTTCCCGGCCGCCGCTGGGGGAAGCGCGCCGCCGAGCGCGGTGAAGACCTGGTGCAGCACGGTGAACGGCTGGGTGCCGTCGGACGGGCAGCACGGCACGTGGGCGACGCGCAGCCGGGCGTGCCGGGCGGTCGCGGCGACGGAGGCCAGCAGGGCGCTGCGGCCGGAGCCGGGCGCCCCGGTGACCGTGACGACCGCCGGGCCTCCGTCGGGCAGGCCGTGGACCAGCCCGGTCAGCAGCGCGGACTCCTCGTCCCGCTCGGCCAGCCGCGGGCCGGGCACGCCGCGCTGGTGCGGCAGCCCCGCCGCGACCGGCGGGGTCGGCGGGGCGAGCGCCGGGCGTTCGTCGCTATCCGGCGAGCCCATGCGTCCTCTTCGGTGCCCCGGTGTCGGCGGCTCCCGCGCTCGCCCGCAGCGCCGCGGCCAGCTCGGCCCGGCTGTCCACGGCGAGCTTCCGGTAGACGTTGGTCAGGTGCAGCTCGACGGTCCGCGGCGAGACGAACAGGGCGCCCGCGACGTCGCGGTTGCTCGCCCCGCCGGCGACCAGCCCGGCCACCTCGCGTTCGCGCTGGGTCAGCACGTCGGCGCGCGGTTTCCGCAGCCGGCCGCCCGACTCCTCGAGCAGCTCGCGGGCGAGCGCGCCGATCGAGCACCACCCCGAACAGGCGGACAGCATCGCGGCCTGGCGCAGGTGCTGGCGCGCCGCCTTGCGGTCGCCGACACCCGTCAAAGCCTTGCCCAGCAGGTACTCCACCCGCGCGTACTCGATCCGGCAGGGTGAAGCCGCCAGTATCCGGACCGCCTCCGCCAGCAGCTCGGCCGCCCGGGTCCCCGACGCGACCGCGCCGCAGGCGGCCAGCACCAGGCCCCGGGCGGTCGCGGTCGGCCAGCTCCCGGCGAGCTCCTGCCCACGCTCGGCGCACGCGGCCGCTTCCCGGTGCCGGCCCTGCCGGACGAGCAGCAGCGTCGCGGCGTACCACCACGGCGCGAACACCGGGTTGCCCACGCCGGTCTCGTCCTGCCGCCGGCCGGATTCGAGCAGCAGTTCCAGTGCACCGTCCACATCGGAGCGCAGGACCCGGGCCCCGGCCAGGCCGAGCAGCCAGAGGTGGCGCTCCGCCGGGGCGGCGTCCAGTTCGTCCGGACGCGCCGCGCGCAGCAGCGCTTCGGCGGCAGCCGGTTCGCCGTCGTCGCAGAGGGCGGTCGCCAGCGCGATGCGGACTTCGAGCCCCGGGCGCCGGCCCGCGTTCGCCAGCGCCGCGACGCGGATGTCGGCGAGCGCGCCTTCGCGGTCGCCGCTTTCCCGCAGCGCCTGGTAGCGGGCGGCCAGCGTCCGGCCGAGCCCGGCCCGGTCGCCGCGCACCGCGGCCTCGGCCACCGCCCGGTCGAGGGCCTGCAGGGCGTTCGGCGCGTCGTCGACCAGCCGCAGGGTCCGCGCGGCGGCGAGCAGGTCGGCGCTCGAGGCTGCCGCGACCGGCAGCCGGACCACGGCGCGGGCGCAGGCCGCGGCGACCTCGCTGCCGCGCCCGGCGAGCGCGAGGGCGGCGGCCCGGTCCACCAGGTCCCGGGCACCGGGGTGGCGGGCCGCGGCCGCGCGGGGGGCGGTCGCGGCCCGGTCCCGCAGCAGGCCGCGCGCGGCCTCCCGGGTCGTGGCCGCGGCGGCGAGCGCCGCCACGGGCACCGCGGGCGAGTCCGTGCCGAGCCGCGCGGCCAGCCGGTCGACCAGGCCGCCGAGCGGTGCCTGCCGCCGGCCGGCGGCGTCCGCGGCGGTGGCCGCGAGGGCGAACAGCACGGCCACCGCGCAGTGGTCACGCGGGTCGCGGACGTGCCCGGCGGCCGTGCGCAGCTCCGTCATCGCCGCTTCCGGGTCGAGGTCGAGCCGGGCGGCGGCCAGGGCCAGCCGGACGTCGAGCCGGCCCGGCTCGGCGGCGGCCGCGCGGGACAGGTGGGCGACCGCGGTCGCCGGGTCGCCCCGGTGTTCCGCGGCGGCCGCGGCTTCGAGCGCGAGATCGATCATCCAGCGCTCGTCGAGCCGCGGCAGCGCGCCGAGGTGCGGGGCGACCTCCGCGGCGGGCCGCGCGTCGTCGTTGAGCACCCGGGCCGCACGCAAATGCAGGTGAGCGA
The DNA here is from genome assembly GCF_055565395.1 of Amycolatopsis sp. NPDC028719. Lineage (NCBI taxonomy): Bacteria > Bacillati > Actinomycetota > Actinomycetes > Pseudonocardiales > Pseudonocardiaceae > Amycolatopsis > Amycolatopsis sp. NPDC028719. Next base: position 469,563 of record NZ_JBVHUL010000003.1, read on the forward strand.
GTTCTTCGGCGGGCGTTTCCGCGAGCAGGCGGGCTCGGACCGACCGGTCGAGCACGCTTCCGGCGAACAGATTCGCGCGTCGAATTCCGTCGATGGCGATCCGCACCGGCCGCGCGGGCAGCCCGCACAAAGCGGCCACCCTCGTCACGTTCTGTTCGTCGAGGACGGCGACGGCGGTGGCCACCGTCCGTGCCTGCGCGGACAGCCCGGCCAGTGCGTCGACCGGCCGCGCCGCGGCCACTTCCCAGCGGTGGCACCGGTCCTGCGCCCCGATCTGCCCCAGCGCCCAGGTGCCGGGGCCGGGCTCGTCGGGGCGGCGGCAGAGGACGAGCAGGAACCGCTCTCCGCGGCCGCACCGCAGCAGGAAGTCGAAGAACCGCACCGACGATTCGTCGCACCATTGAGCGTCTTCGACGACGATCACGGAATTCCTTTTCCGCAATGGCCCGGAAAGCAGCAATGATCGCAGGGTACGGAATTTCCGGTGAAGCGCGGAACCGTCTTCCGCGGGCAGTCCCAGGGTGCGCGCAATGGCCCCGCCCGGATCGGCGTGGCCGGCGAACAGATCGGTGAGCGCCCGGAACTCGGAAGTCTCTCCGAGCACGGTACCGGAAATGCGAATAATGTTCGCGGACCGGCCTTTTTCCGACCTCGCGAAGTCCGTCAGAAGGGTACGGACGCCGCCGTCGGGCGCCCCGTCCACCAGCACGGCCTGCGCGGACTCCGTCCACGCGAGTACCGCACACCGGGACAATGCGCCCGAACAACCAGCGAAGACCGGATTCGGAGTGGGTTCCGACATGCCGCCATCGACCTTTCCTGCAAGCCCGGCATAACCGAGCCCTTTCCCGCAGCCCCCAGAGCCGCCGAAGGATCTGACCGTCCGAACGCTATCGACACCGCCGCCGGGAAGAAAACCACCGGCGATGTCCGATCTGTGCCACTTCCTCCACTAACGAGTGACCGTACCAGGCGCGACGCTCGCTGTCAGCGAAGGCCACCACCCGGACGGGTGACATACTTGTAGCATTCCCGAGCACCGGAAACTGGACATTTAACCAAGACTTGAGGTCCCCTTCAGCGCCCGTGGGCCGACGGGGTGACGGGCAACCAACGAAAGTTGTCGGTCGGTCCGCCGCGGGGCAACTTTCGTCGCTAGTCCGGTCCGGGAACCGCCGGTCCGCCTCCGGGCCGAGGGTCCGAGAGCTAACGTGGGTCTCGTGTCGGACGTCACTCCAGGTACTCGAACCACGCTGCGTGAGCAGCTTGGGCCCCGCGTGGGGCCGAAGCACGAACTGGCGACCCTGCTCAGCCTGGCGGTGATCTTCGGCGCGCTCGACGTGGTGATCAGCATCAACAGCCATCCCACCACCGGGTGGGCCGGCCCGCGCGCCGACCTGATCCTCCAGCTGGTGGTCGACGTCTCGGTGCTCGGGCTGCGGCGCTTCCCGAAGACGGTCGCCGGCATCGCGCTGGCGGTGACCTTCGCGACGGTGCTGGCCGACGCGCTCGCCCCGGGACTGCTCTCCCCGGAGGACCCGGCCAGCCCGCTGATCCTGCCCCGCATCACGCCGGTCATCGTGATCTTCCTGGTCCGGACGCAGAGCCCGCGCGTCGCGTTCCCCCTCATCGGGGCGCTGGCGATCATCGGCAGCGAGCCGTGGGCGCCCAGCTGGACCATCACCCCGGTCGGCCTGCTCAGCACGATCGGCCCCGCGGCGGTCGTGCTGTACCTCGACGCGCGCAAGCAGCTGCTGCAGGAGTTGCGCGACCGCGCCGAGCGGGCGGAACGCGAGACGCACCTGCTGGCCGAGCAGGCCCGGTTCGAGGAGCGCCGCCGCCTGGCCGCGGAGATGCACGACGTCCTCACCCACGGGCTCAGCCTGATGGTCCTGCACGCCGGGGCGCTCGGCATCAGCTCGAAGGAACCCGACGTCCGCAAGGCCGCCGAGGAGATCCGCGCGCGCGGCGCGATGGCGCTCGACGAGCTGCGCGACCTGGTCGGGGTGCTGAACACGACCTCGGCCGACGTCTCCGAACGGATGGCGAACCCGAGCCCGCGGACCGGGTCGGCAGGCACGCCGGAGCAGCTGCCCGACCCTTCGACGCTGGTCGCCGAGTCGGTCGCGGCCGGCATCCCGGTGGAGCTGGACGTCGAGGGCGAGCGCTCGCAGATGTCCCCGACGATCGCGCGCACGGTCCACCGGATCGTGCAGGAGGCGCTGACCAACGCCCGCAAGCACGCGGCGGGCGCCGAAATCCGCGTCGAGCTGCGCTACCGGCCGGACGGCGTCGGCATCCGCGTGGTCAACACCCCGCCCCGGCGCCAGCCGGACGACGTCCTGGCCGGCAGTGGCTCCGGGCTGGGGCTGTCGAGCCTGCGCCACCGGGTCGAGCTGGTCGGCGGCACGCTGCAGACGGGCCCGACACCCGACGGCGGGTTCCGGATCGCCGCCGATCTGCCGGCTTACGTGCCCACGACGGAGACGCGCCAGAAGTCCGGCCACCGCTGAATTTCGCGCCCCTGCGTTGCAGTGAATGACTCATTCCTGGCGTCCGGCGCCAGGAATGAGTCATTCACTGCATGCTGGCGGCGGCCGCACGCAGCGGCTGCCGGGCCGGATCACCTGACCTCCGCAAGATCTGCGGCTCGCGCCGGGCTTCGCCGAGCGGCCGGCACGTTCGGCCCGGGCTAGGCCCAAGTCCAGGGCCAGGGCCAGGGCGGGGTGCAGGTCGGGTCCTGGGTCGGCCCGGGTCGCAGGCGAGCGGACCAGCGAGCGGGACCCGATCCGCGGCACCGGTGGCCCGGCACACGAGCCGAGCGCGGCGGCAGGACTGGAGATTCTCCTACTACTCCCCCGCTTAAGGTCGGGCCGACCGCGATCCTCCCGACCAAGAACCTGGGGCCCACATGAAAGGCATCATCCTGGCCGGCGGCAGTGGCTCCCGACTGCATCCGGTCACGCTGGGCGTCTCCAAGCAGCTCGTCCCGGTCTACAACAAGCCGATGATCTACTACCCGCTCTCGGTGCTGATGCTCGCCGGCATCACCGAGATCCTGCTCATCTCCACCCCGCACGACCTGCCCGCGTTCAAGCGGCTCCTCGGCGACGGCGGTGAGCTCGGCCTGCAGCTCAGCTACGCCGAGCAGGCCCACCCGAACGGTCTCGCGGAGGCCTTCATCATCGGCGAGGAGCACGTCGGCGACGACACGTCGGCTCTCATCCTCGGCGACAACATCTTCCACGGGCAGGGTTTCTCGGACGTGCTGCGCGCCGCGACCCACGATCTCAAGGGCTGCGTCCTGTTCGGCTACGAGGTCTCGGACCCGCACCGCCACGGCATCGGCGAGATCGACGCCGACGGCACCCTCATCTCCATCGAAGAGAAGCCGGCCAACCCCAAGTCGAACCTGGCGCTCACCGGCCTCTACTTCTACGACAACGACGTCGTCGAGATCGCCAAGGGGCTCAAGCCGTCCGCGCGCGGCGAGCTGGAGATCACCGACGTCAACAACGTCTACCTCGACCGGGGGCGCGCCGGCTGCGTCGACCTCGGCCGCGGCTTCGCCTGGCTGGACACCGGCACCCACAAGTCGCTGCTGGACGCCGGGCAGTACGTGCAGACGATGGAGGCCCGCCAGGGCGTGCAGATCGCCTGCCTCGAAGAGATCGCGCTGCGCATGGGCTTCATCGACGCCGACCAGTGCTACGCGCTGGGCGAGCGGATCGGCAGCTCGGGCTACGGCGAGTACGTCATGGACTTCGCGCGCCGCGCGCGGCCGCTCACCGCGGTCTGAACCCCGGAGGATCCTTCCCATGCGCATGGTGGTCACCGGCGGCGCCGGTTTCATCGGCTCGGCCTACGTCCGCAACGTGCTTTCCGGCCACTACCCCGGTTTCGAGCCGGACGAGCTGGTCGTGCTCGACAAGTTCACCTACGCCGGCAACCGGGCGAACCTGGCGCCGGTCGCCGCCGACGACCGCCTGCGGGTCGTCACCGGCGACATCGGCGACCCGGAGGTCGTCGAGCGGGAGCTGACCGGCACCGACCTGGTCGTGCACTTCGCCGCCGAGTCCCATGTGGACCGGTCGATCGCCGGGTCGGCGGAGTTCGTCCGCACCAACGTGCTCGGCACCCAGACCCTGCTGCAGGCCGCGCTGGAACGCGAGGTCGGCAAGTTCGTGCACGTCTCCACCGACGAGGTCTACGGCTCCATCGACGAAGGCTCCTGGCCCGAGGACCACCCGGTCGCCCCCAACTCGCCGTACTCGGCCTCCAAGGCGGCCTCCGACCTGCTGGTCCGCTCCTTCTTCATCACCCACGGGCTCAACGCCTCGATCACGCGCTGCTCCAACAACTACGGGCCCTACCAGTACCCCGAGAAGGTCATCCCGCTGTTCGTCACCAACCTCGTCGACGGACTCCAGGTGCCGCTCTACGGCGACGGCCTCAACGTCCGCGACTGGCTCCACGTCGACGACCACTGCCGCGGCATCCAGCTGGTGGCCGAGCGCGGCCGGGCGGGCGAGGTCTACAACATCGGCGGCGGCACCGAGCTGACCAACCGGGAGCTCACCGAGCGGCTGCTCGCCATCACCGGCCGGGACCACACCGCGATCCGGCCCGTCGAGGACCGCAAGGGCCACGACCGCCGCTACTCGGTGGACATCACGAAGATCTCCACCGAACTCGGCTACTCCCCGCGGGTCGGCATCGACACCGGCCTGCGCGACACCGTCGACTGGTACAAGAACAACCGCGGGTGGTGGGAGCCGCTCAAGGGCTGAGCTACTGCGTGCGCAACCGCGGCCACAGCTCGTCCCAGGCGATGGTCCGCCCACTGAAGACGGTCATCAGCTGCGGCACCACTTCCTGCCGGTGGGCGAAGGCCCCGGCCACCAGCGGGCTCGCGTCGCCGACGAACAGGACGCTGTCGACGCTCTCGTCCGGGTGCCCGAAGTAGAAGTACCCGCGGTGCGCGCTGTAGACGTCCGGCAGTCCGCGTTCGCCGCCGAAGAGCTGCAGGTCGGCGGCGAAGGCGTAGCTGTCGGTCATGATCGCCGTCCGGGCCCGCTGTTCCGGCGGCAGCGAGGCGTAGACCTTCACGACGGCGTCGGAGAGCTGGCCGAGCTGGCCGTCGGACTGCACGAAGACCTTCGCCGTCAACGGCACCAGCGGCACGTCGGGAATGCGCTCGGCCCAGGACTTCGGGTAGATCGGCAGTGCTACGAGCGCCTGCACGACCGACACCGCGACCAGGAGCCAGCCGAGCGCCTTCGCGGCCGTGGGCCACTTGACGTCCTGCAGGCCCACCGCGCCGGCCGCGAACAGCAGCGCGTACAGGCTGTAGACGTAGTAGGACCGGCCCGACGTCAGCAGGTAGGCCACGATCAGCAGCAGGAACGCGACGCCGAGGAAGCGGTACGGCCGCAGGTCGCGCGCGGCGAGCAGGCGCCCGAAGCCGAACAGCGCGAGCGGCACGCCGATCACCAGGCCGGGCCCGGACAGCAGTTCGAGCAGGAACGGGCCGGTGCCGGGGAACTCGGCGGCGACGACCTCGGACATCCGCGTGTACGGCCAGCCGTGGACGGCCTGCCAGACCAGCGTCGGCACGGTGGTCAGCGTCGCGACCAGCGCACCCGCCCAGAGCAGCGGCCGGCGCACGAGGTCACGCGGCCCGAAGACCAGCGACGCGGCGGCGAGCGTCACCCACAAGGCCGGGACCAGGAACTTCGTCTGCAGCGACACGGCCGTGACGAGCCCGGCGGCGAACAGCAGCCGGTCGTCGGCCCCGCCGTCGCGCCGCTGCCGGGTCCACCGCACGACCAGCCAGACGACGAGCGACCAGAAGAACGGGTCGATCGAGTAGGTCGCGAGGTAGTGGCAGATCAGCGTGGCACCGGACATCGCGTACGCCGCGGCGGCGACGGTCTGCGCGACGCGGCGGCCGCCCAGCTCGCGGGCGATCAGCGCGCTCAGCACGATCCCGCCGGCGGCGGCCAGCGTGGCGGGCAGCCGCAGGGCCACGAGCGAGCCGGGGAACAGGTGGTCCAGCCCCGCGGCCAGGAACGGCACCAGCGGCGGCTGGTCGAAGTAACCCCACGCGGGGTGGTCGCGGCCGGCCACCACGAAGTAGGCCTCGTCGAAGGAGAACCCGTAGTTCCGGCTGGCGATGAGGAGCAGGGCTCCGGCGACTCCCGCGATCAGGAGAACCGGAGTCCGCGCGAACGCCGGGCGCGTGTGGCCCGGCCGGCTGTCGGTGGTCTCACTGGTAAGGGTCATAGCTCAAGTAGACCCGGCTGGACCTTGCGTTTCTGCGGCCGGGAGTCCTCAGCCGAGGCAACAAAAGTCGATCAAGCGGCACGGATTCGCAACCTTCGTAGTCACTCGGAAGTGATGTTTCACCACGGAAAGTGAGGGTAGCGATTCCCCTAGACTTCGCCTGTGAATCGGCTCTGAACTGGGGTTTTTTCGCGATACTGCAGCCATGACCCAGGGCCGGCACATCGTCTTCTTCAGCTTTCCGGGCGTCGGGCACATCAACCCGATGCTGGGCCCGGTCGAAGCGCTCGCCGAGCGCGGCCACCGGGTCACGTTCGTCGTCGCCGAGCAGTTCGCGCGCCTGCTGGGCGACAGCCTCGCCGAGGTGCTGCCGTACCACTCGGACTTCCCCGCGTCGGTCACCAAGGTCGACAGCGCCGACGACGCGGTGACGATGATCATCGACCTCATGCGCGAAGGCTTCGCGGCGCTCGGACCGGCGCTGGACCGGCTTTCCGGCGACCGGCCCGACCTCATCGTCCACGACACCATCAGCGGCAACGCCGCCCGCGTGCTCGCCCGCGCCTGGGACGTCCCGCTCGTCGAGAGCTGCCCCGTCTTCATCGAGAACGACGACGACGAGATCCCCGGCTCGCCCCAGCCACCCGAGGACCACCCCGCCGCCACCGGCTTCGACCACCGGGACCCGCGTCTCGCGCGGTTCGGCGAGGAGTTCGGCGCGGGCGTCTCGGCGCTGCTCACGCGCCACGGCCTGGACCCGAACCTGGCGATGGCCAGCCTGACGCCGATCGGCGACGAGCCGCGCCTGGTCTACATCCCCAAGGCGTTCCACTACGGGAGCGAGACGTTCGGCGAGCGGTACCTGTTCGTCGGCCCGACCGCGGACTGCTCCGTCCTCGAAGGCCACTGGACCCCGCCGGGTGACGACCGGCCCGTGGTGCTGATCTCGCTGGGCACGTCGATGAGCAAGGACCTCGGGTTCTTCACCGGCTGCATCGAGGCCTTCCGCGGCACGCCGTGGCACGTGGTGCTGACGCTGGGCCGCGGCGCCGACCTCGCCGCACTCGGCGAGCTGCCGCCGAGCGTCGAAGCGCACAACTGGATGCCGCACCCGTCGGTGCTGAAGCACGCGTCCGCGCTGGTGTGCCAGGCGGGGATGGGCAGCGTCCTGGAGGCGCTGCGCTACGAGGTCCCGATCGTCGCGGTGTCCCACAGCGGCGAGACCCTGGCCAACGCCCACCGCATCGCGGAACTGGGCCTCGGCCGGCACGTCCCGGTCACCGAGGCGAGCGGGCAGGTCATCTTCGACGCGGTGGCGGCGCTGGCGGCCGACGACTCGCTGCCCGCCCGGCTCGCGCTGATGGCCAAGGAGATCGAGCAGGCGGGCGGCGCCCCCGCGGCCGCCGACGCCCTGGAAGCCCTGCTCCCGTAGGCGAAAACAGGGTTCTGAACCCGGCCCGCTCGGCGGCGGCGGCGGACGGGTGAGCGCCCGGCCCCATGCAGTGAATGACTCATTCCTGGCGCCGGGCGCCAGGAATGAGTCATTCACTGCATCCGAAATCTCAGGCGGAGCGGCGGAAGCCCCGCGTGGCGACGATCGCGCCGGTCAGGCCGATCAGGCCGGCCGCGCCCAGCGCCGCCAGGCCCCCCACCCCCACCGGGTTGCCCAGCGCCAGGTTCCGGGACGCGTCGACCGAGTAGGTCAGCGGGTTGACCGTCGCCACCGCGCGCAGCCACGCGGGCAGCGAAGACAGCGGGACGTACGCCGAAGACGCGAACATCAGCGGGAACATCACCATGGACGTGACGCCCTGCATCACCTCGACGTTGGAGATCCAGACGCCGATGGCCATGAACATCCAGCTGAGCGACCAGCCCACCGCGATGCACATCAGCCACGCCAGCAGCACGCCGGTGAAGCCGCCGCCGGGCGAGAACCCGAACAGGGTCGCGGCCAGCACCAGCATGATCGCCAGCTGCAGGGCGTGCCGCACGACGTCCGCGAGGCTGCGCGCCACCAGCACCGACGCCGACGCGATCGGCAGCGTGCGGAACCGGGCCACGACACCGTTGCGCATGTCGTCGAGCAGGCCGACGCCGGACTGCAGCGCCACCGACAGCGACCCCATCACCAGCACGGCCGGCATCAGGTAGTCGATGTAGGACACCCCGGCCGGGAACGAGCTGGTGCCCGCCAGGCTCGCGAACACCTGGCTGAACAGGATCAGCATGATGAGCGGCTGCAGCAGGCCCAGCAGCACGAGCGCCCGGGACGCCACGACCGCCCGCAGCGAACGGCCGGTCAGGATGATGATCTGCATCGGCACCGAGGTGCCCCGCCACGGACCGCTGCCGCCCGGTCCGGCCACAGTGGAATGGTCCGAAGCGGACAAGGTGGTCGGTGCGCTCATGGGTCAGTGCCTCTCGGTGTCGGTGGGGGAATCGGCCGGCCCGCCGGAGAGCGCGAGGTACACGTCGTCGAGCCGCGGGTCGACCAGTGCCAGCTCGACCGGCTCGACCGCGACGTCGTCGAGCGCGCGGACGACGCGCACGAGGTCGGTGGACTTCTCCACCGGTACCGTCAGCGCGAGCCCCGCGAGTTCGTCCACTCCGGACACCCGCGGGTCCATCCCGGCGCGGCGCACCGCGTCCGCGGCGCGCTCGGCGTCGGGCTTGTCGGCCAGCGTCAGGGTGACCGTGCGCTTGCCGACCTGCGCCTTGAGCGAGGCCGACGTGCCCGCCGCGATCACCTTTCCCTGGGCCAGCACGACGATCTTGTCGGCGAGCCGGTCGGCCTCGTCGAGCATCTGCGTGGTGAGCAGCACGGTCGAGCCGTCGCGCACGAGCTGTTCCACGATCTCCCACATGGCGATCCGGGCCGCCGGGTCGAGGCCCGTCGTCGGCTCGTCGAGGAAGATCACGTCGGGGTGGCCGACCAGGCTGGCGGCCAGGTCGAGCCGCCGCCGCATGCCACCGGAGTAGGTCTTCGCCGGGCGCGCGGCCGCTTCGCGCAGGCCGAACGCGGTCAGCAGCTCGTCCGCCCGCTCCTTGGCCTCCTTGGTGGACGCGCCGAGCAGGCGGGCGATCAGGATCAGGTTGCGGAAGCCGGAAAGCTGCTCGTCGACCGACGCGAACTGGCCGGTGAGCCCGATGCGGCTGCGCAGGGTGACGGCGTCGCGCTGCACGTCCAGCCCGGCGACGCTGGCGTGGCCCGAAGTGGGCGTCACCAAGGTGGTCAGCACGTTGACCAGAGTGGTCTTGCCGGCGCCGTTGTGGCCCAGCAGCCCGCACACGGTGCCGCGCGGCACCTGCAGGCTGACGTCGTCCAGCGCGCGGACCTTGCCGAAGGTCTTGGTGATTCCCTCGGCCTCGACGAACAGGCTCACGGCCGCTTCCTTCCGCTGCGCCGAATCGGACATGGCAACAGTTAACACAGGAGGAATACCCTTTTCCCTGCTCACCGCGGGACCCGAGGGGTTCGCCTAGACATGGTTGACTGCCTGCCGCGCGCGACTAGCTTTCGAGTCATGACTCCCCCGCCGGGAAGCCACGTCGCCTTCCTCACCTATCCCGCCCACGGGCACCTCAACCCCACGCTGCCCGTCGCGGCCGAGCTCGTGCGGCGCGGCCACCGGGTGAGCTACGTCGTGGCCGGGCAGTACGCCGATGCCGTGCGCGCCACCGGCGCCACCGTGCTGCCCTACGAATCCCACGTGCCGAAGTCCTGGGACACCGTGGCGATCCCGGAGAAGATCACCGGTGACGTCGTCGCGGAGGCGGGCCTCGCCCAGGCGCTGGAAGGCTTCGCGCCGCTGCGGACCGCGCTCGGCGCCTTCGAAGCCGACCGGCCGGACGTCTTCGTGTACGACGCTTTCGGTTACGCCACCGGGCGTCTGCTCGCTCGCAAGTGGTCGATCCCGGCCATCCTGTCGTGCTCGACGTTCGTGGCCAACGAACGGTTTTCGCCGTACGCCGCGATGGCGGGCAAGGTCCCCGCGCCCGACCCGGACCACCCCGCGCTCGCCAAGGCCGCGTCGGTGGTCGGGGACGTGCTCGCCGAGCACCTGCCCGGCACGTCCGCCGCCGAGCTCGCCCAAGCGCGTGAGGACACCAAACTCGTGTTCCTGCCGCGGGAGTTCCAGCCCGGCGGCGACACCTTCGACGACGGGTTCGCCTTCGTCGGGCCCTGCCTGGGCGACCGCGCGGGCGGCTGGACCCCGCCGGACGACCGGCCGGTGCTGCTGATCGCCATGGGCAGCTTCGGCTACCACCACCAGCGCGAGTTCTTCGCCTCGTGCCTCGAGGCGTTCGCCGGGTCGCCGTGGCACGTCGTCATGACGATCGGGCGCCTGGTCTCGCCGGCGGAACTCGGCCCGGTGCCGCCGAACTTCGAGCTGCACCCGTGGGTGCCGCAGCCGGCCGTGCTGAGCCGGGCGAGCGGGTTCGTCTCGCACGCCGGGATGGGCAGCACCATGGAGTCGCTCGCGCTGGGTGTCCCGCCGGTGGTCGTGCCGCGCACGCTGGAGCAGGAGATCGTCGCCGACCGGCTCGCCGAGCTCGGCCTCGGCGTCCGGGTCGACCCGGGCGACGTCGACGCGGCGTCGCTGCTGAAGGCCGTCGCCGGCCTGGCCGAGGACGCCGGCGCGCACGAACGCGTGGCCCGGATGCGCGAGCACATCACCGACGCCGGGGGCGCCGCGGCGGCCGCGGACCGCGTCGAGGCCCGACTGACCGCCTGACCGCCTGACCCAGGAGTGAATCCGACGTGGACACCACCGAGCTGACCGCTGCCCCGGAAATCGCCCCGGACGGCGGCGCTTCCCTGCTGACCTGGCTGGAGAAGATGCGGGCGGACACGCCCGTGTGGCGCGACGATGCGGGGGCCTGGCACGTGTTCCGGTCCGCCGACGTCCGCCGGGTCAGCACCGACGCGCAGCTGTTCTCTTCGGACACGACGCGCCTGACCTCGCCCGGGGACCAGGCGCCCCCGGGCACCCTGCTGGTCATCGACCCGCCCGAGCACCGCAAGCTGCGCCGCCTGGTCAGCCAGGCGTTCACGCCGAAGGTGGTCGCCGACCTCGAGCCGCGGATCACCGAGCTCACCCGGGAGCTGCTGGCCGCGGTCGAGCCGGACGCGACGGAGTTCGACCTGGTCGACGTGCTGGCCTACCCGCTGCCGGTGATCGTCATCGCCGAGCTGCTGGGCGTGCCGGCCACGGACCGCGCGCTGTTCCGGGGCTGGGCCGAGGCGCTGATGGCGCTGCAGGTCGACGACCCCAGCACCGGCGAGAAGCTGGCCATCGCGATCGAGGAGATGGAGGCGTACCTCAACGCCCAGATCGCCGACCGGCGCGCGCGGCCCCGCGACGATCTGCTGACCCGGCTGGTGGAGTCCTCGATCGACGGTGAGCGCCTGACCGACGAGGAGGTCGGCAACTTCACCGCGTTGCTGCTGCTCGCCGGGCACGTCACCACCACCATGCTGCTCGGCAACGTGCTGCTCTGCCTCGAGGACGCCCCCGGCGTCTACGAGCGGGTCCGGGCCGAACCGGCGCTGGTCGAGCCGCTGCTGGAGGAGGTGCTGCGGCTGCGGCCGCCGTTCCCGCGCGTGGTCCGGGTGACCACGGCCGACGTCGAGGTGGCCGGCACGGTGATCCCCGCCGACTCGATCGTCTGGGCCTGGGTCGTGTCGGCGAACTACGACGAGCGCGAGTTCGCCGACCCCGCTCGGTTCGACCTGGCCCGCAAGGCAGGTGCGCACGCCGCGTTCGGGCACGGCATCCACTTCTGCCTGGGTGCGCCGCTGGCGCGGCTCGAAGGACGGATCGCGCTGGAGCTGCTGTTCGAGCGGTTCGAGCACCTGCGGATCGCCCCGGGCGCGGAGGTGCCGTTCCACGCCGGCGGCGTGTTCGGCGTGCAGCAGCTGCCGGTCACGACCACCGCGGGCTGACCGGCCGGGAACCGCCGGCGAGCGGGAGGTGAAGGCGCGGATGCCGCACTACCGAAGGTGCGTCCCGGGGTGCCGTACCTCCGGCCGGGCGGACCCCAGTGTTAGCCCCCAACCCCCCGGCCGGCATTGACGGGCCATAACCCGTTGGCTAGCGTACGAGACGTCGTTTGGTTTGTTTCCAACGAAACGGACCGAAGCGCAGCTGGCCGGGTGGACTCGAGGAGCTTCTGGGGAAGGGCTCGAGGTTTCCGCTGGGGTGGTGTGAATAACCCACCCGGACAGCTGCCGCCGACCCTCTGGAGGGGAGCTCGAGGGTCGTCGACGCCTTTTGTCCGTGGACAATGCCTCGAAACGTAGAACGAATCTGGGGGTTCGAACTCGATGAACACGCGTGTCGATTCCTTGGCCGAGCGGCCGGCGGCGGTACCGCACGGCCTGCCGGCCGTCGCCGAAAGACAGAACCAGAACGTCGCCGCTTTCGACCTGTCCGATGTCTGCATCGCGAATCTGGGACCGGATCTCCGGGTGATCGAGGCCAATGGCGACTTTCTCCGTCAGCTGGGCCGGACCGCGTCCGAGGTTTTCGGACAGAGCTTTGTGGACTTCGTGCACCCGAGCGCCAAACAGTTCACCCTGCAGCAGCTGGCGCGCCTGAACGAAGGCCGCCGGGACCGCTTCAGCGCGCGCCTGGTGGGCGTGCGGCCGGCCCAGCCGGTGCTCTCGGGCGGGCTGACCGGCATCGCGGTGCGCAGCCAGTCCGGCCAGGTCACCACGATCGTCGTGCTGATCAAGCCGGACCGCGCCGTGGAGACCCCGCGGCCGGCGATCGAGAAGACCAAGCTCCTCAGCGAGCTCGACGCGAAGGTCCTCGAGGGCGTCGCCGCCGGCATTTCGACCGTGCAGCTCGCTTCGAAGCTGTACCTGAGCAGGCAGGGGATCGAGTACCACGTCGGCGCGATGCTGCGGCAGTTCAAGTCGCCGAACCGCTCGGCGCTGGTCTCGAAGGCGTACTCGCAGGGCATCCTGTGCATCGGCCAGTGGCCGCCGAAGGTGACCCCGCAGTACATCCGCTGAGCACTTCGCTTCCCAGGGCCGGCCGGGCCGCCCGGGTGGGGTTCGATGTCCGGTTCGCGCCGGCATCGGTCCCGGCCCGAGCGCCCGGCCGGCTCTTTTCCCGTAAGCCGGGAAATCCCCTCGAATGCGGGTCGCGACGGGTGCGCGCGGCAGTACCCTGCGCTATCCTGCGAAGGCAGGGATCGATTTTCACGACGGCGGCGGCACTGGAAAGGTGAGGCGCAGTGGGTATTTTCGGGAAAAAGGAAGACGATTCCAAGAAGAAGCCGTCCGACACCAAGGCGGACAACGCCAAGGCCGACGACGAAAAGAACCGCAAGCGCCGCAGCCGCCTTTTGGGCGGCGCGTACGGCGGCGGCAGCGGCGGCTGAGCCGGTACTCCGCTGACCGAGTGAATCGGGTGGGACGAGGATGGCCTCGGACCACCCGATTCTCGTTTCCGGGGCCTGGACGGTGAGAGTCCGGAGTTGTTGGTCAGTTTCCACCCGTGGATTGCTGTGGCTACAGTGTGGCAAGCGTGGTCGCACGGGGAGTGACCGTTGCGGGTGGGTGTGGGCGGTTCAGGGGGTGGTCCGGCGTGGTCCGTAGGGGTCGGTGCGGGGTACCCCGGCCGGGTGGGTAGGCAGGCGGACGTCATGAACGACCCGTTCACCGCGTCGGACGAGGGGAAAGAGTCGTTCACCCCGTCTGACGACTGGGTTCCGGCGAAGTCGCCCACCCTGGCCAGCCCCGCGCTCGGTCGACGGACGCGGTGCCCGGGCAAAGGTCTTGAACCCCGGCCGAGTCACCTGCACCGCACCACGGTGCGGTGCAGGCGCGGTGAGGGCGGCGCGGGTGGTCCGGGCGCAATGCCGGCGATCCGGGCGGTGCGGTTGCAGTGCGGGCGCAGTGCGGTGCGGGCGCAGTGCCGTGCGAGCGCCGTGCGGGCGCGGGACCCGAGCACGCGAAAAGGCCGCCTTCCCCGGACCGCGTCCGCTGAAGGCGACCTCCCACCCGTTCTACCTCAGCCGGCCCGGGGCACGACCGCCTCGGCCCACTCCGGCACGTCCAGGATCTCCACCACCGCACCGGCCACACTGACTCCCGGCGCGATCCCGACCATCAGCACGTGGTCCCCCGGCTCCAGCTGCCCCGTCCCGAGCATGTTCGCCAGCGATGCCACCTGGTCACTCGCCCCCAGGTGCCCGAGCCCCCGCCCGAAGTCCCAGTTCGACTTCTCCAGGGGGATGCCCAGCATCGCCAGCAGCCCGTCCTCGACGTACTTGCGCGAACCGTGGTTGTACGCGATGCGCGTGACGCCGTCGAGGCCGATGCCCGCCTCGGCCAGCACCCGGTCGATCAGCTCGGAACGCGTCTTCAGCAGGTTCAGGCCACTGTGGAGCATCGTGTCGCGGTTCTCGAACCCGAAGAAGTCGATGCGCTCGGCGAAGTCCATGAAGCGGCCGATCGTCGCGCCCGGGGGGAACATCGGCTCGTCGCCGCGGTGCATGCCCTCCAGCTCGGGCACCGTGATCGAGCTCGCCGACTTCAACCGCGCGAAGCCGGATGTCGTGTTCAGCACCACCGCCGTCGCGCCGTCGCCGATGACGAAGTCGGGACGCAGGCAGCGCCAGCGGTTCACCAGCGGGGACGTCGAGTTGTCCGAGGCCACCGTCATCGCCGTCCCGCCGCCACGGGCGATCAGGTACGTCGAGGCCAGCTCCAGCGCGCCGAACATGCCGTTGCAGCCCTGGCGCAGCTGCGCCGCCAGCAGGTCGCCGCCCACCAGGTGCCGCTGCAGCCAGAACTGCGGGAACCAGCCGTCCGGGCCCGAGTGGTAGTTGTCGGCATACAGCAGGACGTCCAGCGCCTCCGGGTCGACGCCCGCGCGGGCCACGGCCTCCTGCCCGGCCCACAGCGCCATGTCCGGGGCCGGGGTCTCGCCGGCGCAGGCCGCGCCGGTCAGCCCGGACGCCTCGGCGTCCTCGGCGGTCATCCACCCCTGCTCGATCGCCGCCTCGACGCCGGTGGTCGCCGGCACGTACGTGCCGATCCCGCTGAGGTAGACCTCCGCCAGCTTCACTTCGCCTCCACTTTCGCTCCCAGCCACGATTCGACGGCGTCGGCCGCGCGGATCTCCCCGCCGGCCAGCTCGACCTGCCCGCTCATCCACCGGACGCGCTGGGCGATCACGGGGTCGGACGCGGTCGCGGCGACCGCTTCGAGCAGTTCGTCCTCGGTGACCTCGGTGCGCGACACCACCCGGCCCAGCCCGAGATCGGCGATGCGGTCCGCGGTCACCACCTGGTCGCTCTGGGACGGCGTCACCACCATCGGGACGCCGTAGTGCAGTGCCTCCATCGCGCTGCCCAGCCCGCCGTGGGTGACGAACACGCGCGTGTGCGGCAGCAGCGCCGCGTGCGCGACGAACGGGTGCGCCTCGATGTTGTCCGGCAGCGGGCCCAGCTCGGCCGGGTCGACCCACCGCCCGAGCGTCAGCACGACGTGGTACGGCTGCCCGGTGAAGGCACGCACGCACTTGCGGAAGAAACCCACCTGCTCCCGGCTGCGCGAGGTACCCAGCGAAATCAGCACGAGCGGCAGCCCGTCGGCGGGCGGGGTCCACTCCCCCGGCGGCGCCGTCCGGTCGAAGCACGGCCCGATGAACGCGAAGCGGTCGTCGAAGGTCTCACCGTGGATCTGGAACGCCTTCGGCAGGTAGACGAGGTGATAACCGGGGTCGCCACCACCTGCGTCCACATCGGACAGACCGTGGTCGGCCAGCAGCTGCCCGGCGTGCTCCACGAACGCGGACAGTGCGGGGTCGGTGAGGTCCGGTGGCGCGGCGGAGTCCGACTCGGCCTGCGCCTCGTTCAGGCGGAAGTGCTCGTTGGAGGCGAACTCCGGGCACGACTGCACCGTGGGCACCGACCACTTCCGCGCGATGAGCCGCGCGGTCTCGGACGCCGCCAGGTCGTGCACGACCAGGTCCGGCGGGTCGTCGGCGAACCGGTCCATCGCCGCGGAAAGCGGCGCGAGACCTTCGCCCATGAACGCCAGCATGGCCCGCAGCGCGTACCCGTCGGACGCGGTGTCGCCCAGCCCGGTCGCCCACGGGAACGTCGAGGTGTAGGGCAGTACTTCGGCCCCGGTCGCGGCCACTTTCGCGGCGAACTCGTCGACCACGGCGAAAGTGACCCGATGGCCGCGGCGCACCAGCTCGGCGACGATCGGGAGGACCGGCGCGACGTGGGCGTACGCGGGGAAACTGAAGACGGCGATGTGCCTGCTCACCGCTGCATCGTCGGGCACCGTCACCCCGGGACGCACCGGCTACCACGCAAGTTCTGGCTATTTCCCCCCAAAACCGCTTTGAACGTTTCTACGCCGGGACGACTAGGGGGTTCCACAGAGTTTCCCGGCGAGATCCGTCACGCGGTCACCGCGTCCTTATCCTGCAGACGACCGCACGAGGGGGATCTCAACAGCTGTTGCAAAGCAACGAAATGCACGTCATCGCGGGAAAGGGCAGACCGCGACCCCTGGGGAAGGACCTTTCATGAAGACCAGCGTTGACGACCTGGCACTGTTCGGCGGCCCGATGGCCTTCGAAAAGACCTTGGTGGTGGGAAAGCCGAGCACCGGGGACCGGGCGAAATTCTACGAGCGGCTCGAAGTGGCGCTCGACAGCGGGCGCCTCACCAGCGGCGGCCCGCTGGTCAAGGAGTTCGAGGCGCGGATCGCCGACCACGCCGGGGCGAAGCACTGCGTCGCCACGTGCAACGGCACGATCGCACTCGAGGTCATGGCCCGGGCGGCCGGGCTCTCCGGCGAGGTCATCATGCCGTCCATGACCTACGTCGCGACCGCGCACGCGATGCGTTACCTCGGCCTGACGCCGGTCTTCTGCGACCTCGACCCGGCGACCGGGTGCATCGACCCCGAGCAGGTCGAGCGCCTGGTCACCGAGCGCACGACCGGGCTGGTCGGCGTGCACCTGTGGGGCCAGCCGGCGGCCATCCAAGAGCTGGAGAAGATCGCCGAGCTGCACAACCTGACCCTCTTCTTCGACGCCGCGCACGGCATCGGCTGCAGCTTCGGCTCCCAGCCCCTCGGCGGGTTCGGCAAGGCCGAGATGTTCAGCTTCCACGCGGCGAAGGTCGTCACCACCTTCGAGGGCGGCGCGATCGTCACCAACGACGACGACTTCGCCCAGCGCGCCCGCTACACCCACAACTTCGGCTGGGGCGAGGAGCACGTCACCGAGTTCGCCGGCACCAACGCCAAGATGAGCGAGGCGTCCGCGGCCATGGGCCTGACCTCGCTCGACGCGCTGCCCGCCACCATCGCCGCCAACCGCTCCCACTACGAGCAGTACGCGGCCGAGCTGGCGGGGCTGCCCGGCCTGGAGATGCACCGCTATGACGAGGAGAACCGCAACAGCTACCAGTACAACGTCGTGAAGGTCGACGAGGACGAGTGCGGGCTGTCCCGCGACACGATCCTCGAGCTGCTGCGGGCGGACAACGTGCTGGCGCAGCGCTACTTCTCGCCGTGCGTCCACGAGTGCGAGCCGTACCGGACCGAGCGGCCGGTCTCGCTGCCCGCCACCGACGCGTTCTCCCGGCGCGTGCTGACGCTGCCGACGGGACCGTCGGTCACGAGTGAGCAGGTCAGCGAAGTTTCGGCCCTGGTGACCTTCGCACTCGAGCACGCCCCGGAGATCCGCCGCCGCCTGGCCCGCTAGCTCGGGGCAGCGATGCAGTGAATGACTCATTCCTGGCGCCGGACGCAAGGAATGAGTCATTCACTGCGTTCGCGCCGCGACCAGCTTCTCCAGGTCGGCCACCAGCTCGTGCGGAGTCGGCTGGGCCAGCGCGAGGTCGCGCAGGCGGCGCGCGTTGGCCGTGAACTCCGGTTCCCCGACCAGCCGGGCCACGGCGGACCGCAGATCGCCGGCGGTGAAGCCGTTGTGGGTGAACAACAGTCCCGCGCCTTCGTCGACCAGGCGCTGGGGACGCAGGAGGTGGTCGGCGATCGGCGTGGTGACCGTCAGCTGCGGGACGCCGGCCACCAGCGCCGCGCCGTAGCTGCCGAAACCGCCGTGGTGCACGATCGCCGCGCAGCTCGGCAGCACCGTGTGCAGCGCGACGGACTCGACGACCCGGACGTTCGCCGGCACTTCGCCGAGGGCCTTCCGCTGCTCGGGCACCAGCGCGGCGATCACTTCGATGTCCAAAGCAGACAAAGCGGCCAGGATCTCGGGAATCGAGACGTAGTCGCCGCCGAAGGCGTCCGTGTTGGACGAACCCAGCGTCAGGCACACCCGCGGCCGCGTCGGCGGTTCGCGCAGCCAGTCCCACACCACGGCCCGGCCGTTGTAGGGGACGTGCCGCACCGGGAGCCGCCGGACGCCGGAGCGCGCGCCGAGCGACTCCGGCAGCGGGTCGATGGTCGCCTGGCCGGTGACGAGCTCTTCGTCGAACTCCACACCGAACGGCCGGCCGGTCAGGTCGAGCCAGTCGAAGAGCGGGTCTTCCCGCTGCTCCGGCGGCTGTTCGGCCATCAGCTCGAGGAAGGTCGCGCGCATGGCGCACCAGACGTCGGCCCAGCACAGCTGCCGGACGTGCGCGGCGCCGCAGGCCTTCGCCGCGATCGCGCCCGCGTAGGTCAGCGCGTCCCAGACCACCAGGTCCGGCTGCCACTCCCGCGCGTGCGCGACCAGGTCCCCGACCATCTCGTCGTTGTAGATGGCGAACCCGGCCCACACGGTGAACGTGTAGCGCTGGTGCAGCGCCTCCCACGTGTGCGACGCCGGGTCGGTGTCGTTCCAGTTCGCGATGTCGGCTTCCTGGGCGTCGCGGTTCTGCTTCATGCCCTCGTGCATCGTGTTGTCCACGCCGACCGGCACCGCGGTCAGGCCGGTGCCGGTGACGACGTCGGTGAACCCCGGCGACGCGGCCACCCGCACCTCGTGCCCGGCCGCGACGAGCGCCCAAGCCGTCGGGACCATGCAGAACAGGTGGGACTTTTCGTCCAGCGTCACGAACAACACGCGCACGACGAGTGCCTTTCAGTGGTGGCGGGACAACGTGCCCGCGAGCCGCGTGGAAATGAGCCGCAGCACCTCGGGCTGGTGGTCGGCGAGGAAGAAGTGCCCGCCGTCGAACACCTTCAGCTCGAACTCGCCGTCGGTGTGCTCCTGCCAGGCCCGCGCCTCGTCGAGGGTGGTCTTCGGGTCGGCGTCGCCGGTCAGCACGGTGATCGGGGTGCTCAGCTTCGGTCCCGGCTGCCGGACGTAGGTTTCGGCGGCCTTGTAGTCGTTGCGGATCGCCGGCAGCGCCATCCGCAGGATCTCTTCGTCGCCGAGCACGGCCGCGTTGGTGCCGCCGAGCTTGCGCACCTCGGCGATGACCCCGTCGTCGTCGAGCTGGTGCACGGACTCGTCGCGGCGGCAGGAGGGTGCGCGCCGGCCGGAGGCGAACAGGTGCAGCGGGGTCACGCCGTTCCGCTCCAGCCGGGTGGCGACCTCGAACCCCAGCGTGGCGCCCATGCTGTGGCCGAACAGCGCGAACGGCTCGCGGGTCCGCTCCGCCAGCACCTCGGCGACCCGGTCCGCGAGCCCGGGAAGGTTGTCGATCCCCGGCTCCAGCCGGCGGTCCTGGCGGCCCGGGTACTGCACGGACAGGACCTCGACCGAGCGGCCGAGCCCGGCGGACATCGGGAAGTAGAAGCTGGCCGAACCGCCCGCGTGCGGCAGGCAGAACAGCCGGACGGCACCCGCGTCCGCGTCGTGGTAGCGGCGGAGCCACAGCTCCGGGTTCTCAGTCATGCGTGAACTCCGTCCTCAGGGTGGTCTCGAGCCAGCCGCGCACGGTCGCGGCGGTGGTGGCGGCGTGGTCTTCGACCATGGTGAAGTGGTTGCCGGGCACGTCGACGACGGTGTCGGCGGTGTCCCAGTGCGTCTGCCAGTCCGCCGGGGCCAGCCGCTCGTCGGCGACCGGGGGTTCGGACGAGCGGACCAGCAGGAGCGGCACCGACAGCTTCGCGGGTTCCCAGCCGGCCATGAGCCGGAAGTACCAGCTCATCGCCGAGAGCCGGGCGACATCCATCGGCGCGAACACCTCCTCGCGGTCGAACATGCCACCGAACAGCTCGTCGCGGAAGCGGTCCAGCGGCGAGTCCTCGCGCGGCAGGTAGCTGTCGAGCAGCACGACGGCCAGGGGCGGCGTGCCCCGCTCTTCGAGGAGCTCGGCGGCGGCGTGCGCGAGCATCCCGCCCGACGACGACCCGAGCAGCACGAACGGCGCGCCGTCGGCGGCCCGCAGCACCGAGTCCGCCTGGACCTCGGCGACCGCGCGGACGCTGTTCGGCAGCGCCTCGCCCTTGACGAAGCCCGGCGCCGGCAGCGCGTGGACGTCGAGGTCGCCGCGGAACGGCGAGGCGAACCGGGCGTACTGGTGCACCCCGGCCAGCGCCACGTATGAGCTGAAGCAGATGAGCTTCGGCGCGCGCTCCCCGGCCGCGAGCTGCACCGAACCCGGCTGCCGCGCCAGGTCGGCGGCCGTGTCGAAGGTGGGCCGCAGCAGCGCCGCGTTCTGCAGCAGCTCGAAGCCCTCCTTCATCTTGCCGAGCTCGCAGGCCGTGCGGAACAACGCACCGAGTGTCTCGCCGGCGTCCACAGTGGACGCCACCGGCGCGGCGGAAGCCACGTTCAGCTCGGTGCGCAGGTGTGCGGCGAGGTCCGCCGGCGCCGGGAAGTCGAAGACCAGCGTCGGCGGCAGCCGCAGGCCGGTGGCCGCGCCGAGGGCGTTGCGCAGCTCGACCGCGGTCAGCGAGTCGAAGCCGGCGACGAGGAACCCGACGTCCGGGCGCACGGCATCCGGCCCGGCGTGGCCCAGCACGGTGGCCGCGGTGACCCGGACCAGGTCGAGCAGGATCGCCTGCTGGTCCGGCTCCGGCTTCCCGGCCAGCGCGGCGCGCAGGGCGGCCTCGCCGGACACCGGGGCGGCGCCCGTCGCGGCGCGCCGGGCCGGCCGTACGAGCCCCTTGAGGACGGAAGCGACCGAGCCGCCCAGCCCGGTGAGCTCGAGCTTCGCCGGGACCAGCGCGGGTTCGGCGAGCGCGGTGGCGGTGTCGAACAACGCCAGCCCCTGCTCGACGGGCAGCGCGTGGACGCCGCCGCGCGACATCCGCTTCCGGTCCGCCGGGTCCAGCGCGGAGCTCATCCCGGTCTCCCACAGGCCCCAGGCCAGGGCCTGGGCGGGCAGGCCGCGGCCGGCCCGGTGGGCGGCGAGCGCGTCGAGGAAGGCGTTCGCCGCGGCGTAGTTGCCCTGCCCGGGCGCGCCGAAGGTCGCCGACACCGAGGAGAAGAGCACGAACGCCGAGAGGTTCCGGTCCGCGGTCAGCTCGTGCAGGTGCCAGGCGGCGTCGACCTTGGGCCGCAGGACGGCGTCCATCCGCTCGGGGGTGAGCGAGGACAGGACGCCGTCGTCGAGCACGCCGGCCGCGTGCACGACCGCGGCGAGGTCGGGAACGTCCGCCAGCAGTCCGGCGAGCGCGGTGCGGTCCGCGGTGTCGCAGGCGGCGAGCCGGACGTCCGCGCCCAGCGCGGTCAGCTCGTCCCGCAGGTCGGTGGCACCCGCCGCGGTCCGGCTGGTCAGCACGAGGCGGCGGACGTCGTGCGCGGTGACCAGGTGCCGGGCCAGCACGCGGCCGAGGCTGCCGGTGGCGCCGGTGAGCAGCACCGTGCCGTCCGGGCCGAACGGGCGCTTCCCGGTGGTGGCCTCGGTGGTCGCCCGGGTCAGCCGGGCAGCGAGCAGGGCGCCTTCGCGAGCGGCGAGCTGGGGCTCGTCGGAGAGGACCGCGGCGGGCAGCGCCGCGGCGGACGCGGCGTGGTCGTCGAGGTCGATCAGCCGGACCCGGCCGGGGTGCTCCGCCTGCGCCGAGCGGACCAGGCCCCAGAGCGGCGCGCACGCCAGGCCGGGGACGTCGTCGCCGGCCGCGGCGGCCACCGCGCCCCGGGTCACCACGACCAGGCGGGAGGGGGCGAACCGGTCGTCGGCCAGCCAGTCCCGCAGCAGCGAGAGCACGTCGTGCGCGGCCGCCCGGGCGACGTCCGGCAGCTCGCCGGCGGCCGGGGTCCGGACCACCAGGACCGCTTCCGGCACAGCCATGCCGAGACCGACCGCGGCGCCGAGCGCATCGAGGTCCACATAGGACTCACACGTGGCGCCGCCCGCGTCGAGCACCGGCCCGACCCCGAGGCGGTCGTCGCCGACGACGGCCCACCGTCGCGCGACGGCGTCGGCCGGGGTCGCCGCGACCGGCCGCCAGTGGAGCCGGAACAACGACTCGGGCGCCTTCCGCGCCGGCCGCACCGCCCCGGCCACCAGGGGGCGCAGGACCAGCGCGTCGACCGACGCCACCGGGCGGCCGGCCGGGTCGGCCAGGCTCAGCTTGACGGTGTCGTGGCCGTTCGGGGTGACCGTGACCCGGACCGCGGTGGCGCCGCTCGCGTGCAGCGTCACCCCGCTCCAGGAGAACGGGAGGTAGTTCCGGCCCGCCCACTCGGCGACCGTGCCCAGCACGTGCAGCGACGCGTCGAGCAGCGCCGGGTGCAGGCCGGATCGGGCCGCGTCCGCGTGCTCCTGGGGCCGCAGGGCCACTTCGGCGTGCACCTCGTCGCCGAGCCGCCAGGCCGCGCGCAGGCCCTGGAAGGCCGGGCCGTAGCCGAACCCGCCGTCCGGGCCGCCGGTGTAGAGGCCGTCGAGGTCCAGGGGCTCGGCTCCGGCCGGCGGCCACTCCGTCCGGTCTTCGGGGACGGGACCGGGTTCGGCGGCCAGCCGGCCGCCGGCGTGCCGGGTCCACGGCTCGTCGTCGAGTCGCGAATGGACGGTCACCGGCCGGGTGCCCGCCTCGTCCGGTGCGCCGAGCACGACCTGCAGCTGGACGCCGTCTCGGGCGGGCAGGGGCAACGGCGTCTCGATGACCAGCTCGTCGATGCCGCCCGCGCCGACCTGTTCACCCGCGCGCAGGACCAGCTCGACGAACCCGGTGCCGGGGAACAGCGTGCTGCCCGCGACGACGTGGTCGGCGAGCCAGGGGTGGGTGCGCGGCGAGATCCGGCCGGTGCACACCACGGCGCCGTCCTCGGCGTTCGTGACCGACGCGCCGAGCAGCGGGTGGTCCGGGCGGTCGAGGCCCGCCATCGTGACGTCGCCCGCCGGGGTGAGGGAGAACTCCGGCCAGAACCGCTCGTGCTGGAAGGCGTACGTCGGCAGCTCCGCCGGATCGCCGGGTCCGCCGAGGACGGTCCGCCAGTCCACTGTGGATCCGTCGACGTGCAGTTTGGCCAGCGCGGTCAGCAGTTCACTCGATTCGTCTCGGTCCTTCCGCACCAGCGCGGTGACCAGCTGCCCGCCGTCCAGGCAGGCGGCGGCCATCGCGGTGAGGACGCCGTCCGGTCCCAGCTCCGCGAACCGGGTCACGCCCAGCCCGGCGAGGGTGGCGACGGCGTCGGCGAACCGCACGGTTCCCCGGGCCTGGCGCAGCCAGTGCTCCGGCGAGGCGAGTTCACCGGCGGTCGCCGGCTCGCCGGTCAGTGTCGAGACGATGGGGATGGCGGGCGGTGAGAACGTGACGCCGGCCAGGACGCGGCCGAACTCCGCGAGCATCGCGTCCACGTGCGGTGAGTGGAAGGCGTGGGAGACGCGCAGGCGCCGCGTCTTGCGTCCGGCCCACTGCCGCCCGACCTCCAGGACGCCGTCCTCGGCGCCGGAGACCACGACGGACGCCGGGCCGTTGACCGCGGCGAGTTCGACGCCCGCGGGCAGCGTCGGGACGACTTCGGCCTCGGTGGCCTCGATCGCGAGCATCGCGCCCCCGGCGGGCAGCGCCTGCATCAGACGGCCCCGCGCGGCGACGACGGCACAGGCGTCGGGCAGCGACCACACGCCCGCGACGTGCGCGGCCGCCAGCTCGCCGATCGAGTGCCCGGCGAGCCGGTCGGGGCGGACGCCCCAGGACTCCAGGAGCCGGAACAGGGCCACTTCGACCGCGAACAGCGCGGGCTGGGTGTAGCCGGTCTGGTCGAGCAGCTCGGGTTCGGTGTCGACGACGTCCAGGAGCGACCGGTCGAGGTGGCTGTCGAACTCGGCGCACACTTCGGCGAAGGCTTCGGCGAACACCGGGAACTCGCGGCGCAGCCCGGCGCCCATGCCGAGCCGCTGCGCACCTTGGCCGGTGAAGAGGAACGCCGTGTCACCCTCGGCCCGCACGCCCGTGCTGACGCCGGGCGCAGGCCGGCCGGCGGCCACGGCGGCGAGCCCGCGGACCAGCTCGTCGCGGTCGGCGCCGACGACGACCGCCCGGTGGTCGAAGACCGTGCGACCCGCCAACGCGGCGCCGATCTCGGCGGGCTCGCCACCATGTGTCTCGACGTGGCTCAGCAACCGCTCGGCCTGGCCACGCAGAGCCTCCGGACTGTGCCCCGACACGGCCCAGGGCACCCAGCGCCCCAATGTGGCCTTCGGTGCGTCAGACGCACCCAATGTGGCCTTCGGTGCGTCAGACGCAACCAAGGCCACATTGGGGCGCTCCGGGGCCTGCTCCAGGATCACGTGGGCGTTGGTGCCGCTCACGCCGAACGAGGACACGCCGGCGCGGCGCACGCGGTCGTCGTCCGGCCACGGCACGGGCTCGGACAGCAGCCGGACCGCACCGCCGGACCAGTCCACGTGGGACGACGGCACGTCGGCGTGCAGCGTTTGCGGCAGCAGGCCGTGACGCAGGGCCAGCACCATCTTCATGACCCCGGCCACGCCCGCCGCCGCCTGCGTGTGGCCGACGTTGGACTTGATCGAACCCAGCCACAGCGGCCGGTCGCGGTCCTGGCCGTAGGTGGCGATGAGCGCCTGGGCCTCGATCGGGTCACCCAGCGACGTCCCGGTGCCGTGCGCTTCCACGGCGTCCACATCGGACGGCCGCAGGCCCGCGCTCGCCAGTGCCGCCCGGATCACCCGTTGCTGTGACGGACCGTTCGGGGCGGTCAGGCCGTTCGACGCGCCGTCCTGGTTCACCGCGCTGCCGCGCACGACCGCGAGCACCGGGTGCCCGTTGCGCCGCGCGTCGGAAAGCCGTTCCAGCACGAGCATTCCCGAGCCTTCGCCCCAGCCGGTGCCGTCCGCGTCGTCGGAGAAGGCGCGGCAGCGGCCGTCCGGCGAGAGGCCTCGTTGCCGGCTGAACTCGACGAACGAGCCCGGCGTCGACAACACGGTGACCCCGCCGGCGAGCACGAGCGAGCACTCCCCCGCGCGCAGCGCCTGGATCGCCCAGTGCAGCGCGACCAGCGACGACGAGCACGCCGTGTCCACGGTGACGGCCGGGCCTTCGAGCCCGAGCGCGTAGGAGATCCGGCCCGACAGCACGGACGCGGCGTTGCCGGTCCCGAGGTAGCCTTCGGCGCTTTTCGGCGACAGCGCGAGCAGCGCCGGGTAGTCCTGGCCGTTGGTCCCGGCGAACACGCCGACGGGCTGACCGCGCAGCGACTCCGGGTCGATGCCCGCGCGTTCGAGGGCTTCCCAGGAGATCTCGAGCAGCAGCCGCTGCTGCGGGTCCATGGCGAGGGCTTCCCGGGGCGAGATCCCGAAGAAGGCGGGGTCGAACAACGCGGCGTCGTCGAGGAAACCGCCTTCGCGGGCGTACGACGTGCCTTCGCTGTCGGGGTCCGGGTCGTAGAGCGCGTCGAGGTCCCAGCCGCGGTCGGCCGGGAAGCCGCCGATGGCGTCGCGGCCTTCGGCGAGCAGCGTCCACAGCTCGTCCGGGGTGTGGACGCCGCCGGGGAACCGGCAGGCCATCGAGACGATCGCGATCGGTTCGTCGTCGGTCCGGGCGGCGACGGCCACCGGTGCTGCCGTCCCCGCGTCGCCGGCCAGGTGCGCGGCCAGGGCGTTCGGGGTGGCGTAGTCGTAGATCAGCGTCGCGGGCAGCCGCTGTCCGGTGGCCGCGGCGAGCCGGTTGCGGAGTTCGACGGCGGTCAGCGAGTCGAAGCCGAGGTCCTTGAACGCCCGGTCCGGCGCCACGGCCGCCGCGTTCGCGTAGCCGAGCACGAGCGCCACCGCGGTGCGGACGACGTCGAGCACGTCGGCGGGCCGGTCGGCGGCGGGTTCGGCAGCAGGCTGGGCGCGCGGCGGGACGAGCCCGGCGAACACCGGCGGCAGGACCGGAGCGGCGCCGAGCACGGCGAAGTCGAACCGGATCGGCAGCACCGCGGGCTCTCCGGCGCGGCAGGCCGCGTCGAACAGCCGCAAGCCTTCCACCGTGGACAGCGGGATCATGCCGGTGGCACCCAGCCGGCGGCGGTCGCGATCGGCGAGCGCGTCGGTCATGCCGCCGGACTGCTCCCAGAGCCCCCAGCCGAGCGCGAGCGCGGGCAAGCCGTGGTCGCGGCGGTGCCGGGCCAGCGCGTCGAGCCAGACGTTGGCCGCGGCGTAGTTCGCCTGCCCGGCCGGGCCGAGCGTGCCGGAGATCGACGAGAACACGACGAACGCGGTCAGCGCGGCGTCGGCGGTCAGTTCGTGCAGGTGGGTGACGGCGTCGATCTTGGGCCGCAGCACGGTGTCCAGGCGCTCGGGGGTCAGCGCGGACACGACACCGTCGTCGAGGACGCCGGCCACGTGGACGACACCGGTCAGCGGCCGGTCCTCCGGGATGCTCGCCAGCAGCGCCGCCAGCGCGTCGCGGTCGGCGGCGTCGCAGGCCGCGACGACGGGCTCGGCACCCAGCTCGACGAGATCCGCGACCAGCTCGGCCGCGCCGTCGGCGTCCGGACCGCGCCGGCTGGCCAGGAGCAGGTGCCGGACGCCGTACCGGGTGGCCAGGTGGCGGGCGACGAGCGCGCCCAGCGCCCCGGTGCCGCCGGTGACGAGCACCGTCCCGTCCGGACCGAACGACGCGGACGGGCCCGCCTCGGACGAAGTCAGCTTGGCCAGGCGCGCGGCCCGGACCTCGCCCTCGCGCAGCAGGAACTGGGGTTCGCCGGTGGCGAGCGCGGCGGGAAGCAGCCGCGCGGACGCCGGGTCGTCGACGTCGGCGAGCACGAACCGGCCGGGGTTCTCGGCGGCCGCCGAGCGCAGCAGGCCCCACACCGGAGCCTGGGCGAGGTCCGTCACCCCTTCGGCGACGGCGGCGCCCTGAGTCAGCACCACCAGGGTGCGGCCGTCGAACCGGTCGTCGGCCAGCCAGGCCCGCACGAGCCGCAGCGCTCGACCAGCCGCCTCGCCGGGAGTGTCCTCTTCGGACCGGGAGCGGAACGGGGCAACGAGGACGTCGGGCAGCGCACCCGCCTCCGCGACGCTGTCGAGATCGGGGTGGCAGGCCAGCGCGCCCAGCTCGGCGAACAGGGCGGCGCCGAGTTCGCGGTGGCCGGAGCCGAGCACGGCCCACGCCGCCGGGACCGGCTCCCCCGCGGGAACGGGCACCCAGTCGAGCGTGAGCAGCGAGTCCCGGGCGGCGCCGCCGACCGGCTTGGGCAGGTCGGGCCAGTAGGTTTCGCGCTGGAAGGCGTACGTCGGCAGGGCCTGTGCCCGCACGCCGGTGAACAGCTCGCCCCAGGCGGCTCGCGCGCCGCGGACGTACACCCTCGCGACGGCCGACAGGGCGGTCCGGACCTCGTCGCGGTCCTTGCGCAGCAGGGAGGCGACCGTCGTGCCGGGCAGGCACTCCTCGGTCATGGCGGCGAGGACGCCGTGCGGGCCCAGCTCGAGGAACCGGGTGGTCCCGGCGGCCGCGAGCGCCGCCACGGCGGCGGCGAACCGGACGGGCTCCCGGACCTGCCGCACCCAGTAGCCCGGGGTGGTCAGTTCGTCGGTCACCGGCGTCCCGGTCACCGTCGAGACGATCGGCAGCCGCGGCCGGGCGTAGGTGATCCGCTCGGCGACCCGGGCGAACTCCGCCAGCATCGGGTCCATCAGCGGCGAGTGGAAGGCGTGGGACACGGTGAGCCGCCGGGTCCGGCGGCCGAGGGCGGCGAAGTGCCGCTCGACCTCGCTTGCCGCTACCTCTTCACCGGACACCACGACCGAGTCCGGGCCGTTGACCGCGGCGAGGGAGACGGCGCCGGTGAGCAGCGGCGTCACTTCGTCCTCGGTGGCCTGGAGGGCCACCATCGCGCCCCCGGCCGGCAGCGCCTGCATCAGCCGTCCGCGTGCCGCGACCAGCTCGGCGGCGTCGGCGAGGGAGAACACGCCCGCGACGTGCGCCGCCGCCAGCTCGCCGATGGAGTGCCCGGCGAGGTGGTCCGGCGTCACGCCCCAGGACTCCAGCAGGCGGAACAACGCGACCTCGACGGCAAACAGCGCGGGCTGGGTGTACGCGGTCTCGTCGAGGTCGTCGCCGGACCAGACCACGGTCTTGAGCGGACGGTCGAGGTGCCGGTCGAACGCCGCGCAGATCTCGTCGAACGCGCCTGCGTAGACCGGGAAACGGTCGTGCAGTTCGCGGCCCATGCCGGCGCGTTGCGCGCCCTGGCCGGTGAACAGGAACGCGGTCAGCCCTTCGGCGACCGCGCCGCGGACCAGCCCGGGCACGTCGTCGCCCTTCGCCAGCGCGCGCACGCCGTCAGCCAGTTCGGCCGCGTCGCCGACCAGCACGGCCCGGTGCTCGAAGGCCGAGCGGGTGGTGGCGAGTGCCAGCCCGATCCCGGCCGGATCGCCTTCGACACCGGCGAGCCGGGCGGCCTGGGCGCGAAGCGCGGCTTCCGACCGTCCGGAAAGGACCCACGGAACGACGTCGGGCGTGGTTTCTGGGCCTGGCGCTGGGTCTTCGACCGGGGGCGCGGCCAGGAGGACGTGGGCGTTGGTACCGCTGACGCCGAACGCCGAGACACCGGCGCGCCGCACCCGCCCGTCCTCCGGCCACGGAACCGGCTCGGTCAGCACGCGGACGTCGCCGGCCGTCCAGTCCACTCGCGACGTCGGCTGCTCGACGTGCAGGGTCTTCGGCAGGACACCGTTGCGCAGCGCGAGGGCCATCTTGATGACCCCGGCGACGCCGGCGGCGGCCTGGGTGTGGCCGAGGTTCGACTTGATCGAGCCGAGCCACAGCGGCCGGCCCGCGGGCCGGTGCTCGCCGTAGGTGGACAGCAGCGCCTGCGCCTCGATCGGGTCGCCCAGCGACGTGCCGGTGCCGTGCGCCTCGACGGCGTCCACATCGGACGGTGACAGGCCCGCGTCGGCGAGCGCGGCGCGGATGACCCGTTGCTGTGAGGGCCCGTTGGGGGCGGTGAGCCCGTTCGACGCACCGTCGGAGTTGATCGCCGAACCCGCGACGATCGCAAGCACCGGGTGCCCGTTGCGCCGGGCGTCGGACAGCCGCTCCAGCAGCACGACGCCGGCGCCCTCGCCCCAGCCCGTGCCGTCCGCGCCGTCGGCGAACGCCTTGCAGCGGCCGTCCGCGGCCAGGCCCTGCTGCCGGCTGAAGCCGATGAACGCGCCGGGCGTCGTCATGACCGTGACGCCGCCGGCGAGCGCGAGATCGCACTCCCCCTCGCGCAGCGCGCGCGCCGCCCAGTGCAGCGCGACCAGCGAGGACGAGCACGCCGTGTCGACCGTGACGGCCGGGCCCTCCAGGCCGAGCGCGTAGGAGATCCGTCCGGAAAGGACACTGGCCGCGTTGCCGGTGCTTTCGTAGCCGTCGCCGGCGCCGGGGACGAGGCTGAGCAGCCCCGGGTAGTCCTGGCCGTTGGTCCCGGCGAACACGCCGACCGGCTCGCCCCGCAGCGACAGCGGGTCGATCCCGGCGCGTTCCAGGGCTTCCCACGACGTTTCGAGCAGGAGCCGCTGCTGCGGGTCCATCGCCAGGGCCTCGCGGGGCGAGATGCCGAAGAAGCCCGCGTCGAACGCGCCCGCGTCACGGACGAAGCCGCCCTGGCTGACGTAGCTCGTGCCCGGGTGGTCCGGGTCGGGGTGGTAGACCGCGTCGAGGTCCCAGCCGCGGTCGTCCGGGAAGTCCGTCAGCGTGTCGGTGCCGGTCTCGAGCACCCGCCAGAGGTCTTCGGGCGTCTCGACGCCGCCGGGGAACCGGCAGGCCATCGCCACGATCGCGATCGGCTCGGGCGCGGCGGATTCGGCCTCCCGCAGGCGTTCCCGGGTCTCGTGCAGGTCGGCGGTGACCTTGCGCAGGTACCCGAGCAGCTTCTCCTCGTTCACGTCGCACCCCGCCCGCCGGCGACCTCGCGCGTCACGCGAGTCCCAGCTCGTTGTCGATGAAGTCGAAGATCTCGGTTTCGCTCGCTGTCTCGAGCTTTTGCCGGGTGTTCTCCGCCGGGCCCGTGCCCAGCCGGCCCAGCAGCGCCTGCAGTCGGGCGGTGATTCGGGTGCCGGCCAGCTGCTCGGCGGTCAGCGCGGCGAAGGCCGCTTCGATCCGGTCCAGCTCGGCTTCGGCCGCCGCGGCCGGGTCGGCCGGGCCGAGTTCGCGGCCGAGGTGCTGGGCCAGCGCCGCCGGGTTGGCGTAGTCGAACCCGAGCGTCGCGGGCAGGGACAGGCCGGTGACGGCGGCGAGCCCGTTGCGCAGCTCGACCGCGGTGAGCGAGTCGAGGCCCAGTTCCTTGAACGCCAGCCCGGGGTCCACTGTGGCCGGGCTCGCGTACCCGAGCACGGCGGCCACCTCGGCGCGCACCAGGTCGAGCAGTGCGCGGTCCCGCTCGGGCCCGGTCAGCGCGTCGAGCTTCGCCCGGAAGTCCGGCTCGGGCTTGACGGCGGTCTCGAGCGCGCGGCGGGCCTCGGGCAGGTCGTCGAGGAGCCGCGCGGCCCGGACGGCGGTGAAGCCGGGGGCGAACTGCGCCCAGTCGACGTCGGCCACGGCGACGACGGTGTCGCTGCCGCCGAGGACTTGATGCAGGGCCGCGGTGGCGACGTCCGGGGTCAGCGGACGGATGCCGCCGCGTTCGGAGCGGGTGCCGGTGCCGGCGGCCATGCCCGCGCCGGCCCACGGGCCCCACGCGATCGAGGTGGCGGGCAGGCCGAGGCCGGCCCGGTGCTCGGCGAGGGCGTCGAGCACGGCGTTCGCGGCGACGTAGTTGCCCTGCCCGGCCGCGCCGAGGGTGGCGGCCAGGGAGGAGAACAGCACGAAGGCGGACAGGTCGCGGTTGCGCGTCAGCTCGTCCAGGTTGACCGCGGAGTCCACTTTGGACTTGAGGACGGTCGCGAGCCGCTGCGGCGTCAGGGAGTCCAGGACGCCGTCGTCGAGGACGCCGGCGGCGTGCACGACGGCGTCGAGACCGGGCAGCGAGTCCAGCAGCTCGGCCGTGGCGGCGCGGTCGGTGAAGTCGCAGGCGGCGATGGTCACCTTGGCGCCCAGCGCGCTGAGCTCGGCTTCCAGTTCGGCGGTCCCGGGCGCGGCGGGCCCCCGCCGCCCGGCGAGGACGACGTGCGGCGCCCCGGTGCGCGCCAGCCACCGGGCGACTTCGGCGCCCAGCGCGCCGGTACCGCCGGTGACCAGCACGGGGCCGGTCGGGGTCCAGGGCTCGGCGGGCGCCTCGCGCGGGGCGCGCACGAGCCGCCTGGCGAAGGTGCCCTCGGGGCGGATGGCGAGCTGGTCTTCGCCGCCGGCCCCGGTTCCGGTTCCGGTTAGGGCCGCGATGAGCCGGGTCAGTTCGGGTTCCCCGGGTTCGGCGGGCAGGTCGGCCAGGCCGCCCCACCGGTCCGGGTGCTCCAGCGCGGCGGTCCGCCCGAGGCCCCAGATCCCGGCGGACAGCGGCTGCGCGGGAGTTTCGGCTCCGACGGCGACGGCTCCGGTGGTGACGGCCCATAGAGGGGCGTCGAAGCCGGCGTCCCCGAGGGCTTGGAGGAGGGTGGTGCTGAGCGCCAGGCCGAGCGGCACGGACGGCTGGCCGGGGGTGGGGTGCCCGGCCAGGCCGAGCAGCGAGAGGACGCCGGCGACCGGACCGAGGCCGAGCAGCTCAGCGGCGACAGCATCGCGATCCGGCTCGCCCAGTGTCAGCGGCACCGGCTCGGCCCCCGCCTCGAGCAGTGCCGGGAGCGCCGCCTTCACCAGCGGCTCTTCTTCAAACCCGGCCGGGACCACGACGAGCCAGCGACCGGACAACGCCGCCCGCGGCCGGTCCGCGATCAAACTCCACGACACCCGGTACTGCTTGCTGCCGGCCGGCGAGGTCACCGGGACCAGCGGCTCGGGCCAGAACACCTGCCGCTCGAAGGGGTACGTCGGCAGCGCGACCTGCCGCACGCCCTCCGAAAGTGGCGCCCAGTCCACCGCAGGGCCACTGACGTGCAGGGACGCCAGCGCCAGCATCGCCGTCGCCGGCTCCGGGCGGTCCTTGCGCAACATCGGGGCCGCGCCTTCGGCCAGCGCCGACAACGTGCCGTCCGGGCCCAGCTCCACCAGCCGGGTGACGCCGGCCTCGCGCAGCGTCTCGACCACCGCGGCGAACCGCACCGGCTCGCGCACCTGCCGGACCCAGTACTGCGGGTCCGTGAAGTCGGCGTCCGCGGTCACCGTGGACACGATCGGGATGCGCGGCCCGGCATAGCCGATCCCGCGCGCCACCTCGGCGAACTCCTCCAGCATCGCGTCCATATGAGCCGAGTGAAACGCATGCGAGACCCGCAAATCCCTAGACTTCACCCCGCGCGTGGTCAGCTCGGCGGCGATCTCGGCGAGGGCCGCCGGGTCGCCGGACAGCACGGTCGACCGGGGCCCGTTCACCGCCGCCAGGTCCGCGCGCCCCGCCGCGACCTCGACGACGTCCTGCTCGGCGGCCTGCACGGCGAGCATCGCGCCCCCGGGCAGCGCCTGCATCAGGCTCGCCCGCGCGGCGACCAGCTTGCCCGCGTCCGCCAGCGAGAACACCCCGGCGACGTGCGCCGCGGCCAGCTCGCCGATCGAATGCCCGGCCAGGTGGTCCGGCCGGACGCCCCACGACTCCAGCAGGCGGAACTGCGCGACCTCGAGCGCGAACAGCGCGGGCTGGGTGTACCCCGTCCGGTCGAGCGCCGCGGCGTCGCCGAACACGACGTCCCGCAGCGGCCGCTCCAAGGAAGCGTCGAGCACCGCGCACACCGCGTCGAACGCGTCCGCGAACACGGGGAACCGCGCGTACAGCCCGGCCCCCATCCCGGCACGCTGCGAGCCCTGGCCGGCGAACAGCAGCCCGGTCGCCCCGTCGCCGGCCCGCCCGGTGACGACGCCCGGGTGCTTCGCGCCCGAAGCGACCGCGGTCAGCCCGGCGAGCAGGTCGGTGCCCGTCACGACCGCCCGATGGCCGAACACCGTCCGGGCCGCCAGCGAACGTGCGACATCCGCCGGGGCGACGTCCGACGCTTCGACGAACTCGGCGAGCCGCCGGGCCTGGGCACGCAGCACCGTCTCCGACCGGCCCGAGAGCGGCCAGACGACGTCCGGCGCGGGAGCGTCCGGAACCTCCACGACCGGCGGCTCTTCGAGAATGACGTGCGCGTTCGTGCCGCTGAAGCCGAACGACGACACGCCCGCGCGACGCGGCCGCTCCGAGCGCGGCCACGGCTGCGTCTCGGTCAGCAGCGCCACCGCGCCGCTGTCCCAGTCGATGTGCCGCGACGGCCGGTCCGCGTGCAGGGTCTTCGGCAGGACGCCGTGCTCCAGCGCGAGGACCATCTTGATGACGCCGGCGATCCCCGCCGCCGCCTGCGTGTGGCCGATGTTGGACTTCAGCGACCCCAGCCACAACGGCTGCGAGCGGTCGCGGCCGTACGTCGCCAGCAGCGCCTGGGCCTCGATCGGGTCGCCCAGCTCGGTGCCGGTGCCGTGCGCCTCGACAGCGTCCACATCGGACGGTGCCAGGCCCGCGCTCGCCAGCGCCGCCCGGATCACCCGCTGCTGCGAAGGACCGTTCGGGGCCGTGAGACCGTTGGACGCGCCGTCCTGGTTCATCGCCGAGCCGCGCAGCACCGCGAGCACCGGGTGCCCGAGCCGGCGCGCGTCCGACAGCCGCTCGACCAGCACGACGCCGGCGCCTTCGCCCCAGCCCGTGCCGTCCGCCTCGTCGGCGAAGGCCTTGCACCGGCCGTCCGCCGCGAGCCCGCCCTGGCGGGAGAACTCGACGAACGCGCCGGGCGTCGCCATCACCGTCACGCCGCCGGCCAGCGCCATCGCGCACTCGCCCGAGCGCACCGACTGCGCGGCCAGGTGCAGCGCCACCAGCGACGCCGAGCACGCCGTGTCCACGGTCACCGCCGGGCCGCCGAGGCCCAGCACGTACGACACCCGGCCCGAGACGACCGAAGCCGCGTTCCCGGTGCCGACGAACCCGCCGAAGTCCTCGCCCGAGCCCGCGAGCACCGCCGGATAGTCCTGCCCGTTGGTGCCGAGGAAGACACCGATGTCCGGACCACCCGAAGGGTCGACCCCGGCGCGTTCCAGGGTCTCCCAGGCGGTTTCCAGGACGAGCCGCTGCTGCGGATCCATCGCCAGGGCTTCCCGCGGCGAGATGCCGAAGAAGGCCGGATCGAACTCCGTGACGCCGTCGACGAACGCGCCGCCGCCCGTGACGACCCCGGCGGCCATGAGGCCGGCTATGTCCCAGTGGCGGTCGGCGGGGAAGCCCGAAACCGCGTCACCGCCGGAATGCAGCAGCTCCCACAGGTCCTCCGGGGTCCGCACGCCGCCCGGGAACCGGCAGCCCATCGCCACGACGACGATCGGGTCCTCGGTGGACACCGCCGCCCGCTCGGCGACCGGCGCCTCGCTCGACGTGCCCGCCAGGTGCCGGGCCAGGTGGGCGGCGGTCGGGTAGTCGTAGATCAGCGTCGCGGGCAGCTCGGTCCCGGTGGCCAGGCCGAGCCGGTTGCGCAGTTCGACGGCGGTCAGCGAATCGAACCCGAGATCGGCGAACGACTTGTCCGCGGCGACCTCCTCGGTGTACCCGAGCACCGCCGCGACCTGCCGGCGCACCAGCGTCAGCAGGTCCGCTTCGGAGAGTCCGGACAGTTCCACCGGCGGGGTTCCGGCGGCCGCTTCGGGCAGTTCGGTCAGCAGGCGGCTCGGCCGCACGGCGGTGAGACCCGGCCCGTAAACCCGCCAGTCGACGTCGGCGAGCGCGACCGTGACGTCTCCCGCGCCCAGCGCCCGGTCGAGCGCGGACAAGGCGAGTTCAGGGGTCAGCGGTGCGAGACCGCCGCGCCGCAGCCGGTCGCTGACGGCTTCGTCGGCGGCCATCCCGGCGTCGGCCCACGGGCCCCAAGCCAGCGAGGTCGCCGGAAGCCCGCGCGCACGCCGGTACGCGGCCAGGGCGTCGAGGTACGCGTTCGCCGCCGCGTAGTTGCCCTGCCCGGCCGAGCCGACGGTGCCCGCCAGCGAGGAGAACAGCACGAACGCCGAAAGCTCGCGCTCGGTGGTGGCCTCGTGCAGCAGCCGGGCGGTGGTGGCCTTGGCGCGCAGCACGCGGTCGAGCTTTTCGGGGGTGAGGCCGTCGAGCACGCCGTCGTCGAGGACGCCCGCCGCGTGCACGACGACACTCAGGTCCGGCAGGGAGTCCACCAGCGCGGTGACCGCGTCCCGATCGGTGCAGTCGCAGGCCACCACGGTGATCTCGGGCGCGGTCGGTGCGACCGCGGCCGGGCCACGACGGCTCGCCAGCACCACTCGCGACGCCCCGCGCGCGACCGCCCAGCTCGCGAGGTGGCCGCCCAGCGCTCCGGTACCGCCCGTGATCAGCACCGTGCCGCTCGCTGTCCACTCAGGACATTCGGCGGACAGCGGTGCGCGCACGAGCCGCCGGCCGAAGACCCCGGCGGGCCGGATGGCGACCTCGTCTTCGGCGCCGTCGGCGAGCACTCCGCACAGGCGGTCGAGGCCACGGCCGTCGAGGCGCTCGGGCAGGTCGATCAGGCCGCCCCACCGGCGCGGGTGCTCCACCGCGGCGGACCGGCCGAGGCCCCACACCTGCGCCTGCTCCGGGTGCGCGAGGGGATCGGACCGGCCGGTCGAGACCGCGCCCCGGGTCGCGCACCACAGCGGCGCGGACCACCCCAGCGAGCCGAGGACCTGGACCAGCGCGAGGGTGTCCTCCACGCCCACCAACGAGAGGATTCCGGCAGGTTCGTCCCCTGACAGGGCGGCGACAGCCGCCACGTGCCGTACGTCCGCGCCCCGGTCGCGCAGACCCTCGACGACGTCGCCGGCGCCTTCTGGCGCCACCACGAGCCAACGACCGGACAACCGGGTCGCGGTCGTCCCCGTCACCGGCCGCCAGTCGATCCGGTACCGCCACTGGTCCACTGTGGACTCGTCGTGGTGACGACGCCGCCAGGACGCCAGCGCGGGCAGGACGTCGCTCAGCGGCGTCTCCGGCGGGATGTCCAAGGTGGCGGCCAGCTCGTCGAGGTCCTGGCGCTCGACCACCGACCAGAAGCGGTCGGCGTCGACGTCCCCGACCGCGGTGGACTCCGGCGAGGTCAGCCAGAACCGCTCGCGCTGGAAGGCATACGTCGGCAGCTCGACGCGGCGAGCGCCGTCGAGCAGCGCGGTCCAGTCGGGCGCGCCACCCCGGACGTGCAGCTCGGCCAGCGCGGACAGCACCGACTCCCGCTCGTCGCGCGACGCGCGCAGCATCGCCACGACGGGCACGCTCGCCATGCCGGTGAGGGTCCCGTCCGGGCCCACCTCGACGAACCGCGTCGCACCACGAGCCTCCAGGGCCGTCATGCGGTCGGCGAACCGGACCGGCTCGCGCACGTGGCGCACCCAGTACTCCGGGTCGGTCAGATCGGCGGCTTCGCCGGTGACGATCGGGATCTTCGGCGTCGAGAAGCTCAGCCCGGACACGACCTGACGGAACTCGGCCAGCATCGGCTCCATCAGCACCGAGTGGAAGGCGTGCGACACGGCGAGCCGCTTCGTCTTGCGACCGCGGGACGCCAGTTCGGCCGCGGCCGCGAGCACCGCGTCCTCGTCGCCGGACAGGACGACGGAGTCGGCCGCGTTGACGGCGGCGAGGTTCACGCGCTCGCCGAGCAACGGCGTGACCTCGTCCTCGGTGGCCTGCACGGCGACCATCCCGCCGCCGGCCGGGAGAGCGGCCATCAACCGCGCCCGGGCGGCGACCAGCTTGCAGGCGTCGGCCAGCGTCAAGACTCCGGCGATGTGTGCCGCGGCCAATTCACCGATGGAGTGCCCGGCGAGGAAGTCCGGCTTCACGCCCCAGGACTCCAGCAGCCGGAACAACGCGACCTCGACCGCGAACAGCGCGGGCTGCGTGTACCCGGTGTCGTCCAGGGACTCGCCCGAGATCACTTCGGCCAGCGGAATGCCGAAGCCCGCGCACACCTCGTCGAAGGCCGAGGCGAACACCGGGAACGCGCGACGCAGGCCGGCGCCCATGCCGATCCGCTGGGAACCCTGGCCGGAGAAGAGGAACGCGGTCTTGCCGGCCTTGCCCGGCGCGACACCCTCCACAAGGGACGGTGCGGGCTCGCCGGCCGCCAGTGCGTCCAGTGCTGTCACGGCCTCGGAGACGTCGGCGGCCAGTACCACGGCGCGGTGCTCGAACGCCGACCGTTCCGTGGCCAGGGACAGCGCGGTGTCGGCGAGGGGCAGCTCCGCGTGACCGAGCAGGTGTTCGCGCAGCCGTACGGCCTGCTCGCGCAGGGCTTCGCCAGTCCGCGCGGACAACGCCAGGGGCACCGGTCCGCCGGGCGAAGAAGCCGGCGAGGCAGGCACCGCGTCGTAGCTTTCCAGGATCACGTGCGCGTTGGTCCCGCTGATGCCGAACGAAGAAACGCCGGCCCGGCGCGGAGTCTCCCCGGCCGGCCACGGAACGTTGTCGGTGAGCAGCTCGACGGACCCGGCCGACCAGTCGATGTGCGGCGACGGCTCGTCGACGTGCACCGTGCGCGGCAGCAACTCGTGGCGCAGCGCCAGCACCATCTTGATCACGCCGGCGACGCCGGCGGCGGCCTGGGTGTGGCCGATGTTGGACTTCACCGAGCCGAGCCAGAGCGGCCGGTCGCGGTCCTGGCCGTAGGTCGCCAGCAGCGCGTGCGCCTCGATCGGGTCGCCCAGCGTGGTGCCCGTGCCGTGCGCCTCCACGACGTCCACATCGGACGGCGTGAGCCCGCCGCTCGCCAGCGCGGCCCGGATGGCCTGCTGCTGCGCCGGTCCGTTGGGCGCGGTGAGGCCGTTCGACGCGCCGTCGGAGTTGACCGCGGACCCGCGGAGCACGGCCAGCACCGGGTGCCCGTTGGCCAGTGCGTCGGACAGCTTCTCGACCAGGACGAGCCCGACGCCCTCGGACCAGCCGGTGCCGTCGGCCGCGGCCGCGAACGGCTTGCACCGCCCGTCCGGGGCGAGCCCGCGCTGGCGGCTGAACTCGAGGAACATGCCCGGCGTCGACATCACGGTCACGCCGCCGACGAGCGCCAGCGAGCATTCGCCGCGCCGCAGCGCCTGGGCCGCCCAGTGCAGCGCGACCAGCGAAGACGAGCAAGCGGTGTCCACGGTGACCGCCGGGCCCTTGAGCCCGAGCTGGTAGGCGACCCGGCCGGAGATCACCGCGGTCGAGTTGCCGGTGAGCAGGTACCCTTCGACGCCTTCCGGCAGCGCGGTCAGGCCGGAGCCGTAGCCGGTGGACGTGCCGCCGACGAAGACGCCCGCCTTCGTGCCGCGCAACGACAGCGGGTCGATCCCGGCGCGTTCGACGGTCTCCCACGCCGTCTCGAGCAGCAGCCGCTGCTGCGGGTCGGTGGCCAGCGCCTCACGGGGGCTCATCCCGAAGAAGCCGGGGTCGAACTCCGCCGCGTCGTAGACGAAGCCGCCCTCGCGGACGTAGCTGGTGCCCGCTTGCCCGGCGTCGCCGGAGTACAGCGACGCGGGCCAGCCGCGGTCGGTCGGGAAGCCGGACATGCCGTCGCCGCCGGCGGCCAGGAGCTGCCACAGCTGCTCGGGGGTGCGCACGCCGCCGGGGAACCGGCAGCCCATGCCGATCACCGCGACCGGCTCGGCGTCGGACTCCTCGACCTCGCGCAGCCGCTGGTTCGCCGCCCTCAGGTCGGTGGTGACCTTCTTGAGGTAGTCGAGCAGCTTCTTCTCGTTGTCGGAGGTCACGCCCCGAACTCCTTGTCGATCAGGTCGAACAGCTCGTCGGCGGACGCGGCCGCGACTTCGTCGTCCGACTGCGGTTCTTCGGGGGTGGTGCCGGTCCACCACGCAAGCAGGCTCTGCAGCCGTTCGGTGATCTCCTCGCGGCCCTCGTAGCCCTCGGGCAGCGAGGCGAGCGAACCGCGCAGGTCGTCGACCAGGCCGTTCGCCGAGGGTGCCGGCGGCGCGATCGCTTCGAGCAGGTAGCCGGCCAGTTCGGCGACCGTCGGGTAGTCGAACACCAGCGTCGCGGGCAGCCG
Organism: Amycolatopsis sp. NPDC028719; assembly: GCF_055565395.1. Lineage (NCBI taxonomy): Bacteria > Bacillati > Actinomycetota > Actinomycetes > Pseudonocardiales > Pseudonocardiaceae > Amycolatopsis > Amycolatopsis sp. NPDC028719. The sequence continues at coordinate 509,241 of NZ_JBVHUL010000003.1, forward strand.
CTGCCCGGCGACCGCGCCGAGCCGGTTGCGCAGCTCGACCGCGGTGAGCGAGTCGAAGCCCAGTTCGCTGAACGCCTTGCCGGCGTCGATGTCCACTGTGGACGCGTGCCCGAGCACGGCGGCGACCTGGCCGGCCACCAGGCCCACCACCAGGTCCTCGCGGTCCGCGACCGGCGTCGCCGCCAGCCGCTCGGCCAGGCCGGCCGGCTCGGCCTTCGCCACGGCCGCGACCGCCCGCCGCGGCGGAGCGGTGACGAACCCCCGGAACAGCGGAGCGCCCGAGGACGCCAGCGCGACCGGGTCGACCCGCATCGGCACCACGGCCGCCTCGCCGGAAGCCACACCCGCGTCGAGCAGGGCGAGGCCGAGCTCGGCGGACAGCGGCAGCAGCCCGGCGCGGGCCATCCGGCCCAGGTCCGTCTCGGTCAGCCCGCTGGTCATGCCGGCGGCAGCCGACCACGGGCCCCACGCCAGAGCCACCGCGGGCAGCCCGAGGGCGTGCCGGTGGGTGGCGAAGGCGTCCACGAAGGCGTTCGCGGCCGCGTAGTTCGCCTGTCCCGCCCCGCCGAACAGCCCGGCGGCGCCGGAGAACAGCACGAACGCGGTGAGGTCGGCGTGACGGGTCAGCTCGTCGAGGTGCACCGCGGCGTCGACCTTGGGCCGCAGCACCTTGTCCAGCCGGGCCGCGTCCAGCGAGCCGACGACGCCGTCGTCGAGCACCCCGGCGGTGTGCACGACCGCCCGCAGCGGGTGGTCGTCGGGGATTCCGGCGAGCAGTCCGGCCAGGGCGTCGCGGTCGGCCGCGTCGCACGCCGCGACGGTGACGGTCGCGCCCAGGCCGGTCAGCTCGTCGCGCAGCTCGGCCGCCCCGTCGGCCGCGAGGCCGCGGCGGCTGGTGAGCAGCAGGTGCCGCGCGCCGTGCTCGGTGACGAGGTGCCGGGCGAGCAGCCCGCCGAGGCCGCCGGTGCCGCCGGTGATCAGGACCGTGCCCTCGGGGTCGAGCGGCGCGGGCACGGTCAGCACGACCTTGCCGACGTGCTTGGCCTGCTGGAGGTGCTTGAACGCCGCGGGGGCGCGGTGGACGTCCCAGGCCGTGACCGGGATCGGCCGCAGCACGCCCTGGCCGAGCAGGCCGAGGATCTCCCGCAGCATCTCGGCGATGCGGTCGGGCCCGGCCTCGATGAGGTCGAAGGCCTGGTAGGCGACGCCCGGGTGGGCCGCGGCGACGTCGGCGGGGAGCCGGACGTCGGTCTTGCCCATCTCCAGGAACCGGCCGCCGCGCGGCAGCAGCCGCAGCGACGCGTCCACGAACTCCCCGGCGAGGGAATCGAGGACGACGTCGACGCCCCGGCCGCCGGTGGCCGCGAGGAACCGCTCCTCGAAGTCCAGGGTCCGGGACGAGGCGATCCGGTCGTCGGCGAGGCCGTGTTCGCGCAGCGCGCCCCACTTGCCGGCGCCCGCGGTGCCGTACACGTCGGCGCCGAGGTGCTTCGCGAGCTGGACCGCGGCCATGCCGACGCCGCCGGCGGCCGCGTGGACGAGCACGGTCTCCCCCGCTTGCACGCGGCCGAGGTCGACCAGCGCGTAGTAGGCGGTGAGAAACACGATCGGCACGGACGCCGCCTCGGCGAACGACCAGCCGTCCGGGACGCGGGCGACGAGCCGCTGGTCGGCGACCGCGATCGGCCCGAACGCGCCGGGGAACATGCCGAGCACCCGGTCGCCGACGGCGAGCCCGGTGACCCCGGGGCCGACTTCGGTGACCACGCCCGCGCCTTCGAGGCCCATCGCGCCGGCCTCGCCGGGGTACATGCCGAGGGCGTTGAGGACGTCGCGGAAGTTCACGCCCGCCGCGCGGACGGCGATCCGCACGTGGCCGTCCGCCAGTGGGGCGGCCACCTCCGGGCACGGCAGCAGGGTGAGGTTCTCCAAGGTGCCCTTGTCGACGATGTCGAGCCGCCAGTGCCCGTCCTTCGGAGCGCTGAGCACACCACCGGCCGCTTCGGCGCGCACCAGCCGGGCCGCGTGCGGTTCACCGTCGCGAAGGGACAGTTGCGGCTCGCCGGTGGCCAGTGCGGCCGGGATCGCGCCGTAGGACGCTTCCTTGCCGTCGACGTCGACCAGCAGGAACCGCGCCGGGTTCTCGGCCTGGGCCGAGCGGACCAGGCCCCAGACACCGGCGTTGGCCAGGTCGGTCACCTCGCCGCGGTGGGCCACCGCGCCGGAGGTGACGAAAACCAGCTTCGCGCCTTCCAAGGCGTCTTCGGCCAGCCAGCGCTGCACGGTGTCCAGGGCCAGTCCGGTGGCCGCCCGGACCGAGCCCGGGAGGTCCGCCGTCCGGCCGGTGGGAGCGAGCGGCGCGAAGACGACCTCGGGAGGTGTGGCGCCGCCGGTGATCGCGGCCACCAGCGCGTCGACGTCCCCATAGGACACCAGCGGGCCGGACGTGCCGAGCTGGACGCCGAGCTTGTGCTGGTCCGGGCCGAGCACGGCCCAGGACCCGGTGTCCGGTTCGGACCCGGTTTCCAGGGGGACCCAGTCCACCTGGAACAGCGAGTCGCGCAGCCCGCTGGGCTCGGTCGTCAGCTGGTCCGCCGAGACCTGGCGCATGGCGAGGGAGTCCACGGTGGCGACCGGGTTCCCCGCGGCGTCGGCGATGGTCAGCGCCAGGGCGTCCGGTCCGGCCAGACCGAGCTTGACGCGCAGCGCGTCGGCGCCGGACGCGTGCAGCGTGACGCCCGACCAGGAGAACGGGAGCCTGCTCTGCCCGGACCCCGCCAAAGGCAGGTAGAGCAGGGCCTGCAGCGCGGCGTCGAGCAGGGCCGGATGCAGTCCGAAGCGACGTGCGTCGGTGCGGGCCGATTCGGGCAGCGCGATCTCGGCATAGACGTCGTCGCCGGACTGCCAGGCGGCGGTCAGGCCGCGGAAGGCGTCCCCGTAGGCGAACCCGCCCGCCGCGTAGGTGTCGTAGAAGTCGTCCACGGCAAGGGGTTCCGCCTTCGCGGGCGGCCACTCGGACAGCGGTTCGCCCGGGTTTCCCGCTTCGACGGCGAGCAGGCCGGTGGCGTGCAGGACCCAGTCGTCGGTGCCCTCGATCCGCGAGTGCGCGGTGAAGGCGCGCGTCCCGTCCTCGGCGGGTGTCCCGACCGAGCACTGCAGCTGGACGCCGCCGCGGGCGGGCAGCACCAGCGGCGCGGCCAGCGTCAGCTCCTCCACGCGGGCGCAGCCGGCCTGGTCCGCGGCGCGGACGGCCAGCTCCAGGAACGCGGTGCCCGGCAGCAGCACCTGGCCCATGACCTCGTGCCCGGCCAGCCACGGGTGCGTGGACAGCGCGAGCCGGCTGGTGAACAGGAGCTCGTCGGCCCCGGCCACGGAGACCGCCGCGCCCAGGAGCGGGTGGTCGACCGCGGTGAGCCCGGCGGCGGCGACGTCGCCCAGCGGCATGCCGGACAGGTGCGGCCAGAAGCGCTGGTACTGGAACGCATACGTCGGCAGATCCACGCGGCGCGCGCCGGTCCCGGCGAACACCGCCATCCACTCGGGACTCTGCCCGTGGACGTGCAGCTCGCCGACGGCGGCCAGCAGGGTGACCCGCTCGTCGCGGCCCTTGCGCAACGTCGGGACCGCCACGGCCGCCTCGACCATCGGCGCGAGGACGGCGTCCGGCCCGATCTCGACGAACCGGTTGACGCCGAGGTTGTGCAGGGTCGTGACGGCGTCGGCGAACCGGACGGCCGCGCGCACCTGGCCGACCCAGTACTCCGGCGTGAGCAGGGACGCGGCCGCACCGGTCACCGTGGACACGATCGGCAGGCTCGGCTCGGTGAAGGTGATCTGCTCGGCCACCTTCGCGAACTCGGCCAGCATCGGATCCATCGACGGCGAGTGGAACGCGTGCGACACCGTGAGCCGCTTGGTCTTGCGGCCCAGCGCGGTGAAGTGCTGCTCGATCCCGTCGAGGTCGTCGCCGGAGACCACGATCGACGTCGGCCCGTTGATCGCGGCGATGCTCACCGTGTCCGTGAGCAGCGGGGTGACCTCGTCTTCGGTAGCGGTGAGGGCCAGCATGCCGCCGCCGCGGGGCAGCGCCTGCATCAGCCGGCCGCGCGCGGCGACCAGCCGGCACGCGTCGGCGAGGGAGAACACGCCGGCGACGTGCGCGGCGGCCAGCTCGCCGATCGAGTGCCCGGCCAGGTACTCGGGCCGCACGCCCCAGGACTCCAGCAGGCGGAACAGCGCCACCTCGACCGCGAACAGGGCCGGCTGGGTGTAGCCGGTCTCGTTCAGCAGGCCTTCGTCCCCGAAGACGACGTCGGCCAGCGGCCGGTCCAGCTCGGTGTCGAAGTGCGCGCACACCGCGTCGAACGCCTCGGCGTACACCGGGTGTTCGGCGTAGAGCTCGCGGCCCATGCCGAGCCGCTGCGCGCCCTGCCCGGTGAAGAGGAACCCGATCCGGCCTTCGCTCGTCGGGCCGGGGAGAGGTCCGTCGGCGAGGTCGCGCAGGCCCCGCAGCAGCTCCTCGGTCTCGGTGCCGATCACCACGGCGCGGTGCTCGAACGCCGAGCGGCCGGTCGCGAGGGACCAGCCGACGTCGGCCGGTCGCTGCCCTGTCTCGAGCTGCTCGGCGAGCTGAGCCGCCTGGGCCCGCAACGCCGCTTCGGACCGTCCCGAAAGGACCCACGGCACCGGACCGGACCACGTCGGTTCGGCCACCGGCGCCTCTTCCGGGGCTTGCTCGACGATCACGTGGGCGTTGGTGCCGCTCACGCCGAACGACGAGATCCCGGCCCGGCGCGGGTGCCCGTCGGGCGACCACTCGACGGCGTCGGACAGCAGTCGCACGTCGCCGGTGCTCCAGTCCACATGGGACGACGGGACGTCGGCGTGCAGGGTCTTCGGCAGCAGGTCGTGGCCGAGGGCCAGGACCATCTTCATGATCCCGGCCGCGCCGGCGGCGGCCTGCGTGTGCCCGATGTTGGACTTGACCGAGCCGAGCCACAGCGGCCGGTCGCGGTCCTGCCCGTAGGTGGCCAGGACGGCCTGCGCCTCGATCGGGTCGCCCAGCACCGTGCCGGTGCCGTGCGCTTCGACGGCGTCCACTTCGGACGGTGTCAACCGCGCGTCGGCCAGCGCCGCGCGGATCACCCGCTGCTGCGACGGTCCGTTCGGAGCGGTCAGGCCGTTCGACGCGCCGTCCTGGTTGACCGCACTTCCGCGGACCAGCGCGAGCACCGGGTGCCCGTTGCGGCGCGCGTCGGACAGCCTTTCCAGGAGCACCATCCCGGCGCCCTCGCCCCAGCCGGTGCCGTCGGCGTCGTCGGAGAACGCCTTGCAGCGGCCGTCGAGCGCGAGGCCGCGCTGGCGGCTGAACTGGATGAACCCGGACGGGGTGGACATGATCGTCACACCGCCGGCCAGGGCCAGCGAGCACTCGCCCGACCGCAGCGCCCGCGTGGCGAGGTGCACCGCGACCAGCGAAGACGAGCAGGCCGTGTCGACCGTGACGGCCGGGCCTTCCAGGCCGAGCGCGTAGGAGATCCGGCCGGACACCACGGATCCCGCGTTGCCGGTCATCGTGTAGCCCTCGACACCCTCGTCGTCGCCGAGCGCGAGCAGCGGGGTGTAGTCCTGCCCGTTGGAGCCGGCGAAGACGCCGACCGGGCCGCCGCGCAACGACGTCGCGTCGATCCCGGCGCGTTCGACGGCTTCCCACGCGGTCTCGAGCAGCAGGCGCTGCTGCGGGTCCATCGCCAGGGCTTCGCGCGGGTTGATGCCGAAGAACGCGGCGTCGAACCGGCTGGCGCCGTCGAGGAACCCGCCGCGGCGGGTGTAGGACGTGCCCTGGTGGTCGGGGTCCGGGTCGTAGAGCGCGTCGAGGTCCCAGCCGCGGTCGCCGGGGAAGTCGGTGATCGCGTCCGCGCCTCCGGAGAGCAGCGCCCACAGGTCTTCCGGCGAGCGCACGCCGCCGGGGAACCGGCACGCCATCGAGACGATGGCGATCGGGTCGTCCTCGACGCTCGCCGGGGTGACGTCCACTGTGGACGTGACCTCGGCCGGGCCGCCCAGCTCGCCCTTGAGGTGCGTGACCAGGGCGGTCGTGGTCGGGTAGTCGAAGATCAGCGTCGCGGGCAGCTTGAGGCCGGTGGCGGCGCTGAGCCGGTTGCGGAGGTCGACCGCGGTCAGCGAGTCGAACCCGAGGTCGGTGAACGCGCGGTTCGGCTCGACGTCGCCCGGTCCGGCGTAGCCGAGCACCCCGGCGACCTGGGTCCGGACGAATTCCAGCACGTCGCGCTCGGTCAGCCCGACGCCCTGGGTCTTCTCCCCCGCGGCTTCGATCGCCTGCCGCGCCTCGGGAATGCCGAGCAGCAGCGGGCTCGGCCGGACGGCGGTGAACGACGGCACGTACCGCGCCCAGTCGACGCCCGCCACGGTCAGGGTGGTCTCGCCGTGGTCGAGGGCCTGCTGCAGCGCCGAAATCGCCAGCTCCGGGTCGAGCGCGTGGATGCCACCCAGGCGCTGCCGTTCGGCGACGGCGGCGGCGTCGGCCATCCCGGTGTCGGCCCACGGGCCCCAGGAGATCGACGTCGCGGCCAGGCCGAGCGAACGCCGGTGTTCGGCGAGCGCGTCGAGGTAGGCGTTGGCGGCGGCGTAGTTGCCCTGGCCGGGCCCGCCCCAGACCCCCGCCGTCGACGCGAAGGAGACGAACGCCGACAGGCCGAGGTCCTTGGTCAGCTCGTGCAGGTGGAACGCGGCCAGGGCCTTGGGCTCGAGCACCGCGGCCAGCCGGTCCGGGGTGAGGGCCGACAGCACACCGTCGTCGAGCACACCGGCGGCGTGGATGACGGCGGTCGGCGGGTACTCGGCCACCACGGCGGCCAAGGCGTCTCGGTCGGAGACGTCGCAGGCCACGACGGTCGCCTCGGCACCGAGCGCGGCGAGTTCTTCGCACAGCTCGGCCGCGCCCGGGGCGTCCGCGCCACGGCGGCTGGTCAGCACCAGCCGCTCGGCTCCGCGACCGGCGAGCCAGCGGGCGACCTTCGCGCCCAGACCACCGGTACCGCCGGTGACCAGCACGGTTCCTTCCGGCGTCCAGGTGCGGTCCGGGGTCGCCGAACCGAGCGGAGACCGCAGGAGCCGGCGGGCGAAGACCCCGGACGCGCGGACGGCGACCTGGTCTTCGTCCCCGGTGAGCGCGGCGGCCACGCGGGCGAACGCGCGCTCGTCGAGGTCCGCGGGCAGGTCGAGCAGGCCACCCCAGCGACCGGGGTGTTCGAGGGCGGCGACCCGGCCGAGACCCCACACCGGCGCCTGGGCCGGGTTGCGCAGCCCGTCGGCCTTGCCGGTCGAGACGGCACCCCGGGTAAACGTCCACAAGGGAGCGTCCCGGTCGTTGAGGGCTTGGATCAGGGTGAGCGTGTCGACGAGCCCGCGATAGGACTCGTCCGTGCCCAGCAGGGACAGGATCCCCGCCGGTTCGACGTCCCCGATCCGCTCGGCCAGTGTGGCGCGGTCGACGCCGACCTCGGCCTCGACGGTGACGATTTCCGCACCGAAGCGGTCCAGTGGCACCGCCGTCTCGTCGTCCGGTCGGCGCACGACGAGCCAGGTGCCCTGGAGGCGCGGCGAGGCCTCGACGGTGACCGGCTGCCAGCCGACCCGGTACCGCCAGTTGTCCACTGTGGATTCTTCTCGGCGTTGCCTGCGGTAGGCCGCCAAGGCGGGGAGCAGGCCTTCGACGGCGGACGCGTCCAGGCCGAGCGTCTTCGCCAGGTCGCCGGCGTCGTCGCGTTCGACGGCCGACCAGAACCCGGCGTCGGCGGCGTCCGAGGCCGCGGCGACGTCACCCGGGCCGGGCAGCGTCGGCCAGTACCGCGCGCGCTGGAACGGATAAGTCGGCAAATCCACAGTGGACCCACCGGCGAGGACCGGCGAGAAGTCCACTTCGGCCCCGCGCGCCCACAGCTCCCCGGCCGAAGTGAGGAAGCGGGCGAGCCCGCCCTCGTCGCGACGCAGTGAGCCGGTGACGACGACGTCGTCGAGGGTCCCGGCGATCGCGGTGCCCAGCACGGGGTGCGCGCTGGACTCGACGAACACGCCGAAGCCCTGCTCGCCGAGCGCCACGGTGGCGGGCGCGAACAGCACGCGCTGCCGCAGGTTCCGGTACCAGTACGCGGCGGTCAGCTCGGTGGTGTCGAGCCAGTCGCCGGTGACGGTCGAGTAGAACGGGATCCGCGCCGTCGCCGGCGAGACCGGTGCGAGGACGTCGAGGAGCTCGGCCTCGATCGCTTCGACGTGCGCGGAGTGCGACGCGTAGTCGACCTGGACCTTGCGGGCCCGGACGCCGTCGGCGGCGCAGCGGGCCACCAGCGCGTCGACCTGGCCGGGATCGCCGGAGACGGTCACCGCGGCGGCGCCGTTCAGCGCGGCCACCGACAGACCGGGGTATTCGGTCAGCAGCAGTTCGACGTCTTCGGCCGGCAGGGCCACCGATGCCATCGCACCCCGGCCCGCCAGCGACGTCCGGATCACCTGGCTCCGCAGCGCGACGACGCGCGCGCCGTCTTCCAGCGAAAGGCCGCCGGAGACGCAGGCGGCGGCGATCTCGCCCTGGGAGTGCCCGATCACGGCCTCCGGCCGGACGCCGAAGGACTCCCACAACGCGGCGAGCGACACCATGACCGCCCAGCAGGCCGGCTGCACGACGTCGACCCGCTGGAGCATCTCGGCGTCACCCAGGACGTCGGTCAGCTGCCAGTCCACGAACGGTGCAAGTGCGGCAGCGCACTCGGCGAGCCGGTCGGCGAACACCGGCGCGGCTTCGGCGAGTTCGAGGGCCATCCCGACCCACTGCGAACCCTGGCCGGGGAAGACGAACACGGTCTTGCCGGGCGTCCCGGCGACCCCGCGCACGGCGAGTTCGCTCAGCCCGCCGAGCAGGGTGTCCCGGTCGGCGCCGACGACGACGGCCCGGTGCTCGAAAGCCGACCGCGTGGTCCCCAGCGACCACGCGACGTCGTGGACGTCCTCCGTAGCCACCACCTCGGCCAGCCGCCCGGCCTGCTCGAGCAGCGCCTCCGCGCTCCGCCCGGACAGCAGCAGCGGCACCGGACCCGAGCGCCCCAACGTGGCCTTTCGTGTTTTGGGCGCCCCCAAAGACTCCCTTGTGGGGTCTGACGCCAACA
>NZ_JBVHUL010000003.1:518432-596346 GCF_055565395.1 Amycolatopsis sp. NPDC028719
GCCCCAATGTGGCCTTCGGTGCGTCAGACGCACCGAAGGCCGCCTTGGGTGCGTCTGACGCAACCAAGGCCACATTGGGGCGCTCCGGGACCTGCTCAAGGATCAGGTGCGCGTTGGTGCCGCTCATGCCGAACGAGGACACCCCGGCTCGGCGCGGGCCGTCGGAGAGCCACGGGCGGGTTTCGGTGAGCAGGCTGACGTCGCCCGCGTCCCAGTCGACGTGCGGCGACGGAACTTCGGCGTGCAGCGTCTTGGGCAGCAGGCCGTGCCGGATGGCCTGGACCATCTTGATCACGCCGCCGACGCCGGAGGCCGCCTGCGCGTGCCCGACGTTCGACTTGAACGAGCCCAGGTACACCGGCCGGCCTTCGAGCCGCTCGCGGCCGTAGGTGGCGATGATGGCCTGCGCCTCGATCGGGTCGCCCAGCTTGGTGCCGGTGCCGTGCGCCTCGACGACGTCCACTTCGGACGGGGTCAGCCGCGCGTTGGCCAGCGCCCGCCGGATCACGCGCTGCTGCGACGGCCCGTTCGGGGCGGTGAGGCCGTTGGACGCGCCGTCGGAGTTGATCGCGGAGCCCTTGATCACCGCGAGCACGCGGTGGCCGTTGCGCTCGGCGTCGGAAAGCCGCTCGAGGAGCAGCATCCCGGCGCCCTCGGCCCAGCTCGCGCCGTCGGCGTCGGCCGAGAAGGGCTTGCTGCGCCCGTCCGCGGCGAGGGCCCGCTGGCGGCTGAACTCCACCAGCGACACCGGGGTGGACATCACGGTCACGCCGCCCGCGAGCGCCAGCGTGCAGTCGCTTTCCCGCAGGGACTGGCAGGCCCAGTGGATCGCCACCAGCGACGACGAGCACGCGGTGTCGATCGAGACCGCGGGCCCCTCCAGGCCGAAGGTGTAGGCGACGCGGCCGGAAAGCACGCTCGGCGAGTTGCCGGTGCCGAGGAAGCCTTCGAAGCTGTCGGTCGCGGCGCCGAGGAGGCCGCCGTAGTCCTGGTAGGTGATGCCGGCGAAGACGCCGGTGCGGCTGCCGCGCAGCGTGGCCGGGTCGATCCCGGCGCGTTCCATCGACTCCCAGGACACCTCCAGCAGCAGGCGGTGCTGCGGGTCCATCGAGACGGCCTCGCGCGGGCTGATCCCGAAGAAGCCGGGGTCGAACGCGCTCGCGTCGTGCAGGAACCCGCCCTCGCGGGCGTAGCAGGTGCCCGGCGCGTCGGGGTCGGTGTCGTAGAGCGCCTCGAGGTCCCAGCCGCGGTCGGTGGGGAACGGCGAAATCGCGTCGCCGCCCTCGGCGACCAGCCGCCAGAGGCCGTCGGGGTCGGCGATGCCGCCGGGGTAGCGGCACGCCATGCCGACGATCGCGATCGGCTCGTCGACCCGGGTGACGACCTCGGTGTGCTCTTCTTCTTCGCCGAACAGCTCGGCGTGCAGCGCCTTCGCCAGCGCGACCGGGGTCGGGTGGTCGAAGACGGAGGTCGCGGGCAGCCGCAGGCCGGTCGCGGTGTTCAGCGCGTTGCGCAGCTGGACGGCGGTCAGCGAGTCGACCCCCAGTTCCTTGAACGCCCGGTCGGCGCCCACCGCCTCGGGCCCGGCGTGGCCGAGGACCAGCGCGGCTTCGGTGCGGACGATCTCGAGCAGCGCCCGGTGCCGGTCGGTTTCGGGCACCCGGGCCAGCTTCTGGTGCAGCGCGTTGCCCGCGTCGGCCACCTGGGCGACCACCCGGCGGGTCTTGACCGGCTCCTTCGCCGAGGCCTTCTCGACGGTGCGGAGCGCGCCTCTCGTGCCCAGCAGGTCGAACGTCTCACCGGGGCGGCAGGCCAGCGCGCTGTGCGCGACGGCTTCGAGCACCGCGGTCTGCGCCGCGACCAGTCCCTCGCCGCCGGCAGTGGTCAGCACCACGACGTGGACGTCCAGCTCGGCGAGGTTGAGGGCGATGTCCGCGCGGTCGCGCAGGTCGGCGGCGCCCTCGGCGAGTCCGATGTGGACGGCCGTGGTCACGTCCGGGACGTCCCGGAGCGCTCGCGCCAGTTCGTACCGGTCGGCGGGGTCGCAGGCGATGAAGTCGGCTTCCCCCACGGGTTCCGCGCCGAGCACGACGAGCCGCTGGACGCCCCGGTCCTCGACGAGGTGCCGCGCGACGGCGGCGCCCAGTTCGCCGGACGCGCCGGTGAGCAGGACGGTTCCCTCGGGTTTCCAGGCGTCCGGCGTGACCGCGGTGGGCCGGGGCTCGTAGCCGGCGCCGTCGCGGATCGCGAGCCGATCCGCGGCAGGCTCGACGGCGGCACCGTCGACGAGGGCGAACCGGCCGGGGTGCTGCGCCAGCACCGGCTCCACGGCGCCCCAGACGGCGGCTTCCACCACGTCCGGCACCTCGTCGGCGGACACGGCGACCGCGCCCCGGGTGACGAAGATCAGCCGCGACCCGGCGAACCGCGGGTCGGCCAGCCAGGCCGTGACCAGCGCCAACGCCCGTTGCGCCGAAGCCCAGACGGCCCAGGTGAGGTCCTCGGTGTCCTCGGGACGGCAGGACGCGAACACGACCTCGGGCACCTCGCCCGCGGCCGCCAGTTCGGCGAACTCCTGGTAGGTGGGCAGGTCACCGAGCCCGAGCCCGGAGAGGTCCCCGATCGCCGCGGCCGGTCGTGCGTGGGAAACAGGGTTGGAACCCTGTTTCCCCCTCACGACCCACTCGACGCGGTGATGCGTGGCGGCGGGCGCCGGCCGGGTCATCGGGCGCAGGACCACCGACTCGGCCACGACCACGACCTGGCCGGCCGGGTCGGCCAAGGTCAGCTCGACCGCGCTGCCGACCGGGCGCAGGCGGACCTGCAGCCCGGTCGCGCCGGTCGCGTGCAGGCTCACACCCGACCAGGAGAACGGCAGGAGGCCGTCGCCCGGCAGGTCGGCGAAGGCCAGCGCGTGCAAGGCCGCGTCCAGCAACGCCGGGTGCACTCCCCAGCCGTCGGCGGAAGTCCCCGCCGGCAGGGCGACCTCGGCATACACCGAGTCGCCCGAGCGATACGCCGCCCGCAGGCCCTGGAACGTCGGCCCGTAAGCGAACCCGGCCGCCGCACGCTGGGTGTAGAAGTCCTCGATCGGCAGCGCACCCGCGGGCGGCCAGTCCGTCAAATTGTCCGAAGTGGACAGACCGGTGGCCAGGAAGCCGGTCGCGTGGCGCACCCAGCTCTCGGCGCGGGTGTAGATGCCGAACGCGCGCCGTCCGGCGCCGTCCGGGGCCTCGACGCGGACCTGCACCGGCACGCCGCCGCGCTCGGGCAGGCCCAGCGGGGCCTCCAGGACCAGCTCTTCGACCTGGTCGCAGCCGGCCTCGTCGGCCGCGCGCAGCGCCAGCTCCACGAACCCCGCGCCGGGGAACAGGATCTCGCCGTCGACGCGGTGCTCGGCCAGCCACGGCGAAGCCTCGGCCGACAGCAGCCCGGTCAGCACGACGCCGTCGGTACCGGCCAGCTCCACGGCCGCGGAAAGCAGGCCGTGCCCGGCGCCGGACTGCCCGAGCGACGCGGGGTCGCCGTCGACGTCCGGGACCTCCAGCCAGTACCGCTCGCGCTGGAACGCGTAGGTGGGCAGCTCCACCCGCACGCCGTCGCGCAGCACCCGGGCCCACTCCATCCCGCCGCCGCCGACCTGCAACGCGGCGAGCGCGGACAGCAGCGTGCGGACTTCGGGGCGGTCGGCGCGCAGCACCGGCTCGGCGACCACGTCGGTGTCCGAGCACTCGGCGACCATCGCGGAGAGCACACCCGCCGGGCCCAGTTCGAGGAACCGGGTGACTCCGCGCCCGGCCAGCGCGCGGACGCCGTCGGCGAACCGGACGGTGGCGCGGACCTGCCGGACCCAGTACTCCGGGTCGCCCAGCTCGGCCGCCGACGCGAGCGCGCCGGTGACGTTCGACAGCACCGGCACGGCCGGCTCGTGGTAGGTCAGCCCGGTCGCGACGGCGCGGAACGCGGCGAGCATGCCGTCCATCCGGGCCGAGTGGAACGCGTGGCTCACCTTCAGGCGCCGGGTCTTCACCCCACGCTCGGCGAACACGCCGGCCACCGCGAGCACGGCGTCCTCATCGCCGGAGAGCACGACCGACGACGGCCCGTTGACCGCGGCCAGCGACACACGGTCGGTGAGCAGCGGCGTGACCTCGTCTTCGGTGGCCGCGACGGCCACCATCGCGCCGCCCTCGGGAAGAGCCTGCATCAGACGCGCGCGGGCGGCCACGAGCGTGCACGCGTCCTCGAGGGACAGCACCCCGGCGACGTGCGCGGCGGCCAGTTCGCCGATGGAGTGGCCGCCGACGAAGTCCGGTCGCACCCCCCAGTCTTCGAGCAGCCGGTACAGCGCCACCTCGACCGCGAACAGCGCGGGCTGGGTGTACTCGGTCCGGTCCAGCAGCTCGCCGTGCTCGATGACGCCGCGCAGCGGCCGGTCCAGCTCGATGTCGAAGTGCGCGCACACCGCGTCGAACGCCGCGGCGAACACCGGGAACTCGCGGTACAGCTCGCGACCCATGCCCATCCGCTGCGCGCCCTGCCCGGTGAACAGGAACGCCGTGCGGCCGGGGGCCGCCGTCCCGCGCACCACCGCGGCGGACTTGGTGCCCTCCGCGAGTGCGGCGAGCCCGGCCCGCAGTCCGGCGGCGTCGCCGGCCAGCACGACGGCGCGGTGCTCGAACGCCGAGCGGGTGGTCGCCAGGGACCAGGCCAGGTCGGCCGGGTCGGTCTCCGGGAGCTCGAGCAGCCGCGCGGCCTGCGCCCGCAGCGCCGCCTCCGACCGGCCGGACAGCGCCAGCGGGACGAGCCCGGTGCGCCGCGGCCGCGGCAGCTCGGGTTCGGCCGCGGGCGCCTCTTCGACGATGACGTGCGCGTTGGTGCCGCTGACCCCGAACGCGGACACCCCGGCGCGGCGCGGACGGTCGTCGGCCGGCCACGGCATCGCTTCGGTCAGCAACGACACGCTGCCCGCCGTCCAGTCCACTTCGGACGAAGGCCGCTCCGCGTGCAGGGTCTTCGGCAGCAACCCGCTTCGGAGGGCGAGCACCATCTTGATCACCCCGGCGACCCCGGCCGCGGCCTGGGTGTGCCCGAGGTTGGACTTCAGCGAGCCGAGCCACAGCGGGTGCTCACGGTCGCGGCCGTAGGTGGCCAGCAGGGCGTGCGCCTCGATCGGGTCGCCGAGCCGGGTACCGGTGCCGTGCCCCTCGACGGCGTCCACGTCGGACGGGGCGAGACCGGCGTCGGCGAGCGCCGCCCGGATCACCCGCTGCTGGGACGGGCCGTTCGGGGCGGTCAGGCCGTTGGACGCGCCGTCGGAGTTCACCGCGGAACCCCGCACGACGGCGAGCACGGTGTGGCCGAGCCGCTGGGCGTCGGAAAGCCGTTCCAGCACGAGCATGCCGACGCCTTCGGACCAGCCGGTGCCGTCGGCGCCGTCGGCGAACGCCTTGCAGCGGCCGTCCGGCGCGAGGCCGCGCTGCCGGCTGAACTCGACGAACGCGGCCGGGTTGGCCATCACGGCGACGCCGCCGGCCAGCGCCAGCGAGCACTCGCCCGAGCGCAGCGACCGGGCGGCGAGGTGCAGCGCGACCAGCGAGGACGAGCACGCGGTGTCCAGCGTGACGGCCGGGCCTTCGACGCCGAGGTGGTAGGCGATCCGGCCGGAAAGGACACTGCCGGCGTTGCCGGTGAGCAGGTGCCCGCCGAGGCCTTCGGGGGCCTCGCGCAGGCCGGCGGCGTAGCCCGAGACGCCCGCGCCGACGAACACGCCGGACTGGCTCCCGGCCAGGGACCGCGGGTCGATCCCGGCGCGTTCCAGGGCCTCCCAGGAACTTTCGAGCAGCAGCCGCTGCTGCGGGTCGGTCGCCAGCGCCTCGCGCGGGCTCATCTCGAAGAACGCGGCGTCGAACTCGCCGGCGCCGGTCAGGAAGCCGCCGTCGCGGGAGTAGCTCTTGCCTTCGGCGTCGGGGTCGGGGTCGTAAAGGCCCTCGACGTCCCAGCCGCGGTCCTCGGGCCACGCCGAAATGGCGTCGCCGCCGTCGGCCAGCAGCCGCCACAGCTCCTCCGGCGACGTGATCCCGCCGGGCAGGCGGCAGCTCATGCCGACGATCGCGATGGGCTCGTCGGCGTCTGCCGCGCGCCGCACCGGGACAGCGGCGGCCTCGGTGCCGAACAGCTCACCGGCCAGGAAGTCCGCGAGCACGACCGCGGACGGGTGGTCGAAGACGAGCGTCGAAGGCAGCTTGAGCCCGGTGACCGCGCTCAGGCGGTTGCGCAGCTCGACGGCGGTCAGGGAGTCGAAGCCCAGGTCGCGGAAGGGCCGGTCCACCACGACGGACGCCGGATCGGCGTGCCCGAGGGCGGCGGCGGCTTCGCGCTGGACGAGGTCCAGCAGTTCGTCGGCGGACAGGTCCTGGCGCCGGGTTTCCTCGACCGGGACGTCCAGGGCGGCGCGCACCTCGGGCAGGTCGCCGAGCAGCGCGCTCGGGCGGACCGAGGTGAAGCCGGGCGCGAACCGCGCCCAGTCGACGTCGGCGACGGTGACGGCGGTGTCGCCCGCGTCGAGGGCCTGCCGCAGCGCGGTGATCGCCAGCTGCGGGTCCAGGGGCCGGAGGCCGCGGCGGCGCAGGTGGTCCTCCGCGCCCTCGTCGGCCAGCATGCCGCCACCCGCCCACGGACCCCAGGCCACCGACGTCGCGGCCAGCCCGGCCGTGCGGCGACGGCGGGCGAGGCCGTCGAGGTAGGCGTTCGCGGCCGCGTAGGCGCTCTGGCCGCCGCTGCCCCAGACGCCCGCGATGGAGGAGAACAGCACGAACGCGTCGAGCTCGCGGTCGCCGAGGACGGCGTCCAGGTTCTCGGCGCCGGCCAGCTTCGCGGCGGTGAACCCGGCGAACTCGGCCACGCCGAGCCCGGACAGCGGCGCGGACTGGGCGACCCCGGCGGCGTGCACGACGGCCCGCAGCCCGTCGATGCCCTCGACCAGCACGGCGACGGCTTCGCGATCAGTGACGTCGCAGGCCGCGATCGTCACGGTGACCCCGAGCGCGGTCAGTTCGTCGCGCAGTTCGGGCGCGCCGGCGGCGTCGAGGCCCCGGCGGCTGGTCAGCACGAGGTGGTCGGCCCCGGTGCGGGCCAGCCAGCGGGCGACCTCGGCGCCGAGCGCCCCGGTCCCGCCGGTGATCAGCACGGTGCCGCGCGGCCGCCACGACGGCCCGGACGTGGTGGCAGGGGCACGTTCGAGGCGCGCGGCGAAGACGGCGGAGTCGCGGACGGCGACCTGGTCTTCGGTGCCGCCGAGCACACTCGCCAGCCGGGCGACCGCGCGGTCGTCGAGGGTGGCGGGCACATCCACGAGCCCGCCCCAGCGGTCGGCGTGTTCGACGGCGGCGGTGCGGCCGAAGCCCCAGAACGCCGCCTGCGTCGCGCTGCGGACCGCGTCGGTGCGGCCGACGGAGACCGCGCCCGAGGTCGCGCACCACAGCGGCGCGGTGATCCCCGCGTCGCCGAGCACCCGCACGAGGCGGACGGTCTCGGCGAGCCCGGCGGAGATCGCGGGGGCGTCCGGTGCGGGCCGCTCGTCGAGAGCCAGCAACGACAGCACACCGGCGAAGTCACCGGCGATGCCGGGCAGGTCGGTGACGCGCACCGGGACGCAGTCGAGACCGGAGGTCAGCGCCACGAGGGCATCCGGCTCGACGCCACGCTCCGGGAGCACCAGCAGCCAGGTGCCGGGCTTTCCTTCGGCCGGCGTCAGCGGACGCCAGTTCACCGCGTAGCGCCATTTGTCCACAGTAGACAGATCCGCGCGGTTCCCGTGCCACCGCGCGAGCAGCGGCAGGGTGGTCTCGAGGCCGGACAGCTCGGCCTCGGCGACGTCCAGCGTCGAGGCCAGCGCGGACAGGTCCGCGCTCTCGACCGCGGCCCAGAACTCGCCGTCGACGACGTTCACCGGAGCGGCGCCGGCTTCGGGCGTGCGCGGCCAGAAGCGTTCGCGCTGGAAGGGGTAGGTCGGCAGCACGACGAACGACGCCGGCCGCAGGATCGCGGCCCAGTCCGGGGTGTGCCCGGAGACGTGGAGGGCGGCCAGCGCGGCGAGCAGCGTCCGCTCCTCGGGCCGGTCCTTCCGCAGCGTCGCCGTCGCGGGCAGGACCTCCTGCGCCAGCGCGGCGAGGACCCCGTCCGGGCCCAGCTCGACGGACCCGGTGACGCCCAGTCCGCTCAGCGCGGCGACGGCGTCGGCGAACCGCACCGGCTCGCGGACCTGGCGCACCCAGTACACCGGCGTCAGGATCTCGTCCCCGGCCAGGCGACCGGACACAGTGGACACCAAGGGGATCTTCGGGGCGTGGAAGGTCAAGCCGTCGGCGACGGCCGCGAACGCGTCCAGCATCGGGTCCATCAGCGCGGAGTGGAACGCGTGCGACACCGTGAGCCGCCGGACCTTCCGGCCCAGCCCGGCGAAGTGCTCCTCGACCGCGGCGACCGCGTCCGCGTCACCGGACACGACGATCGCTTGGGGACCGTTGATCGCCGCGAAACCCGCGCCGTCACCCAGCACGGCGGCGACCTCGTCCTCGGTGGCCTGCACGGCCAGCATCGCGCCTCCCGCGGGAAGCGCCTGCATCAGGCTCGCCCGGGCCGCCACCAGCTTGCAGGCGTCCTCGAGGGACAGCACCCCGGCGACGTGCGCCGCGGCCAGCTCGCCGATCGAGTGGCCGGCGACGTAGTCCGGCCGGACGCCCCACGACTCCAGCAAGCGGAACAGCGCCACCTCGACCGCGAACAACGCGGGCTGGGTGTACCCGGTTTCGTCGAGCGCCGGCGCGTCGCCGAAGACGACGTCGCGCAACGGCCGGTCCAGCTCCGCGTCCATCAGCGCGCAGACCGCGTCGAACGCGTCCGCGAACACGGGGAACCGCTCGTACAGCTCCGCGCCCATGCCGGCGCGCTGGGAACCCTGGCCGGAGAACAGGAACGCCATCTTCCCGGCGTTCTGCGTGCCCTGGACGAGGTTCGCCGCCGGGCCGCCGGCCGCGAGGGCCTCCAGCCCGGCCGCCAGCTCGGCGAAGTCCGCGCCGAGCACGACGGCCCGGTGCTCGAAGGCGGCGCGTCCGGCCAGGCCGGCGGCCACGTCGGCGACGTCGGTGTCCCGCAGCCGCAGCAGGTCCCGCGCGGCGTCCCGCAGGGCGCCTTCGGATCGCCCGGACACGACCCACGGAACCCAGCGCCCCAATGTGGCCTTCGGTGCGTCTGACGCACCCAATGTGGCCTTCGGTGCATTGAATGATACTGCGGTGCGGAGCGCCTCCGTTGAGGGTGGCGGTGGGGACATGGGAGGAGCAACCAAGGCCACATTGGGGCGCTCTGGTGACTGCTCGAGGATGACGTGGGCGTTCGTGCCGCTGACGCCGAACGAGGACACGCCCGCGCGGCGCGGTCCGCCGTGGTCCGGCCAGGGGTGCGCCTCGGTCAGCAGCGCGACCGCACCACTGTCCCAGTCGATGTGCCGCGACGGCTGGTCGACGTGCAGCGTCTTCGGCAGCAGGCCATGGCCGAGCGAGAGGACCATCTTGATGATCCCGGCGACGCCCGCCGCCGCCTGCGTGTGCCCGATGTTGGACTTCAGCGAACCCAGCCACAGCGGCTGGTCGCGGTCGCGGCCGTACGTCGCCAGCAGCGCCTGGGCCTCGATCGGGTCACCCAGCGTCGTGCCGGTCCCGTGCGCCTCGACAGCGTCCACGTCGGACGGTTTCAAACCGGCGTTCGCCAGTGCCGCCCGGATCACCCGCTGCTGCGAAGGACCGTTCGGGGCGGTGAGGCCGTTCGACGCGCCGTCCTGGTTCACCGCGGAACCGCGCACCAGCGCCAGCACCGGGTGCCCGTTGCGGCGGGCGTCCGAAAGCCGCTCGACGAGGATGAGGCCGACGCCCTCGCCCCAGCCCGTGCCGTCCGCGCCGTCGGCGAACGCCTTGCACCGGCCGTCTTCGGCCAGGCCGCCCTGCTTGCTGAACTCCAGGAACGCGCCCGGCGTCGTCATCACGGTCACGCCGCCGACCAGCGCCATCGAGGACTCGCCCGAGCGCAGCGACTGCGCGGCCCAGTGCAGCGCCACCAGCGACGACGAGCACGCGGTGTCCACCGTGACCGCGGGACCTTCCAGGCCCAGCACGTAGGAGATCCGCCCGGAAACGACCGATCCGGCGTTCCCGGTGCCGGCGTGGCCGTCCGAGCTGCCTTCACCGGACTCGCGCAGCAACGCCGCGTAATCCTGGCCGTTGGTGCCGATGTAGACGCCGACCGGGGCGCCGCGCAGCGACGACGGGTCGATGCCCGCGCGCTCGAACGTCTCCCACGAAGTCTCGAGCAGCAGCCGCTGCTGCGGGTCCATGGCGAGGGCCTCGCGCGGCGAGATCCCGAAGAAGCCGGCGTCGAAGTCGGCCACGCCGTCGAGGAAGCCGCCGTGGCGCGTGTAGCTGGTGCCTTCGTGGTCGCGGTCGGGGTGGTACAGGTCGGCCAGGGGCCAGCCGCGGTCCTCGGGGAAAGTGCCGACGGCGTCGCGGCCGCCCGCCAGGAGGTCCCACAGGTCTTCGGGCGACCGCACGCCGCCGGGCAGGCGGCAGGCCATCGACACGATGGCGAGCGGCTCGCCCTCGACGGCCGCGGCAGACCGCGGCACGACCGGGGCCGCAACCGAACCGGCCAGCTCCTCGCGCAGGTGGGTCGCGACGGCGACCGGGGTCGGGTAGTCGAACACCAGCGTCGCGGGCAGCGCGCGCCCGGTCGCGGCGCCGAGGCCGTTGCGCAGCTCGACGGCGGTCAGCGAGTCGACGCCGAGGTCCTTGAACGCCCGCTCGGGCTCGACCGACTCCGGCCCGGGGTAGGCGAGCACGGCCGCGGCCTGGGTGCGGACGACGTCGAGCAGCAGCGCCTGCTGGTCCTCGGTGGACAGTCCGGCCAGCCGCGTGACCAGCGGCTCTTCTCCGGGGACGCGCATCGCGTCCCGCGCCTCGGGCAGGTCGCCGAGCAGTGGGCTGGGACGCGTGGTGGTGAACCCGGGCACGAACTTCGCCCAGTCGACGTCGGCGACGATGGGGTTCGCCTCCCCGCCGGCGATGGCACGGCGCAGCGCGGCGACGGCCAGGCGCGGGGCCATCGGCGGCACCCCGCCCCGGCGCATCCGGTCGGCGACCAGGTCGTCGGCCGCCATGCCGCTGCCGCCCCACGGGCCCCAGGCCACGGAGGTGGCGGGCAGCCCGGCGGCGCGGCGCTGCTCGGCCAGGGCGTCGAGCCCGGCGTTCGCCGCGGCGTAGGCAGCCTGCCCGACCGCGCCGAGACTACCCGCGAACGACGAGAACAGCACGAACGCGGACAGGGATCGGTCCCGGGTCAGTTCGTCGAGGTGCCGGGCGGCGTCGAGCTTGGGCCGGAAAACGGTACCGAGCTGCTCGGCGGTGACGCCGTCGAGCACGGCGTCGTCGAGGACGCCGGCGGTGTGGACGACGGCGTCGAGTTCAGGCAGTTCGTGGAGGAGCCCGGCCACGGCGTCACGATCGGCGACGTCGCAGGCGACGACGGTGACCCGGGTGCCGAGCGCGGTCAGCTCGTCTCGCAACGCTGTCGCGCCCGGGGCGTCGAGACCGCGGCGGCCGGCCAGGACGAGGTGCCCGGCTCCAGCTTCGGCGAGCGTGCGGGCGACGACCGCGCCCAGCGCGCCGGTGCCGCCGGTGATCAGCACGGTCCCGCCGGGCGACCACGGTTCGGCGGCCGGGCCGGTGGCCCGCTTCAGCCGGCGGGCGAAGACGCCGGACGCACGCAGCGCGACCTGGTCCTCGGCCGAGGTCAGGACGGCGGTAAGCCGGTCGAGGGCGCGGTCGTCCAGCTCGGCGGGCAGGTCGACCAGACCGCCCCAGCGCTGCGGGTACTCCAGCGCGGCGACCCGGCCGAGACCCCACAGCGGTGCCTGGCCGGCCGCGCTCAGCGGGTCGGCCTGCCCGGTGGAGACGGCGCCCTGGGTGGCGATCCAGAGCGGTGCGGCCGCACCGCGGACCAGCTCGATGGTGCGCAGCGAGGTCGTGGTGACGGACGCTTCGGTGTCCAAGGCCAGCAGCGAAAGCAGTCCGTCCACATCGGAGTGCTCGGGCAGCCGATCGAGGGTGACGGGAACGAATCCGCGGCCCACCAGAGCGTCGAGCACCGGCGACGTGAACTCCTCGGCCGGGACGACCGCCAGCCAGGTGCCCGAAAGCGATTTCGACGCCGGCGACACCGGCGTCCAGCCGATCCCGTACCGCCAAGCGTCCACAATGGATTTTTCCTGGCGCTTCGCGCGATAGGCCGACAGCGCGGGGAGGAGGTCCCCGGCCGCGCCCTCGGGCAGGTTCAGCACCTCGGCGAGGGTGCCGGCCTCGACGGCGGACCAGAACTCGTCGTCCCCGGTTCCGGTGGGGGCCGCGGGCTCCAGCCAGTAGCGCTGCCGCTGGAAGCGGTACGTCGGCAGGTCGACGCGCCGGCCGCCGGCCAGCACGGCCGACCAGTCGGGTCCGTGGCCGGCCACGTGCATCCGGGCGAGCCCGGTCAGCGCGGCCGGTGCTTCCGGCCGGTCCCGGCGCAGGAGCGCGGCCACGGCCGCGTCGCCGGGCAGGCAGTCCTGGGCGAGGGCGGCCAGCGCGCCGTCAGGACCGAGTTCCAGGAAGCCGGTCACCCCGGCCTCGCTCAGCCAGCCGAGGCCGTCGGCGAACCGCACGGCCTCGCGGACGTGCGAAACCCAGTACTCGGGCGAGGTCAGCCGGTCGGCGAGGGTGCCGGTGACGTTGGAGACGACCGCGATCTTCGGCGGGTGGAAGGTGAGCCCGTCGAGGACCTGGCGGAACTCGTCGAGCATCCCGTCCATGCGGGCGGAGTGGAACGCGTGCGAGACGTCGAGGCGCTTGGTCTTGCGGCCGAGCCCGGCGAAGCGCTCCGCCGCGGCCAGCACGACGTCCTCGTCCCCGGAGAGCACGAGCGACGACGGCCCGTTGACCGCCGCGATGGACAGCCCGTCGACCAGCTCGACTTCGGCCTCGGTCGCCTGCACGGCGACCATCGCGCCTCCATCCATGCCCCCGCCGCCACCCTCAACGGAGTCGCTCCGCGACGCTGTCCCGACAGCCGGCAGCGCCTGCATCAGCCGGCCGCGAGCGGCGACGAGCGTGCACGCGTCGGCCAGCGAAAGGACCCCGGCCAGGTGCGCGGCGACCAGCTCGCCGATCGAGTGGCCCAGCAGGTAGTCCGGGGTGTAGCCCCACGACTCGGCCAATCGGTACAACGCGACTTCGACCGCGAACAGGGCGGGCTGGGTGTACGCGGTCTCGTCGAGACGCTCGCCCGAGGCGATCACCGTCCGCAGTGGACGATCGAGGTGGCGGTCGAACTCCGCGCACACCTCGTCGAAGGCGGCGGCGAACACCGGGAACCGCGCGGACAGCTCGCCGCCCATGCCGGCCCGCTGCGAACCCTGGCCGGTGAACAGGAAGGCCAGCTTCCCCGGCCGGATCGTGCCGCGCACCAGTCCCGGCGCGACGCCGTCCGCGGCGAGGGCGTCGAGACCTCGCAACAGCTCGTCACGGCTGTCGGCCAGGACGACCGCGCGGTCGTCCAGGGCCGCCCGGCCGGTGCCCAGCGACCAGGCAAGGTCGGTCAGGTTTTCCTGCTCCGCAACGGACCGGAGGCTCGCGACCTGCTCGCGCAGGGCGGCCGTGCCGCGCGCGGACACCAGGAACGGCCACGGTCCGGCCGAAGCCGGGACTTCTTCGGTCGCTTCGGCCGCGGGCGGTTCGGCGAGGAGTACGTGGGCGTTGGTGCCGCTGACGCCGAACGCGGACACGCCGGCGCGGCGGGGCGCGTCGCGCTCCGGCCAGGGCACCGGCTCGCCCAGCAGCTCGACCGACCCGGCCGCCCAGTCCACGTGGGACGACGGCTCGTCCAGGTGCAGGGTGTGCGGCAGGTGCCCGTGCCGCAGGGCCAGGACCATCTTGATCACGCCGGCGACGCCGGAGGCGGCCTGGGTGTGCCCGATGTTGGACTTCACCGCGCCGACCCGCAGCGGCCGGTCCGCCGGGCGGTTCTGCCCGTAGGTGGCCAGCAGCGCCTGGGCCTCGATCGGGTCGCCGAGCGTGGTGCCGGTGCCGTGGGCCTCGACGACGTCGACGTCGGCGGGCGAGAGCCCGGCGGCGGCCAGGGCCGCGCGGATCACCCGCTGCTGGGACGGGCCGTTCGGGGCGGTCAGGCCGTTGGACGCGCCGTCGGAGTTGACGGCCGAGCCCTCGACCACGGCGAGTACGGGGTGGTTGCGGCGCCGCGCTTCGGACAGGCGCTCGAGCAGCAGCAGGCCGACGCCCTCGCCCCAGCCGGTGCCGTCGGCGGCTTCGGCGAAGGGCTTGCAGCGGCCATCACCGGAGAGTCCGCCCTGGCGGGCGAACTCCAGGAAGACGGCCGGGGTCGACATGATCGTCGCGCCGCCGGCCAAGGCCAGGGAGCACTCCCGCTTGCGCAGTGCCTGGCAGGCGAGGTGCAGCGCGACCAGCGCCGACGAGCACGCCGTGTCGACGGTGACCGCGGGCCCTTCCAGGCCGTAGCTGTAGGCGAGCCGTCCGGACAGGACGCTGCCGGCGTTGCCGGTGAGCAGGTGCCCGGCGACCTCGCCGGTCTCGCTGCCCAGGCCGTACCCGGACGGCGTGGAGCCGACGAAGACCCCGGCGGACGTGCCGGTCAGGGAGCCGGGGTCGATCCCGGCGCGTTCGAAGACCTCCCACGACACTTCGAGCAGCAGCCGCTGCTGGGGGTCGGTGGCCAGGGCTTCCCGCGGGCTGATCCCGAAGAACGCCGGGTCGAACGTCGTGGCGGTGTCGATGAACCCGCCAGTGCGCGCGTAGTCGCCGTCGGTGGTGTCCCAGCCGCGGTCGACCGGGAACGCCGACATGGCGTCGGTCCCGCCGTCGACCAGGTCCCAAAGCTCCTCCGGGGAGGTCACGCCGCCCGGGAACCGGCAGCCCATCGCCACGATCGCGATGGGCTCCCGCTCCCCCTCCTCCAGTTCCTGGAGGCGTTGCCGGGTCTCGGCAAGGTCGGTCGTGACCCACTTCAGGTAGTCCCGGAGCTTGTCCTCGTTCACCAGCGCCCTCGCCTGTGGTTCCTATGAGGCCTCTTTCCGGGGGCTCCGGGTGGCGAAGCCCCCGGCCCGGGGCGAAGCCCCGCATGTCACGGTCCACCGGCGCGGGCCGTCACGACCTGCCGAGCTCCCGGTGGATGAAGTCGAAAATTTCGTCGTCCGTCGCGCCTTCGAGCTGCTGGGCGGCCCGGGGACGGCCGTCGGACGCCCGGGCTTCTCCCAGCTTGTTCAGCATGGTCTGAAGTCGGCTGGTGATTTGACCAAAGGCGTCATCGTCTGGGGAAACCCCTGAAACCAGCGCCTCGATCCGGTCCAGCTCCCCCAGGACCGATAGTTCCTCGCCGACCAGCGCCGAGAGCAGGAACCCGGCCAGCGCCGACGGCGTCGGGTGGTCGAAGACGAGGGTGGCGGGCAGCTTGAGCCCGGTCGCCGTGCGCAGGCGGTTGCGCAGCTCCACCGCGGTCAGGGAGTCGAAGCCGATCTCCTTGAACGGCCGATGCGCATCGATCTCCCCGGCGCTCGCGTGCCCGAGCACCCGGGCGATGGCGTCGCGGACGTGGTCGAGGACGACCCGCTCCTGCTCGACCGGCGGCAGGCCGGTCAGCCGGCCCGCGAAGTCCGCCGGCTCGGCCTCGGCCGGCCGCGCCTCGAGGGCCCGGCGGACGGCGGGGAGGTCGTCGAGCAGCGGCCGCGGCCGCGCGGCGGTGAAGCCCCGCACGAACCGCTCCCAGTCGACGTCGGCGACGGTGAGGACGGTTTCGTCGCGATCGATCGCCTGGCCCAGGGCGAGCAGCGCCCGCTCCGGCGGCATCGCCCCGACGCCCCGGCGGCGCAGGTGTTCCTCGGCGTCGTTGTCGCCCGCCATGCCCGCGCCCTGCCAGGCACCCCACGCGACCGAGGTCGCCGTGAGCCCGCGGTCCCGGCGGCGCTGGGCGAGCGCGTCGAGGAAGGCGTTACCCGCCGCGTACGCGCCTTGCCCGCCGCTGCCCCAGACGCCGGCGTTGGAGGAGAACAGCACGAACGCGTCGAGGTCGTCCAGGAGCTCGTCGAGGTGCGTGGCGCCGGCGACCTTGGCCGACACGACTTCGGCGAACTCGGCCAGGTCGGTGTCGTCGAGCGCGGTGCCCTGCACGACCCCGGCCGCGTGGAAGACGGCCCGGACGGGCTCGCCCAGTTCGTCGAGCAGCGTTTTCAGGGACGCGCGGTCGGCGACGTCGCAGGCGGCGATCGTCGTGGTCGCGCCGAGCGCGGTCAGCTCCTCGCGGAGTTCGGCCGCGCCGGGCGCCGCCTCGCCTCGCCTGCTCGTGAGCACCAGACGCCGCGCGCCGCGGCCGGCGAGCCACCGGGCGACGTGGGCGCCCAGCGCGCCGGTGCCGCCGGTGATCAGCACGGTGCCGTCCGGCCGCCAGTCGCGGGCCGGGGCGGCGTCGCCGAGCGGGGCCGGGACCAGGCGGCGGGTGAGCACCCCGGACGCGCGGACGGCGACCTGGTCCTCGTCGCCCGCCGCGGCCAGGATCCCGGCCAGCCGCTGCCGGTCACGCTCGGTCGCCGTGTCCGGCAGGTCGACCAGGCCGCCCCAGCGGTCGGCGTGCTCCAGGCCGGTGACCCGGCCGAGGCCCCAGATCTGGGACTGCGCGGCGTCGGTCACGGTGTCGGCCCGGCCGGTGGCGACCGCGCCCGCCGTGGCGAGCCACAGCGGGGCGGTGATCCCGGCGTCGCCGAGCGCCTGGGTCAGCAGCAGCGTGTTCGCGACGCCGCGCGGGAGCACCGCGTCCCCGGCCGCGTCGAGGGCCAGCAGGGAGAGCACGCCGTCCACCGGCGCGAGATCGACCAGGCGCTTGCCGAGCGCGGCCCGCTCGGTGGCCCCGACGGTGAGCGGGACCGCGGTCGCTCCCGCGTCCTCGACGGCCTGCCGCGCCGCGTCGATCCACGCGTGGTCGCCGCCTTCCGGCGTCACGACCAGCCAAGCGCCGGTCAGGGGCTTCTCTTCCGTGGCGAGGGGCTTCCAGGTGATGCGGTAGCGCCAGCCGTCCACAGTGGATTTCTCCAGGCGGGTGCGCCGCCAGGACGCGAGCGCGGGCAAGACGTCGCCGAGGGGTTCCGGCGCGACGGCCAGGGTGTCCGCGATCGACGCCAGGTCCTCGCGTTCCACCGCGGCCCAGAACCGGTCGTCGGCCGGGTCGCCGGTCGTCACGACCTGAGCGCGCTTCGGCCAGAAGCGCCGGTGCTGGAACGGGTAGGTGGGCAGGCCGACCGTGCGTGTCTCGGGGACGAACGTCCGCCAGTCGACGTCGTGCCCCTGCGTCCACAGCTCGGCGACCGAGGTCAGGAAGCGGCGCGGGCCGCCTTCGCCGCGGCGCAACGTCCCGACGACGACGCCCGGGGTGTCGTCGAGGGTCTCCTGGATCGCGGACAGCAGCACCGGGTGCGGGCTGACCTCGACGAAGAACCGGTGTCCCCGCTCGAGGAGGACCCGGGTCGTGTCGAGGAAGCGGACCGGCTCTCGGAGGTTCCGGTACCAGTACCCGGCGTCCAGGGTCGCGGTGTCGACCGGCTCGGCCGTCACCGCGGAGTAGAACGGGACGTCGCCCGTGCGGGGGTTCAGGCCCGCCAGGACTTCGTGCAGTTCGTCGCGGATGCCTTCGACGTAGACCGAGTGGGAGGCGTAGTCGACGGGGATGCGCCGGGCGCGGATGTCATTTTCCGCGCACTGGGCGATCAGCTCGTCCAAGGCGGCGGGGTCGCCGCAGACGACCGTGGAGGCCGGGCTGTTGTAGGCCGCGATCGCAACCCCGTCCGGCAGCAGGTCCGCGACGCGGCCGGCGTCGAGCGCGATCGAGGCCATGCCGCCCTGCCCGGCGAGCCCGGCAGCGATCGCCTTGCTGCGCAGCGCGACGACCTTCGCACCGTCCTCGAGGGACAGTCCGCCCGCGACCACCGCGGCGGCGATCTCCCCTTGGGAGTGCCCGGCGACGGCGTCGGGCTCGATCCCGTGGGCGCGCCAGAGCGCGGCCAGGGACACCATCACGGCCCAGGACGCGGGTTGCACGACGTCGACCCTCTTCAGGGCTTCCGCGTCGCCGAGAACGTCGGTCAGCGACCAGCCGACGTGCGGGGCCAGCGCTTCCGCGCATTCGGCGAGCCGCTGCGCGAAGACCGGCTCGTCGAGCAGCCCGAGCGCCATCCCGGCCCACTGCGCGCCTTGGCCGGGGAAGACGAACACCGTCTCCCCCGAGGCCCCGGCGGTTCCGGTGACGGCGGCAGTCAGTTCGCGGACGCCGGCGCGGTGATCATCGAGGACGACCGCGCGGTGCTCGAACTGGGACCGGGTGCTGACCAGCGACCAGCCGATCTCCTCGACGCTCCCGTCCACCTCGGCCAGCGCGGCGGCCCGGTCCCGGACCGCGGCTTCCGACCGGCCCGACACGACCCAGGGCACCAAGCGCCCCAATGTGGCCTTCGGTGCGTCTGACGCACCCAAGGCCGCCTTCGGTGCGTCTGACGCAACCAAGGCCACATTGGGGCGCTCCGGGACCTGCTCCACGATGATGTGCGCGTTCGTGCCGCTGACGCCGAACGACGAGATCCCGGCGCGGCGCGGTCCTTCGCGCTCGGGCCACGGCCGCGGCTCGGTCAGCAGGGACACGGCGCCGCCGGCCCAGTCGACGTGCCGCGAGGGCTCGCCGACGTGCAGGGTCGCGGGCAGCACGCCGTGGCGCAGGGCCAGGACCATCTTGATGACCCCGGCGACGCCGGCCGCGGCCTGCGTGTGCCCGACGTTCGACTTGATCGAGCCCAGCCACAGCGGCTCTTGCGCGGCGCGGTCCCGGCCGTAGGTCGCCAGCAGGGCCTGCGCTTCGATCGGGTCACCCAGCGTCGTGCCCGTGCCGTGGGCCTCGACGGCGTCCACATCGGACGGCGTCAGGCCCGCGTTCGCCAGTGCCGCACGGATCACCCGCTGCTGGGACGGGCCGTTCGGGGCGGTCAGGCCGTTCGACGCGCCGTCCTGGTTGACCGCGCTGCCGCGGACGACCGCGAGCACCGGGTGACCGTTGCGGCGCGCGTCGGACAGCCGTTCGACGAGGACGACGCCGACGCCTTCGCCCCAGCCGGTGCCGTCCGCCTCGTCGGCGAAGGCCTTGCACCGGCCGTCGGCGGCGAGGCCGCGCTGGCGGCTGAACTCGACGAACAGGCCGGGGGTCGACATGATCGTGACGCCGCCGGCCAGCGCCAGCGAGCATTCGCCCGCCCGCAGCGACTGGGCGGCCAGGTGCAGCGCGACCAGCGACGACGAGCACGCCGTGTCGACGGTCATCGCCGGCCCCTCCAGCCCGAGCTCGTAGGCGATCCGTCCGGAAAGGACACTGCCCGCGCTGCCGGTGGCGAGATAGCCGTCGACGCTCTCCTCGCCGAAGTGCAGCGCCGCGGTGTAGTCCTGCCCGTTGGTCCCGGCGAACACCCCGACCGGGGCGCCGCGCACGGTCAGCGGGTCGATGCCCGCCTGTTCCAGGGCTTCCCAGGAGGCCTCCAGCAGCAGCCGCTGCTGCGGATCCATGGCCAGGGCCTCGCGCGGCGAAATCCCGAAGAACTCGGCGTCGAACTGGTCGGCGCCGGCCAGGAAGCCGCCTTCGCGCACGTAGGTCGTCCCGGCGTGGTCGGGGTCGGGGTCGTAGAGCGCGTCGGTGTCCCAGCCGCGGTCGGCGGGGAACTCCGTGACCGCGTCGCGGCCCTCGGCGAGCAGGGCCCAGAGCTCGTCCGGGTTCCGCACCCCGCCGGGGAACCGGCAGCTCATGCCGACGATGGCGATGGGCTCGTCGGTGGTCGGCACGACCGCCGCCTGTTCGGCCTCGGCCTTCCCCAGCAGCTCGGTGCGCAGGTACGCCGCAAGCGCCGTCGCCGTCGGGTAGTCGAACGCGAGGGTGGCGGGGAGCCGCAGCCCGGTGGCGGTGTCGAGGCGGTTGCGCAGCTCGACGGCGGTCAGCGAGTCGAAGCCGAGTTCCTTGAAGGTGCGGCCGGCCGCGACGTCGTCGGCCGAGCGGTGGCCGAGGGCGAAGGCGACCTGCTCGCGCACCAGCTTGAGCAGCAGCCGGTCGGCGTCCGTCGTGGACAGTCCGGCGAGGTCGAGCCGGCCCGCGGTCGCCGGCGCGAGCTGCCGCACCTCGGGCAGGCCGGCGATGAGCGGGCTCGGGCGGTGCGCGGTGAGCGCGGCGGCGAACCGCTCCCAGTCGACGTCGGCGACGGTGACGGCCGCCGCACCGCCGTCGACCGCTGCCGCCAGCGCGGCGATCGCCCGGCCGGGCCGCAGCGGGGCGAGCCCGGTGCGGCCCAGATGCTCCTCGGCGGCGGCCGCGGCGGCCATCCCGCCGTCGGCCCAGGGTCCCCAGGCGATCGAGGTCGCCGCCAGGCCTTGCGCACGTCGCTGCTCGGCGAGGGCGTCGAGGTACGCGTTGGCGGCGGCGTAGTTGCCCTGCCCGGCCGCGCCGAAGGTGCCGGCGCAGGAGGAGAAGAGGACGAACGCGTCGAGCCCGGCGGTGAGTTCGTGCAGGTGCCGGGCGGAGACGGCCTTCGCGTCGACGACCTCGGCCAGGCGGTCCGGGGTGAGGGCTTCGAGGACGCCGTCGGCCAGGACGCCGGCGGTGTGCACGACGGCGGTGAGTGCGCCGACGGACTCGAGGGTCGCTTCGAGCGCGGCGCGGTCGGTGACGTCGCAGGCCAGGACGTCGACGCGGACGCCGAGTCCGGCCAGCTCGGCTTCGAGGTCGTGGGCGCCGGGGGCGTCGGGACCGCGGCGGCTGGTCAGGACGAGGCGTTCGGCCCCGGCCCCGGCCAGCCAGCGCGCGACGTGCCGGCCGAGGGCGCCGGTGCCGCCGGTGACCAGCACCGTGCCGCTGGGCTGCCACGGCGTCGCCGGGCGCGGGGTGCGCCGGACGAGCCGGCGGGCCAGGACCTGCGACCCGCGCAGGGCGACCTGGTCTTCGCCGGTCACGCCGGAGAGGATCGTCCGGAGCCGGCCAAGCGTCTCCGCGTCCGGGTCGGCGGGCAGGTCGACGAGACCGCCCCAGCGGTGCGGGTGCTCCAGCGCGACGGTGCGCCCGAGCCCCCAGACCATCGCCTGCGCCGGATCGGGCACGTCACCTTCGGCCGCGGCGACCGCACCCCGGGTGACGTACCACAGGGGCGCGTCGATCTCGGCGTCACCGAGGGCCTGGACCAACGCGAGCTGGCCTTCCACGTCCAACGTGGACAGAACGCCGTCGAGGTCCCGGCCGCGCAGGCGCTCGGCGAGGGAGGCACGATCGTCCGCGGGGGTGACTTCGAGGACGTCGTCGAGAAGGTGCGGGCCCGTCCCGGCGGGAACCACCGCGAGCCATCGGCCGTCCAGCTCGGTCTCGCCGGTACCGACGGGGGTCCAGGTGACTTCGTACTGGCCGGCCGGCGACTGGCCGCGTTCGCGCCAGGCCGACAAGGCTTCGAGGTCACCGCTCTCGACTGCCGCCCAGAACCGCTCGTCCGGCGCTGGACGAGCGGTCTCCAGCCAGAAGCGCGTGCGCTGGAACGGGTACGTCGGCAGGGTGACGGCGCCGGCGGAACGCCCGGGGTGCGACGCGTGCAGGACGGCCCGCCAGTCGACGGTGTGGCCCCGCGTGTGCGCGGCTCCCAGCGCGGCGAGCAGGCTCGGGTACTCGCCGCGGTCCTTGCGCAGCAACGGAAGTGATGGGAACGCGGCCAATGCGGAGAGCACGCCGTCGGGTCCGAGTTCGAGACCCCGCGTGACGCCCAGTTCGGCGAGCGCGGCGGACGCGTCCGCGAACCGGACCGGCTCGCGGACCTGGCGCACCCAGTACTCCGGCGTCAGCATCTCGGCACCGGCGAGCTGTCCGGACACAGTGGACACCAGCGGGATCTTCGGTGCGCTGAAGGTCAACGAACCGGCGACGCGCGCGAAGTCGTCCAGCATCGGGTCCATCAGCGCGGAGTGGAATGCGTGCGACACCGTGAGCCGCCGGACCTTCCGGCCCAGCCCGGTGAAGTGTGCCTGGATCTGATCCACCGCACTGGCTTCGCCGGACACCACCACGGCGTCGGGGCCGTTCACCGCGGCCAACCCCACACCGTCGCTCAGGACCGCCGAGACCTCGGCCTCGGTCGCCTGCACCGCCAGCATCGCGCCGCCCGTGGGCAGCGCCTGCATCAAGCCCGCCCGGGCACTCACCAGCGTGCAAGCGTCCTCGAGGGACAGCACGCCGGCGACGTGCGCCGCGGCGATCTCACCGATCGAGTGCCCGGCGACGTGGTCCGGGACCACGCCCCACGACTCCAGCAGCCGGAACAACGCCACCTCGACCGCGAACAACGCGGGCTGCGTATATTCCGTCTCGTCCAACAGCGAAGCGTCGCCGAAGACGACCTCTCGCAGCGGCCGGTCCAGCTCCGTGTCGACCAGCGCACAGATCGCGTCGAACGCGTCCGCGAACAACGGGAACCGCTCGTACAGCTCCGCACCCATCCCGACGCGCTGCGAACCCTGGCCGGAGAAGAGGAACGCCGTCTTGCCCGGCTCCGCGAGCACCGGGGTCGTCGCGCCGAGCCCGGCGAGCAGGTCATCGCGACCGTCTCCCACCACCACGGTCCGGTACTCGAAGGCCGACCGCGCGGCCAGCGCGAGCGCGATGTCGACCGGGTCGCCGTCGGGCAGCCCGCGGACTGCGTCCCGCACCGCCTGTTCGGTCCGGCCGGAGAGCACCCACGGCACGACGCCGGTCTCCGGCGAACTGTGGACAGCCGGAACCGCGGGCGGCTCCTCCAAGATCACGTGCGCGTTGGTCCCGCTGACGCCGAACGACGACACCCCCGCGCGGCGCGGCCGATCGCCCGCCGGCCAGTCCTGAGCCTCCGTCAGCAGCCGCACCTCGCCCGCCGACCAGTCGACCCGCTCCGACGGCCGGTCGGCGTGCAGTGTCTTCGGCAGCGTTTCCCCGCGCAGGGCGAGGACCATCTTGAGCACGCCGACCGCGCCCGCCGCGGCCTGCGTGTGGCCGAGGTTGGACTTCACCGAGCCGAGCCACAACGGCCGGTCCCGGTGCTGACCGTAGGTTTCCAGCAGGGCCTGCGCCTCGATCGGGTCGCCCAGCGTCGTGCCGGTGCCGTGCGCCTCGACGGCGTCCACATCGGACGGTGCCAGCCCCGCGTTCGCCAGTGCGGCGCGGATCACGCGTTGCTGCGACGGGCCGTTCGGCGCGCTCAGGCCGTTCGACGCGCCGTCCTGGTTCATCGCCGAGCCGCGCAGCAGCGCGAGCACCGGGTGGCCGAGCCGGCGCGCGTCCGACAGGCGCTCGACCAGCACGAGCGCGACGCCCTCGCCCCAGCCGGTGCCGTCCGCCGCCTCGGCGAAGGACTTGCACCGGCCGTCGCCGGCCAGGCCGCCCTGCTTGGCGAACTCCTGGAACGCACCGGGCGTCGCCATCACCGTGACGCCGCCGGCGACCGCCATCGACGACTCGCCGGAGCGGACCGACTGGGCGGCCAGGTGCAGCGCCACCAGCGAGGACGAGCACGCCGTGTCGACGGTCACCGCGGGGCCTTCGAGACCGAGCACATAGGACACCCGGCCGGACACGACCGCGCCGGCGTTGCCGGTGAGCAGGTGGCCTTCGACCTCTTCCGCCGCCTCGGTGTGGCCGGTCGCGTAGCCCTGGGTGCCGCAGCCGACGAACACCCCGGCCGCGCTGCCGCGCAGCGAACGCGGGTCGATCCCGGCGCGCTCGAAGACCTCCCACGCGCTCTCCAGCAGCAGCCGCTGCTGCGGATCCATGGCGAGGGCTTCCCGCGGTGAAATCCCGAAGAAAGCGGCGTCGAACTCGTCGGCGTCGTGGACGAACCCGCCCACCCCGCCGACCACGCTGGGGTCCCAGCCTCGGTTCACCGGGAAGGCCGACAGGCCCTCCGCGCCCGCGGAAACCAGGTCCCACAGGTCTTCCGGCGACCGCACGCCGCCGGGCAGGCGGCACGCCATCGACACGATGGCGATCGGCTCGTCGGAGTCCACCCGGGACACCGGCCGCTCGGCCGCCACGGGGCCGGCGTCGAGCAGCCGGTGCCCCAGCAGCGCGGCGAGCCGCCGCGGGTCCGGGTGGTCGAAGAGCACGACGGCGGGCAGCTTGAGCCCGGTCGCCGCGACGAGCCGGTTGCGCACTTCGAGGGCGATCAGGGAGTCGACGCCCAGGTCGCGGAAGGCCCGGTCCGGCTCGACCGAACCCGGCCCGGGGTAGCCCAGGACGGCGGCGGTCTCGGCCCGCACGAGGTCGAGCAGCACCTCCGCGCGGGCGGCCTCGGGCAGGCCGGAAAGCCGTTGGGCCCACGAAGAATCGGCCTCGGCAGGTACCGCCGTGAGCGCGTCGCGGACCTCGGGCAGCTCGTCGAGCAGGGGCCGCGGGCGGGCCGCGGTGAAGGCCGGGGCGAACCGGGCCCAGTCCATGTCCGCCACGGACAGGAACGGCTCGTCCGCGTCGAGTGCCTGGCCCAGCACGGTGAGCGCGAGCGCGGGATCCATCGCGCGGATGCCGCGGCGGCGCAGCTGCTCCCCGGAGCCGTCGCCGGTCATGCCCGCGCCGGCCCACGCGCCCCACGCGACGGAAGTCGCGGCGAGGCCGCGGTCCCGGCGGTGCTGCGCCAGCGCGTCGAGGGCCGCGTTGGCCGCGGCGTACGCGGCCTGGCCACCGCCGCCCCAGACCCCGGCGTTGGAGGAGAACAGGACGAACGCGTCGAGATCCCCGGGGAGCAGTTCGTCGAGGTTGGCGGCGCCCTGCACCTTCGCGCGCAGCGTGTCGGCGACTTCGGCGCGGTCGGTGTCGACAAGGGCGGCCGAGCGGCCCACCCCGGCCGCGTGCACGACGGTGCGGGGCTCGATGCCGGCGAGCAGGGCGGCCAGGGCATCCCGGTCGGCGACGTCGCAGGCGGCGATGGTGACCTCGACGCCGAGCGCCGTCAGCTCGTCGCGCAGCTCGGCGGCGCCGTCCGCGTCGAGACCACGGCGGCTCGTGAGGACGAGGTGCTCGGCCCCCGCGGCCGCCAGCCAGCGGGCCACGTGCGCGCCGAGCGCGCCGGTGCCGCCGGTGACCAGCGCGGTTCCGCTCGTCCGCCACTCGCGTGCGGGCCGCGTGCTGCCGAGCGGCGCCGGGACCAGGCGGCGGACCAGCGCTCCGGACGCGCGGATCGCGACCTGGTCCTCGCCCGCGTCGGCGAGCACCTGGGTCAAGCGGCCGACCGCGCGCTCGTCGAGGGTTTCGGGCAGGTCGATCAGGCCGCCCCAGCGGTCCGGGTGTTCCAGGCCCACGACGCGGCCCATGCCCCAGATCTGCGCCTGCTCCGGACTGGTCAGCCGGTCGGAGCGGCCGGTGGAGACGGCACCACGGGTCAGCAGCCACAGTGGCGCGGTCACGGCCCGGACCAGCTCGATGGTGGCGTAGAGGCCGTCTTCGGCGAAGGCGAGCAACGACAAGACGCCGGTGACCCCTTCGGTGGGCAGCTCGGGAAGGTCCGCACCGGGCTCGACGGTCAGCAGGACCGGCTCGGCGCCGTGCGCGGCCAAGCCCTCGACGAGGTTGCCGGCCGGGTATCCGGCGGGGGCGACGACCAGCCACCGTCCCTTGAAGTCCGCTTCGGACGGAGTCGAGGGTCGCCAGGCGATCCGGTACCGCCAAGTGTCCACAACGGACTGCTCGGTGCGGCGCTTGTGCCACTGGGCGAGCGCCGGCAGGACGTCGGTGAGCGCGGTCGCGTCGACGTCGAGCGAGGCGGCGAGCCCTTCGGCGTCACCACTGTCCACGGCGGACCAGAACTGGTCGTCGGCCGCGCCCGCGGCCTTCTCGGCGGCGGTCAGCCAGTAGCGTTCGCGCTGGAAGGGGTAGGTGGGCAGGTCCACGCGCCGCGCGCCGGGGAAGAGCCCGGCCCAGTCGACCGGGGCACCCCGGCTCCACAGTTCGGCGAGCGACGTCAGGAAGCGCGGCAAGCCGCCTTCCCCACGGCGCAGCGACCCGACGACGACCGGCCCGTCCAGGGTCTCCTCGACGGCGGCGGCGAGCACGGGATGGGCGCTCACCTCGACGAACGTGGTGAACCCCGCCTCGGCGAGGCCGCGCACGGCCGTGTCGAACCGGACCGTCCGGCGCAGGTTCCGGTACCAGTAGGCGGCGTCCAGCGTTGCGGTGTCGACTCGCTCGCCGAGCACCGAGGAGTGCAGCGGGATGCCGGAAGTGCGCGGCGTGATCGGGGCGAGCGCGGCGAGCAGGGCGTCCTCGATCGCCTCCACGTGCGCGGAGTGCGAGGCGTAGTCCACCGGGATGCGGCGGGCGCGGATGCCTTCGGCCACACAGGTTTCGACCAGCTCGTCGAGCGCTTCCGGCTCGCCGGAGAGCACGACCGAGCCCGGGCCGTTGACCGCCGCGACACTGATCCGGCCGTCCAGCCGGGCGGTGACATCCGCCAGGGACAAGGCGACCGAAGCCATCCCGCCCTTTCCGGCGAGGACCTCGGCGATGAGCTTGCTGCGCAACGCGACCACGCGGGCACCGTCCTCAAGGGACAGTCCACCGGCGACGACCGCGGCGGCGATCTCGCCCTGGGAGTGCCCGACGACGGCGCCGGGCCGCACGCCCGCCGACTGCCAGAGCGCGGCGAGCGAGACCATCACGGCCCAGGACGCCGGCTGCACGACGTCGACCCGGGCCAGGGCGTCGGCGTCCCCCAGGACATCGGTGAGGGTCCAGTCCACGTGGGGAGCCAGCGCGGCGGCGCACTCCGCGATCCGCGCCGCGAAGACGGGCTCGTCGAGAAGGCCGACCGCCATCCCGGCCCACTGCGCGCCCTGGCCGGGGAAGACGAAGGCCGTCTTGCCCGGCGGCACGGCGAGACCCCGGACGACCTCGGCCGACGGCGTCGCGTCCGCGACCGCGTCGAGGCCGCGGACCAGGTCCTCGACCGTGCGGCCGACCACGGCGGCACGGTGTTCCCAGGCGGTGCGGGCGGTGGCCAGCGACAGGCCGACGTCGCCCGGCCGGTGCTCTTCCGTGACGTGCTTGCGCAGCAGGCCGGCCTGCTCCCGCAGGGCCTCGGCGGTGCGGGCGGACAGCACCCAGGTCGTCGGGCCTTGCGGCGCCTCGGTTTCTTCCGGCGCGGGCACGGGCTCAGCGGATTCGAGGACGACGTGGGCGTTGGTGCCGCCGACGCCGAACGACGAAACCCCGGCCCGGCGGGGCGCGCCCGTCTCGGGCCAGGCGGTGTGCTCGGTCAGCAGCTCGACCGCGCCGCGCGTCCAGTCGACCTGGGTGGACGGCTCGGTGACGTGCAGCGTGCGGGGCAGTTCGCCGTGGCGCAGGGCCAGGATCATCTTCATCACGCCGGCCACACCGGCGGCGGCCTGGGTGTGCCCGATGTTGGACTTGATCGAGCCGAGCCGGAGTGGGTGCTCGCGGTCTCGGCCGTAGGTGGCGAGCAGGGCCTGCGCCTCGATCGGGTCGCCCAGCGTCGTGCCGGTGCCGTGCGCCTCGACTGCGTCCACTTCGGACGGTTTGAGGCCGGCGTTGGCGAGCGCGGCGCGGATGACGCGTTGCTGCGAAAGGCCGTTGGGGGCGGTGAGGCCGTTGGACGCGCCGTCGGAGTTGACCGCGGACCCGCGCAGGACGGCGAGCACCGGGTGGCCGTTCTTGCGGGCGTCGGACAGCCGTTCGACGAGCAGGATCCCGGCGCCCTCGCCCCAGCCGGTCCCGTCGGCGGCGTCGGCGAACGACTGGCACCGCCCGGACGCGGAAACCCCGCCCTGGCTGGTGAACTCGACGAAGACGGCGGGCGTGGCCATCACGGTGACACCGCCGGCGAGCGCCATCGAGCACTCCCCCGCGCGCAGCGCCTGCACGGCGAGGTGCAGCGCGACGAGCGACGACGAGCAGGCGGTGTCGACGGTGACGGTGGGGCCTTCGAGGCCGAAGGTGTAGGCGATCCGGCCCGACGCGACGGACACGGCGCTGCCGGTGAGCAGGTGGCCGCGGACCTCGTCGGGCAGGTCGTCGAGGGCGGTGGAGCCGTAGGCCTGGTTGCTGCAGCCGATGAAGACGCCGGTGTCACTGGCTTGCAGCGCGGTCCGGTCCAGCCCCGCGCGTTCGAAGGTCTCCCAGGAGACTTCGAGGAGCAGCCGCTGCTGCGGGTCCATGGCGAGGGCTTCGCGCGGCGAGATGCCGAAGAAGCCGGGGTCGAAGTCACCGGCCTTGTCGAGGAACCCGCCCTCGGCGGTGTCGCTGCCGGCGAGCTCGTCGGCGGTCCAGTTCCGGTCGGTGGGGAAGCTCCCGATGGCGTCGGTGCCGTCGCGCAGGAGGTCCCACAGCTGTTCGGGCGAGCTGACGCCGCCGGGGAAGCGGCAGCTCATCGCGACGACGGCGATCGGTTCCCTGGAGGCGGCCGCGAGCCGGTCGTTCTGCTCGCGCAGCCGCTTGTTGTCCCGCAAGGACGCCCGGAGCGCTTCGACGACCTTGTCCTTGTCCGAAGACAGTGCCACCAGGTACCTCCAGGTTCACGGCGTGGTCGCCTCGAGTGAACCGCACGGGGCACCCGCAAATCCCTAGATTTCGCGGTGCTGGGCGGCCGCCTCGCCCTGCCCCGCCTCCGCCTCCGGCTCCGGCTCGGCTCGGCTCGGCTCGGCTCGGCTCGATGCAGTGAATGACTCATTCCTGGCGTTGGGCGAGAGGAATGAGTCATTCACTGCGCTGCCCGGACACGTCCGCCCGGGCCGGGGAGCTTTGTCCACAGCCCCAGCCGGTTGTGGACAGGTGTGCCCGGCAACGCCTTCTCCGGCGGTTTCGTCGGTGGCGGCCGATAGACTGGACCGGGGTCAGCCCCCAGGGATGGGTGGGGACCGCCCGGCGGGTCAGTCGAGGTCGAGTTCGTCGATCAGCGCGAACATCTCGTCGTCCGTTGCCGACTCCAGCTTCTCCTCCACCGCCGTCGCCGTCGCCGAAGCGCCGTTCACCCGGGCCAGCAGCTCCTGCAGCCGCGTGCCCAGCGTCGCCCGCGCCGAGGAATCCGCCA
Organism: Amycolatopsis sp. NPDC028719; assembly: GCF_055565395.1. Classification (NCBI taxonomy): domain Bacteria; kingdom Bacillati; phylum Actinomycetota; class Actinomycetes; order Pseudonocardiales; family Pseudonocardiaceae; genus Amycolatopsis; species Amycolatopsis sp. NPDC028719. Next base: position 547,657 of record NZ_JBVHUL010000003.1, read on the forward strand.
GCAGCTCCGGCAACGCGAACTCCACCCGGTCCAGCTCCGCCAGCGCCGGGAGGATCGCCGCCGGGACGTCCGGGACCAGCTCGGACCTCAGGTACTCCACCAGGACCGTCGTCGACGGGTAGTCGAACAGCAGCGTCGCCGGCAGGCGCAAGCCCGTCGCCGCTCCCAAGAGGTTGCGCAGCTCCACCGCGCTCAGCGAGTCGAAGCCCAGCTCCAAGAAGCCCCGGTCCGGCTCGATCGCGTCCGGGCCCGCGTACCCCAGGACCGTCGCCGCGTGGGTGCGGACGAGGTCGAGCAACGCTCCGTCGCGTTCCGCCTCCGACATCCCCGCCAGCCGGTGGGTCAGGCTGTCCACCGGGTCGGCCGGGGCCGCCGACGCCCGGACCGCGCGCCGCACCGGGGTGCGGATCAGGCTCCGGAGGATCACCGGGATCGCGTCCTCGCCGACGCGGTCGCGCATCGCCTCCACCACCAGCCGCACCGGGAGCAGCACCGCCTCGTCGAGCGTGCACGCGACGTCGAACAGGTCCAGCCCCTCCTCCGACGGCATCGGCTCGACGCCGCCGCGGGCCAGCCGCGACAGGTCCGCCTCCCCGAGCTTGCCGGTCATGCCGCTGCGCTCGGCCCACAGGCCCCACGCCAGCGACAGCCCGGGCAGGCCCTGCGCCCGGCGCACGTGCGCCAGCGCGTCGAGGAAGGCGTTGGCCGCCGCGTAGTTCGCCTGTCCCGTGCCGCCGAACGTGCCGGCGAGCGAGGAGAACACGACGAACCCGGCCAGGTTCATCCCGGCGGTCAGCTCGTGCAGGTGCCAGGCCGCGTCGACCTTGGGCCGCAGGGCCGTGTCCAGCTGGCGGGTGGTCAGCGCGGACACGACGCCGTCGTCGAGGACGCCGGCCGTGTGCACCACCGCGGTCAGCGGGTGCTCGGCGGGGATGGCCGCGAGCAGCGCGGCCAGCGAGTCGCGGTCGGCGACGTCGCAGGAGGCCATGGTGACGTCCGCGCCCCACGCCCTCAGCTCCTCGACCAGCTCCCGGGCGCCTTCCGCGGCCGGTCCGCGCCGGCTGGTCAGGACCAGCCGCCGGGCGCCGCGCGCGGTCACCAGGTGCCGGGCGACGAGCGTGCCGAGCGTCCCGGTGGCGCCGGTGATCAGCACCGTGCCTTCGGGGTCCCACTCGGGAACCGGCGCCGGGCTGGTCGCCGGGACGCGCGCCAGCCGCGGCACCTGGATCGCGCCGATCCGGACCGCGACGTGCGGCTCGCCGCAGGCCACGGCGGACGGGAGCGCCGCGTAGGACACTTCGCGGTCGTCGAGGTCGACCAGCACGAACCGGCCGGGGTTCTCCGACTGCGCCGAGCGGACCAGGCCGACGACCGCCGCCGTCGCCAGGTCGGTGATGCCTTCGCCGACCCGCGTCGCGATCGCGCCCCGGGTGACGAACACCAGCCGCGAACCGGCGAACTGCTCGCTCGCCAGCCACTCCTGCACCTGCTCCAGCGCGCCGTGGGTGGCGGTCCGGACGGCCCGCGCCACGTCCTCGTCGTCCTGCGGGCCGCTGGTCATCACGACCACCTCGGGCGCCGGGGCACCCGCCGCCACGGCCGCGCCGAGCGCGTCGAAGTCCGGGTAGGACTCCACCGGGACACCCGCCGTGCCGAGGGCCTTGGTGACGCGGACGCCGACGTCGTGCCCGACGACCGCCCAGCGTTCGGCCGCCGAGTGGCTGACCGGGGTGATCGGGGCCATCACCCAGCCCACCCGGAACAGTGACTCGTGGAACGCCGAGCGCGCGACGTCGAGCTGCTCGGCCGAAACCGGCCGCAGCGTCAGCGCACCGATGGTGGCGACCGGCAGCCCGTCCTGGTCGGCGACCGCCAGGGCCACCGTGTCGTCGCCCTGCCCGGTGACGCGCACCCGCAGCGCCGCCGCGCCGCCCGCGTGCAGGGTCACGCCCGACCAGGCGAACGGCAGCACCGCCCGGCTTTCGTCGCGCAGGGCGACGGTGTGCAGGGCCGCGTCCAGCAGGGCCGGGTGCAGGCCGAAGCGTGCGGCTTCCGCCCGCTCCCCCTCCGGCAGGCCGACCTCGGCGAAGATCTCGTCGCCGGCGCGCCAGGCGCGGTGCAGCCCCCGGAAGGCGGGGCCGTAGTCGAAGCCATTGGCCGCGATGCGGTCGTAGAGCCCGTCGAGGTCGATCGGCTCGGCGCCGGCCGGCGGCCACGCGCCGGTGAGGTCACCGGCCGCGGGGGCCGCCGCCGCGGCGAGCGTGCCGCTGGCGTGCGTGGTCCACGGCTCGTCCTCCATGGCGCCGTCCACGCGGGAGTAGATGTCGATCGAGCGGGTGCCGAACCGGTCGGGCCCGCCGACGGCGACCTGCAGCCGCACCCCGCCGGTCTCCGGCAGCACCAGCGGCGCGGCGAGGGTCAGCTCCTCGACGCGTTCGCAGCCGACCTTGTCCGCGGCGTGCACGGCCAGCTCCATGAACGCCGTCCCCGGCAGCAGCACGCTGCCGAGCACGACGTGCTGCGCGAGCAGCGGGTGGCTGGTCGCCGACAGCAGGCTCGTGAACAGCGCGCCGTCCGAACCGGCCAGCGAGACCGACGCACCCAGCAGCGGGTGCCCGGGTTCGGTGAGCCCGGCGCCGGTGACGTCGCCGGGCACGGCCGGGACGTCCAGCCAGTACCGCTCCCGTTGGAACGCGTACGTCGGCAGTTCGACGTGCCCGCCGCCGGCGAGCACCGCGGCCCAGCCGACGTCGGCGCCGGCGGTGTGCAGCCCGGCGAGCGCGGTGAGCAGGGACCGCTCTTCGTCGTGTCCCTTGCGCAGCACCGATCCCACGCTCAGCTCGGCCGGTCCGGCGCAGTCCGGGACGAGCGCGGCGAGCACCGCGTCGGGACCCAGCTCGACGAACCGGTTCACGCCTTCCGCCGCCAGCCCGCGGATGCCGTCGGCGAACCGGACGGCCGCCCGCACGTGCCGCACCCAGTACTCCGGCGTGGTCAGCTCGTCCGGATCGGCGAGCGTGCCGGTCACGTTCGACACGAGCGCGATCCGCGGGGGGTGGTACTCGAGCCCGGCCGCGACCGCGGCGAACTCTTCGAGCATCGGGTCCATCAGCGGCGAGTGGAACGCGTGCGAGACCTCCAGGCGCTTGGTCTTGCGGCCCAGCGCGGTGAAGTGCTCCTGGAGCGCCAGCACGGCTTCGGCGTCGCCGGAGACCACGACGGCCGCCGGGCCGTTCACCGCGGCCAGCGACACCCGCTCGTCCAGCAGCGGGACGACCTCGTCCTCGGGAGCGGCGATCGCGACCATGGCCCCGCCTTCGGGCAGCGCTTCCATGAGCCGGCCGCGCGCGGCGACGAGCTCGGCCGCGTCGGCCAGGGAAAAGACGCCGGCGACGTGCGCCGCGGCCAGCTCGCCGATGGAGTGGCCCGCGAGGAAGTCCGCGCGGACGTCCCAGGACTCGAGCAACCGGAACAACGCCACCTCGACCGCGAACAGGGCGGGCTGGGTGAAGCCGGTGCGGTCGAGCCGGGCGGCGTCGGTGCCGAAGACGACGTCGCGCAGGGGCAGGTCGAAGTGCGCGCAGACCGCGTCGAAGGCGTCGGCGAAGACCGGGAACCGCGCGTACAGCTCTTGGCCCATGCCGAGCCGCTGCGCGCCCTGGCCGGTGAACAGGAACGCCGTCCGGCCGGATCGGGCGACGTGCTGCCGCAGCCCGGCGGCGGGCCGGTCCGCGGCCAGCGCGGCCAGCCCGTCGCGCAGTTCACCGAGGCTTTCGCCGACGACCACCGCGCGGTGCCCGAACTTCGCGCGAGCGGACAGCGATCGGGCGACGTCGGCCGCGTCCTTTTCGGACTCCGTAGCCGCCAGGAGCCGCCGGGCCTGGCCGCGCAGCGCGGCTTCGGACCGGGCCGACACCGGCCAGGCCGTGAACCGTTGCGTCGTGACGACTTCCGCTGCTTCGGGCAGCGAGGGCGCCTCTTCGAGGATCGTGTGCACGTTGGTGCCGCTGACCCCGAACGAGGACACCGCCGCGCGGCGCGGGTGGCCGTTCGCGGCCCACTCGACCGGCTCGGACAGCAGCCGCACCTGCCCGGCGGACCAGTCGATGTGCGGCGACGGGGTTTCGGCGTGCAGCGTGCGCGGCAGGACGCCGTTGCGCAGCGCCTGCACCATCTTGATCACGCCCGCGATGCCGGACGCGGCCTGGGTGTGCCCGATGTTGGACTTCACCGAACCCAGCCACAACGGCCGTTCACGGTCCTGGCCGTAGGTGGCGATGAGCGCCTGCGCCTCGATCGGGTCGCCCAGCGTGGTGCCCGTCCCGTGCGCCTCGACAGCGTCCACATCGGACGGTGTCAGCGCGGCGTCGGCCAGCGCCGCGCGGATGACGCGCTGCTGCGCGGGCCCGCTCGGGGCGGTCATGCCGTTGGACGCGCCGTCCTGGTTGACCGCGCTGCCCCGCACGACGGCGAGCACCGGGTGCCCGAGGCGGCGCGCGTCGGAAAGCCGTTCCACCAGCACCATGCCGACGCCCTCGGCCCAGCCCGCGCCGTCGGCGTCCGCGGAGAACGCGCGGCACCGGCCGTCCGGGGACAGCGCGCGCTGCCGGCTGAACTCGACGAACGTGTCGACCGAGGAGATCACCGTGACGCCGCCGGCCAGCGCGAGGTCGCACTCGCCGGACCGCAGGGCCTTGACCGCCCAGTGCAGGGCGACCAGCGACGACGAGCACGCCGTGTCGACCGTGACCGCCGGGCCCTCGAGCCCGAAGGTGTAGGCGATCCGGCCGGACGCGACGCTGCCCGCGCTGCCGGTCGCCAGGTGCCCCTCGAACTCGCCCGGCGCGTGCCGCACGCGGGAGCCGTAGTCGTGGTAGTTGGAGCCGACGAACACGCCGGTCCGGCTGCCGCGCAGCAGCGCCGGGTCGATGCCCGCGCGCTCGACGGCCTCCCACGACGTCTCCAGCAGCAGCCGCTGCTGCGGGTCGATCGCGGGTGCCTCACGGGGTGCGATCCCGAAGAACGCCGGGTCGAACTCCGCCGCGTCGTGCAGGAAACCGCCGCCGCGGGTGTAGAAGGTGCCGGGCTTGTCCGGGTCGGCGTCGAAGAGGCCTTCGACGTCCCAGCCGCGGTCGGCCGGGAACTCCCCGACCGCGTCGACGCCGTCGGCGACGAGCCGCCACAGCTCGTCCGGATCGGTCACGCCGCCGGGGTAGCGGCAGGACATCGCGACGATCGCGATCGGCTCGTCGGTGCGCGCCACCACCGGGGCGGCGGTCTCGGTCACGGTGTCGTCTTCGTCTCCCACCAGCTCGCGCCGGACGTGCCCGGCGAGCGCGACGGCGGTCGGGTGGTCGAAGACGAGCGTGACCGGCAGCCGCAGGCCGGTGGCTTCGCCGAGGCGGTTGCGCAGGTCGACGGCGGTGAGCGAGTCGAAGCCGAGGTCGCGGAAGGCGCGTTCGGGCTCGATCGACTCGGGTCCGGGGTAGCCGAGCGCCACCGCGGCCTGACCCTGGATCAGGTCCAGGAGCAGCCGGTGCTGCTCGTCCTCGCCCAGACCGGCCAGCCGCTCGGCCCAGCCGGTTTCGACGGCTTCCGGCTTCGCCGCTTCGGGGATTCCCAGCAGCGCGGCACTGGGCCGGCCCTGGGCGAGGGTCTTGCGGTAGCGGTCCCAGCGGATGTCGGCGACCGCCAGCACGGTCTCGTCCTCGTCGAGGGCCTGCTGCAGCGCGAGGATCGCCAGGTCGGGTGCCATGGCGGGCAGGCCCTGATCGGCGAGGCCTTCACCGCGGCCGCCGGCCCACGCACCCCAGGCGACGGAAGTCGCGGGCAGGCCCGCGGCACGGCGCTCGCGGGCGAGCGTGTCGAGGTAGGTGTTGGCCGCGGCATAGCTCGCCTGACCCGGTCCGCCGAGCGTGCCCGCCAGCGAGGAGAACAGGACGAACGCGGAAAGGTCGCGGTTCGCGGTCAGCTCGTGCAGGTGCCGTGCGGCGTCGGCCTTGGGCCGCAGCACGTTCGCGATGCGCTCTGCGGTGAGGCCGTCGAGGACGCCGTCGTCGAGCACGGCGGCGGCGTGCACCACCGCGGTCAGGTCGGGCAGCCCGGCCAGGAGTTCCGCGAGCTGGTCGCGGTCGGCGACGTCGCAGGTCGCGACGGTCAGTTCGGTGCCGAGGTCGGCCAGTTCGGCGGTCAGCTCGGGGAGGTCGTGGTCGCGCCGGCTGGTCAGGACCAGCCGCTCGGCGCCGGCCCGGGCGAGCCAGCGGGCGAGGTGCGGGCCGACCCCGCCGGTTCCGCCGGTGAGCAGCACCGTGCCGGACGCCGTCCACGACGTCGTGGTCTCGCGGGCCGGGGCCGCGCGGACGAGCCGGCGGCCGAAGACGCCGGAAGCGCGCACGGCCACCTGGTCCTCGTCGGGCGACCCGAGCACGGCGGCGAGCCGGGCGAAGACGCGGGCGTCGAGGTCGGCCGGGAGGTCGACGAGCCCGCCGAAGCGCTGCGGGTACTCCGCGGCCGCGATCCGGCCGAAGCCCCAGGTCAGCGCCTGGCCGGCCGCGCGGATCGGGTCCCGGTCACCGGTGCTGACCGCGCCGCTGGTCGCCCACCAGAGCGGCGCGTCGATCCCGGCGTCGCCGAGGGCGTGCAGCAGCGTCAAGTTCGCTTCGAAACCATCGAGGGCCATGAGCGAAAGCACGCCCTCGCACGGGCCTGCCGCACGCAGCAGTTCGGCGTACCGCTCGCGGTCCCCTTCGGACGGCAGCTCCAGCAGCCGCGCGCCGAGTCCGTCGGCGACGGCCTGCCCGTCGTGCCCGGCCGGCGCGAGGACCAGCCAGTTCGGCACGATGGTGCCGGTCGCGACGCCGAGCGGGGTCCACTCGACCCGATAACGCCAGTTGTCCACAGTGGATCCGGCCTGGCGCTTGGCACGCCAGGCGGCGAGCGCCGGGAGGTCGGACTGCTCGACGGCGGCCCAGAACTCGTCGTCCAGCGGGTCGGCGCCGGCCGGGGCGTCGAGCCAGTAGCGCTGGTGCTGGAAGGCGTAGGTGGGCAGCGGGATCGTCGCGGCACCCGGGAACACCGGGGCCCAGTCGACGTCGACACCGCGCACGTGCAGTTCGGCCAGTGACGTGCGGAACCGCGCCAGACCGCCTTCGCCGCGCCGCAGCGTGCCGGTCGCGACGGCGTCCGGGACGGCCTCGGCGATCGCGGACGTGACGACCGGGTGCGGGCTGACCTCCACGAACACCGAGTGCTCGCGCGCCGCGAGGACCCCGACGGTCTGGTGGAACAGCACCGGCTGACGCAGGTTGCGGTACCAGTAGCCGGCGTCGAGGGTCGCGGTGTCGATCGGCTCGGCCGAGACCGTCGAGTAGAACGGCACCTCGCCGGTGCGCGGCTCGACCGCGGCGAGCACGTCGAGCAGTTCGCGCTCGATCGCCTCCACGTGCGCCGAGTGCGAGGCGTAGTCCACCGGGATCAGCCGGGACCGGACGCCGTCCGCCTGGCACTGGGCGAGCAGTTCCTCCAGGGCGTCGGGCTCACCGCAGACGACCGTCGACGACGGGCTGTTGAACGCGGCGATGGTGATGCGGCCGTCCCATTCGGACAGGAGGTTCCCGGCCTGCTCGGCGCCGAGCGCGACCGACGCCATCCCGCCCCGGCCCGCGAGCCCGGCGGCGATCGCCTTGCTCCGCAACGCGACCACTCGAGCACCGTCCATCAGGGACAGTCCCCCGGCGACGACGGCCGCGGCGATCTCGCCCTGCGAGTGGCCCACCACCGCGTCCGGCGTCACGCCGTGCGACTGCCACAGCGCGGCCAGCGAAACCATGACGGCCCACGACAGTGGCTGCACCACGTCGACCCGGTCCAACGCACCTTCGCGCAGTTCGGAGAACGGCGACCAGTCGACGAAGGACTCCAGCGCCGCCGCGCACTCCGCGAACCGCTCCGCGAAGACCGGCGACGAGTCCAGCAGGCTGACAGCCATGCCGGCCCACTGCGCGCCCTGCCCCGGGAAGACGAACACCGTCCGCCCCACCGCGCCGGCCACCCCGGTGACCACGGACGCGCTCGGCGTCCCGGCGGCCAGGCCGTGCAGACCGTGCAGGAGTTCTTCGCGGTCGTCACCGAGCACGACGGCCCGGTGCTCGAACGCGCTCCGGGTCGAGGCCAGGGACCAGCCGACATCGGCGATGTCCGCGGTCGCGGCGGCCGCCAGCTTCGAGGCCTGCGCGGGCACCCCGGCCGCCGAACGGGCCGAAAGCACCCACGGCACCGGGCCCGTGACCGGCTCGCGCACGGTCTCCGGTTCGGGCGAAGGATCGTGTTCGAGCACGACGTGGGCGTTGGTGCCGCCGACGCCGAAGGAGGACACGCCGACGCGGCGCGGTCCCGGCTTGGCCGGCCACGGCGTGGCCTCGGTGAGCAGTTCGAGGGCACCGGAGGACCAGTCGACGTGCGGCGACGGGTGCTCCGAGTGCAGCGAGCGCGGCAGGACGCCGTGGCGCATGGCCAGCACCATCTTGATGACGCCGGCGGCGCCCGCGGCGGCCTGGCTGTGCCCGATGTTCGACTTGACCGAACCGAGCCACAGCGGGGCCGACCGGTCGCGGCCGTAGGTGGCCATCAGCGCCTGGGCCTCGATCGGGTCGCCCAGCGTGGTGCCCGTGCCGTGCGCCTCGACGGCGTCCACTTCGGACGGTTCGAGCCCGGCCGCGGCCAGCGCGGACAGGATGACGCGCTGCTGCGACGGGCCGTTCGGGGCGGTCAGGCCGTTGGACGCGCCGTCCTGGTTGGTCGCGGTGCCGCGGACCACGGCCAGCACGCGGTGTCCCTTGCGCTTCGCGTCGGAAAGCCGCTCGACGAGCAGCATGCCGACGCCCTCGGCGAGGCCCATGCCGTCGGCCTCGGCGGAGAACGGCTTGCTCCGGCCGTCGGCGGCCAGCGCGCGCTGGCGGCTGAACGCGACGAACGGCGCCGGGGTCGACATCACCGCGACCCCGCCGGCCAGCGCGAGGTCGCACTCCCCCGACCGCAGTGCCTGGCCGGCCAGGTGCAGGGCGACCAGCGACGACGAGCAGCCGGTGTCGATCGTGACCGCCGGGCCTTCGAGCCCGAAGGTGTAGGCGACGCGCCCGGAGGTGACGCTGCCGGTGCCGCCGGTGACCAGGTGCCCTTCGACGCCTTCGGGCACTTCCCGCAGCCGCTGGCCGTAGTCGTGGCCGCTGGCACCGACGAACACGCCGGTGCGGCTGCCGCGGACGGCGGACTGGGCGAACCCGGCGTCTTCGAAGGCCTCCCACGCGGCTTCCATGACGACGCGCTGCTGCGGGTCCATCGCGAGGGCTTCGCGCGGGCTGATGCCGAAGAAGCCCGGGTCGAACTCGGCGGCGTCGTAGAGGAACCCGCCCGCGCGGGTGTAGCTGTGGCCGGCACTGTCGGGATCGGGGTCGTAGAGCGCGCCGGGCTGCCAGCCGCGGTCGCCGGGGAACTCGCCGATGGCGTCGGCCTCGGCCATCATCAGGTCCCACAGCTGCTGCGGGCTGCCGATGCCGCCGGCGAACCGGCAGCTCATGCCGACGATGGCGAGGGGCTCGTCGGTCGCGGTGACCGGCGCGGCCACCGCGGGTGCGGGAGCGCCGAGGACCTCGGTGCGGACGTGCCGTGCCAGGGTCGTCGCGTTCGGGTAGTCGAACACGAGGGTGGCGGACAGTTTGAGGCCGGTGGCGGCGGTGAGCCGGTTGCGCAGCTCGATCGCGGTCAGCGAGTCGAAGCCCAGCTCGCGGAACGCGCGTGACGCGTCGACGTCCTCCGGTCCGGCGTAGCCGAGCACGGCGGCCGCGTGCTTGCGGACCAGCCCGAGCAGTTCGCGGTCCTGGTCCGGTTCGGACAGTGCGGTCAGCTTGGCGCGCAAGGCACCCGCGGCGCCGGTCTCCTCCTCGGTGACCTCCGACTCGGCGGCCAGCACGGCCGCGACCTCGGGCACCTCGGACAGCAGCGGCCGCGGGCGGGCGGCGGTGAAGACCGGGACGAACCGCTCCCAGTCGATGTCGGCGACGGCGAGGAACGGCTCGTCGTGGTCGAGCACCTGGCCGAGCCCGAGCAGGGCCGGTTCCGGGGCCATGAACGGGATCCCGCGCCACTTGAGCTGGTCGGCGACGACGTCGGAGACCATGCCGTCGCCGGCCCAGATGCCCCAGGCGACCGACGTCCCGGCCAGCCCGCGGGCGCGGCGGCTCTCGGCGAGCGCGTCGACGAAGGCGTTCGCGGCGGCGTACGCGCCGTGGTCGCCACTGCCCCAGACGCCGGCGACGGAGGAGTACAGCACGAAGGCGTCGAGGCCGGCTTCGCCGAACAACGCGTCCAGGTGGCGGGCCCCGGCGAGCTTCGCGCGGGCGCCCTCTTCGAACTCGGGCAGGTCCGTGTCGGATAGGGGAGCCAGGAGGCCGACGCCGGCGGTGTGGACGACCGTGCGGATGTCTCGCAGGCCGCTGACCAGCGACGTCAGCGCCTCGCGGTCGGCGACGTCGCACGCGGCGATGGTCACCTCGACACCCATCGCTTCGAGTTCTTCCCGCAGTTCGGCGGCCCCGGGTGCGCCGGGACCGCGGCGGCTGGTGAGCACGAGGTGCTCGGCGCCGCGGCCGACGAGCCAGCGGGCGACGTGCGCGCCCAGCCCCCCGGTGCCGCCGGTGATCAGCGCGGTGCCGCCGGTCCGCCACTCGGGCGCGGTGCCCTGCACGGGAGCGCGGCGCAGGCGGCGCTGGTACAGCCCGGAGCCGCGGACGGCGAGCTGGTCCTCGTCGCCGATCCCGGCGAGGGCGGCGCAGAGCCGGGTCGCGGCCTGCTCGTCGAGGTCGTCCGGCAGGTCGACCAGGCCGCCCCAGCGGCCGGGGTGTTCGAGGGCGAGGACCCGGCCGAGACCCCACGTGGTGGCCTGACCGGGGTGCGGCGCCTCGTCCCCGGGCACGACGACGGCGGTGCCTTGCGTCGCGAGCCACAGCGGCGCGGTGATCCCGGCGTCGCCGAGGGCTTGGGAGAGCAGGAGGTTCGCCGCGAGACCCCGGGACAGCACCGGGTGCGTCGCGTGCTCGTTCTCGTCCAGCGCGAGCAGGGACAGCACGCCGGCGACGCCGGTCTCGGCCCGCAGCCGCTCGGCCAGCGACGCGCGGTCCTCGGTCCCGTCGAGGCGCAGGGTGCGGACGGCCGCACCGGCCTTCTCCAGGGCGTCGAGGCAGACGTCGGGCGCGTGCAGGACCAGCCAGGTGCCGGACAGCGCGGGTGCCGGTGCGGCGACCGGGTGCCAGGTGATCCGGTACCGCCACTGGTCCACTGTGGACAGTTCGGTGCGGCGGTGGCGCCAGTCCGCGAGCGCGGGCAGCACCTCCTGCCAGGGCGTTTCCGCGGTGACGCCCAGCTCTTCGGTCAGCGCGCCGTCCTCGACGGCACTCCAGAACCCGTCGTCCGCCGCGGCGGTCTCGCCCGGGTTTTCGAGCCAGTAGCGCTGCCGCTGGAAGGGATATGTCGGCAAAGCGACCGGCCGAGCCTCGGGGTAGACGGCCGACCAGTCGACGTCGTGGCCCTGCGTCCACAGCTGCGCCACCGACGTCAGGAACCGCGTCAAGCCGCCTTCGCCCCGGCGGAGCGTGCCGACGACGGCGGCCGAACCGGGGTCGAGCGCGGCGTCCAGGGTCTCCTGGAGGCCGCCGCCGAGGACGGGGTGCGGGCTCGATTCGACGAAGAACCGGTGCCCGTCGGCGATGAGGGCCCTGGTGGCGTCCTGGAACCGCACGCGGTGCCGCAGGTTGCGGTACCAGTAGGCGGCGTCCAGTGTCCCGGCGGCCTCGCCGGTGACGCTGGAGACGAACGCGATCCGCGGGGCGCGGGGTTCGAGGTCCGCCAGGGCTTCCAGCAGTTCGGCTTCGAGGACTTCGACCACGGCGGAGTGCGACGCGTAGTCCACCGGGATCCGGCGCACGCGCAGTCCCCCGGCCTCGGCGCGCGCGAGGACCTCTTCGACCGCGGCGACCTCGCCGGAGATCACCACGGACGCGGGTCCGTTGACCGCCGCGATGGCCACGCGCCCGTCCGCGAGCAGCGCTTCGACCTGCGCCTCCGGTGCCGCGACGGACGCCATCGCGCCCAGGCCCGCGAGCCGGCCGGCGATCAGCTTGCTGCGCAGCGCGACGACCTTCGCGCCGTCGGACAACGACAACGCACCGGCGACGACGGCGGCCGCGATCTCACCCTGCGAGTGCCCGACCACGGCGTCCGGGGTGACGCCGTGGGACTCCCACAGCGCGGCGAGCGAGACCATGACCGCCCACGAGGCCGGCTGCACGACGTCGACCCGGTCCAGGGCCGTCGCGTCGCCGAGGACGTCGGTCAGCTTCCAGTCGACGAAAGCCGACAACGCCGCCTCGCACTCGGCCATCCGGGCCGCGAACACCGGGGCGGAGGCGAGCAGGTCCACGGCCATCCCGGCCCACTGCGCGCCTTGGCCGGGGAACACCAGCACGGTGCCGCCGACGACCTGGGCCTCGCCGCCGACCACCGCGCCACCGGCGGCCGTGCCGGAGTCGGCGATCTCGCGGAGGCCCGCCGCCGGATCCCGGCCGATCACCGCGGCACGGTGTTCGAACGCCGAACGGGTGGAAGCCAGCGACCAGCCGACGTCGGCCACGTTGACGTCCCGCAGCTCCGCCAGCTCCGCCGCGCGAGCCTTGAGCGCGGCGTCGGACCGGCCCGACAGCACCCAGACCGCCGTGTCCACAGTGGACTCCGAGGCGACCCCGGGTTCGTCGGTGACGCCCTCCAGCACGACGTGCGCGTTGGTGCCGCTGCCGCCGAAGGAGGACACCCCGGCCCGGCGCGGCGCCCCCGTCTCGGGCCACTCCTGCTGCTCGGTCAGCAGCGAGACGGCGCCCGCGGTCCAGTCCACGTGCGGGGTCGGCTCGCCGACGAACAGCGTCTTCGGCAGGACGCCCGCGCGCAGGGCGAGGACCATCTTGATCACCCCGGCGACCCCGGACGCGGCCTGCGTGTGGCCGATGTTCGACTTCACCGTGCCGAGCAGCAGCGGGCGTTCGCGGTCGCGGCCGTAGGTCGCCTGCAGGGCCTGCGCCTCGATCGGGTCGCCCAGCTTGGTGCCGGTGCCGTGCGCCTCGACGACGTCGACCTGCTCGGGGGCCAGCCGCGCGTTGGCCAGCGCCGCCTCGATGACGCGCTGCTGCGAAAGCCCGTTGGGGGCGGTCAAGCCGTTGGACGCGCCGTCCTGGTTGATCGCCGTGCCGCGGATGACGGCGAGCACGGGGTGGCCGTGGCGGCGCGCGTCGGACAGCCGTTCCAGCAGCACGACGCCGACGCCCTCGCCCCAGCCCGTGCCGTCGGCGTCGGCGGAGAAGGCGCGGCAGCGGCCGTCCGAAGAGAGACCGCGCTGGCGGCTGAACTCGACGAAGTTGCGGGGGTTGGCCATCACGGTCGCGCCGCAGGCCAGGGCCATCGAGCACTCGTCGTTGCGCAGCGCGGAGACCGCGAGGTGCAGGGCGACCAGCGAGGACGAGCACATGGTGTCGACGGTGACGGCCGGGCCCTCGAGCCCGAAGGTGTAGGCGAGCCGGCCGGACAGCACGGCGGCCGAACCGCCGGTGAGCAGCAGTCCTTCCAGGCCTTCGGGCGCGGTGACCATGCCGCCGGCGTAGCCCTGGTTGCTGGCGCCGACGAACACGCCGGTCTTGCTGCCGCGCAGGGCCGCCGCGTCGAGCTTCGCCCGCTCGAAGGCCTCCCAGGTGGTCTCCAGCAGGAGCCGCTGCTGCGGGTCCATCGCCACGGCCTCGCGCGGGGAGATGCCGAAGAACGCCGGGTCGAACTGCGCCGCGTCGGTCAGGAAGCAGCCCTCGCGGACGTAGCTGCGGCCGATCCGCTCGGGGTCGGGGTCGTAGAGGTCCGGGTCCCAGCCGCGGTCGGCGGGCCACGGCGACACGGCGTCGCGGCCCTCGGCGAGCAGGTCCCAGAGCTGCTCGGGGTCGGTCACCCCGCCGGGGAACCGGCAGCTCATGGACACCACGGCGATCGGTTCGGCGCGGCGCTCGGTGACGTCGTGCAGGCGGCGGTTGGCCAGCTTCAGATCGGCCGTGACCCGCTTGAGGTAGTCACGGAGCTTGTCCTCGTTGCGCATCTGCGTCCGCTCCTGGGAAGGTTTTCCGGTCACGTCAAGAGATTCCGAGTTCTCGGTCGATCGCCGCGAACATCTCGTCGTCGGTCGCCGTGTCGAGTTCCAAGCCGTCGTCGCCGGGGTCGTCGCCCGTGTCGTCCCACTTCCACAGCAGCTTCCGCAGCCGGGCGGCAACGAGCTCGGCGGGAAGGGCGGCAAGCTCGGCCTCGATCCGATCCAGCTCGTCGGTCGCGGTGTCCGTGGCGAACAGCCCGTCGAGCACGTGCTTCGCGACGGCATCGGGAGTCGGGTGGTCGAAGACGAGCGTGGCAGGCAGTTTCAAGCCGGTCGCCGCGCCGAGCCGGTTGCGCAGATCGAGCGCGGTGAGCGAGTCGAACCCCAGTTCCTTCAACGTCTGCGCCGGCCGGACGGCGTCGCGGCCGGGGAAGCCGAGCACCGCGGCGACTTCGCCGCGCACCAGGTCGAGCACGACCCGGTCGCGTTCGCTCGCCGACGCCGTCCGCAGCCGCCGGACCAGCTCTCCGCCACTGTCCACGGGGGATTCCTCGGTCTGCTGCGCTTCGGGCAGCTCGCGCAGCAAGGGGCGTTGCCGCGCCGCGGTGTAGAGCGGGGTGAACTTCGCCCAGTCGATGTCGGCGACGACGCTCGTCGGGCCGCCGGTGTCGACCGACGGCCGGATCGCGGTGACGGCCAGCTCGGGCCGCATCATCGGCACCCCGCGCCGTTCGAGCTGCGCGCCGACGTTCTCGTCCACCATGCCGCCGCCCGCCCAGGCACCCCAGGCGATCGACGTCGCCGGGAGCCCGCGATCGCGCCGCTGCTGGGCCAGTGCGTCCAGGAAGGCGTTCGCCGCCGCGTAACCGGCCTGGCCCGCGTTGCCCCAGACGCCGGCGCCGGAGGAGAACAGGACGAACGCGTCCACGTCGCCGCACAGTTCGTCGAGGTTCCGCGCGCCCCGGACCTTGGCCTCGGCGAGCTCGGCGAAGTCGGCCAGGGTCAGGGCCGTGATCGGCCGTTCGACGTCCACCGCGCCCGCGGTGTGGACCACGGCGTTCACCGGCGGCAGCTCCGCGAGCAGCTCGCGCAGGGCGTCGCGGTCCGAGACGTCGCAGGCGGCGACGGTGACCTTCGTCCCGAGTGCGGACAGCTCGCCCGTGAGTTCCGCGGCCCCGGGCGCGTGTTCGCCCTGGCGGCTCAGGAGCACCAGGTGCTCGGCACCGTTCGCGGCGAGCCAGCGGGCAACCTGTCCGCCGAGCGCGCCGGTACCGCCGGTGACCAGCGCCGTGCCGTGCGGCTGCCAGCGGACGGGCGGGGACGCCGCCGCGCGGACCAGCCGGCGGGCGAACACCCCCGACGGCCGCAGGGCCACCTGGTCTTCGCCGTCGTGGCCGGTGAGGACGGCCGCGAGCCGGCCCGCGGTCGTGGCGTCCGCGACGGGCGGCAGGTCGACGAGGCCGCCCCAGCGGTCGGGCTGGTCGAGGCCGAGGATCCCGCCGAGGCCCCAGGCCATCGCCTGGGCCGGGCGGTGCAGGGGTTCGCCCGGGCCGGTGGAGACGGCTCCGCGGGTCGCGAACCACAGCGGGGCGGCGATCCCGGCGTCGGCCAGCGCCTGCGTGAGCACGACGTTGCCGGCGAGCCCGGCGGTGAGCACGGGGTGCTCGGCGTGCGGCTCGTCGTTCAGCGCGAGCAGGGAAACCACCCCGGCCGGGGTGTCTTCGACGGCCAGCAGCTCCGCCAGCTCCTCGCGATCCTCCGTGGACACTTCGAGCACGCGGACGTCCGCGCCGAGCAGGTCCCGGAAATCCGGCCCGGCGGGCACGACGGCCAGCCAGCCCGCGTCGAGCGTGGTGGCACGGGGAGTGGTGACGGGGCTCCACCGGACCTCGTAGCGCAACTGGTCCACTGTGGACCGGGTGACCGGTGCCGCAGAGCGCGGTTCGAGCCAGAACCGCTGACGCTGGAACGGGTAGGTCGGCAGCGGAACCGTCCGCTTGACCGGGTAGAGGAACGGCCAGTCGACGTCGTGACCGTGCGCCCACAGCTGGCTCAGCGAGGTCAGGAACCGCCGGAGGTCGCCCGCGTTGCGGCGCAGGGTACCGACGACGGCCGCGCTCTCCACCGCCTCGTCCAGGGTCTCTTCGATGCCGCCGCCGAGCACCGGGTGCGGGCTGACTTCGACGAAGAACCGGTGGCCGGCTTCGACGAGCGTCTTCGTGGCGTCGTGGAACCGGACCGGCTGACGCAGGTTGCGGTACCAGTACCCGGCGTCGAGGGTGGCGGTGTCGACCGGGGTGCCGGTGACGCCGGAGACGTAGGTGATCGCCGAGGTCCGGGGCCGGACCGGCGCGAGGACCTCTCGCAGCTCGGCCTCGATCGCCTCGACCGCGGCGGAGTGCGACGCGTAGTCCACCGGGATCCGGCGGACGCGCAGGTCACCGGCGCCGGCGATCAGGGCTTCGAGGGCTTCGACTTCGCCGGAAACGACGACCGAGGCGGGCCCGTTCACCGCGGCGAGGGAGAGCCGGCCGCCGTACGGCTCCAGCATCGGGGTGACCACGGACTCCGGAGCGGCGATCCACGCCATCCCGCCGAGGCCCGCGAGCCCGGCCGCGATCGCCTTGCTGCGCAGGGCGGCCACCCGGGCACCGTCCTCGAGGGACAGTCCGCCCGCGACCACAGCCGCGGCGATCTCGCCCTGGGAATGCCCGACGACCGCGTCGGGCTCGACCCCGTGCGCCCGCCAAAGTGCGGCGAGGGACACCATCACCGCCCACGACACCGGCTGCACGACGTCGACCCGTTCGAGGGCGTCCGCGTCGGCCAGGACGTCGGTCAACGACCAGTCCACGTGCGGGGCGAGCGCGGCGGCGCAGTCCGCCATCCGCTCGGCGAACACCGGCGACTCGTCGAGCAGCCCCACGGCCATCCCCGCCCACTGCGCACCCTGACCGGGGAAGACGAAGACGGTCTCCCCCGTGGTCCCGGTGCTGACCGGGCTCCCCGCGGCCAGTTCGCGCAGCCCGGCGAGGAGCTCGTCCCGGTCGCCGACGACCGCGGCCCGGTACTCGAACGCCGACCGGGTGCTCACCAGCGACCAGCCCACCTCGGCGACGCCGTGCTCCGTCTCCGCCAGCGCCGCCGCCTGCTCGCGCACGGCCGCTTCGGACCGGCCCGACAGCACCCACGTCCCCACGGTGTCCGGCAGCGCGTCCACCGGAGGCTCTTCGGGTGCCTGCTCCAGGATCACGTGCGCGTTGGTGCCGCTGATGCCGAACGCCGACACGCCCGCGCGCCGCGGGGCCCCGGTCTCCGGCCACGCCCGGTCTTCGGCGGTCAGCTCGACCACACCGGAAGACCAGTCGACCTCCGCGGTCGGCTCGTCGAGGTGCAACGTCTTGGGCAGCTGCCCGTGCCGCATCGCCTCGACCATCTTGATCACCCCGGCGACCCCGGACGCGGTCTGCGTGTGCCCGAGGTTCGACTTCAGCGAACCGACCAGCAGCGGCCGTTCGCGCTCCGGCCCGTACGCGGCGATCAGCGCCTGCGCTTCGATCGGGTCGCCCAGCGGGGTTCCGGTGCCGTGCGCCTCGACGACGTCCACTTCGGACGGACGCAGGCCCGCACCCGCCAGCGCGGCGCGGATGACCCGCTGCTGCGAACCACCGTTCGGGGCGGTCAGGCCGTTGGACGCACCGTCGGAGTTGATCGCCGACCCGCGCAGCACCGCGAGCACCGGGTGCCCGTGGCGGCGCGCGTCGGACAACCGCTCCACCAGCAGGACGCCGACGCCCTCGGCGAGAGCGAACCCGTCGGCACCGGCCGCGAACGGCTTGCAGCGGCCGTCGGGCGCGAGCCCGCGCTGGCGGCTGAAGCCGAGGAACTGGCTCGGCGTCGACATGACCATCGACGCGCCGGCGAGCGCCATCGAGCACTCGCCCGAGCGCAGCGACTGCGCCGCGAGGTGCAGCGCCACCAGCGACGACGAGCACGCCGTGTCGACCGTGACGGCCGGCCCCTCCAAGCCGAGGACGTAGGCGATCCGGCCGGAGGCGACGCTGGAGACCGCGCCGGTGACCAGGTAGTCCTCGCCCTCGGAGCCCCCTGAGCCGTAGGCCTGGTCGGTCATGCCGACGAACACGCCGGCCGGCGTGCCGTGCAGCGCGGCGGGGTCGATCCCGGCGCGCTCGAACACCTCCCAGCAGACCTCCAGGAGCAGCCGCTGCTGCGGGTCCATCGCGACGGCTTCGCGCGGGGAGATCCCGAAGAACGCCGCGTCGAACCGGGTGGCGTCGGCGAGGAACCCGCCATGGCGGGCGTAGGTGGTACCGGGCCGGCTCGCGTCGGCGTCGTAGAGCGAGCCGAGGTCCCAGCCGCGGTCGGCGGGCAGGCCGGAGATCGCGTCGACGCCGTCGGTCAGCAGCGTCCAGAGCTGCTCGGGCGTCGTGACGCTGCCGGGGAAGCGGCAGCCCATCGCGACGATGGCGATCGGGTCGTCGTCGGCCGCCGCGACCGGGGCCGTGACTACGTCCATTGTGGACTCCGGCGCCACCTCGGCCAGCAGGTGCTCGGTCAGCAGCGCGGCGGTCGGGTGGTCGAACACGAGTGTGCTGGGCAGCTTCAGCCCGGTCGCCGCGCTCAGCCGGTTGCGCAGCTCGACGGCGGTGAGCGAGTCGAAGCCGAGGTCCTTGAACGCGCGCCGGACGTCGACGGTCTCCGGGCTCGCGTGCCCGAGCGCCGCGGCGACCTGCTGCCGGACCAAAGCGGACACCCGCTTTTCGCGCTCGGGTCCGGCGAGGGCGGCGAGCTCCTCGGCCCAGCCGGACGCGTCCGGGGTCTCCTCCCGGAGCTGCTTCAGCTCGGGCCGCTCGGCGAGCAGCGGGCTCGGCCGGACGGCGGAGAAGACGTCGGCGAACACCGGCCAGTCGATCTCGGCCAGCGCGACGAACGTCTCGTCGTGGTCCAGTGCCTGCCCCAGGCCGGCCAGGGCGGCTTCCGGCTCGATGACCGGGACACCGCGGCGGGCGAGGACGTCGTGCAGGGTCTCGGCGATCATGCCGCCGCCGGCCCAGGGACCCCAGGCCACCGACAGCGCGGTCCGGCCGAGCGCCCGGCGGCGCAGCGCGAGGGCGTCGAGGTAGGCGTTCGACGCGGCGTAGGCGGCGTGGTCGGCGACACCCCACACGCCGGAGATCGAGGAAAAGAGCACGAAGGCGTCCAGCTCACGGTCGCCGAGCAGGTCGTCGAGGTGCCGCGCGCCGAGCACCTTGGCCTTCAGGACTTCGGCGATCGCGGCGGGGTCGGTGTCGTCGAGCGCAGCGAGCGTCCCGACGCCCGCGGCGTGGACGACGGTGCGGAGATCGTCGAGGCCGTCGACCAGCTCCCGGAGGGCGTGCGCGTCGGTGACGTCGCAGATCACGGCGCTCACCCGGGGACCCAGCTCGGACACGTCGGCGTCGCGGCGGCCGGTCAGGACGACGTGCTCGGCTCCACGCGCGATGAGCCAGCGGGCGAGGTGCCTGCCCAGCGCACCCGTGCCGCCGGTGACCAGGGCCGTGCCGCCGGTCCCCCAGGTCCGCGTCTTCCCGCGCAGGGGCGCGGGGACCAGCCGGCGGGCGAACACCCCGGACGGCCGGATCGCCACTTGGTCTTCGACGCCGGACACCACGGCGGCCAGCTTTTCGGCGGTGCCGGAGTCCCAGGTCGCGGGCAGGTCGATCAGCCCGCCCCAGCGGCCGGGGTGCTCCAGCGCGGCCACCCGGCCGAGGCCCCAGACCGCGGCCTGCGCCGGCTCCGGCGCGGGGTCGGTGTCGAGTGCGACCGCGCCGCGGGTCAGGAACCACAGCGGGGCGTCGATCCCGGCGTCACCGAGGGCCTGGACGAGCACGGCCGCGGTGGTGACCGCGTCGATCGGGTCGTCGGAGGTCGTCAGGGCGAGGACGCCGTCGGGAGTCAGCCCGGCGAGTCGCCCGGCGAGGGTGGCGCGGTCGTCGTCCGCGGTGACGAGCACCTCGACGCCGAACCCGGTGAGCGCGCCCGCGGTGGGCGTGACCACGAGCCAGGTGCCGGCGAGCGGGGCCACAGCCGCCTCGGGCACGGCGCGCCACGTGATGCGGTGGCGCCAGCTCTCCACGTCAGCCTGCCGACGCCAGTCGGTCAACGCCAGCCGGGCGTCGCGCCAGGGTGTGTCGTCGGCGAGACCGAGTGTGTCGAGCGCGGTCCAGAACCCGCTGTCGTCGGTGGGCTTGGGCGGCGGTTCGAGCCAGAAACGCTGGCGCTGGAACGGGTAGGTGGGCAGCGGAACCGCGTTCGCGTGCGGGTAGAGGACCGACCAGTCGATGTCGTGGCCGTGGGTCCACAGCTGGGCCGCGGACAGCAGGAACCGCCGGAGGCCGCCTTCGCCGCGGCGCAGCGTCCCGACCACGGCAGCGTCTTCGAGGGTCTCCTGGAGCCCGCCGCCGAGCACGGGGTGCGGGCTGACCTCGACGAAGAAACGGTGCCCGCGGTCGGCGAGGACGTCGGCGGTGGCACGGAACCGCACCGCCTGCCGCAGGTTGCGGTACCAATAGCCGGCGTCGAGGGTCGCGGTGTCGATCGGTTCGGCGGCCACGGTCGAGTAGAAGGGGACGTCGCCGGTGCGCGGCCGGATCGGGGCCAGGACCTCGTGCAGCTCGGCTTCGATCGCCTCGACGTGCGCCGAGTGCGACGCGTAGTCCACCGGGATCACCCGGGCCCGGACGCCGTCGCGCTCGCAGCGCTCGACCAGTTCCCGCAAGGCCGCGGGGTCACCGGCCACGACGGTCGACGACGGGCTGTTGTACGCCGCGATCGAGATCCGGTCGTCGAGCAGGGCCTGGACCCGCTCGGCGTCCAGCGCGACCGACGCCATCCCGCCCTGGCCGGCGAGTCTCGCGGCGATGGCCTTGCTGCGCAACGCGACCACGCGAGCACCGTCCTCGAGGGACAGTCCACCCGCGACGACGGCCGCGGCGATCTCGCCCTGGGAGTGCCCCACCACGGCGTCCGGCGTGACCCCGTACGACTGCCAGAGTGCCGCCAGCGACACCATGACCGCCCACGACAGGGGCTGCACCACGTCGACCCGGTCCAGCTCGCCGTCGCGGAGGACGGCGGAAGGCGACCAGTCGGCAAAGGACTCGAGTGCGGCCGCGCACTCGGCGAACCGCTCGGCGAAAACCGGTGACTCGTCGAGCAACCCGGCCGCCATGCCCACCCACTGCGCACCCTGGCCGGGGAACACGAACACCGTGCGGCCCACCGGCCCGGTGACGCCGGTGACCACGGACGCGCCCGGGGTCCGCGTGGCGATCTCGGTCAGGCCGGCCAGGAGCTCGGCGCGTTCGCCGACCACCGCGGCCCGGTGCTCGAAGGCGGTCCGCGTCGCCGCCAGGGACCAGCCGACTTCGGCGACGCCGTGCGGCGTGTCCGCCAGCGCCGTCGCGCGGTCGGCCACCGCGTCTTCGGTGCGGCCGGACAGCACCCACACGCCCAAGCTGTCCTCTTCGGACACCACGGGAGCCGGTTCCGGGGCCTGCTCGACGATGACGTGCGCGTTGGTGCCGCTGATGCCGAACGAGGACACGCCGGCCCGGCGGGGCGCGCCGGTCTCCGGCCACGGCTGTTCAGCCGAGGCGAGGGTGACCGCGCCGGCGGACCAGTCGACCCGCGGGCTGGGTTCGCCGGCGTGCAGGGTCCGCGGCACCACGCCGTGGCGCAGGGCCTGGACCATCTTGATCACGCCGCCGATGCCCGCCGCGGCCTGGGTGTGCCCGAGGTTCGACTTCAGCGAGCCGAGCAGCAACGGCCGTTCGCGGTCCTGGCCGTAGGTGGCGATGAGCGCCTGAGCCTCGATCGGATCTCCGAGCGGGGTCCCGGTGCCGTGCGCCTCGACGACGTCCACTTCGGACGGTGCGAGTCCGGCGTCGGCCAGCGCGGAGCGGATCACGCGTTGCTGCGACGGGCCGTTGGGCGCGGTCAGGCCGTTCGACGCGCCGTCGGAGTTGACCGCCGTGCCGCGCACGACGGCGAGTACGGGGTGGCCGAGCCGCTGAGCGTCGGACAGCCGCTCGACCAGCACGACACCGGCGCCCTCGGCCCAGCCCGTGCCGTCGGCGTCGGCCGAGAAGGCGCGGCAGCGGCCGTCGCGGGAGAGGCCGCGTTGCCGGCTGAACTCGACGAGCATGCCGGGGCTCGCCAGGACGGCCGCGCCGCCGGCCACCGCGAGGGTGCACTCGCCCGCGAGCAGCGCGCGCACGGCGAGGTGCAGCGCGACCAGCGAGGACGAGCACGCGGTGTCGACCGTCAGGGCCGGCCCCTCCAGGCCGAGCACGTAGGCCAGCCGGCCCGACGCGACACTGCCGGTGGTGCCGGTGAGCAGGTGCCCGTCGAAGCCTTCGCCGCCTTCGTACAGGCGCGGGCCGTACTCGGACGAGGTGGCACCGATGTAGACGCCGGTGCGGCTGCCCGTCAGCGACGCCGGGTCGATGCCGGCGTTTTCGAAGGCCTCCCACGTGGTCTCCAGCAGCAGTCGCTGCTGCGGGTCCATCGCCAGTGCTTCGCGCGGTGAGATGCCGAAGAAGTCCGCGTCGAACTCGGCGACGTCGGTGAGGAAGCCGCCGTGGCGCGCGTAGGACTTCCCGGCTTTGCCCGGGTTGGCGTCGTACAGGTCGTCGAGGTCCCAGCCGCGGTCGGTGGGCAGGCCGCCGATGACGTCGCGGCCGTCGGCGACGAGCTGCCACAGCTCGTCCGCCGAGCGCACGCCGCCGGGGTACCGGCAGCTCATCGCGACGATCGCGATGGGCTCGTCGGCGCGGGTCGCGACGGCCGGAGAGGTCTTGGCCGGCTCGTCACGCAGCATCGCGGCGAGGCGGGCCGGGGTCGGGTGGTCGAAGACCGAGGTCGCGGGCACCTTCCGGCCGGTCGCGGCGGACAGCCGCTCGCACAGCTCGACACCGATGATCGAGTCGAAGCCGAGGTCCTTGAACGAGGCCGCGGGGTCGATGGCGTCCGGGCCGGGGTGGCCGAGCACCAGCGCGGTGTGCGCGCGGACGGTTTCGAGGAGGTCGTGGGCCGGTTGCGGGCGGGCCTCCGCCCCCCGGCTTCCAGCGTATCGATGCGCACCGACAGTTTTGGCGCCCGCCAAGGCCTCGGCGGTGTTCCCGTCGAGCCAGAAGCGTTCGCGCTGGAAGGCGTACGTCGGCAGGTCGACCGGGCGCGCGCCGGGGAACGCGGCCGTCCAGTCGACGCGACCGCCGCGGGTCCACAGCTCGGCCACCGAGGTGGCGAAGCGGGCGGGGCCGCCGTCGCCTCGGCGGAGGGTGCCGACCGCGGCCGCCGGCCGGTCGGCGGCGGCCGCGGTCTCCAGGAGACCGCCGACGAGCACCGGGTGCGGGCTGACCTCGACGAACAGGCCGATGCCCGCGTCGAGCGCGGCCCGAATGGCGGGGTCGAACAGCACCGGCTGCCGCAGGTTGGCGAACCAGTGGTCCGCGTCGAGCCGCTCGGTGTCGAGCAGGCCGCCCGCGGTCGAGGAGTAGAACGGGACCTCCGACGGCCGAGGCCGGATCCCGGCGATCTGCCGCAGCAGCTCGTCCTTGAGGGGCTCGGCCTGTGCGGAGTGCGACGCGTACGCGATGGCGATCCGGCGTGCGCGCACCTCGCGCGCGGTCAGCTCGGCCTGCAGCTCGTCGAGGGCGTCGAGGTCACCGGAGACCGCGGTGGTCGCCGGGCCGTTGACCGCGCCGACCGACAGGCGGCCGGGGTAGGCGTCCAGGAGCTCCGTCACGGCCGCGACGGGCAGGTCGACCGACAGCATGCCGCCGTGGCCCGCCATCCGATCGGCCAGCAGCTTGGCCCGGAGTGCGACGATCCGCGCCGCGTCGGCCAGCGACAGCGCACCCGCGACGACGGCGGCCGCGAGCTCGCCTTGGCTGTGCCCGAGCACGGCGGCGGGTTCGACCCCGCGCGCCCGCCACTCGGCGGCCAGGGACACGGCGACGGACCAGAACACGGGCTGCAGCACGTCGGTGCGGTCGAGCGAAGGTGTCCCGGGGGTCTCCCGCAGGACGTCGACGACGTCCCAGTCGAGGTGCGGCGCGAGCGCGGCGGCGCATTCGGCCAGCCGCGCGGCGAACACCGGCGAAGCGTCCAGGAGCTCGGCGGCCATGCCGGCCCATTGGCCGCCTTGGCCGGGGAAGACGAAGACGACGCGGTCGTCCTTCGTGGCGGTGACGCCCTGGGTGCGGCCCATGCCGTCCGCGACGGCGCGCAGTGCGTCCCGGCTGTCGGAGACCGCGCGGTGCGCGAAGGCGGTCCGGCGGGTCGCCAGCGACCACCCGATGTCCGCGGCGGACAGGTCGGGGTGTTCGTCCACATGCGACAGCAGCCGGGCCGCCTGTGCCCGCAGCGCCTCGGCGGTGCGAGCCGAGAGCAGCCAGGGCACCGCCGCGCCGGTGGCCTCGCGAGGGGCGACGGCCTCGGCCGGCACCGGCTCGTTCACCGCATTCGACCCGCCCGGCACGACTCCCGGCCGCACCGATGCAGTGAATGACCCATTCACTGCATCCGACGCCATGAATGACTCATTCCTGTCATCACGACCCACCGCCCGGAACCCGGGTGTGGCGGGCTCGGCCGCTTCGAGCACGACGTGGGCGTTGGTCCCGCCCATGCCGAACGAGCTGACCCCGGCGATCCGGCGTCCGGCGTCCCAGCCGGCGTTCTCCGCGACGACGCGGAGCTTCAGCTCGGCCAAGGGGATCGCCGGGTTCGGCGTCGCGAAGTTGAGGCTCGCGGGCAGCGTCGCGTGACGCACGGACAGGACGGCCTTGAGCAGCCCCGCGATGCCCGCGGCGCCTTCCAGGTGCCCGATGTTGGTCTTGACCGAACCGACCGGCAGCGGCCCCTCGCGCCCGGCGGCGAAGACCTCGCCCAGCGCGGCCGCTTCGATCGGGTCGCCGACCTTGGTCCCGGTCCCGTGCAGCTCGACGTAACCGACCGCGGACGGATCGATCCCGGCGTCGGCGTGGGCGCCGCGCACCACCGCGGCCTGCGCCCGGGCGTCCGGGACGGTCAGGCCGTCGCCGGCGCCGTCGTTGGTGACCGCGGTGCCGCGGATCACGCAGAGGATCTCGTCGCCGTCGGCCCGGGCTCGCGAGAGCGTCTTGAGGACGACGAGCCCGCCGCCCTCGCCGCGCACGAACCCGTTGGCGCGGGCGTCGAAGGTGAAGCACTGCCCGTCCGGGGACAGCCCGCCGAACTTCGCCGTGGTGACGGCGTTGCCCGGCGAGAAGATCAGGTTGACCCCGCCCGCCAGCGCGACCGGGCACTCGCCGCGGCGCAGGCTCTGCACCGCCAGGTGGACGGCGACGAGCGAGGACGACTGGCCGGAATCGACGGTGAAGCTCGGGCCGTGCGCGCCGAGCAGGTGGGAGACGCGGTTGCCCAGCAGGCTGCGGTGGACGCCGGTGATGGTGTGGTGGGTGATCACTTCGGGGTCGCTCGCGTGCACGAGCGCGGCGTAGTCGTCCCACATGGCGCCGACGAACACGCCCGCGGCGCTCCCGCCGAGGTTCGCGGGGACGATCCCGGCGTGCTCCAAGGCTTCCCACGCGAGTTCGAGCACCAGCCGCTGCTGCGGGTCCATCGCGGTGGCCTCGCGCGGCGAGATGCCGAAGAACGCGGCGTCGAAGCGGTCGACGTCGTCGAGGAACCCGCCTCGGCGGACGCCGGTGGACGCGGGGTCCCACCGTCCGGCGGGGACGTCGGTGATCGCGCTGCGGCCCTCGGTCAGCAGCCGCCAGAAGGCGGCGGGCCCGTCCGCGCCCGGGAGGCGGCAGGAAAGCCCGACCACGGCGACCGGTTCGCCCGGAGTACTCGCAAAACCCGTCATCTCACGCTCCATCGGCGGGCGGATTCCTTCCTGTGGCGACTGCTCGACCTTCACGGCAACACAGGCGCGGCGAGGCTGTCCACGGCGGACAGGTCAGGTCTAGTGCGGTGCCTAGAGGACTCAGGAGGTCCAGGTGACGGGCAGGGCGTGGACCCCGTAGTGCAACATGTCGTCGCGCAACGGGACCTGCTCCTGCGGGACCGCGAGCCGAAGCGCCGGGAAGCGCGTGAAGAGCGCCTCGAACCCCACCTGCATCGTGAAGCGGGCCAGGTGCTGGCCGATGCACTGGTGCACGCCGTGGCCGAACGCGACGTGGCCCTGGGTCACCCGGCCGATGTCGAGCCGGTCGGGGTCCGGGAAGCGCTCGGGGTCGCGGTTCGCCGCCGGCAGCGCGACGACCACCGTCTCGCCCGCGCGGATCACCTGCTCCCCCAGCTCGACGTCTTCCAGCGCCGCCCGGCTCGCCCCGAGGTGCGAGACCGTCAGGTACCGCAACAGCTCTTCCACGGCGTTGGGCCACAACGCCGGGCCGGCTTGCAGCCGCTCGAGCTGGTCCCGGTGTTCGAACAGCGCGAAAGTGCCCAGCGCCAGCATGTTCGTCGTCGTGTCGAACCCGCCGCCGACGAGGGCCCAGGCCAGGTTCACCAGCTCCGGCCGGGCCAGTTCGCCGGTGCGGGCCAGCTCGCCGAGCATGTCGTCACCGGGGTCGTCGAACGCCGCGTCGGCGAGCCGTTCGAGGGTGCCGCCGACGACCGTGATCGCGGCGATCAGCTCTTCCAGGGAGTACCGCATCCGGGCCACGACGTTGAGGTGGTGCAGCAGTTCTTCGCGGTCGGCCTCGGGCACGCCGACCAGTTCGCACATCAGCCGGGTGGCCAGCGGCTCGGCGTACGCGGTGACCAGTTCGGCTTCCGTTCCCCGCGAAGCCATCGCGTCGAGCAGTTCGCCGGCGATCCGCTCCGCGGCGGGGACGAGCTCCCGGGTGCGCCGCACGGTGAAGTACTTCGCGATCAGCTTCCGGTACCGCGCGTGGTCCGCGCCGTCCATCTTCGGGAACGCGCCGGGCGCGGCCGGTTCGGGCGCGTAGGTGTCCATCGGGAACGGCGGCGGCACGGCGAGCGCGACGAGGTCGTTGCGGTGGCTGAAGCGGGCGTCGGCCAGCACGGCGCGGACGTCGGACAGCTTGGTCACCAGCCAGCCGGTGGCCGGGCCGGGGCTGACGTCGAACGCGAGCGGGCTGATCCCCGGCCTGCCCCGGTACTCGTCGGGCGGGTCGAACGGGCAGCTCCGCTTGACGGGCAACGGCGACGGCTCGGTCACTTCCGGCTCCCTCCGGCCGGGTGCACGGCGGCGACCCTGGCCTCGATCTCGTCGGCGGCGCGGGCCGCCCCGCCGGCGGCGTGCACCTCGCGCCGCATGAGCTGGACGCGCCGGCGCACGGCGTCGTCCCGGTCGACGGCGAGCACGGCGTCCCGGATCCGCTCGGCCGTCACGGTCTCCTTGTCCAGCGAGGAACCCAGGCCGAGGCGCCGGATCTGCCGGGCGTTGATGTGCTGTTCCGGGTGGTGCGGCACGGCGATCACCGGGACGCCGAAGGACAGCGCTTCCATCAGGCTGCCCATCCCGCCCTGGCACAGGAACACCGAGCAGTGCGGCAGGACGTCGCCGTGCGCGACCCAGCGGTGCGCCTCCACATGGGACGGCAGCGGCCCCAGACTCGCCGGGTCCCCGCGCTTGCCGAGGGTGAGCACCACGTGCCACGGCACGTCCGCGAACGCTTCGGCGCAGGTGCGGAAGAACTCCGGCCGGTCGTTGACGGTGGTGCCCAGGGTGATCAGCACGACCGGGCGCCCGTCGGAGGGCGGCTGCCACGACGACGCGGCCGGGCCGGCCGACGGGCCCACGAAGGCGAACCGCTCGTCGAAGGTTTCCCCGGCCGGCTGGAACGCCCGCGGCAGGAACACCAGCGTGAACTCGTCGCCGCCGGTGAAGAACTCCTCCAGCGTCAACGCGCCGAGGCCGTGCGCGGCCAGGTGCTCGCCCAGCCGCGTGACGAACCGGGCGATCGCCGGGTGCGCCGGGTCGACCGCCTCGCCGAAGGCCTGGTTCTCCTGGGTGAGCGAGAAGTGCTCGTTGGACGCCACCGTGGCCGAGAGCTGCACCGCCGGCAGCCCGTGCTTGCGAGCCAGCAGCCGCCCCGGCGCCCACAACGTCGTGTCGTAGACGAGGAGGTCCGGCGCGCACCGGCCGAAGACGCGTTCCACGGCGGGCAGCACGGCCATGCTCTGCTCGAGCAGGTGCAGTGGTGCTTTGGCGGCCTCGTCGGCGTCGGTGATGTCGGGCTGCGCGGTGGACAGGTCGCAGGCGTAGGCCGCGGCCCGGGCACCGAGCGCGACGACCCGGTCCGCGAACTCGTCGGAGGTGAAGCAGGTGACCCGGTGACCGCGGCGGACGAGCTCGGCGACCACCGGCAGCGCCGGGGTCATGTGCCCGTAGGCCGGGTACGGCAGGAAAGCGATGTCCCGCGCTTCGGTCATGACCAGCTCCTACGCGACGGGAAGGGGTTCCGCGCCCCGGCGCCGGTAACGCTCGATCAGCGAAAGCGCGGGCGAGGTGGCGACGGTGGTCACCAGCGTCATGACGACCAGCATCGCGAACAGCGTCGGGCTGATCACCTTGAGGTCCAGGCCGATGTTCAGCACGGCCAGCTCGGTGAGCCCCCGGCAGTTCATCAACGCGCCCAGCGACCACGAGTCGCGCCGGCCGATCCCGGACAACCGCGCGGCGACCAGGCTGCCACCCCACTTGCCGAGCATCGCGACGACGACGATCAACGCCGTCCAGAGCCACAGCGACGGGTCGGAGCCGATCAGGTCGAACTTCGTGCGGAGTCCGGTGTAGACGAAGAACAGCGGCAGCAGCAGCGTGACCGTCAGCGCGTGCATCTGTTCGGTGGCCTGGCGGATCGGCAACGAACCGCGCGGCGTCACGGCGCCGAAGAGGAAGGCGCCGAAGATCGGGTGGATGCCGATGGCGTTGGTGGCCAGCGCGGACAGCAGCAGCCCGGCCAGCAGCACGGACACCACCGCCGTGGTCGGCAGCGCCTTCTGCCCCTGCTCCGTCGGCGCGAACAGCCGGCGCAGCAGCGGACGCACGACGAACAGCATGAACGCGAAGAACGCGATCGTGAGCCCCACCGTCACCAGCGTCGTGGCCATGGAGGTCGCACTCGCGATGGCGACCACGAGCGCCAGCAGGCACCACGCCGTGATGTCGTCGACGGCGGCGCAGCTGAGCGCGAGCGCGGCGATCGGCAGTTTCGTCATCTTGCGGTCGGTGATGATCCGGGCCAGCACGGGGAACGCGGTGATGCTCATCGAAATCGCGAGGAACAACGCGAACGGCAGCCGGGCGACCCCGGCGCCGAGCGACGGGTGCAGCACGAACGCGAGCAGCACGCCGGAGAGGAACGGGATCGCGACGCTGACGTGGCTCACCAGCACCGCGGCCTTGCTGCGGCGGCGGACCAGCTCGACGTCGAGCTCGTAGCCCACCAGGAACATGAAGATCACGAGCCCGATCTGGGCGAGCGTGTTGATCGTCGAGGCCAGGAAGTCGGGGAAGATCCAATGGTAGGCCGCCGGCCACACCCAGCCGAGGAACGACGGCCCCAGCAGGATGCCGGCGAAGATCTCCCCGATCACCGCGGGCTGCGCCAGCCGCCGCGCGCCCGCCGAAAGCAGCCGGCAGGCCAGGAAGATCACCGGCAGGGCGAACAGCAGCTTGGCCACCGGGTCCGCCGCGCCGCCGGTGTGGCCGGCCGGCGCGTGGCCGTCCCCGCCCCCGGTGCGCAGCAGGAAGAAGGCGGCCACGACCGGGAGGACCACCATGGCGAGGTAGGAGATCCACGTCCGGTTCCCGCTCTTCGGGACGGTGGCCTCGGGGGTTTCGGGGGTCCGCTCGTCGAGCGATGACATAACTGGCCTTCTCCGATCAGCCGGGCCGGGTGCGCCCCAATGTGGCGTTCGGTGCGTCAGGCACACCGAACGCCACATTGGGTGCGTGGGACGCAACCAACGCCACATTGGGGCGCTAGAACAGGGCCAGTGCCGAAGAAGAGGCCTTGAGGCTGCCGAGGTGCCCGTGCCACAGGTGCGTGGGGTCGGCCTCGACGGCGGCGACGTACTCCTTCATCGCGGTCAGGGCCGCCGGCTCCTCGGCGTCGTAGACGTCGCCCTGGAGCATCTGGATGACGTCCTTGCGGTACCGGTCGTCATCGATGAACGCGGTGAACAGGACGTTCAGCCGGTAGTACATCGAGATGAAGTCGTACCAGATGTTGACCCCCTTGCGGAGGGTGTTGACGTAGTTGTCGAACCGCTCCCGCCGGAAGTCGCCGGCCTGGTGCGCGGCGATGACGTCCTTGGCCGCCAGGCGGGCGCTGTTCATCGCGACGCTGACGCCGCTGGAGAAGATCGGGTCGACGAAGCGGGCGGCGTCGCCGATGAGCACCAGCGAGTCGCCGGCGATCTGCTTCATGCCGTAGCTGTAGTCGCCCTCGGTCTTGAACTTCCGCACGCGCTTGGCGTTCTTGAGCGCGTCCAGCATCTCCGGCCGGGTGCCGACGGAGTTCCAGAAGAAGCCCTCGAGGTCGTCCTTGTGCTCCTTGAACTTCTCCTTCTGGGTGACGACGCCGATCGAGGTGATGGACTCGGTGATCGGGATCTGCCACACCCAGGTGTTCTCCTGCGGCAGGAAGTGCACGTGGATGTAGTCGGCGTCCTCGGGACGGCGCGCCAGCGACGCGCGGTCGAGGCCCTCGAACCAGGTGTGCACCGCGTACTGGTTGAACACCTTGTCCGGCACCTTGACCTTGAGCTGCTGGCCCAGCAGGGTCTGGCGGCCGGACGCGTCGAGCACGACGCGGACGGCGACCTCGATCGGCTGCTCGCCGATCTTGGCCTGCAGCACCGGCCGGTCGCGGTCGGTGAAGTCGACGCGGTTGACGCGGACGCCCTGGTAGACCTTGGCGCCGAGCTCCTCGGAGTGCTTGAGCAGCAGCGAGTCGAACTGGCCGCGGTCGACGTGCCAGGCGTAGACGCGGTCGACGCCGTCCTGGTCACGCTCCTCGTAAGCGATTTCCGCGACCCCGAGGCCGTGCGAGCCGGCGTCGAAGTCCAGCGTGCTCGTCGGGCGGGTGTCCGAAGACGTCCACGCGGCGCCGTACTTGCGGGGGAAGCCGGCCGCCTCGACCTTGCCGATGACCCCGATGTCGTGCATCACGGGGATGACCGCGGGGACGAGGGACTCGCCGACGTGCTCGCGAGGGAACGTTTCGCCCTCGAAGACCACCACCGAAAGGCCGGCCTTCGCCAGGTAGGACGCCGCCGTGGAACCGGCCGGGCCACCGCCGATGATGCCGACATCGTAGTCGTAAGACACAGGTTCTCCGTTCAAGATCCGAAAAGGGGTCAGGCGACCGGCGCGCGCAGCGAGATCACCAGGTCGGCGATGCTTTCGATGTCCTTGAAGTGGCGGGCCACCATCTCCGTCGGGGGAACCCGCACGGAGAACTCCTCACGGAGATAGGCGACCAGCCGGGTGGTTTCGATCGAGTTGAGCAGGCCCCAGTCCAGCAACGGCGTGGTCGTGGTCAGTTCCCCCACGTCCTTGCCGTCCAGCAGGTGCTTCTCGACGAACTCAACGAGCTTTCGCGTGATGTCCACGCGCTCGTCGTCTGCCATGGTTTCTTCCTCCAGTGACGGCACAGCTCCACGCACAGGGTTGTGCTCGGAATTCGGAAAAAAGATCAGTCGGTTCCCGCGTCGTGCGTGGCCTTGTTGCGCGAGCCACGGCGGGGGCGCTCCAGGCGCTCGGTCTCGGCGTTGATGTGCTTGCGCGGGGCGAAGGCGACGTACCGGCCGCCGGACATCTTGGCCTTGAAGTTCTTCATCCAGCCGTGGTGCCCGAAGTTGCCGTGCTTGTCGAAGCCGACCAGCGAGATGCCGCTGCGGTCGTAGTGGCCGCCGACGAGCAGGCACCACTGCCGGAAGTCGGGGTACTCGTTGGTGAGGTGGCGGTAGGTGAGCACGAACGCGAGGTACCGGCGGAAGTCCATCCCGTCGAGGCCCTCTTCTTCGTAGACGCGGGAAATGGCCTGCGTGCTCTGGCCGAGCATTTCCGGGATCGGCGAGGCCGAGCAGACGAGCCAGTGCGACTCGTCGGTCATCGGGCTCTTGATCATGTTCTGCTCGACTTCCCAGCGGAAGTTCGTGTTGAGCTTGCCGGTCTCGATCATCTGCGCCTCGGAGATCTCCTGGGGCACGTAGATGAGCATTTCGTTGGTGGACTCGAGCTCATCGATCTCGGCCTGCGTGAACGGGCATGGCTTCACCGCGATTTCAGTGGTTCCATAGACTCCGTAAACCATGTCTTCGAGGTTCTCGGGCATGCGCATGGGCAACCGTCCTGAATTCCGTTTTTCGCGTGACTGAGTGTCGTCGATTTGTTTCTAGCACGAAGCCGTCTGGGGAAACCCTCAGAATTGGCGGTGCCTGCTCAGTAGAATTGCGACTTCTCCGTGGAGTCCATCAGCGCGACGGTGTTGCTGGACGGGTTGACGACCGTGCTGACGAGGTCGAAGTAGCCGGTGCCGACCTCGCGCTGGTGGCGCGTCGCGGTGTAGCCGGCGGCCTCGGCGGCGAACTCGCGCTCCTGGAGCTCGACGTAGGCCGTCATGCCTTCGTCGGCGTAACCGCGCGCCAGGGCGAACATCGAATGGTTCAGAGAGTGGAAACCGGCGAGGGTGATGAACTGGAACTTGTAGCCCATGTGCCCCAGCTCGCGCTGGAACTTCGCGATCGTCGCGTCGTCGAGGTGCTGCTTCCAGTTGAACGACGGCGAGCAGTTGTAGGCCAGCAGCTGGTCGGGGTACTCGGCCTTGATCGCCTCGGCGAACCGGCGCGCGACCTCGAGGTCCGGCTTGGACGTCTCCATCCACAGCAGGTCGGCGTACGGCGCGTAGGCGAGGCCGCGGGCGATGCACGGCTCGATGCCGCCGCGCACGCGGTGGTAGCCCTCGGGGGTGCGCTCGCCGGTCAGGAACGGCTTGTCGCGGTCGTCGACGTCGCTGGTGATGAGGTTCGCGGCCTGGGCGTCGGTGCGGGCGATGACGAGGCTGGGGACGTCGCTGACGTCGGCGGCCAGGCGCGCGGCCTGCAGCGTGCGGACGTGCTGGGAGGTCGGGATGAGCACCTTGCCGCCGAGGTGGCCGCACTTCTTCTCCGCGGCCAGCTGGTCTTCCCAGTGCACGCCGGCGGCGCCGCCGGCGATCATGCCCTTCATCAGCTCGAAGGCGTTGAGCACGCCGCCGAAGCCGGCTTCGGCGTCCGCGACGATCGGCGCCAGCCAGTGCGGGGCGTCCTTTTCGTCCTCGGCCCAGCTGATCTGGTCGGCGCGCAGCAGCGCGTTGTTGATCCGGCGCACGACCTGCGGGACGGAGTTGGCCGGGTAGAGGCTCTGATCCGGGTAGGTGTGGCCGGAGAGATTCGCGTCGGCGGCGACCTGCCAGCCGGACAGGTAGATGGCCTTGAGGCCGGCGCGGACCTGCTGCACGGCCTGGTTGCCGGTCAGCGCGCCCAGCGAGTGGACGTAGTCCTCGGTGTGCAGGAGACTCCAGAGCCGCTCGGCGCCCAGCCGGGCGAGCGTGTGCTCTTCGGTCACGCTGCCGCGCAGCCGCAGGACGTCTTCGGCGCTGTAGTCCCGGCGGACTCCGCGCCATCGGGGGTCCTCGGCCCAGGACCGGGCCAGTTCGGCCGCCGCGGCTTCGCGGGGCGGCGCTGCGGTGACGGTCATGTCGTTCTCCTGACGTACGACGACGCGCGGCTTCGGGGACGAGACCATTTAGCACCGCGAAACCCCCGCCCGGCGTCACCCCGGAGCCAGGACGAAGCATTCCCCTAGTTCTTGCCGCGGCGGCTCCTCCGGCCTCCCGACCGGGGCCGATACTCGGTTCGCGAGCCACGGTGCGAACGGAAGGCGTTTGATGGCGAAGGATCTGCGGACATTCCTGGCCGAGCTGGAGCCTGACCAGATCAAGGTCGTGCGCAAGCCGGTCGACCCCGAGTTCGAGGTCACCGCGCTGGTCGACCGCATGGAGGACGACCCCGCGTACCCCGGCTTCCCGGCGGTGCTGTGCGAAAACGTCGGCGGGTCCGAGATCCCGCTGCTGATCAACCTGCACGGCACCTACGAGCGGCTCGCGCGCAGCATCGGCTCCGACGTGCACTCGATGGTGCCCGAATACGCGCTGCGCGAGGGGTCCGGGATCAAGCCGGTCACCGTGGACACCGCCGCCACCGCCCCGGTGCAGGAGGTCGTGCTCACCGGCGACGACATCGACGTCGGCCTGCTGCCGCTGCTCAAGCACCAGGAGCTGGACGCGGGCAAGTACATCACCTCGGCGGTGACCATCTGCCGCGACCCGGACAGCGGCAAGATCAACGCGGGCATCTTCCGGCACCAGCAGCAGGGCCGCGACCAGGTGGGCATCCAGGTCAACCCGGCCCACCACACGGCTTACGTGCTGCGCAAGCTGCGGGAGCAGAAGAAGCCGATGGAGGTGGCGCTGGTCATCGGCCACCACCCGGCGCTGCTGATGGGCGCGGTGTCCAAACTGGAGGGGATCGGCGGCGAGCTCGACGTCGTGGGCGGCCTGCTCGGCGAACCGCTGGAGATGGTGCCCTGCAAGACGGTCGGCCTCGAGGTGCCCGCGCGCGCGGAGATCGTCATCGAGGGCGTGATCGACACCGACCCGGACGCGACGGCCGTCGAAGGCCCGTTCGGCGAGTACCCGCGGTTCTACACCCGCACCGGGCCGCAGCCGTACGTGAAGATCACCGCGATCACCATGCGCCGCAAGCCCATCTTCGTCGACGTGTTCAACGCGCACACCGAGCACAGCATGCTGGGCGGCCTCCCCCGGATGGGCAGCATCTACCGCCGGGTCAAGGAAGCGGTACCCACGGTGACCGGCGTGCACCTGCCGCTGTCGGGCATGGCGCGGTCGCACCTGTACCTGTCGATGAGCAAGCGCGTGGAGGGCGAGCCGAAGCTCGCGGCGTGCGCGGCGCTGGCGGTGGACCCGTTGCTGAAGCACGTGTTCGTGGTCGACGACGACGTCGACGTGGTCAACGAGGTCGAGACGCTCTGGTGCCTGGCGACGCGCTTCCAGGCCGACCGCGACCTGACGATCATGCCGGGCTTCCTCGGCGGCCAGCTCAACCCGGTGACCTACGGGCACAACCGGGAGGAGAAGGGCCCGATGGAGACCAAGCTGATCTTCGACTGCACGAAGCCGGTGCCGCCGGCGGTGTTCCCGCCCTCGTGCCGGGTACCGCCGGAGGTGGTGGCGCGGGTGGACCACCGCGGACTGCTGGAGGACGGGGACGCGCTGGCGTCCTATCTGGACTGAAGGTCGCCCTCACCGGCGTCGAGACCGGTGGGGGCGATCTTCCACCACCTACGACGAAGGCCCCCTCCGGCGGAGGGGGCCTTCGTCGTGATGCCGGTCAGTGGGCCGACGGACCGTGCCAGCGCTCGACCAGCTCGTCCGGCGGCTTGATCCCCAGCAGGTCGCACAGCCGGCCGACCTGGTGGTCCACCATGTCACCCAGCGACTTAGGCCGTCCGTAGAACGCCGGCATCAGCGGCGCCAGAATCCCGCCCATCTCCGTAACCTGAGTCATCGCACGCAGATGCCCCAGGTGCAACGGCGTCTCGCGCAAAGCGACCACCAGCTTCCGCCGCTCCTTCAACGTCACGTCAGCCGCCCGCACCAGAAGACTGTCGTTCTGCGACCAGGCGATCGCCCCGAGACTCCGGACGGAACACGGCAGCACGATCATCGCGTCGATCGGGAACGAACCGCTCGAGATCGGCGCCGCGATGTCGCCCGGCCGGTAAGTGAAATCCGCGAGGGCCGAGACGTCCGAAGGCTTCCAGTCCGTCTCGAACGCGATCGTCTGGCGCGCCGCCGGGGTCACCACCAGGTGCGTCTCGACCTCGGGCATGCCCTTCAGGATCTCCAGCAGGCGGATCCCGTAGACGGCCCCGCTGGAGCCGGACATCCCGACCACCAGCCGGAACGGCTCAGTCATGCTTCGCCCGCCTCCGCTCGGCCTGCTGCTCCTTCACGACGTCGACCGGGCTGCGCCGGGCCTCCTCCTCGACCATCCGCCGCCACTCGGTCAGCGAGACGTCGGGGCGGTACAGGCGCTCCGGCGGGGCGTCGGTGACCTCCACCATCAGGCGGTCCTCGTCGTTGAACATGCCGTGGAACACCCAGCGGGCCCACGTCCAGTAATAGAGCCAGAACCTGCGATTGCGCCACTTGCCCTGGTTCATCACGGCGAGCTGGACGTACGTGTGGTTCTCCGCCGTCGCCGCGACCCACCACTCGAAGTGCGACCACTCCGCGTACTGCACCCGCAGCGTGCCCGGCAGCCGCAGCGACACCTTGGTCTTGTTGCCCTCGCGCCGGCGGTACCACTTCTTCTTCGGGAAGTCGCCGAGGCCGGGGAACGAGGCGCTGTAGTGCATCTTGTCCTTGCGGCGGGTGATCCACGGCCCGTCGCGGATGACCTTCATCTCGCTCCACACCGGCATCTTGACCCGCTTGGTCCACAACGCGTTGCGGTGCAGCCATTTCGCGTGGCCGTCGTCGAAGCCGTTCTCCGCGCCGAAGCGCCAGTTGCCGTCGCGCACGGTGATGCGGCCGACGACGACCGCGTCCGGGTCGAGCAGCTCCTCCGGGACGTCGTCGGCGAACGGGCGGGCCGGGCCGTCGCCCAGCCACACCCAGACCAGGCCGCGGGCCTCCTCCACCGGGTACGTGCGCACGGTGACCTTGCCGCAGATCGGCGACTCCGGGCCGTCGGTGATGGCCGCGACCAGGACGCCGGTTTCCAGGTCGAACGTCCAGCCGTGGTAGCAGCAGCTCCACGTGCCGGGGAACTCCTGCGAAGACATCTTGTGGCTCAGCGGGACCCCGCGGTGCGGGCACCGGTCGTGCAGCGCGCGGACCTTGCCGCCGTCGCGGATCAGCATGATCTTCTCGCCGAGCACCTGGACCGCCCGGGGCTTCTTGCCGATCTTGCGCGACCACGCCACCGGGTACCAGTACTCGCGGAAGCCGAGTGCCGCCTTCTCGTAGCGCGGCCAGGTCGACCAGTCCCGGCGGCCGGGGCCGCCGACGTTCGCCTGCCGCCGCGCCGGGCGGGCCTGTTCGTCGTCGACGGGGGGCATGACCTCGGTCATCAGTTGTCTCCTCGACTGCTCGCGGGAGGCTCACGCAGTTCGGCGCGCTGCCGGGTGGTCACGTCCACCACGACGCCGACCAGCAGGTCGACCAGCCGGCGCATGGCGGGCAGGTCCGCGACACCCATGGAAAACCCTTCGAACGGCCCGGGTTCGGCGGCCATCGGCAGGCCGATCCGCGCCGTCGGGATGCCGTGGCGGCGCAGCACGCCGCCGTCGGACAG
The DNA here is from genome assembly GCF_055565395.1 of Amycolatopsis sp. NPDC028719. NCBI lineage: Bacteria > Bacillati > Actinomycetota > Actinomycetes > Pseudonocardiales > Pseudonocardiaceae > Amycolatopsis > Amycolatopsis sp. NPDC028719. The sequence goes on from NZ_JBVHUL010000003.1 coordinate 585,278, forward strand.
CCCGCTGCCCGGCTTGCCCGGCACGTGCGGCCGGCCCTCGACTTCTTCCCAGGCCCGCACCAGCCGGGTGACGACCGGGCTGTCGGCCGGGGTGGCCGAACCCGCCTGGCCGGCCACCAGCTCGACCTCGATCCCGACGGCCGGCTCCGACGCCCGCAGCTCGGCGACGATCGCCTCGAACTGGCCGGCCACGTCGTTGACCGTGGTGCGCGGGTTGACCCGCAGGTCGACCCAGAACTCGCAGGTCGCCGGGTTGAACGCCGGTTTGGTCCCGTCGCCGGCCCGGATCGCGGTCACCGCGCCCTGCGGCGCCACCTGGCCCGAGGAGTTGCGCGCGGTGTACTCGGCGAACCAGCTCTCCAGCCGGCCGATCATCCGCGCGCCGGCGAGGATCGCGTTGTTGTAGTGCCCCTTGTGCCGGCTGCCGGTGTAGCCGACCGAACCGCGCACCACGACGCGGAAGATCACGAACCCGACCTCCTCGTGCACCACCGAATAGCCCGGCTTGAGCACGATCGCGAGGTCGGAGGAGCACTGGCCGTGGTCCAGCAGGAACTGGGTGCCGACGCCCATGCCCGAGTTGCGCCGCGAGGACAGCTCCCCGGCCAGCACCGGCATGCTGCCGCCGACGAGCGCGACCACCAGCTGCCCGTCCATCGGCACGCCGGAGCGGTGCACGGCGAGCGCGGCGGCCAGCGCGCAGCTGGCGAACGCCTTGGGGTTCTCCGCACCGAGCCCGACGACCTTGTCGCCGTAGCGCTGCGCGGGCAGCGAGAAGTCGTCGCGGGGCCGTTCGCCGAGCCACGGCGCGTCCTCCGGGCCCGGCGCGAACGCGGTGTCGAGCGGCGCCAGCAGGAGCAGCTGCGCACCCGTGCGGCCGGTGCCGACGCGGGTGACGAGGTTGGCCTGGCGCTCGTCGATCGCCTGGACGCGGCTGTCGGTCCCGGCCGAGGTCATCACGTCGCGGAAGTACTCGGCCAGCTCGCGCTCGCACCCGGTCGGGCTCGGGATGTCGGTGGCCGCCTGGCACAGCAGCGCCAGCTCTTCCTCGTCGACCGCGGCGCGGGCCGCCTTGACCCATTCCCGCTGCCAGCCGGACAGTTGCGTGATGTCCGGGTCGATCGGATCGGGGGTCATGAGGTCTTGATCTCGGTGCCGGTCACGTGGTGGTGCCCCCACAGGCTGGTCGGCCCGGCCAGCTGCCGCGTCGACCAGTCGGCGGTGTCCACGTCCAGGCCGTCCCAGCCGTACTCGATCTCCCAGCCCGAGGGCGTTTCGAGGTAGAACGACACGGCCCGGTCGTTGGTGTGCCTGCCCAGCGTGCGGGTCACGATGCGGCGGTCGTAGGCGACGTCGATGGTCGAGCCGACGTCGTCGAGCGTCGTCGTCTCCAGCATGATGTGCCGCAGGCCGGGCTCGTCGGTCTCCACCAGCGCGATGGAGTGGTGACGCGGGTTGCAGTGCAGGAACGCGATGAAGCCCTTGAACGTGTCGCTGACGCCGAAGCCGAGCGTGTCCACCAGGAACGCCAGCGTCTCGGCGTAGTTGGTGACGCCGACGACGGCGTGGCCCATCCCGTGCTCGCCGGTCCGGTAGCCGGCCAGCGGCCGGGTCAGGCGCAGCGGCCGGAAGTCGGCCTCCTGCCCGTAGAACAGCTCGTGGCGCAGCCCGGAGGGGTCCTCGAGCCAGGCCATGCCCGCGACGCGCCGGTCGGCGCACTCGGCGGCGGTCGCCCGGGTCACCGCGACGCCGGCCGCGGTCAGTTCGTGCTCGAGCGCGGCGAGGTCGGCGGCGCTCGCCACCTCCCAGCCCAGCCAGGACAGCGCTTCGCGCTCGCCGCGGCGCACGTCGAAGCGGTAGGCCCGTTCGTCCATGCGCAGCAGCAGGCGCTCGTCGTCCACCCACTGGCCGGGCAAGCCCAGGACGTCCGCGGCGAACGTCTCCCAGGCCGGAACCTCCTTGGTGGACAGTCCGACGTAGGCGAGACTGCGGATGCGCATGGGGTTCGTCCTCCTGCTGGTCACTCCGCACGGCCCAGGAAGTCGAGGACCACGCGGTCGTGTTCCTCGGGCTGCTCCCACTGCGGCCAGTGCGCGGCGTCGGCGACACAGTGGAAGGCCGCGCCCGGGATGAGTTTCGCGATCCGGCGGCCCACGTCGGGCCCGCTGCCGGGGTTGTGGTCCGACCACAGCACCAGCGTCGGCACGCTCACCGTCGCCAGCCGGTCCTCGGAGATCCTCCGATTCGGCCCGGAGCCGAACCCGAAGGAGTTCTCGAACACCGTGCGCAGCGCGGCGTTGCCCGCCGGCTCGGCGTAGATCCGGCGGCGGACCTCGACCAGCTCGTCGGTGACCCGGCCGGGGGTGGCCATCAGCCACTCCAGCCGGGTGCGGATGGTCTCCGGGGTCGGGTTCTCGATCGCGGCCAGCGACCGGGCGCGCAGAGCCTCGCGCCCTTCGGCGGGCCGTTCGTCGACCGAGCCCGGCGCCCACTTGATGCCGGCGGTGGTGTTGAGCACCAGCTTCCCGACGCGGTCGGGGTGCTCCAGCGCGAGCGTCAGCGCGACCCAGCCGCCGAGCGACTCGCCTTCGAGGTGCGCGCGCTCGATGCCCTGGGAGTCCAGCAGGTCGAGCACCTGCCCGACGTAGGTGCCGACGGCGTCGTGGGTGAACTCGGGCTTGCCGGAGAAGCCGTGCCACAGCAGGTCCATCGCCATCGTGCGGTAGTGCCGGCCGAGCCGGGTCACGTTGCGCGCGTAGGCCTCGGCGTGCCCGCCGACGCCGTGCAGCAGCACCAGGGCCTCGCCGTCCCCGGCCTCGATGACGCGCGTCCGGTGCTTCTCGCCGAGGACGTGGGTCTGGCTGCCGAGCAGCTCGGTCCAGATGGTCACCTCGGGCACTCCCAACGGTTCGGCGGGCCCGACCCGGGACCGGTGCTACTGGTGTTCGTGGCAGGGGCGGCAGGACTCGAACCTGCAACCGTCGGTGTTGGAAACCGCTGCTCTGGCCAATTGAGAGCTACACCCCTTCGCACCGCTTTCCCGGTGCGAGATCATTATGCGGCGAATTTTTTGGGGAACTTGCTAGTGCTGCGGGCCGAAACGGTCCGGGGTGAAGACGTCGACCAGCGCGTCGGGCTCCCCGTCGACGATGCGGGCGGCGAGCGCCTTGCCGAACAACGGCGCCAAGGTGACTCCCGCGCTCGCGACGGCCTCGTAGTAACCCGGCACCGCCGACAACGGGCCGACGCTCGGCAGTTCGTCACGGGCGCAGCGCGCGTCCACGACGCTCGCCGTGCGCACGGTGGCCGTGCCGAGCAGCGGGACGACCTTCGCCGCCCGGTCCAGGAGGTCCTTCACGAACTCCGGGTCCGGCGCGCCCGAGCGCGGGGGCAGTCCGCGGTCGACGCGGTCCGAGCGCAGGACGACCCGGCCGGGGCCGTCCGGGCGGATGCTGACCTCGGGTGCGCGCAGGATGTACGGCAGCGGGTCGCCGTCGACGAGCAGGTGCGCGATCAGGCTGCGCCGCGGCGGGCCGAGGAACGGGCGGGCACCGGCCAGCGCGCCGAGCTCGTCCGCGGCCGAGCCGGTGGCGTTGACCACCACGTCGGCTTCGATCCGGCGGCCGTCCGCGAGGCCGACGCCGCCCGACACCGAAGTGACCTCGGCGTTCAGCTCCAGCGTGGCCCCGTGGGAGATCGCCTGGTCGAGAAGGTGCCGGGTGAAGGCGACGGCATCGATCCAGCCCTCGGTGGGCAGGAAGGCGACCGGTCCCGACGCGGGAAAGACGACCGACGGGTCCTGCGCGGCGTACCGCTCGACCGGGCAGCCCCACTCTTCGAGCTGGGCGAGGTAGCCGGTGAACGACTCGTCGTCGGTCCACGCGACCGTCCCCGTGCGGTGCCACCAGGGCGCGGTGTCCCCGGCCAGCGCCGCGTGCTCGGCGATGCCCGCCTGGTTCAGCTCGAAGTACGCCTTCGGGAAACGCCGGTACGCCGTGGCGGTGGCGAACCCGACCTCCGTGGTGCCCGATGCGGGCCGGTCCGCGCGGTCGACGCAGTGGACGCGGGCGCCGCGCCGGGCGAGGTGGTAGGCCACCGAGGCGCCGATGACCCCGGCGCCGACGACGACCACCTTCGGCGCCGCCATCAGTAGAGACCTTCCGGTGCGGCCTGGCTCACCTGCAGCGGGCGCACGTTGTACACGCCGTCCACCGGCCACTCGCCCTTCGTGTCGTAGCGGGTCGCCTCGTCGCGCTCCATCAGGTTGGGCAGGAACAGGTCCTCGTGCAGCACGGTCAGCTTCAGCTGCCCCGACTGTCCCTTGTCGACGGTCTTCCGGAAGTCCTCCGGGTCCACCACGGACATCGTCACCTGCGGGTACGTCGGCGCGTAGGGCAGGATCGCGCCGCCGTCCTCGGGGTGCAAGCTCACCGCGTTGCCGAAGGTGTTGCCGTAGCCCGACCGCACGAGGCCGCCGTCGAGCGCCTGGACGAAGTCCTGGTACATCCGCGGGCTCATGTGCGTGCCGCCGAGGCGGACGCCGTCGAGCGCCGCGACCAGCTCCGGGTGCCGCGCGATCAGCTTCTGCAGCAGCGCGGGCGTGGTGTTGAGGTAGTGGACGTGCTGGGAGCGCAGGCAGTCGACGATCTGGCCGAGCACGTGCTCGGTGTACTCGCCCAGCTCCTTCATCTTGCCGGCGCGGATGAGCTGCTTGATCCACCGCGGGTCCATGTCGATGCCGTACACGAGCCCGGCCAGCTGTTCGGACAGCTCGATCGCGCCGTTGCCGATCTGGTGCGGTCCGCTCGGCGTCGCCTGCAGCCAGGTGCGGCCCGCCTGGTAGCCGTCGAAGAGGTACGACCAGCGCCGCCACTCGACGCGGTGCGTCATCATGTCTTCGGTGTAGAACACGCGCACGGGGTCGCCGGTCGTGCCGCCGGACTCCCAGACGCGCCCGATCAGCGGCCGCGGCACGGTGCGCGGCACCAGGTCACCGGGGTCCATGCCGCGCAGGTCGCCCGGCGGGAACGGGCCGAACTCGGCGAGCTGGTCGTAGCGGGTGATGTCCATCGGGTCGAACGCCAGCTCGGTCGCCCGCTTCAGCCAGTACGGGCTGCCGAGCTCCGGGTTGAAGTGCCGCCGCACCACGTGCCGCGTCCACGCGTCGAGGTCGAGGGACAACCAGTGGTCGGTCAGGCTGGCACGTTCGTGCGTGCGGGTGCTCACGGTTTCTCCTTGCTTCAGGCGCTGGGGGCGACGAGGTCGACCGCGTAGTCGTAGATCGCCGTCATGGCTTCGGTGACGTGGTACGGCTCGGTGATCCGCACCACGGGGAACGGGAAGTCGAGCACGCCGGCGGGCAGCGTCGGGCCGAGGACGAAGGCGAGCCGGACGCCCTGCTCCTTCATCCCGGCGCACACGTGCGGCAGGCTCATGGTGGTGGTCTTGTTGCGCTGGAATAGATCCCGGACCTCCTCCGCCGTCGTCAGCGTGCGCTCCTCGAGGAACGAGCACACCGGGATGCGCGGGTCGGTCACCGCCATCGCCCGCACGGTGGGAGCCATGAAGTCGGTCGCGTACTGGCGCAGCGGGGAGTGCACGGCGAACGGCTGGCCGTCGATGACGCTGATCATGCCGGGCGGGCTCTGCGCGACGAGCTTGTCCAGGGCCTCGGCGGTGCCGCTGAGCATGAGCAGCCGGGCGGTGCCGTTCGCGAGCACGCCGAAGTCGCCGCCGAGGTACACCCCGGGCCGCCGCTCGCCGTAGTAGAACGTCGGGTCCTCGGTCACCGGGAGGAAGGCGATGGCCGCGCCCTGCGCCGGCGGCGCCGGGTCGGGAACCGGCGTCTTGGCCTCGCGCACCAGCAGGTCGAACAGGGTGCGGCGGTCCACCGCGCCCGCGATCGCGCTCGCGATCAGGCCGCCGAGGCTGATGCCGCCGGCGACGCCCGGGTGGATGTCGGACTCGGCGAGCACGTCGTGGATGCCGAACGCCAGCGCGGCCAGCCGGATGCCGGCGAGGCTGAAGCGGTCGTGGTCGCCCCGGGGCTCGAACTCGCCGCGCAGCAGGGCGCGCGGTTCGATGCCGGTCCAGTCGCGCACCTGCTCGTAGGAGCGGCGCATGGCCGGGTACGCCTCGTAGAGCTTCGCGCCGTGTTCCGGGTCGGGATCGGAGATGTTCGCGCCGAACAGATATCCCAGAGTCACCGAATTCTCCTGACGAACGGTTGCGAAGCGGCTGCCGCGACGCTACGCACGCCTTCAGGCGCGGAACCGGGCTAGCATGGGGTCTCTAGGCAAAACCTCAGCTCCGGGCGCGGGACTCCTTAAGAGTTCCCCCAGGGTTGGCCTGGTAGGGCGGCTGTCGCGGGCGAGGCAAGGGGAAAAAGCTGGCAGCCGGCCCATCCAGGCTCGTCACCCTATTCGCCGGAGGTATCAGAACGTGGAGTATGGCGTCTCGCTGTTGCCGGACTGCGACCCGGAGACCACGACCGCCTCGCAGTACTTCCAGGATGTGCTGCAGGTCAGTGTGCTCGCCGATCAGCTCGGCCTGAACTACGTCAAGATGACCGAGCACTACCTGCGCTCCTACGGCGGATATTCTCCCAGCCCGCTGGCCTTCCTGTCGGCCGTGGCCGCGCGCACGCAGTCGATCCGCCTGATGACCGGCGGCATCCAGGCCTCGTTCCACCACCCCATCCAGATCGCCGCGCACGCCGCGCAGGTCGACGTGATGAGCGGCGGCCGCCTGGACGTCGGGTTCGCGCGGGCCTTCCTGCCCTACGAGTTCGAGGCCTTCGGCGTCGACATGGACACCAGCCGCGAGCGGTTCCTGTCGACCATCGAGGCGGTCGTGCGGCTGTGGAACGAAAAGGACGTCACCGAGGACACGCCGTTCTTCAAGTACGAGAACGCGAACTCGCTGCCGGCGCCGGTGCAGCAGCCCGGCCCGCCGGTGTGGGTGGCCGCGCTGGCGACCCCGGCGAGCTTCGACTGGACCGGCCGCAAGGGCTTCAACCTGCTCATCAGCTCGACCCAGCTGAACGAGATGGCCCGCAAGCGCGAATACGTCGAGCTGTACCGCAGCGCGTTCATGGAGGAGCACGGCGACTCCGGCCGCAAGCCGAAGTTCGCGGTGAGCATCCCGCTGCTGATCGCCGACACCGACGAAGAGGCCCGCGACCTGGCCGTGCCGTTCATGGTGAAGTCGTTCAACGCCTTCAAGGAGGCGATCCTGTCCTGGCACAACGTCGAGTCGCCCGCGTACGAGGGCTACACGGCGATGGCACGGCAGATGGCCAGCTTCGACCTGGAGACCGACGGGCTGGAGGCCAAGGCCGTCGTCGGCTCGCCCGACACGGTGCTGGGCCGGATCGAAGAGGTCCGCGACGTGCTGGGCCCGGACGTGATCCTGTGGAACCTCGACTTCGGCGGCCAGTCGTACGAGACGATGTCCCGCACGCTGAACCTGTTCGCGGACAAGGTGATGCCCGCGCTCGGCTGACTCCACCCGCTCCCAGGGTGCAAGCGAAAGGACCCGGTGGCCGCGCGGCCACCGGGTCCTTTCGCGCGCGGAGTGCGTCAGCCGCTGAAGCCGAGGCCACCCTGGGCGGCGATCATCGTCAGCCGGATGCCGCGCAGGGCCTTCTCCAGCCCCGGCGCCACCTCGCCGACGCGGTCGGTCAGCTCCTCGATGCGGTCCTTGTACTCGCCCTTGCTCTCCTTGCGCGTGACGACGCTCGGCACCGTCCCGGCGGCGGCGAGCGCGACGAGCGCGGCGTCGTCCGCACCGACCTGGGAAGCCGGGGTCGAACCGTGCAGCACCTCGACGGCGTGCTCCTGCAGCGCCTTGGCCAGCGCGGGGTCGGTGGCCGTCACGTGGGTCTTCGGCACGACGCCCAGGACCTTCTTCTCCTGGACCGTCAGCAGCTTCTGCGCCACGAGCTGCTCCTCGATCGCGTCGAGGGTCTCCTTGTAGTCGTGCCGCAGCCACGACTTCCAGCTGCGCTTCTCGTTGCCGATCTGCGCCAGCACGCGGTCGAGCACCGGGTCGCCGGTCGGGTCCGGCTTGACCAGCACGGCGTCCCCGTCCTCGTCGGCGACGTTGCCGCGCAGCGCCAGCTCGGTGAGCACGCCGGCGCGGGTCAGGAACGCGGTGCGGGTGCGGTCGTAGAGGTCTTCCTTCTCCAGGTCGTAGGCCAGCAGGTAGGCGCGGTAGTGGACGGCGGTCGGCGTCTCGGTCATGTCGGTCACCCGTTTCTGAGTCGTTCGTCGGTACGAGCCGGGATCCCCGCGTCCGGCCGGGTTCTCCCCCTGGCGGACGCGCTCCGTGGCGTGTCACCCGATCTTCGCGGACCGGACCCCGGCCGAAAAACGGCCAAAGGTTGACAGCCGGTGACGGAAGGTTGTCGGCTCACAACCTTAGTTGTTCCGGCATGCGGAGCAACGGGGCTTAGCAGTCTCCCCAGACGTCGGCCGATCGGGTGGACTCGCCCCCGGTCCGGCCGTTAAGAGAAAGAGGCCACTCTCTTTTCCCGTCACCACTATCCGCAATGGACGGCTCATGACCGCTCGAAGTGTCAGGCGTGGGGCGCTGTTCCTCTCCCTCCTCGGCCTGCTCGCCCCCGCGGTGCCCGCCGGCGCCGCACCGCAGGCGGTTCCGGCCGCATCCACCCTCCAGCAGGTCGTGCCGGCCCCGGTGTCGGTGACGCCGGACCCGGCCGTCCGCTACCTGCTCAACCCGGCGACGGTGGTGTTCACCTCCGGGGGCACCGACGCCCGCCAGGTCGGCGACTACCTCGCCGGGCTGCTTCGCCCGGCGACCCGGTTCCGGGTCCCCGTCATCCCCGCTCCCGCCCTCCCCGGCGTCCCGAAGGCGCTGCCCGGGATCTCGCTGCTGCTCGGCGGCGCCGACCCCCGGGTCGGGGCCGAGGGCTACACGCTCGACAGCACGGCGTCCGGGGTGACCATCCGGGCCGCGAAGCCCGCGGGGCTGTTCAACGGCGTGCAGACGCTGCGCCAGCTCCTGCCCGCCTCGCTCAGCGGGACGCTCACGGTGCCCGGCGGCCACATCCTCGACTACCCGCGGTACCCCTACCGCGGCGCGATGCTCGACGTGGCGCGGCACTTCCTGCCGGTGGCCGACGTGAAGAAGTACCTCGACGACATCGCGCTGTACAAGGTCAACAACCTGCACCTGCACCTCACCGACGACCAGGGCTGGCGGCTGCAGATCACCGGCTGGCCGAACCTGACCGCCAAGGGCGCGAGCACCGGCTCCGGCGGCGGGGCCGGCGGTTTCTACACCCAGGCCCAGTACCGCGACATCGTCGCCTACGCGCAGAGCAGGCACATCACGGTCGTGCCGGAGATCGACATGCCGTCGCACTTCGGCGCGGCGCTGTCGTCGTACGCCGAGCTCAACTGCGACGGCGTCGCCGGGCCGGTCTACACCGGCCTCACGCCCGCGCCGCGGTCGGACCTGTGCGTCGACAAGCCGATCACGTACAAGTTCATCGGTGACGTGCTCGGCCAGCTCGCGGCGCTGACCCCGGGCGGCTACCTCGACGTCGGCGGCGACGAGATCCAGGACCTCGACGACGCGCAGTACACGGCGTTCATGGCGAAGATCGCGCCGATGGTGGCCAAGGCCGGCAAGAAGCTGCTGGGCTGGGCGGAGATGCTCACCGCGACGCCGCCGCAGGGCGCGACCGGCGAGTTCTGGATCTACGACGGCACCCAGAACGAGGTCGGCGAAGCCAGCCAAAAGGGCGCGAAGCTGATCATGGCGCCGTGCGTCTACACCTACCTCGACATGAAGTACGTCCCCGGCGTCCCGGCCGACATCGGCCTCGAGTGGGCGGGCGACATCAGCGTCCAGGCCGCGTACGGCTGGGACCCGACCGCGGTGGTGCCCGGCGCGCTGAACTCGAACATCGACGGCGTCGAGGCTCCCTTGTGGACGGATACCGTGCGCAGCTTCGACGACGTCCGCTACCTGGCCTTCCCCCGGCTGCCGGCGATCGCCGAGATCGGCTGGTCGCCGCAGGCGAGCCACGACTGGACGTCGTTCGCGTCCCGGCTGGCCGCGCAGGGCCCGCGCTGGCGGGCGCTCGGCGTGAAGTACTACGCGGCCCCGGAAATCCCGTGGCCGAAGAACTGACCCGGCGGGAGAAGCCGACGATGGCGAACAAGGACGGGCAGATCTGGGAGGCCTACTGGACGGACCTCCCGGACCGGACGGGCGCGGCCTTCTGGGACTGCGAGCCCGCCGACGGCGCGGCCGCGCACGCGGAGCTGTTCAAGGCGCACTTCGACCCGGCGCTCCCGCTGGTCGACCTGGGCTGCGGCAACGGGACCCAGACGAAATACCTGGCCGGGCTGTACGACCGGGTCGTCGGCGTCGACATCGCGGAAGCGGCCCTGCACCGCGCGCGGGTGGAGAACGCCGCGGACAACGCGTCCTACGAGCTGCTCGACGTGCTCGACGACGCGGCGGTGGCGGCGTTCCGCGAGCGGTACGGCGACGTGAACGTCTACCTGTCCGGCGTGATCCACCAGCTGCCGGTCGAGAAGCGGGTGGCGTGCACGCGGAACCTGGCCGTGCTGGCCGGGGACCGCGGGTGCGTGTTCAACCAGGAGCTGACGCCGGCGAGCTACACGTACATGCAGCAGCTGATCGCGGATCCGGCCAACGACCTGCCCAAGCTGGAGCGCGTGTCGATCTATTTCGGCATCGGCCTCCAGCCGGCGGCGGGCGAGGCGGAACTGGAGACGGTGTACGAGGTGGGCGGCTTCACCATCCTGGACGGCGGCGAGCTCCTGCTGCGCACGACGGAGACCCTGGCGGACGGCGCGGGCCTGAACCTGCCGACCCACTACGTCATCGCACGCCGCTCCTGACCGCACGCAAGGGGGGCGGTCCCGAAGTCGGGACCGCCCCTTCGGCACGTTCAGGGCCGGTGCCGGGGGAGTGGAGGGATCGGTCCTGGGGGTCAGAGTCCGCGAGGGGCCATTCCATGTACTAGAGAGGGGAAAGGCAGTGGGAAGGCGAAAGGGGGGGGCGGGCGG